>JAMPFJ010000010.1 GCA_023664535.1 Bacteroidales bacterium
TATAGAATTTTCAGGGTTGTTTTGTTGTTTAATCTTCATTCAGTTTTCATTGTTCCTGTTGCTCTGCGCTGTATTTTTCAGCGCCGCAACGAAGTTAATATTAGCACAAGGGTACACCCTTGTCAACACCTTTTTTCAAATTTTTTGACATAATTTTTAAGTATTTTCAGAGGAATAAAACTCTTGTCAAATCACCCACTATATCTAGTAGAAGATTATTATCATATAACAATTTGAGACTTCCCACCTGGCTGATTTGCGCCACTATTTCCTGGCTCCATGCAGACGTGCTGGCAATAGATAAAATAAGAAAGAAAACCCAAATTAAAATCACTCCGCGGACAGCTCCAAGAAATCCCCCTCCAAGCTTATCAATCCATCTTACTATCGGCAAATCGGAAAACCCTTTAATTCCCTTTCCTAAAAAGAAGAAAAAAATCCTGCATATCAGAATAAGGCTCAAAAACACTACAGCATTCAAAACGACTACGGCAATGCTTTTGGCAATATAATCATAAACACCGTTTACATTCAATGCCTCATACATTTCCGAGTTATTGTTATTTAAAATGTTCTCTTTCATTCCCTCCGGCAAGGGCAGCTCTTTAATTACCGCTACCTGGATTCCTTTGGAAGCCTCCTCCGCCGGTTCAGAAAATTGTAATTGCTCCGATATATATGCCGCCATCCGGTCATCCATATCCGTGTGTTCCTCCAAATATCCGCTGAGATGAGGCGCAGCATAAGCGGCGATAAAAATGCTTGCCACAATTCCCGCCACGGAAACGAGTACACGGAATAACCCCTGCACCCAGCCCGCCAGAACACAGATAAAAAAAACGATTCCGATTATTATACATACTGTACTCATGATTTTCCTCTTAATTCATTCCACTTTCCATTCCGCTTTCGTGTTTTAGTTTAATCACTTCCGAACCATTATCATATAATATAATGTATCTTCTGCCATAACCTGTAGGAATCATATCCACAACGTTCTTGGAGAAAGTATAGGAAAACTTCAATTTTCCTTTCACCGTATAAATCCGGCATTCCGTACCCCCGGTAAATATAATTTCGTTTCCGCTCATTCTCACATTTTCATAACGGAAATCGATTTTTCGGGATAAGAGTTTCCGCCCACTGGTATTATACAGCTCTAACTTATATGGCTCCTTCTGTCCTTCCGCATTATCCTCTTCTTCATTCGGCACAACAATCCCGATATATTCCGCTGTATAAACCACACTCTGCACTTCTTTTTCCAGCTTAATCGACGCTTTTTCACTCGGCTTTTGCCGCATGGAATAAATGATAATCTGATTGTCGCCAAATGCACAGATTGTATTATTGTCCAAAAATTCCACTTTCGGTACAATGGTATCCTCCAGCCGGTAACCGCCCATTAACCGGTCAGCATTTTCATTCTGCCCAACCGCCCCGAAATTATATGCCGCCAATCCGTTTTTTGCATCAACCCCGTCTAAATATAAATACGTGGAAAACAGCTTCTCCCCGTCTTCGGACAAATCGATATCCATCGGATAACCGCTTTTATCAATCGTGGTCTTCCTCTCCGAAATCTTTTCGCCGTTTTTGTCATACACATTGATATAATTTTCTTTCTCCCCCTCTAATATTACGGCAAACACTCCCTGGGATGCCACTGCAATATCACATACCTTGTAGGGCATTGTCGCACTGCTGACCTTTCCCGCCGTATCAAAGACGTATACATCATTTCCATTCAAATCCGCTATCGCCGCATATTCGCCGGAAACATCCGCTGCCGGCATTTTCATTGCAAAGGTTTCATTCCATACGGCTTCTCCCTTTTCATCCATATACAATGCGCCGTCTTTGCTGAATTTTAACAGGGAATTTTGGTAAGGAATATAATCAACCAGAGAAGAATTTGTAATTCCCGTCTCCTCCACCACCTCGTAGCTGTTAAAATCCGTCCACGAAAAAACGGTATATCCGCCCCAAATAGCAAGAACCAGTATCGGAAGAAAAATCAGTCTCCTTCCCATCCTTTTCATCGGGCCTTCCTCCCCGCCTTGCTCCGTTTTGTCATCATCCTCATGGTTTACCGGCTCCGGCTGAAGATTTTTCTCCTTCTTCCCCGGAAAAGCAATTTTTTTCTTTTCCAGCTCTTCCCCCATATGCGGTCTGTTCTTTCTCTTCTTCATGCGCTCAACCTTTTTCTTATGCTGCTTCTGTAAATTTACCTTTTACCGCTTAGTAAAATCCTTTTTATTATAGCACAATTTCAAATGCGCCACCAGCTTTATTTCGCACTCATTGCACGGTGGGAATAACGATGCGGTCCCCCTCATGAAGCTCGTCCGACTCCGCCAAATCATTTGCCGCCATCAATTCCGCAACATAACCGACAGAATTATACATTTTAAAGCTGATGGAGGACAATGTATCCCCATTTTGAACCGTATAATATTGCGGAAGATTAGCTGCTGCCGCCTGCACCTTCGCCGCCTCTGCCGTTCCCTCATTACTCTTTTTTGACGCATCCCGTGCGGTTTTCGTTTCCGGTGTCCGGCTTTCCGTCTGTTTATCATCTTCCGCAGACGTACCTTTTTCCTTTTCCATAGCGATGATTCCGTTTTCCATCAGTCTGGTTTCCATCTTCCCCAGCATCTGATAATTGCTGAACACCGCAATTCCCAGCGCCAGCACGGCAACTGCCAGTGCCGAGCATAAACCGTAAAGCCGCCTGTTCATTCTCTCTATCCTCGCATTTTTTGCCCGTTCCTCCATAATTTTCCTGTAGTTTCGCAGCACCGCTTCATCCTTTTGCTCCACCTCATTTTCCGTTTCCGGCTGAGCATCCCTCTTGGACTCAATCATAAAATTCTGCATAGCCTCATTTCGGGCATAATATATGTAATATCCGCTCTGCCGCCGAAGTCCTTCTCCTTCCATCAGATAAAATGCATCCTCCCCCTCTAATGCATCCATAATATAAAGCACCTTGTCCGAGCCTGCGAAATTATCCATATGCAGCTTGACAATCATATCATTGACTGCCGTGGAAAATCCCATCCGTGACAAAAACCATCCCACCACCTCCAAATCGGGAAAATACGTCTTTACCTCCTGGTAAATATAACTCCATGTTTCCCCGTCAAAGGTAGACTCCTCTAAATCCAATTCCAGATTTTGCGCTGCCAGCGCTCCACTGATGAAGATTACTTCTCCCATTTCCGTCTTTACTCCCTCTCCCACCAAAATTGCTCCCCTTGCAAAAGTAGAATTGGGATTTGCCAATTGGTTCAAATAGGTCATTACATAATCTTCAATGTATATTCTCCGGTCACCCGACGGTGCCCCGATTTGCCGGATATTCTTCGGTAACGTAATTCCTGCAAAAATGTTATCTTCCGTTTGGTTCTCTTTATCATAGACGATTTCAATCATGTTCCCCATTCCTTTCCATGCCATTTTTGCCTATTTTCATCGCACACTCTATCCACTTGTTTTCTGCCAATGCTATCCTTAATGTAACATAGCACTACAGAAATGCTTATCGTGTCTAAAATTGTCCGCTAACTCGTTAAAATGTCCGCAATATCAGGAATATTCCTTCTTTTTTCCCCACAAAACGACAACTTCATTTTCCCCGTCAGCCCTTTTTTATTTTCCCTGTCTAAAACAGGCTCAAAATGACCATACTTTTCATACAGTAGAGTAGGGAATACCGTACAAAGCATTTAGCGCTTTGCCTGATACCCTTTCCTCTTTTACACTATACAAAACATGGAGGCTTAATCATGACCCCATTTTATTACAATGCATTCGAGCAGGGCTCGGATATTGAATTAAAAAAAGAGATTTCCAACACACTGGAGCAGAATTGCCCCTGCAAAGAGGATATTATCATTTTGTGTATCGGCACAGACCGCGCTACCGGCGACTGTCTTGGTCCGCTGGTGGGTGAACATTTGAAGAAAGTCCTTCCGGAGGTTCCGGTTTACGGAACAATCGAACAGCCCGTACACGCATTAAATCTGGAAGAGACCATACAGACCATATATGACGCCAATGACGACCCTTTCATCATTGCCATCGACGCTTCCCTGGGAATTCCCGAGCATATCGGCTACGCAACCCTGAGCCGCAACCCGCTAATCCCCGGAAAAGGCGTCAATAAAAAACTGCCTGCAATAGGACATATCTCTATTACAGGCATTGTCAACGTAGCCGGTTTCCCTAATTCTATTTTACTGCAAAGCACAAGACTGCATACGGTTATGACACTGGCTGACTGTATCAGCAATGCCATATACTGGTATTTCACCGACGCTTATCTGCCGGCACCCTTATAAGCCGCTATCGCCTCCGAAACGGTATCCGCCGTTCCGTCCTCCATCAGGGAAATCAAATCTGCCACCTTTGCCGGTGTACAAAATTCTTTGCCCAAAATGGTTCCATAGTTATTGGCAATCGCCAGCGAAGAATTTTGAATATCCTCATCCAAAAGTGTGATTTGCTCCTCCTTTGCCTCAAGCTCCTCCTTCATTTCCTCGAGTCTGCCAAGCCGCCGGTCGTTCACTTCATCAGTTAAAAGCTGTTTGGTCTCATTTTCAAAAAGCGTCATTGCATCCTGCTTCTCCTGGCTAATCTGGTTCAGCTCTTCCTGAAGCTCCGACAGCTTATCATCATATTTATCCAGCCCGTAAGCGCTTTCATCCTTATCCTTGCTAATTTTATTCCGAATTGCTTTCATCTGCCGCTTATTTGCCGCCATCTTGTCCCTTATTGCACGTCCTTCAGCCAGCGTATCATAATGCTTAACCTTTACGGCATTCAGCAGCCATATATAAATCAATCCGGGAATAATCAAGGTAACTGCCACAGTCAGGGTACACAAAAAGGTAATCTGCCTGTCCCCCTTAAAGAAAATATTTACCGACAAAAAATACATCAAAAACGGTATCCCCACATAGGTAATTAAAATAGCAAGCAGCAATATCATCACCTCTGCCAGCCGTTTTGTCATAAACAGGGAATAAAATAACTTCGACATACAAAAAGACGGAACATGCTGTGCCTTAAAAAGCGTTCTCATCTCTACCTGGAGCTGACGGTTTTCTTCCGCCAAATCGGCCGTTTCCACAGATACCCGTTCATCCATCCGCTTGGACTTTGCCTTATCCCGCTTCATCCGGACGCTCCGGTTTTTACTCTTATTTGCATCAATCTGGTCATCATATACTTTCTCAATCTCATTTTTGCGCCGGCGGATTGTTTGTGCAATCTCATCCTGAATTGATTTTTCCTCTGCCGCAATAGCTTTTTTCAAATTCTTTTCCTGATTCCGGTATTGCGCCAGTTCACTTTTCATCTGCTCTACAGCCTCTAAATCGGTCTGAACCTGATAAAGGTAACCCACGTCCTCGTTAAATACATTGTTCTGCATAGAACTGCCTCACTTTCGCACCATCTCTTGTAGCTTATCATTATTCTAAACACAATATCTACCTTATTTTAACAAACTCAATTTACAAATACAACTCCTTTCGGTATTTTATTAATTTTTTAGATAATTGCGAAACATAAGTTTTGCAAAGGTCCGTTGTATAATATAAACAAAGCAACACAGGCACGCTTTCGCTGCTTGTCGCACGTAATGGTACATAAGGTGCCAAAAAACGGCACCTAAGTACCAACGGCTCCAAAGCACCTGCTTATGCTATTGTCTATATTGTACAACTGGGTTTTTAAAATTAAGGAGTTTCGCAATTATCTATTTTATTAACTTTTCATGAATTTCGCACTTCATCCATTGTTTTTAACATCCATATATATTATACTATAGGGAGAAGGTTTTTAAGGATTGTGAATCTGTAGAAAGTCATATTTTTTATCGAATTAAAGGCTTCCAATTTTATTTTAACAGAGTGGAGGTGGAGATAATTAACATATTATTCTTTTTAACACCAAAAGCCGAGGTCGCTTATTTAGAAGAAAATTATTCGCTTCGTCAGGTTCTGGAAAAAATGGAATATCACAAATATTCCTCCATTCCTATTCTGAACAGTGAGGGGGAATACCTGGGAACATTGTCCGAAGGCGATTTATTATGGTATTTCCGCCATAATGATATGGTCGGTATTAAATGGCAGGAGCTTCTGCACCTGACGGACGTTCCCCGCCGGTTTGATTATGAACCGGTAAATGCCAGCTCCAACATAGAAGACCTTCTTTCAAAGATTATTCAACAAAATTTTGTTCCGGTAGTTGATGACTGCGATAAATTTATTGGAATTATTACAAGACGTGATGTGATACAGTATTATGGCGACCATACATAAGAAGAAAAGTCCAGCGAATACACTCAACCGAGAGTTATTCCCTGGACTTTTCTTTTATTCCGGCAAACAGCCTGTCCTGCCGATAAATTTTACATATATTCCTTTAACCGTTCCGGGTCCACCTTTATCCGGTTATCCATCGTCTTCATGATATCCTTAATCTGAATACTCCTGTGCACGCTGTCAATGTCCAGATTGTAGATTTCGTTGCGGTTAAAGCTTAACACAACCGGTCTTAAAATATCATTGTCATTTTCGTTTAATACCAGACCCTTCTCAAAATTGGTAAGCTCCACGCAAACGCCCGGATAAAGAATCTTGATGCTGTCCAACAGATGTTTTACCATTAACGAGTCATATTGCTCGGGGTCTGCCTGCAGCATCCTCACCGCCTCCACCTCGGTATGCGGGTCCTCTCCAAGACGCATCGCCGTATATTCATCATAAGCATTTGCCACCATCAGCACCTTTACCGCATCAGATATCCTGTCCGGCGCCTTGTCCGGAACATACTGTACCTGGCAAAGCTGCATCAAGATACTCTTTACTCCGGAAGGCATTTTAATGGCATCCGATATCTTGTCTATCCCAAGAATTACCGCCCTTGCCACGTTCTCCTCTTCTTCCTCCGTCAGATTATCCGATTTTCCCTTAAGCTGCGGCGGAAGCGATAACTTACCGAGGTCGTGAAGCAGAGCCGCAACCACTACCTCCGTCTGCTCAATCACGCCAAAGCCTGCCCGGTGGGAAATCAGCGCCGCCAGAATCGCCACATTTAATGCATGCTTATACACATAGTCCTCCGGACTTCTCAAATTTTGATTAAATGTAATCTTGTGATACAGGTTGCCGAATCTCCGCACCAGTTCATCCGTCTGTTTCATTAAATTGTCCGGTGTTTCCCCCTTTATAATCGCATCCAAATCTTCACGAATGCTAAATACCGCCATCGTCTGGAACCGTTCAAATTCCATCTCCTCTTCACTCATTGGCGGAAGCGGTTCTGCCGGCTCTAAAATATATAATCCGATGAGCCCAAAGTTTTTTACACTTTTAATTCCCTGTCTGGTTATCTTATCATTCCGCCCGTACAGCAGGATTCCTTTCTTGTTATAAATCGGTCTTGCCAGCCGCATTCCCGGCTTTAAGTCTTCAGCTTTTACATAAATCAATACTGAACCCTCCTTTTCTATTTTTCTCCTACCGGTTTGTTATTTTTTATTGTACCATTTTAAGCGGTAAATAGCAATGAAAGAAACCTTAAATTCTTGATAAAGCTGTGGATTTTGATAAGCCATATTAACCGCCATGGCATAAGGAAGTTCCGTTCCTTCTTTTTTATAGGCAAATCCGGAATATATTTTTTGCGTTTCTTTCCTACCGTTTTCCCACTTTCCGTCCACCAAATCCCCTTTTACGTTTTTTTCCTGCATTTCCAGTATCTCTGCCGTTTCCCGAACCAGCTTCTCCTCCGACTCCGCCAGCACATAGGCATTTTGAAATGTGTATCTGCGTGCCGTTTCCGCCTCCCAGTTTTTCAGCAAAAATATTACTGTATCCGCCTGCATCTCCTCCGCCTCTTCCCCCGACAAAAGGTGGACGACCACCCCCCACTCATCATACAACGCCTCCGCAATCTGCAAAAAACCGGCAATTTCTTTATCCGATACAATATATAAATCCTCATACTCGTTCTTTGCCATACCCAAAAGCGTTAACAGCTCCCGCCGGTTCCAGTTATCACTGTTTAACACTACCAGCAGGGACGCCCTGCCGCCCTGCCGCCCGCATGCCCTTAACCACCGGAATATCCGCTTCCCGTTTTCCAGCAGCTCTCTTTTCCGGGCAAAAAACAGGGTTTCAACAATCTGTAATTTTTCCGCCACGGCAAAATCCGCTCCCAATACACAATTTTCTACCCTGTATCCCTTTAACTCCCGGTGTACACGCTTTTTGATTCTGTCCACATCCATTTCCCCGTTTATCGCCATTTGCAGACAGCCGATTCCTGCAATTTCTTTCCACTGACAAGCTGTCCGCTTTCCGAAATACCGCTGCCCTGCCCGATTATTGTTTTCCTCCAGATAAAGATACTCCACCCGCTTTTTTTCCCGCATAACTTAACTGCCCGCCATATCTCATTTTTGTAACTTTATTCCTCCGGAAATCAGAAAATGACAGATTTCCATATTTTTGCTATACTATAAGCGGCAGAACAACGGAGCTTACTGCCAAGAAATAAACTTTCTAAGTAATTGCGAAACTTTGTTTTTGCTAACATACGTTGTTCAATATAGACAAATCAACGCAGGCACACTTTCGTTGCTTGTCGCACGTAATGGTACATAAGGTGCCAAAAAACGGCACCTAAGTACCAACGGCTCCAAAGCACCTGCTTATGATATTTGTCTATATTGCACAACCAGATTTTAAAAATAGGAAGTTTCGCAATTACTTAAATAAACCTTCAATAAATTAGGAGAAAATTATGTTTGCTTATCAATGTGTTACCGCCTATGAGGGCACCCGCTACAAGGGATGGCAAAAGCAGGGCAACACCGCCAATACCATACAGGCAAAAATCGAAGACATTCTTTCCAGAATGCTGAAGGAACCGATAGAAATCACCGGCTCCGGCAGAACCGATGCCGGCGTCCATGCCCTGGGACAGGTATTTCATTTTCACTGTACAAAGGATTTATTTGCCGATTCAACCCACCAGGAATTTCTTACCAAACTGAATCACTATCTTCCAAAGGATATACGGATTCTCGCCATCGAAAGCTGCGGTCTCCGTTTTCACGCCCGTTTAAACGCCGTCCAAAAAACCTATCAGTACCGTATCGACACTTCCCCATATGGCAATCTTTTTCTTCGGGATACCGCCCATCACGTTTCTGCGCCAATGGATATTGACGCCATCAAAAAAGGCGCCGCTCTGCTTCTCGGCACCCATGATTTTAAAAGCTTTTGCAGCAATAAACGAATGAAGAAATCCAGTATCCGCACAATATACGATATCGAGATTACGTGGAAGCCTGAACAGCAGCTCCTTTTCTTTACCTTCACCGGAAATGGTTTTCTCTATAATATGGTACGCATACTTTCCGGCACTCTGATTGAAATCGGTTTAGGGTTGCGCGCACCGGAGGATATTCCCGGCATCCTTGCGGGCTGCAACCGCGCCCTTGCCGGACATACTGCGCCGGCAAACGGACTCTTTCTGGTTTCCGTCCGTTACACTTAACAGACTGGCGGGTTACATTTTATGGATTGGGGCATATTGCATCATGAAAAGGAAAATGGTAAAATAGCAATAATGAGCCGACGCCACATAATGTAGTTTTGAACACATGGCGTTTCGGAATCACTTACTAAAAATATGAAAAAGAAAGGATATACTTACTATGAAAGCATATAAGGATATGAGCCGCGACGAATTACTAACATTAAAAGCAGGTCTTGAGGAGGAATACAAAGAGGCAGAGGCAAAGGGACTTTCACTCAATATGGCAAGAGGTAAGCCGGGCGCTTCACAGTTAGCGTTGTCCATGCCAATGCTGGACATTATCAACAGCAAGGCGGACATGCATACCCTGTTGGGAAACGACACCCGAAACTACGGGGACTGGGACGGCATCGGCGAATGCCGGCAGCTATTGGCGGATATGACAGGTGTCAAAAAAGACAATGTTATCGTATGCGGTAATTCCAGCCTGAATATTATGTACGACACAGTAGCCCGCTCCATGATTAAAGGGGTAAACGGCTCCAAGCCGTGGTGCGAGCTGGATAAGGTTAAATTTTTGTGTCCGGTTCCGGGTTATGACCGGCATTTCAGAATTACGGAATTATTCGGAATCGAAATGATAAATATTCCGTTGAATGAAGATGGGCCGGACATGGATTTGGTGGAGGAGTACGTGAATCATGACGATGCGGTAAAGGGAATCTGGTGCGTGCCCAAATATTCCAATCCCACGGGTATATCCTATTCCGACGAAGTAGTGCGGCGGTTTGCCAATCTCAAACCGAAAGCTCCGGACTTCCGGATTTTCTGGGACAATGCATACTGTATTCATCACATTTATGAAGGGATACAGGATGAAATTTTAAATATTCTGGAAGAGTGTGAAAAAGCCGGTAATCCGGACATGGTATACATTTTTGCCTCAACCTCAAAGGTAAGCTTTCCCGGCTCCGGTGTATCGGCGATTGCTACCTCACAGGCGAACATGGAGTATATTAAGAAATTCATGGACGTCCAGATAATCGGGCATGATAAAATCAATCAGCTTCGCCATGCAAGATTTTTCAAGAATATAGACGGTCTGAATGCACATATGAAAAAACATGCCGAGCTGCTTCGCCCGAAGTTTGATGCCGTGCTTAACACACTGGATTCCGAGCTTACGGGAACCGGAATCGGAAGCTGGATAAAGCCACGGGGAGGATACTTTATCTCCTTTAACGCACTGCCCGGATGTGCAAAGGCTATCGTCGCAAAATGCAAGGCATTAGGCGTCGTGCTTACAGGCGCAGGCGCAACCTATCCTTACGGAATCGACCCTGAGGATTCCAACATCCGTATCGCACCGTCCTTCCCGACGCCGGAGGAAATGGAAGATGCCACAAAAATTTTCGTGCTTTGTGTAAAGCTTGTTTCCGTAGAGAAGCTATTAAATGAATAACGGGATTTTCCCCAAAATTTAAAAAACCGTTTCTTTCCATGTGCAGAGGAGGCTCCGCAGCTCTTCCATGGTTTCTATGTGATTTACTTCATCACGAAGCCTGGAGGAATTGGGATACCCGGTGGTATACCATGCTACGTGCTTCCTCATTTCATGGATACCGGTAAATTCTCCCTTATACTGCACCATCATTTCCCCATGCCGCAGCATTACGTCTACCATATCGGAAAGCGCCGGTTTTTCCGGAATATACCCCTTTTCAAAATAGGTCTTTATCTGAGAAAAAATAAATGGGTTACCTTTTGCGCCCCTGCCAATCATAAATGCGTCGCAGCCGGTCTGTTCCCGCATGGCAATCACATCCCCGGGGCTGCATAAATCCCCGTTTCCAATGACGGGAATCGATACCGCTTCCTTAACCTGACGGATAATCTCCCAGTCTGCATGTCCGGAATAATATTCACTGCGGAGCCTTCCGTGAACGGCAACTGCGGAGCCCCCGCTTTCTTCCACAATTTTTGCTATTTCTACCGCATTGACGTGGTCTCTATCAAACCCTTTCCGAATTTTTACAGTTACCGGAACCTCCACCGCCTTTACCATCGCCGATACAATTTCCCCCACCAGCTTTGGCTGCTTCATCAGCGCCGAGCCCTCATTGTTATTTACAATTTTGGGAACCGGACACCCCATATTGATATCGATAAAATCATATCCCCTATGCTGAACCCTCGCTGCGATATCCGCCATTATCTGCGGGTCGGAGCCGAATAATTGCAGTCCGATGGGGTGCTCCTGTTCCTCATATGCCATCAACGGCTCCGTATTCCGATTGTGGTAAAGCACCGCTTTTGCGCTTACCATTTCCGTGTACAGAACGTCACAGCCCTGCTCCTTACAAAGCAAGCGAAATGGCAGGTCTGTCACACCTGCCATCGGAGCCAGTATTAACTTGTCCCTTAATTCGATTCCATCCTTCTTCACTGCCTGTTCCTCTGCCTTTGCCTGCACTACTGTTTATGATATAACAAATTCAACCCCTTCAGCGTTAAATTTGAATCATAATACTCAATACTCTCCGTCTCGTCAAAGATAATTTTTCCCAGTCCGCCGGTAGCCACCACCGTCATTTTATCCAGCTTTGCTTCCTCCTTCACCTTTCGGATAATATACTCCGTCTGACCGATATGCCCGTAAATCAATCCCGACTGCATGGAGGAAATGGTATCCTTTCCCAGGACGGCATCCGGTTTTTTGATTTCAATTTTGGGAAGCTTTGCCGCATCCTGCCATAATGCATGAGCGGCAATCCGAATCCCCGGCGAGGTGATTCCCCCCACCAGAGTGGCATCTTCCAGAACCAAATCATGCGTCGTTGCGGTTCCGTAGTCAATCACCAGCACCGGTCCCCCGTAAATCTCATATGCCGCCACTGCATCCACAATTCTGTCCGCCCCAACCTCCTTCGGGTTGGGAATGGCGATTTTAATGCCGGTCTTAATTCCCGGACCCACCACAATCGGATTTACATTAAAATACTTAATCAGACCGTTAATAATATGATGATTTACATCCGGCACTACCGATGCTAAAATTGCGGCATTAACCTCTTCGCGGTGTATTCCCTTGCTATGCAGCACATTATAAAAAAACGTGCCGTACTCATCGGATGTCCTCGGAATCTTGGTCGTCATGCGAAAGGTTCCCGCAATCTCCTCCCCGTCAAATAATCCTACAGTTATATTTGTATTCCCAATATCAATCGCCAATAACATATCTTTGTCCTTCCTTTTCACTCACCCTCATTTTTTCCGATAACCGGTTCTTTTTTCTCTTTTACTCCAAATCCTCCGCCTTTAACTCTTCTCCCAGAAAAAATACACGATAGTATAATTCCAGTCCCTCTAACAGCTCCATTTTCACCTGTTGCAGCTGTTTGATTTTCAGCACGCTGCCGATTTCGTCATAAAGCAAATCGTTTCTGTCGGACATGGTTACAAAATTCAGATTCGCCTTTTCATCAAACTCCATGGTGAGTATTCCGCCAATATCCTCCGTAAATAATACACACATCGCCTGCAGCTCATCCTTAACTCCATCCGGAAGCCCGTCAAATTCAGGATTCAAATAGTATTTTTCCTCATATTTTGAAGAGGCGCATAAAATTGTTCGATTCTGTTCCATCCCTTATCTCCTACTGTCCGCACCGGTTCTTTTATTACTTATGCCTCATTGTATCTTATTCAGAAAGGGATTGCAACCTCTTTAGAGATTTGCTAAGATATATACGACAGGTGTACTCACATAACCGGACTCGGAAATTCCGTACCGTCTGCCGGATTTTGCGACTATTATCCTGCAATTTTATCATTCAGAAAAGAGGTTTTTTATGTTAAATCAAAGCTTTATTGATATGTGTGGACAAAAATCCGTCATTCGGGAATTATTTGCCTACGGCAGTGAGCGTGCAAAGGAAATCGGTTACGAGAATGTATTTGATTACAGTCTCGGCAATCCGTCGACTCCGGCTCCGGAATCCTTCACCGGGGAAATGATTCGTCTGTTACAGGAAGAGGACCCCGTTACACTGCACGGATATTCCCCGACCCTCGGTATTGATTCGGTCAGAGAAGCCGTTGCCGATTCGCTAAACCGGCGTTTTGAAATGAATTATGAAAAAAAGGATATTTTTATGGTCAGCGGCGCTGCAGGCGCCATCGCCCATGCGGTACGGGCGGTAACCATGCCGGGAGACGAGGTTCTCACCTTTGCCCCTTTTTTTCCGGAATATAATCCCTACATCTCTGCTACCGGTGCAGTATTGCGGGTGGTTCCCGCAGATATCAGCAGCTTTCAAATCAATTTTGATGCTTTTGTGGATATGCTGAACGAAAAGGTTATGGCGGTTCTGATTAACACGCCAAATAATCCCTCCGGTATTGTCTATTCCACGGAAACCATAGACCGGCTTGCCATGATTTTAACGGAAAAGGAAGAAGAATTTGGTCATCCGATATATATTATTTCGGACGAACCCTATCGGGAAATCGTCTTTCAGGGTGTGGATTCTCCCTTTGTTGCAGCACACTACAACAATACGATAACCTGCTATTCCTTCAGCAAGTCCCTGTCTCTTCCGGGAGAACGTATCGGATATCTTGCCGTAAATCCGGCATGCGGGGATTCCGCCCTGCTTGTGGATATGTTCGGCCAAATTTCCCGGGGAATCGGTCATAACTGCCCGCCGAGTATTATTCAGCTTGCCGTATCCAAGGCATTGTATGACACCTCCGATTTATCCGTTTACGAGACAAATAAAAATATATTATATACGGAATTAACCAAAATGGGCTTTGAAATCGTGGAACCGGGAGGAACCTTCTACATGTTTCCGAAAGCGCTTGAAGCCGATGCCAGGGCATTTTCCGACAAAGCAAAAAAACTGGATTTGCTTTTGGTTCCCAGCGATACTTTCGGTGTGCCGGGTCATTTCCGTATCAGCTACTGCATTCCCACCGAAAAGGTGGAACGCTCCATTCCGGTATTTCAAAAGCTCGCCGATATGTATCTGTAAAGCCTTTCCGGTTAATCCGTCTTCCATAAACAAACCGGGCACAAGAAGAATACTGTTGTGCCCGGTTTATTTTCCGCTTAAAAGGAAAATCCCTTTCGCTATTTCGCAGATATGATTCCCTGCTTTTCCATCTGCTTTGCAATCTCCGACAAATCCAGATTATCCCATGTATCGCCGATAAAATCCTTTTTGCTGTCCAGCTCTACTGCATTTTGCCATTCCGTTTTTTTGTTTTCCAATTCCTCACTCGCCCGCTGGCTGGCATAGCTATCCAGATAATACTGCTTGTAATCCTCATCCTTGGCGTTAATCATCTTTACCACCATATAACCTAAATCATCCTCGTATATTTCCGATATATCCCCATTTCCCAAATCTGCAATCAAATTCTCCAGGCCTCCGGTATAAGCGCCCTTAAATGCCCTTATCGTGTCAGAATACTCCTTTATCCCATATTCTTCAGCAAGCTGTTCATGCTCCTCTCCTGCTTCCAGCTTTATCTTCGCTTCCTCTGCCAGCTTCTTCTGTTTCTCTTTATCCTCCTTGCTGTATTCGATATATTTTCCGTTTTCATCCGTTTTCGGGCTGCCGTTATCGTCATATTCTACTGTCGGAAACAGCAAATAATACAATTCATAAAAGTCCTTGTCCCCTACAGCCTTTTCCGCCTCTTTCCGATATTCCTTCTCCAATTCCTTTGTGGTTTCATCATTCAGCTTCGTCAGGTAACGCTGTTTCATAAATAATTCCGTGACTGCTTCCTTTGTAATTCCGTAACTGCCTAACAGTTTTTCGGTAAAGGTTTTATAATATCTGTCCACGACCTGGTTCATTTCCTCTTTTTCCGCATCCGTCAATTCAATACCCTCTTGCTTTGCCTTCTGGTACTGAATCTCATCCGAGCGGAGCTGTGACAAAATCTGGCTCTTGTAATTGTCCATATCCCCCGAAAAGGCATCCGCATTCACCCCGTAAGTATAGATATATTGAATGGTGTACAGATAAATGAAATCCAGGGTTATGTTCTCGCCACCTATCTTAATCACCTCTACCCCGGATGAGTTCTCGGTGGGAAGCTTTCCCTTTGATGAACCGCACCCGGCACAGGCGCACACCATAATCAATACTAAAATCAGACTCGCTAGTTTCTTATTCATTCGTCAATCCTCCGTTACTGTCTGTAACCCTTTTGTTTTACAGAATCTTATTTTCCTATAGTATTTTAGTATAAATGCTTCCTGCTTTCAACTATTTTCCCCCAGTTCATCAAAGTTTAACAAAAAAGAACCATCCCCTCCGCCAGTAAACGAAGAGAATGGCTCTCTTATTATCTCGATATGGTCTGTTCCATAAACAAATTTATTCCTTTACACCACCAAGAGCTACACCGGCAATGATGTACTTAGATAATGCAAAATATACAACGAAAATCGGAAGTACCGTAATGGTCAGACCGATATAAATCATACCATAGTCTGTACGGAACTGCTCTGAACGCAACGTCTGAATGAACATCGGCAGAGTATTCTTTGACTTATCTACCAAAATCATACTCGGCGTAAACAGGTTATTCCATGATGCGATAAACGCAAAGATTGCCTGTGTTGCCATCGCCGGTTTCATCAACGGCAGTACGATACTGTTAAAGGTCTTAAACTCTCCCGAACCGTCAATTCTCGCCGCCTCGACAATCTCTACTGATAATCCTTCTGCCATATACTGCTTCATGAAGTAATAGGTTGAAGGCGCTGCGACTGCCGGAATAATCAACGGAATATAGGTATTGTACAGGTTAATCTTCATCATGAAGTTCATGAATCCGATGATGGATACCTGTGCAGGAATCATCATGATTGCCATGATGAAGGATGCTGCCATATTTCTTAACTTAAAGTTATATACTGTAATTCCGTATGCGGTAAAGGTTGAAAAATATACCTGCAGGATAGTTGCCGGTATGGAAATCAGGCAGGAGTTTGCCATACACTTCCACAACGGTGCACCCACACCTGCTGACTTTACTAACAGCTTATTCCAGTTACTGATTAACTGTCCTTCCGGAATTAAGGATAATCCTCTCTGAATATTAGCAGACGCTCTCGTCGCATTAATTACCATGATATAAAATGGTATAATACTGATAAAGCACAGCAGAACACAGACAATGGTTCTAGCTATCTTCTGTGCATGTATCTTCGCAGAATAACTCTGCGGGTCATTGCTGTTTTGTTTTGCCATTTTCTATGCCCCCTTCCTATTTAATCACCGCATGCTTCTGCTTCGGCTCACGGTCACGGGTCAAAGCAAAGAACAGCAAGCTGATTGCTAAAGTAACAACGAAGAGAATCATAGATGCCGCCGCCGACTTACCCATATCCTTTGTCGTAAAGCCTAACTTTCTGATATACATCGTAATGGTCTGGGACGCATAGGCGGGCAAAGCCTCACCGGTTCCGGATACGTTAAACAATGCCGGAATATCGTACATCTGAAGACCACCGATTGCTGAAGTAACCAGTGTATACTGTAAAATTGGCTTTAACAACGGCAGGGTGATATGTCTGAACGTATCTCCACTGGTAGCGCCGTCCACCATTGCCGCTTCATAAAGTGACGGATTGATACCTAAAATACCGGCAATCAATACAATCATAGTATTTCCATACCACATCCAGAACTGCATGAACGCAATCAGTCCTACAGTACCTGCCTTACTCTCCATGAAGTCAAAGCTCTCATCAATAATTCCTATGCTTCTCAAAACTGCAGTAAACGGACCACTGTTGTTAAATAAGGAATAGAACAATACGGCAATCGTAGACGCCGTAATGATGTTCGGCATATACATAATAATCTTGAATGCGCCCTGTCCTTTTAATTTTACGGTTGTATCCGTAAACCATGATGCCAAAAGCAGTGACAATAAAATCTGCGGAATAAAGTTGAACACCCACATGATAATTGTATTCTTTATGGACATAACGGTCATGGTGTCTAAAAATTTAGCTCCTTCAACTACATGGTAACTGCTGTCTGTATCAATCAAAACTGAAAGATAGTTGTTAAGCCCTACAAAGCTCGGTCCCACCTGGGTAAGACCTCTGTAGTAGTTCTCCACAAAACTAAGCCAGACAGTGTAAATCAATGGATACAGCTGAAAGAGAAAATATACGATGAAGAATGGTAAAATGAATATATATCCATATTTACCATATTCAACTGTCTTTTTTTTCATGCTCTTCACTTCCCCAATCTTTTTTTTGTAGCACATCTTATCACGAACCCCCAATTAGACATTTTATAAAATCCGGAATCCGCTCCGGGCTTTATAAAATGTCCAATAGCGGCTTGATGATGCTCATTTCCGGCAAATTTTACCGGATTTTTCGTTTAATTATGCACCGGCAAAAATACCGGTGCATAATGTAAACTTCTCAAATCTCCGGCAATACCGGATTCACTTTGAGTTAAATTACTCTACAGTAATGTAGTTATAACCGTCTGTTACCTGGCTCTTAATCATGTCAACAGCAGCGTCTACATCTGCAACTTCACCTGAGTTGTATGCAGCAGAAGCAGCATCTACAAATCCGTTAAAGGTTGCATCATACTGTGTAGCCTTGTCTAAGCTGATGTTCTCAGCAGCTTCCATAAATGTAGGAATCGGGTCATCCCCACCACACTTGTCAGAGTTACCCTTACCAGAGTCACTTACCTGCTGAACAGCTTCCTTGTTGTTAACGAAGTCCTTTGTATCCTCACAAATCTTAGCCATAACCTCTGTATCACAGCAAAGTGTTCTTAATACTAATGCAGCTAAAGCTGTATCCGGACACTCTTTTGATACGGTTAAGTAAGTACCACCCCAGTGGTAAGCTACAGGACCTTCACAGATATTGTAATCTGCAGCATGCTCATAAGTTACACCCTCAGCTTCCGGAAGTAATGACCAGTATAAGAACCATGTACATCCGAAGTAGCAGAATACATCCTCATCCATGCCTGAAGACCAAGCCTCAGACCACATAGATGTCTTGTTTGTGTAATCGCCATCATATAACTTCTTAGCTTTCTCTAAGTAATCAGTTACCCAAGGGTCAATGTTTAACTTGTCATCGGTTACCCAAGGCTGTGCTTTCTGGTCAGCCAACGGATACTTGATATCATCCGGACCGGAAACCATCTTGTATCCTTTTTCTTTCATCTTGTCAGCGGTCTCAAAGAACTTATCCCAGTCAGATATAGCAGCCTGAACGGTATCCGGGTCACCAGCGCCTAAAACTTCCTCAGCGATATCAGTTCTGTAGCATACTACACCAGGAGCTGCCTGCCATGAAACAGCCTTAACTGCTCCGTCGTATGTAGCATAGTCTAATGTATACTGATACATGTTCTTGAAGTCATCTCCGCCGATTCCGATATCTGCCATAGGAACAGTATACTCAGACTGAGTATAGTTCAATGCTACGTCATTATCTGCTGCAATGATGGAAGGATACTTGTCAGTTCCGTTCACACCTGCAGTTAACAGGGTCTCAATCTGAGTTCTGTACTCAGCGTCAGTTCCACCTAAACCAAGGTTAACATACTCAACTCTGTCAGAATACTGTGGATATTTGTCTCTAAAATACTGTAATCTCTCACCTAACTCCGTGTTCCAAGAGTAAACATAAATTGTTTCTCCCTCTTCTGCCGGCATCTCTGCCTCTGCAACTGCCTCTGTTCCTGCAGGAGCCTCTGTTGCAGCAGAAGTATCATCTCCACCAGCTGCTGTTGTTGTAGCCTCAGTAGAATCTGCATCGTCTCCACCACAAGCAACAAGAGATAATCCCATTGCTAAAGCTAATGACAATGCCATTACTTTTTTGAATTTTTTCACGAAAAAACCCTCCTTTAAAAATGTGTGTGTTATTCCGCCAGCTTGTACTCTGTATATTTTGACGGAATATGTTTGAATTTCTCAATTCAACATAGGTACATTATAGGACACAATAGACAATTTGGCAAGTCTTTTTTTCTCAATTTACACTTTTTTTTGTACACATTGCCGTAATATCATGAATTTTAAATGAATATTCCCCTCTATTTTTAAAAGGATTGTGTAAATTGCCACATAGCATTCACACAATCCTTATTAAAAATGTCTAAATTTTCCGGCAGGTCAGTCTACCCGTTCTTCAATAAACATCCTGACCTGTTCTGCCACTTCGTCCGGTACATAGGTATACAGCGCTGACGGTCCTGCCATCTCTATACACTCTACATTCCCAAACTGCTTAAAATATTCCCTCCGGCTCTTATTATAAGCCTGCTCAAAATCATAGTCCGGATACTTTTCCTTCATATTCCGCAAATCCGACTGTGCCGCCGAATCCGTGGACAGATACGGCTCTTTAATCGGGTTGGAAAGTAAAGCAAGGATTGGTATATCTTTCATAAATCCCAGCTTCTCTACCTCCCGTGCATTGTCGCCAACCGCTTTATCCTCCTGATACATGTCCTTTGTGTAGCTGCCTCTGGAAATCAACGCATTGCGCACCAGAAGCTGCTTATCCGAATATAAATTATACCGGTCATCGGGATAAGCGGAATCCACATGCCTGGTCACCCCAATCTGCGAAAACAAATACATCATATATTTAAACCCGCTGTCCTCGTTATGATAAGAGGCATATTCCTCAACATACGCCATGTCCAGCCCGATAACCGCCTCCACCTCCTCCGGATACTTTACCGCCCAATAATTGGCGGTAATGCCGCTGGTGGTCTGGGCGAACAAAATAACCGGACCTTCCACGCCCACCGCCTCCAGTGTCTCTCTCATTTCGTCGGTCATCCGGGCAACGCTTTTGTCATTGTCACCCGCCTCACTGTATCCGTTTCCCGGACGGTCGATATAGACAATCCGGTAATCTGCGGACAACTCCTCCCACATCGGCTGCATGGCAATGGCTGCATCCGTCATTCCCGTCCCGTGTAAAAATACAATCGTATGTCCGGCATCCTCTTTTCCCGTCATATATACGTGCAGCCTGTGTCCGCCTGTCTCCACCATCTCTCCCGGCGGCTTTGTAAGCAGCGGCGCTTCTTTCTTTAATTTACTCCGGTCGGAAAAGAATACCCAGCCCACTACCGCCAGCGTAATCAAAGCCGTAATCGAAAGTAAAATCAAAAATATCTTCGTAACCTTATGCAGAAATTCCTTCATCTGTTTCCCTTTCATCAATCATCCGAACTGCTGACATTCATCACCTGGCGTTTTCTCGCCAGCTCATCATTTTCCAGATATTCATCATAGGTAGTCATTTTATCAATCAGACCCGCTGCCGTGATTTCCATAATCCGGTTTGCCGTAGTCTGAATAAACTGATGGTCCTGGGAAGAAAACAGCACTACCCCGGGGAATTTCATCAAGCCGTTATTCAGCGCCGTAATGGATTCCATATCCAGATGATTGGTAGGCTCATCCAGCAGCAGCACATTGGAGCCCATAATCATCATCTTGGACAAAAGGCATCTGACCTTCTCCCCTCCGGAAAGAACCTTCACCTTTTTCACCCCGTCATCCCCGGCAAAGAGCATTCTGCCGAGAAATCCTCTGACATAGGTAGGGTCCTTTTCCTCGGAGAACTGCGTCAGCCATTCCGCAATCGTCATATCATTATCAAATTCCTTTGTGTTATCTTTCGGGAAATACCCCTGCGAGGTCGTTACCCCCCATTTATACGTCCCTGCATCCGCTTCCTCCTCACCAGCCAGTATCTTAAACAGCATCGTTGTCGCCAGCGTATTCGGACCCACAAATGCCACCTTATCCTCCCTGCCAATCGTAAACGAAATATCCTCCAGTATTTTTTCTCCGTCCACCGTCTTGGAAAGGTTCTCCACCGTCAGTACTTCATTTCCAATCTCACGGTTCGGACGGAAATCGATGTATGGATATTTCCGGCTTGAAGGCCTCATTTCATCCAGCTCGATTTTTTCCAGCGCCCGCTTTCTTGACGTCGCCTGCTTGGATTTGGAAGCATTTGCTGAGAAACGCTGAATAAACTCCTGCAGCTCCTTAATCTTTTCTTCCTTCTTTTTATTTGCTTCTTTCATCTGCTTAATCATCAGCTGGCTGGATTCATACCAGAAATCATAATTTCCCGCATACAGCTGGATTTTGCCATAATCAATATCCGCAATATGGGTACACACTTTATTTAAGAAATAACGGTCATGGGAAACAACAATCACCGTATTGTCAAAGTTGATTAAAAATTCTTCCAGCCACGCAATGGCGTCTAAATCCAAATGGTTTGTCGGCTCATCCAAAAGCAGGACATCCGGATTCCCGAATAATGCCTGTGCCAGCAGCACCTTAACCTTTAAGGTATCCTCCAACTCCGCCATCAGCTTATCGTGGTATTCCGTTTCTACCCCAAGACCGTTTAACAGCGTTGCCGCGTCTGCCTCTGCCTCCCAGCCGTTCATCTCCGCAAATTCCGCCTCCAAATCCGCGACTCTCGCTCCGTCTTCATCGGAAAAATCCGGCTTTGCATAGATTTCCTCCTTCTCCTTCATCACGTCATAAAGCCGCTTATTTCCCATAATTACCGTATCCAGCACCGTATAATCGTTATACTTAAAATGGTCCTGTTGAAGAATGGAGAGCCGTTCTCCGGCATTCATCACCACATCTCCCTTTGTCGTCTCAATCTCTCCGGATAATATCTTTAAAAACGTCGATTTCCCGGCGCCGTTTGCTCCAATCAGACCATAACAGTTCCCCTCGGTAAACTTAATGTTCACATCCTCGAACAACGCCTTCTTTCCAAATCTCAAGGTTACATTATTTGCACTAATCATTCTTATACCTCTTTCTATTTATTCATATCCCTACTGCAGCTCCGGGTCAATCATAATCGCTACACGGTCAATCCGATTCTTATCCATCGAAATAACCTTAAGGGTAATTCCGTCCTTCTTTACCGTCTCGCCCTCGTTGGGAAGATGGTCTAACAGCTCAATCACGTATCCGCCCAGAGAATCATAATCCTCCGATTCCAGGCTTATCCCGATGCTGTCCTCCAAATCACTTAACTTCATCGCCCCGTCCACTTCAAAACGGTTCTCATCCAGCTTGGTCACGCTTTCCAGCTCATCCATATCAAACTCATCGCGGATTTCCCCGACAATTTCCTCCAGCAAATCCTCAAGGGTAATCAGTCCCACCGCCGTAGCGTATTCATCCAGCACAATCGCAAGGGATACAAAGCGGTTCCGCATTTCCGCCATAATGGAGGAGGTTTTCTGATACTCGTAAACAAAAAACGGCTCGCGCATAATATTTCTCAGCGAAAACGGCTCCTGCTTCTTTCCCGTCTGATTCTGATAGAAAAACAAATCCTTCAGATAAACGATACCGATAACCGTATCCTTGTTATCGTCATAAACCGGAAGCCGGGAATAATGGTCTTCCTTCAGGGCCGCAAACACCTCGTCGAAGGCAGCGTCCACGGAAACCAGCGCCATATCCGCTCTCGGCACCATAACATCCTTCGCCTTGGAATCTCCAAAATCCACCACATTGTTAATCATGGATTTCTCTTCTTTTTCCAGCACGCCGTCCTCTACACTGACATCCACAATCGTTCGCAGCTCGCCCTCCGTCATCTGATTCGTCACTCCATTGCGGTCAACACGCAGGATAAAAAATATTCCGGCACTCAGCTTATCCACAAACCAGATTACCGGCGTTAAAATAAAAACCAATGGGGAAATGACATGAATGTATACTAATGAAATCTTCTCGTTATACATTGTGGCAAGGGTCTTTGGCGTAATCTCGCCAAATAACAGTACCAGCAAAGTCAGAACACCGGTAGACACACCGACAAATTTACTTCCAAATAAATTGGTCGTTACCGTCGTCGTCAGCGCAGATGCGGAAATATTTACAATATTATTCCCAATCAAAATCGCACTTAACATCTTTGACGGATTTTCAATCAATTTCAATACCTTATCCGCAGTCCGGTTACCCGCCTCTGACAGGGAACGCAGGCGGTGCTTATTCACCGTAGTAAGCGCAGTCTCCGCAGACGAAAAAAAAGCAGACAAAAAAACCATGATTAAAATAGCGATAAGTTGCATACTCGAGTCAGGCTCCAAAAAAATCATCCTCCTAAAATAAATTTTCATTTAATTTTACTGAATGAAATATCTCTTGTCAAGTCATACTATATCTGTAACACATTGACCTTCTTTCCCAGATATAAAGGAGTGGAAAAATGCGAAGTTCCAAGAAAACATACGAAGATGTCGCAAAGCGGTGCAGTTCCTACGAAAGAACGACGACCAGCGAACTCTCTAACTGTGTAGACTGCAGCTGTACCAGCTGTCTGAACTGTAATCATTTCGCCTCTGATGAGCATTGCAGATTAGACCTTTACGACGCTATTGTACAAAACATGTAAAAAACCGGCTGGCAATCCGCAGGCATGCTTAACCTCCTGCAAAATGCCAGCCCTTTTACGGCAGAAACTCTGCCATCTCTATCTGCTCCCAATTCTCTTTATGAATATAATCCCTGTCATCCCGGACATATTTTTCAAAAAGCCCGTCAAGAACAGTATCCCTTTTCTTCCGGGCGGCCTCCCTGTCCTCGTAAGCCCCGACTGCCTCCGCATGCTCCACATCATCTGCATTTAACAGCCTAATCACCAAAAAACCGTAATCCGTCTCAAACACATTGCTGGTCCCCCCTTGTGAAAGCTTATCCACCGCCTGTTTATATGCCGAATCCAAATCCTGATAGTTGAGGGTTTTCTCCATGCCGATTGCAGAAGAGGCATATTTTTCTGCCAGCGTCCCGATGTCCTTTCCCTCCTGTCCCTGTTTGGACAGTTCTTCTGCCTCTCCCCTCTTTTTATTTTTTTCCGCCGTGGATATCTCTTTTACCGTCCCGTCCGAATCAGACTGAATCATCCCGTCCTCCCCTATCTCCACGGTCGGAAATAACACCTCATATACCTGAACATAACGTTCATTCTGATGAGAATCTTTCTCCGCCCCTTCATCCTCCCCCTCAGATATATCTTCAAGGTAAGAATCACTAAGAAGCTTCCATTCATAAACCTTCTCAACATCCGCAGCTTTTATTTTCTGCTGCTTCAGCCATTTCTTTTCACAGGAGGCCAAAAGCTTTTCCGCCTCCTCCTTTACGGTTTGCCGCTGCTGCTCCGAAAGCGCATATCCTTTTTCTTTTGCTTCACTGTACAAAAGCACAGAGGAAAGAATCTCTTCTTTCACCTCATTCTTATAATGTTCCCCGTAGGTCTCTCCATCCCCGTATTCCTCATCCAGCTGCTTTTTGTCATTAAGATTATATTCCCTTGCATAAATGAGCCCGAACACGGCCGCCTGTTTGCGGTAAACCTTTTCTCCGTTCAGGGAGAAAACCCATTTTCCGCTCCCTCCACAGGCAGTCAGCAAAAGACACAGACTTAAAAACATTTCGGCAAGAAGCCATTTTCTCCACTGCCGTTCACCTAACCTGCACTTCATTATCCATTCCATCCTTGTTTTGCTGTTTTGTCCTTTATTATACCCATTTCCCCAAAATATGCAACCTTGCCGGAGCGAACAGGCGCAAAAAGCGCCAGAACCGGAATCCCATCCGGCCTGGCGCCTTTCTGTCTTATCGTCACGCTTTTTTATCTGTCGGAAATATTTTCCTAGTTATTAATCAGCTTATCCTCTTCGTTATTCCAGCTGTACAGCTTACGAATCTCTTTACCGACAACCTCAGAAGGATGCTCGGAAGCAAGCTTTCTCATTGCCTTGAAGTGTACCTGGCGGCCAGCAGGCGACATATCTACCAGGAACTCTTTTGCAAAGGAGCCGTCCTGGATATCCGAAAGAATCTGCTTCATTGCCTTCTTGGTATCCTCCGTAATAATCTTCGGTCCTGTAATATAATCACCGTACTCAGCTGTGTTGGAAATCGAATACCGCATTCCCTCAAAGCCGGACTGATAAATCAAATCTACAATCAGCTTCATCTCATGAATACACTCAAAATATGCATTTCTCGGGTCATAGCCTGCCTCAACCAGGGTCTCAAAGCCTGCCTGCATCAATGCGCACACACCGCCGCAAAGCACTGCCTGCTCACCAAACAAGTCTGTCTCCGTCTCCGTTCTGAACGTAGTTTCCAGAACACCTGCTCTTGCTCCACCGATTGCCAATGCATATGCCAGTGCAAGCTCCTGTGCCTGTCCGGTTGCATCCTGTTCAACGGCAATCAGACACGGAGTACCCTTACCTGCCTGGTACTCTGAACGCACGGTATGTCCCGGCGCCTTCGGCGCAATCATCGTTACATCCACATTTGCCGGCGGCACAATACAACCAAAATGAATGTTAAATCCGTGTGCAAACATTAACATATTGCCTGCCTCCAGATTCGGCTCAACATCCTTTTTATACATATCTGCCTGTAATTCATCATTAATCAGAATCATGATGATATCTGCTTTCTTAGCTGCCTCAGCCGTTGTATAAACCTCAAATCCCTGCGCCTCTGCCTTAGCCCATGACTTGCTGCCCTCGTATAATCCGATAATTACATTACAGCCCGACTCCTTTGCGTTAAGTGCATGCGCATGACCCTGGCTACCGTAACCAATAACTGCGATAGTCTTGCCATCTAATAATGATAAGTTACAATCTTCCTGGTAAAAAATCTTTGCCATTTTTCAGTTCCTCCTATTAAAAAATAATATGTAGTATTTATAATCACTGATTTATTTGGAATCAGCACTACCTCTTGTTAATCCGGTCAGTCCGGTTCTGACAATGGACTCAATCTCAAACCCGTCCAGCAGACCGATGAACGCTTCAATTTTATTGGCATTACCGGTCAGCTCTATCATCAGGGACTCAATGGAAACATCCACAATCTTTGCCCGGAAAACATCTGTAATCGCAATAATCTGCTGTTTTTCCTCCCGGTTCGTCTTCACCTTAACCAGCACCAGTTCACGGCATACCGACTCTCCATCCTTAAGCTCGGTAATATCCACCACGTCCTCAAGCTTGTTCAACTGCTTCGCAATCTGGGCAAGTGTCAAATCATCACCGCTCACCGCAACGGTCATGCGGGAATATTTCGGATTTTCCGTTACACCAACCGACAAACTATCAATGTTATATCCTCTTCTACTAAATAATCCTGCCACACGGCTAAGCACACCCGATGTATTGTCTACCAGCAGGGATAACACCATTTTTTTCACTTTCATTCCACCTTTCAAAATTACGCAACTATAGGTATTTTAGCAACTATTGCATCACATGTCAAACTCTTTCTTTTAACAGGCGCTCCACCAGCCTGCAGGCCTCTGCGGCATCTTTGGAATAGCCGTCTGCGCCGATTTCCTCCGCAAAGCTCTGGGTAATTACTGCGCCACCGATAATAATTTTTGCCGCAACCTTTTTTTCCTTTGCGTACTCTATCACGTCCTTCATCCTCATCATTGTGGTGGTCATTAACGCCGACAATCCGATAATTGCCGCATTTTCCGTCTGCGCCGCCTCAATAATCTTTTCCTTCGGGACGTCCTTGCCAAGGTCAATTACCCGGTATCCATAGTTCTTCAGCATCAGCACCACCAGATTCTTGCCGATATCATGGATATCCCCCTCTACGGTTGCCATAATTACCGTCGGCATTTCTTCACCATTTTCCTTTTTGGGAAGCAGAGGCTCCACATAGGAAATCGCCAGCTCCATCGCTTCGGCAGAGGAAATCAACTGCGGCAGAAAATATTTTTTCCGGTCAAAGAGAATTCCCACTTCATTGATGGCGGGAATCAAATGCTCCTCAATCACCGCCTGGGGGCTGCTCCCCTGTGCGAGAAACGCTTTTACGTCCTCAAGCATTGTCCGTTTGTTTCCTTTTAACACGTTTTCATAGAGCCGGGAATGCAGGGTTTGGTCATTCTTCCCCGCCGTATCGCCGTCTCCGCCGGCAGGCTTGTCTCCTGTTTTCCCGGCGGACGCTGCCGCCCCGGCCACCACCGACAACGGTCTCACCTTTTCAATATAATGAACATCCGCATTTTCTTTATTTAATAATAAGTCAGAGGCAAACGCCGCATTCATCAAAAGCTCCTGCGACGGATTGGCAATCGCCATGGTCAGTCCTCTCGAAATTGCCATCGTCAGAAATGCCGTGTTGACGAAGCCCCGTTCCGGCAGTCCAAAGGAAATATTGGACAAGCCGCAGATTGTGGCAAGCCCTAATTGCTTCTTACAATATTCAATGGTTTCCAGCGTTTCCAGCGCAGCATTTTTATTTGCACCTACCGTAGCCACCAGACCATCCACGACGATATCCTCTTTTGTAAAGCCAAGCTCCAGCGCCCGGTCATAAACCGCATGGATAATCTGTTTCTTCTCCTCCAAATCCTTTGGAAGCCCTTTATCGGAAAGCGGCAGCAGAATAAACATCGCCCCATATTTCGCTGCTATCGGCAAAAGCTTTGCAAATTTTTCTTTCTCTAAGGAAATGGAGTTAATTAACGCCCGTCCCGGATAAATGCGGAGAGCATGCTCAATAATATCCACATGGGACGAATCTATGCAAAGGGGCAGATTTACCGTATTGGTCACCTCATAAATCACCTTTTTCATCATTTCGTCTTCATCAATACCGTTCATGCCCATATTGATGTCCAAAACAGAGGCCCCATTTTCCTCCTGCTCCTCTGCCATCTGTAAAACCAAATCCAGCCTGCCTTCCCGCAGCTCCGCCTGAAGCTTCTTCTTTCCGGTGGGATTAATCCGTTCCCCCACCACAAGAAAACTGCCGTCAATATCAATTTCCAGCATCTGACGCTCCGATGCCAGCAGACGTTTTTTCTTCGCCGACACCTCCGGCACCTCCATCAGCCGGACAGTCTGGGCAAGTGCGGTAATATGCTCCTTTGTGGTTCCACAGCACCCGCCGATAATACCGGCTCCCGCCTCCACCAGCTGTCTTCCATACTCCGCAAACTGCTGGGGCGTCATGGCATAAAGGGTTTCCCCGTCCTTAAGCTCCGGCATGCCTGCGTTCGGTTTTGCCAGAATCGGAATAACCGCATATTCCCGCATCCGCTCTACCAGCGGAATCATTTCCGCAGGTCCGGTAGAGCAGTTAATTCCGATTACATCCGCTCCCAGACTTTGCAATACCACCACTGCCGTCTCCGGGTTTGAGCCAAACAGCGTTCTTCCGTCCTCATTATATGTCATGCTGACGATTACCGGCAGGCCACAGGTTTCCTTTGCCGCAATCAAAGCCGCCCTCGCCTCGGCAAGGCTCATCATGGTCTCTATCACCAGAAGGTCCACGCCCGCCTTCACCAGAACCCGTATCTGCTCCTTGTACACCTCAATCAATTCCTCCAGTTGAAGCCTGCCGACAGGATAGAGCTGTCTTCCCGTCATGGTTAAATTGCCGGCAATATAGGCGCGATAGCCGGTCCTTGCCACCGCCTTTTTTGACAGCTCCACAAGCCGGGTGTTGATTGCCTCCAATTCATCTTCCAGCCCGTACTCCTCCAGCTTAATCCGGTTTCCGGAAAAGGTCGGCGCATAAATAATGTTGCTTCCCGCATTGATATAATCCGTCTGCAAATCAACCAGCACATCCGGATGCTCCAATATCCATGCCTCCGGGCAGACTCCGGTAGGCATTCCCGCCTTTTGCAGGTTTGTTCCGGTAGCCCCGTCCAAAATAAGAATCTTTTGCTTTAACAGATGTCTAAATTGTTCCTTTGTCATGTCGTCTCCCCCTGCTCTTTATTTCGGGCATATTTCGTCACTGTCCAGCAAAACGGTAAACGGCCCGTCGTTCATCAGCTCCACCTGCATATCCGCACCAAAGCTGCCGGTCTCCACAACCGCCACCTGCCTGCGGCATGCCGAAACAATATATTCATACATTTCCTCCGCCATATCCGGTTTTCCCGCCCGGATAAAGGACGGGCGGTTTCCCTTTTTACAATCCGCATACAGGGTAAACTGGGATACCAGCAGCAATTCCCCACCCACATCCGCAAGACTTAAATTTGCTTTTCCGTTTTCATCCTCAAAAATACGGAGTCCGATTAGCTTCTTTATCATTTTATCCGCCAAATCCCTGTTGTCCGTATCCGCCACGCCAATCAACACGAGAAATCCCTTTCCAATCTTTCCCGCCGTTTTTCCCTCTATCGTCACCTCTGCGTGCCGTACACGCTGTATAACAAATCTCATTCCACACTCTCCCGTTCTTCGATAAGTTTTCACCGCAAGCCCTGTCCGCCGCAAGCTGACATGCGACCATTATAACATAAACCGGAAAAGGAATAAATATTGCCGGGGAAAATGTTTGCCAAAACCAATACACGCTAATAATTATATATACCGTCTGATATGCACATAGATTTTCCCCTTTCTCGTGCTCCCGCCGCTGCCTGCAAAAATAAATTTCCCGTGTCCCCGCACGGAAAAAACATCCCCTTCCTTCAGCGTAATGCTGTTTCTGCCGGTAACTCTGCCGTTTAGCGTGACCCGTTTATCGGCAAAAAGAGAAAGCGCCTCGTTTCGGGAACATTTCAATAGTGCGGCAAGGATACCGTCCAGTCTCAAGGAAGCCACCGGAAATTCCTCATCTGCCAGGGCAGGCTTTAACTCCGGGATATGGATATCGGTAATTTCCCCTTTAACATTGGTATGTCTGACCCTTGTCAATTCCTTGCAGATATAATCCGCAATACTCTCCATGCAGAAAATATAAGCCGTTTTTTCCTTTACCAGAATGTCTCCGACCATATCCCGTTCAATCCCCAGATGCATCAGCGCCCCCAGAAAATCCCTGTGGTTTAGCTCCTCACCAAATTTTTCCAGCAGCGGGCTGACCTTTACCACCGCAATGGGAAAATGCCCCGGATAACCAAACTCCTCCTCCCCGCCGAAACCGACAATCTGGCGTTCGCAAAGCGCATTTCCGCCAAAACAGGTATAGGAAATGTAGGAAATATCCTTTTGCAGCTCGTCTAAGAGTGCAAGCTCCGCCGCAGACAAAAAATTACTGTATGTGTAAACATTCTGCCGGTATGCTTTTTCGGCAAGGTCTGTCAGCCGTCCCTTTATTCTTTGTTCATCATTCATCTTTTATCCCCGCAATCATCATTTCATATCGCCGCCCGAATCCAATCGTTACACTGTCTTCACCGCCGCCTGTTTTTCAGTATAGCGGCGATTGGCATGAATGGCAACGATTATTCCCTATTTTTATGCTTTTTTGTAGTAAATTTTTGAATTTCGTGGTATACTATGTAATTATGAATCATTTAGGAGGCATTAAGAGAAAGAAATGAGAATAATTATTGCAGGCTGCGGCAAAGTGGGCTATGCCTTGGCTGAGCAGCTAAACGAAGAAGGTCATGATATTACAATGATTGACACTGACGGAGACAAGTTGAATACCGTGCTGTCGTTACTGGATGTGCAGGGTGTCGAGGGAAATGCGACCACTTTCCGCATACAATTAGAGGCCGGGATTAAGGACAGCGATTTATTAATTGCAGTAACCGGCCAGGATGAAGTAAATCTTCTCTGCTGTCTGATTGCCAAAAAAGCCGGTAACTGCCACACCATTGCCCGAGTCAGGAATCCGGAATACTTTTCCGAAATCAAATATCTTCGGAAGGAGCTGGGACTTTCCCTTGCCATCAATCCGGAGCTTGCCTGCGCCCAAAATATTGCACGGCTCATTGAAGTCCCCAGTGCACTGGACATTACTTCTTTTGCCAAGGGAAAAATCAATCTAATCAAATTTTTCATACCGAACGACTCTGTTATCCACTCTATGACTGTATCCGAATTTGCCAACAAAATACATGCGAATACATTGATTTGCGCAATCGAGCGGGAACACGAGGTCATCATTCCGGACGGAAATACGGTTCTGCAGCAGGGAGATAATATGTATGTCATCATTCCCCCTGCGGATATCCACACCCTGTTATCGAAAATCGGTATCAAGGCAAAGCCCATTAAATCCGTTATGATTATCGGCGGCGGTACCATTTCCTACTATCTGGCTAAGCATCTGGAATCCACAAGGGTTCAGGTTAAAATTGTGGAGCAGCGTATCGACCGCTGCGAGCAATTAAGCGACCTTTTGCCCCATGCCATGATTATTAACGGCGACGCAACCGACCGGCAGCTGCTGCTGGAGGAGGGAATAGACGAAACAGAAGCGTTCGTTGCCCTTACCGATATTGACGAAGAAAATCTTGTGCTGGCGCTTTTTGCCAACAAAGTAAATCAGGCAAAAATTGTGACAAAGGTGGATAAAGTTTCCTTTGAAGAGGTTGTTGACGAGCTCCCTATCGGCACCATAGCCTGTCCGAAAAATATTACCGCCAAATCCATCATTCAATATGTACGGGCTTTACAAAATTCCTTTGGCAGTAATATCGAAACGCTGTACCGGATGCTGGACGACAAGGTGGAGGCTCTGGAATTTTCCATCAAACAGGAGTCAAAGGTTACCGGAACGCCGCTGATGGAGCTTGATTTGAAAAAAAATCTGCTTGTCTGTGCCATTGTAAGAAACGGTAAAGTCATTACTCCCAGCGGTAAAGATACCATTTTAAATGGCGATACCGTCATTGTGGTTACCACGAACAAGGGACTGACGGATATCAAAGATATTCTGGCATAATAGACTCGTGTAATAAAAAACAAAGTGAGGACCAAGAGAAATAAAATGAACATGACCATGATTTTTTATTTGCTGGGGTGGATTTTAAATATTATTGCCACCTTGATGTTTTTACCGTTTTCCGTATCGCTTTACTACGGAGAAGAAAACGGCAGGTATTTTCTATTCTGTGCTTTAATCATGCTGGCTTTGGGCTTTGGACTGACAAGAAAGCGTCCAAAAAATACCTCCTTCTATGCCAAGGAGGGTTTTGTCATGACTGCCTTAAGCTGGCTGCTGCTCTCCTTTACCGGATGCCTTCCGTTTTATTTCAGCGGGGAAATACCGTCCTTTACCAATGCGCTGTTTGAATGTATATCCGGCTTTACGACCACCGGGGCTTCGATTCTTTCCGATGTGGAGGCCATGTCCCGCTGCATGATGTTCTGGCGCTGCCTTACCCAGTGGATTGGCGGTATGGGCGTTCTGGTATTCATGCTGGCACTGATTCCGCTGGCCGGCGGACAGGATTTGTATCTGATGAAAGCGGAAAGTCCCGGACCAAATGTAGGTAAGCTGGCGCCAAAGGTACAAAAAACCGCCTACTATCTGTATGCGATTTATTTTGCCCTGACCATGCTGGAAATCATCTGTCTGGTTATTGCCGGTGCGCCGCTTTATGATGCGGTCTGTACTGCATTTACCACCACCAGCACCGGGGGCTTCGGCGTAAAAAACACCTCGCTCGGAGGATATTCACCCGCCATACAGTATATCGTTACCGTTTTCCTGTATTTGTCCGGTCTGAACTATAATTTCTTCTTTTTTATCTGGATTAAACAATTCAGGGACGCCTTTTCCATGCGGGAAATCCGTCTTTACAGCTTAATTTTCTTTACCTCCATTGCCGTCATTGCCACGGATATTATCCTGCGCTCCGGCTATGCCCTGGAAGAGGGATTCCGCCATGCCGCACTTCAAGTCGGCTCCATTATGACCACCGCCGGCTTCTCTTCTGCGGATTTTGATACATGGCCCTCGCTTTCCAAGGGTATTCTGGTTCTGCTGATGTTTATCGGCGGCTGCGCCGGAAGCACCTGCGGCGGTATCAAGGTTTCCAGAATTTTAATTTATCTGAAAACCATTAAAAAGGAGCTTGCACAGCTTTGTCATCCAAGAAATGTCAAGGTAATTAAGATTGACGGCAAACCGCTTCCGCACAACGTACTGCGGTCCGCTAATATTTTCTTCATTACTTATATTGTTATCTTTGCCTTCTCCAACCTGCTTATCAGTATTGATAACTATGATTTGGAGACGACCTTTACTGCGGTGGCGTCCGCTCTGGGTAATATCGGTCCCGGACTTTCCCTGGTGGGACCGGTTAGAAACTTTGACCTTTTTTCGGGCTTTTCCAAATATGTCCTGATGTTCGACATGCTGGCAGGACGTTTGGAAATCTTCCCACTGCTGGTATTATTAGCGCCGTCGACATGGAAGAAAAAATAGGCTACAGCAAGGCATTCAATCTTTCATAGACAAACTCAACGCTTTTTGTCCGGACATTATTTCTTCCGATATTACCGAACTGCCGGGTATAGGTGCAGCTCCTGCCACGGATAAAAAAACCGAAGCAGACCATTCCCACCGGTTTTTCCTCCGTACCGCCGGAGGGACCGGCAATTCCGGTAATCCCAACCCCGACCTCCGACTGTGCCTCTCTGGCGACCCCCTCCGCCATTTGTGCGGCGGCTTCTTCGCTGACCACGCCGCATTCGGCTATCGTTTCCTCCCGGACATGAAGATATTTCACTTTCGCTTCGTTTGCATAGGTAACAAAGCTTACGTCCAGCACCTTTGACGCATCGGCAACGCTTACCAGCGCCGCCGCCGCAAGCCCTCCCGTACAGGATTCAGCAAAGGAAATGTGGTATCCCTTTTCTATCAATTTTGCAACGACGACATTATGCATATGGTCCTCCCTTCTCCTAACCGAAATGAAAGATATTTCTTCAATATATTAGCTATGAGCAAAACTTCGCTTTCTCAACCACATGTTGTACAATATAGACAAATCACCGCCGGGCACGCTTTTGCTATGTGTCGCTCGTAATGGTACATAAGATGCCAAAGTACGGCATCTAAGTACCAACGGCTCCCCAATGCCCGGCTTGCGATATTGTCTATATTGAACAACTGTATTTTGGAGATAGTACGTTTTGCTCATGGCTATCAATATATAAGAGGAGTGACCCTCACCGGGTCACTCCTGACTATTTTAAAATCATGCAGTTACAATATTCTTAGAACTTACCTGCCTTAGCAGCTTCCTCAATCGAAACGGCAACGGCAACTGTCATACCAACCATCGGGTTATTACCGGCGCCGATAAGACCCATCATTTCCACATGGGCGGGAACGGATGAAGAACCGGCAAACTGTGCATCAGAATGCATACGTCCCAATGTATCGGTCATACCGTAAGAAGCGGGACCTGCTGCCATGTTATCCGGATGAAGTGTACGTCCTGTACCACCACCTGAAGCAACAGAGAAATATTTCTTACCCTGCTCAATGCATTCTTTCTTGTATGTACCTGCTACCGGATGCTGGAAACGTGTCGGATTTGTAGAGTTACCGGTAATCGATACGTCTACACCCTCCTTATGCATAATGGCAACGCCCTCCGGTACGGAATTTGCACCATAACAGTTAACCTTTGCACGAAGCCCCTCTGAATAAGCCTTACGGAAAACCTCTTTTACTTCATTGGTATACGGGTCATACTCTGTCTCAACAAAGGTAAAACCGTTGATTCGGGAAATAATCTGTGCTGCATCCTTTCCTAATCCGTTAAGAATTACTCTCAATGGTTTCTGGCGGACTTTGTTTGCCTTCTCTGCAATACCGATTGCACCCTCGGCAGCGGCAAATGACTCATGACCGGCTAAAAATGCGAAGCATTCTGTCTCTTCCTCAAGTAACATTTTACCTAAGTTACCATGTCCCAAGCCTACCTTACGGGTATCTGCAACGGAACCCGGAATACAGAAAGCCTGAAGACCTTCTCCGATTGCCGCAGCAGCATCGGCTGCTCTCTTACAGCCTTTCTTGATTGCGATTGCCGCACCTACTGTATATGCCCAGCAGGCATTTTCAAAACAAATCGGCTGAATACCCTTTACCTGATTATATACATCCAAGCCAGCATCCTTGGTAATCTTCTCTGCCTCTTCGATAGAGGAGATACCATAGCTGTTTAATACTTCATTAATCTTATCAATTCTTCTTTCATATGATTCAAATAATGCCATTATATCGTTACCTCCTTCTATTATTTAGCAATCTCTTTGTCTGTACGCGGGTCGATTAACTTAACCGCATCGTCTACTCTTCCGTATTGGCCACAGGACTTCTCATATGCAGTATTTGCATCGTCACCCTTTTTAATGAAATCAGTCATCTTACCAAGGTTGACAAACTTGTAACCGATAATTAAATCCTCGGCATCCAATGCGATTGCCGTAACATAACCCTCTGCCATCTCTAAATAACGAGGACCTTTCTTGAGGGTACCATACATTGTACCAACCTGTGAGCGAAGACCCTTACCTAAATCTTCAAGACCTGCTCCTACCGGAAGTCCATCCTCGGAAAAAGCGCTTTGTGTACGTCCGTAAACAATCTGTAAGAACAATTCTCTCATTGCCGTATTGATTGCATCACATACCAAATCTGTATTCAAGGCTTCCATAACGGTTAACCCCGGCAGAATCTCTGATGCCATTGCTGCGGAATGCGTCATACCGGAGCATCCGATTGTCTCAACCAATGCTTCCTGGATAATCCCCTCTTTAACATTCAACGTCAACTTGCAGGCGCCCTGCTGTGGAGCACACCAGCCAATACCGTGTGTTAAACCAGAAATATCCTTTACTTCCTTTGCCTGAACCCATTTTGCCTCTTCAGGAATCGGTGCACAGCCGTGGTGCACACCCTGAGCTACCGGGCACATGTTTTCTACTTCCTGTGAATAAATCATGTTGAAACTCCTTTCAATATGTAAAATATTATCGGCATTTTGCATATAGGACCGAATGCCGTATCTAAATGTATTTTCTCATATATTACCAAAAAAATCTAGTCCTAATTTGGATAAGTTTTGTCACCCGGATTTTGTCACAGCACTGCCAGCACATAACACACCAGCGGCAGGGTCACAACGGAGCAAAGCGTAGTCACAAACACTCCGCCTGCGCTGTACTCTCCGTCTGACTTCTGGGATTTCGCCAGCATTGCAATGGAGGTCATCGTAGGCAGCGCACTCAATATCGCCATGGCAAGCCGGACATCCTGATTAACCCCGGAAAACAAACCCATCAGTACATAAAATGCAATCGGATATAATATCATTTTTACCAGCACTGTTCCGTAAAATTCTTTCTGCTTCAAACTGCCCTTTATGTCCGTATAACAGAATAATGCGCCAATATAAATCATGGCAAGAGGCGAGGTTATTCCCCCCACTTTCCCCAGCGCCACATCCAATTCATCAGGCAGTTTCACATCCGCAAAAATACCGATAACCGCCAAAGTAATCGCTATCGTGGCAGGATTCACCAGCTTTTCCACAGTCTTCCGAAAAAAAGGCTGCTTCTCCCCGTGCTCTTCCGGCATACCGTCCCCACCCTCCGGCAGGGTAAGCTGTACGCCTACCGTCCATAGCACAAGCTGGTCCACCACGGTAAACAACGCAATATACAGCATTCCGTTTTCCGGAAAAAATGCTGCCAATATCGGGATTCCCATAAATCCGATATTGCCGAACATCGTATTCGCATGAAACACCTTCCCTCTGTCTCCCGTCAGCCGGAAAAGTTTTTTTAAACCAAAGCTCACCACATACATGGAAGCGTACATCACCGCAGTCAGCCAGATAACGGAAGTAGTGTGCATAAACTGCTCCACCGTTGCTCCGGTAAGCGTATTATGAAAAATCATAATCGGAAGCGTAATCTTGATGACAAGCCGGGAAATCACATCCAGACCTGCCTCGTCTAATAATTTTGTCTTTACCGCTATCACTCCGATTACCGCATAAATCACAAAGATTATAATCTGGCTAATTACAATATGAAAATATTCCATCTTAATTCTCCTGTCTCTTTTGTATAACTCAGTCTCTCCTCAGTTCTTCAATCAAGCGAAATACCTGTTCTACGGTATCCGCCAGATTCCGTTTTGCCGTTTCCGGCTCCATTGCCCTTTGCAGACTGACCGCCCCTTTTGCAATGGAAAAGAAAGCGTCTATTCCTGCACCGTTACATTTTCCGGCATCCCCGGTGACCTCCCCGGCAAATGCAAGAACCTTAACCCCGTATCGTTTTGCCAATTTTGCCGCCCGGGCAGGCGCCTTTCCCATCATCGTCTGCGCATCCAGCCTTCCCTCACCGGTCACTAAAAACTGCGCCGTTTTTAATGCCTGCTCCAGACAAGCTGCCCGAAAAACCAGTTCTGCCCCCGGCACCAGTTCACCGTTTAAAAACGTGATAAACGCAAAGCCAAGCCCTCCCGCAGCGCCGGTGCCGGGAACCGCCTTGCCGCTTTTTCCGGAAAATGCCTCCGCCACCTCCGCATAGTGCTCCATCGCTTTATCCACTTCTCTGCACAATTCCATGGATAACCCTTTTTGCGGACCATAGATAAGTGTTGCACCGTTTTCCCCGCAAAGGGGATTCGCCACGTCACAGGCAATTTGAAAGTCACATTCCCCAAGCTCCGGTAAAACCTTATCCGCCCGAATCTCTGTTATTCCGGAAAGCGCACCTGCTCCTGCGCCTGCCGCCTGTCCCTTTGCATCCATGAAACGATATCCCAATGCCTGAAGCATTCCGATTCCGCCGTCATTCGTCGCGCTTCCGCCTATTCCCATAATAAAATGCCTGCATCCCCTGTGCACCGCATCAACAATCATTTCCCCCACCCCGTAAGTGCTTGCACGGAGCGGTTCCCGCTTTTCCTCCGGCACAAGGGTCAGCCCTGCCGCCTGTGCCATTTCCATTACCGCCGTCCTCCCGTCCTGCAATATGCTATAACTGCACAGCACCGGTTCTCCCACCGGGTTCGTGACGGACAACGTAATTTTTTTCCCGCCAAGCCCTTCAACCAGCGCCTCCATTGTCCCCTCGCCCCCGTCCGCAAGAAGCTTCACGATAACCTCTGCATCGGGCATCGCACGTAAAATTCCTTCCCTGGCTGCTTTTCCCGCCTCCAAAGAAGTCATACTGCCTTTAAATGAATCCATTGCCACTATTATCTTCATCTGACTTCCGCTCCGTTTATAAATCTCTACGCCTCTTTCTCCCGCAAAATCAATTCTTCCGCTTCAGCTTAAACAATTTTTGCAAAAAAGCTTACCGAAAATCCAAAATCTCGTATCATCATAGCATATTTTTTTATATAATCCAAGGAATAGCCCGGTTAAAAATGCCATGCCAGATTATCCGCCAACAGGATTGCTTTACAGGTATATCACCTTATGATAAAATTTCCATAAGACAAAGTATCTGCACACCCGGCAATGAACCTGCTTTTTGCAGAATAACTTTTCATGCCATACTCTGAGTCAGGAGGTATCCCATGAGCACAAACAAACATTCCGACCCTTTTCTCGGAACAGAAATCGAATCCGGTACTCCGAGGGAAATCCCGGAGTCCATGAAGAAGAAAAAAGCACTTGCCTATAACCAGAACCAGCTCGCCGTAGAACGGACAGAGTTTGCAAAAATACGGACGGAGCTGGCATTTACCAACAGCCGGTTGGCAATCGACCGGACGCATTTGGCGTATCTCCGCACCATCGTTTCTTTAATCGGCAGCGGTGCCACCGTATATAAAGCGCTTCCGGTACTTGGCATCTCGCAGGAATTTACCGCTTTACTTACTGCATTCTTACTGATTGCCGCTGTTTATTTTATCTACAAAGATGTTACAACCTATCCCAAAATGAAGCAGCATCTTGAAAAAATGGAGCAGCAGGCAAGCACTCTGGCGGAGGAAGCGGAAAGCCATGTTTACCGTGTGGATAATGACATCTGATTTTCCTTGCTATTCCCTGCCATTTGTTTTACAATAAAGCTATCATTTTTCATGCAAAAGGAGGTATTTATTTATGGGATTTTTAACAGGAAAAACCGCCATTATCACCGGTGCAGGACGCGCAGTGTTAAGTGACGGAAGATGCGGTTCCATCGGCTACGGCATTGCAACCGCTTACGCAAAAGAGGGCGCTAACCTTGTCATTACCGGACGTAATGTCAAGAAGTTGGAAGACGCAAAGGAAGAATTAGAGCGGCTTTACGGAATCAAGGTTTTGATTGTACAGGCAGATGTCAATGCTGGAGCCGATAACGAGGAGGTTGTTGCCAATGTGGTTAAACAGACTGTCGATACCTTTGGGCGTATTGACGTATTGATTAACAATGCCCAGGCTTCCGCTTCCGGAGTCCCGTTGGCGGAGCATACTACCGACCAGTTTAATCTTGCTCTGTATTCCGGACTGTATGCCGCATTTTACTATATGAAAGCGTGCTATCCATATCTGAAGGAAGCAAAGGGCGCCGTAATCAATTTCGCTTCCGGCGCTGGTCTTTTCGGCAATTTTGGACAATGCGCTTATGCTGCTGCAAAAGAGGGGATTCGCGGCCTTACCCGTGTAGCCGCAACGGAATGGGCAAAAGACGGAATCAATGTCAATATCGTATGTCCGCTTGCCTGGACGGCACAGTTGGAGCAATTCCAGAACGCTTATCCGGATGCTTTCGAGAAGAACGTGCACACACCGCCTGCCGGACATTTTGGTGATGCGGAAGAGGAAATCGGAAGAGTATGCGTTCAGCTTGCTTCTCCTGATTTTAAATATATGACGGGTGAAACCCTCACCTTAGAAGGCGGTCTCGGACAAAGACCTTAACGTAGAGAAAATGCTATAGCGAAAGATAAGAAAAGAGATGCCATAATCAATAATCTGATACGGCATCTCTTTTTCTCATTAAAAAAGTTTCTATCCTTACCTGTCTCCTGTTGTATTTGCATATTGCAATAATAAATTATCAATACTTTCAAATTCAATGCAGACAATATCACAAATTGACACCGTAATATCTTCTCGTAATTGCGCATTAGACACATCAAGGCAGGAAAAATCTATCTTACCCGATTCTATTTTTTTAACATAACCTGCCTCAAGTTCCTCTTCCTCCATAATTTCAATAGTAATGACTATGTTATTTCTTTTCGCATATTCTAATACTTGTAAAATCAATGATTTTTCTGTATCCAATGCAGGCCTTTTCAAACAAAACCAGGCTGAATATGGATGTGTTTCTCCATATTCAATATATTTACTAATCTTATGAAGGTATTCCGTATCATACTCTAATTGGGAAATTATATTTTTTTTCATCAGATAATAACCGGTTATCTTCCCTTGCGGATCAATATCTTCAAATACAACATCGTCTTTGTTCTGGCAAAAGACCCTGCCAACGCTGAAACTATTTGTATTCTTTGTATAAATCTCGACAATACCGGATTCGTTTACCATCATAGCAGATACCTACTTTCTTTTTTGCCAGTCTTTTTTTTGCTTTTTCTTTTCCGTTTCACGCCCCGGACGAGGCTTTGTATGTTTGTCATGCGTACTTGGTCTTTTATTTTTAGTATGTTCTGCAAAGTATATAGTAATTTTATTATATAGCCAACTTCCAACACATATTACAATGCCTGAAACTATTACTACACCTGCTACAGTAATTAAAACCTGTCCCACTCCCGGTATAAAATATAATCCTGCTGCCATTCCTCCTCTATTCCTAACAGAGGTCTTGTTAATGTAAATTATACTCGCCTTATTAAGAGCTCGGTCAAATTCTACTTGATTAAAACTTTTTCCATTAACCGTAATGCTATTTTTCTTTGCAAAGGCAGATTTATCAACATTCTCTTTAGCATAAACTGTACTACCTGCATTAGTAATAACGATACTAAGAATTAGTATTATGCTCAATATTTTGTAAATATTCCTCATTTAAAATACTTCCTTTCCGTGTGTAAAAAATAATTGTTCCCATGTGCCTGATTTAAGACAACGCATAAAATAGTTATTATGCTAATCATTGACATTGCAACCTTACATGTAAGCTATAGCGATATTACAACCTAACTATATAGGTTGTCAATCATTAATAATATACAAAAAAATTTATTTATCTTGTCTAATCTCTTCTTATGCTTTCCTTTTGAATATATTCTATCAATCGTTTAGCGGTTATAATTTGACCACCGCCAATAATAACCTACACCCACCGCATCAGCCAAGAACCAGCCAATGGGAATCGCTGCCCAGATTCCCGTAACGCCAACAGCAGGTATTCCGGAAAGAATATATGCCAGCGCCACTCTGGTTCCCAAAGAACAGACAGTAAGAACCACCGACATTCCCGGTTTTTCCACTGCACGGTAATATCCGTAAAGCATAAACAGCAGTCCGATGCCGAAATAAAATGCCGCTTCAATCCGAAGATATCCTACTCCCGTCCGAATCACTTCTGTATTTTCCGAATCAATAAAGATGCCCATCAGCGGTTTTGCCAGCATACAGACCAAAAAGCTGGTTATTGAACAAAACAGTGCCACACAAACCACACTGCTTCTGATTCCCTTTTTAATCCGCTCCTTTTTTCCTGCTCCATGATTCTGCGCCACAAAGGTAGAAAATGCATTGCCAAAATCCTGAACCGGCATATACGCAATGGTATCTATTTTTACCGCAGCAGCGAATGCCGCCATCACCACCGTACCAAAACTGTTTACCAGTCCCTGTATCATCAAAATCCCGAAATTCATTACCGACTGCTGAATACAGGTCAGGAAAGAAAAACCAAAGATATCCCTGAGTATACTGCTTTCCCAGTGCATATGCTCCTTTTGCACCCGAAGTACGGGAAAACAACAATAGTAATAAAGCGTAATTCCAATTCCCGATACATATTGGGAGATAACCGTTGCCGCCGCTGCCCCCTGAACACCCCATCCGCAGACCATCACAAAAAGAATGTCCAATACGATATTCAGCCCCACCGATATCCCTAAAAATATCAGCGGGGCGACGGAATTGCCAACTGCCCGTAGAAGATTAGCAAAATAGTTATAAAGAAAAACCGCAAAAATACCGGCGAAAATCCATATCAGATATTCTCGCATCATTCCCTGCAGCCGAACCGGAACCTGTAAAACCCGAATAATCCAATTCATCGCCGCAAAGACAAAAACATTCAACCCAACGGTCAAAATCCCAATCATGGAAAAGGATAAAAAAATTCCTTTTTTCAGCCGTTCATCATCTTTTCTTCCAAACTGGATGGCAAAATAAGCACTGCTTCCCATGCAAAGCCCTAAAAGAACAGAAGTTAAAAAAGTCATCAGGGTGTAGGAAGAGCCCACTGCCGCCAGGGCGTCTTCCCCAAGAACCCTTCCCACAATCATTGTATCTATCACATTATAAAATTGCTGTAACACATTTCCCAGCATAAGAGGAAATGCAAATTTTAACAATTTAATTGTAATATTCCCTGTTGTCAAATCGCCGCTCATTTTTGTCTCCCAGTCTGTACTGTACTTAACCTGCTCATCCTAATCCGAATATTAATCCCGCCAATCGCACTATAAATGCCATAATCCACGCAATTACACACTGCTCTATCACTATTCCGGCAGCCCATTTTCCGCCCAGCTCCCGCTTTATGGAGGAGACTGCCGCTACACATGGCGTATACAACAGGCAGAAAACCAAAAGCGCCGCAGCGGCTAACGGAGTAAGCGCCGCCACAAGATTTTCCGTACTTCCAAACAAAACAGACAATGTCGACACTACACTTTCCTTTGCCATAAAGCCGGCAATCAGTGAAGTGGAGATTCTCCAATCCCCAAACCCTAACGGCGTAAATACCGGTGAAAGCATTCCTGCAATCACCGCCAGTATGCTGTCCCTGGAATCCGCCACCATATTCAGATGCAAATCAAAGGTCTGTAAAAACCAGATAACAATGGTTGCCACAAAAATAACCGTAAATGCCCGCTGTAAAAAATCCCTGGCTTTATCCCACAAAAGCTGCGCTACATTTTTTGCTCCCGGCAGACGGTAATTGGGAAGCTCCATAACAAAGGGTACAGCCTCTCCCTTAAACATGATGCTTCTGGACAACAACGCCACAAGAACGGCAACCACAATCCCGGTAAAATACAAGCCAACCATAATCAGACCACTGTATTTCGGAAAAAACGCTGCCGTGAAAAATCCATAAATCGGAAGCTTTGCCGTACAGCTCATAAAAGGCGTCAAAATAATTGTCATTTTCCTGTCCCGCTCCGACGGCAGGGTGCGGCTTGCCATCACCCCCGGCACCGTACACCCGAAACCAATCAGCATGGGCACAATACTCCGCCCGGACAAACCGATTTTACGGAGCAGCTTATCCATAACAAAGGCGACCCTTGCCATATAACCGCTATCCTCCAACAGGGAAAGGAAAAAGAACAGCGTAACGATAATCGGCAGAAAACTCAGCACACTTCCCACGCCGTTAAAAATTCCGTCAATAACCAGTGAACGCAGCACCTCATTGACATGCCATGCCGCCAGCGCACGGTCAGCTGCTCCCGCCAGCCAGTCTATTCCACCCTCCAGCAGTTCCTGCAGCCATGCCCCAACCACATTAAAGGTCAGATAAAATACCATCGCCATAATACCGATAAATGCGGGGATTGCCGTGAATTTTCCGGTTAATATCCTGTCAATTTTCCGACTTCTCTCATGCTCCCTGCTTTCCTTCGGTTTAACCACTGTTTCCTCCACCAGTTTTTTAATAAAGACAAACCGCATATCTGCAATGGCGGCGGCGCGGTCGAGCCCTCGCTCCTCCTCCATCTGGCAGATGATATGCTCCAGCATCTCCTGCTCGTTCTGGCTTAAATTTAATGCCTCTAATACAATTCGGTCTCCCTCTACCAGCTTACCGGCAGCAAACCGCACCGGGATTCCCGCTGCCGCTGCGTGGTCTTCTATCAAATGAATAATGCCATGCAGGCAGCGATGTACTGCTCCTCCATGGTCATCCTTATCACAAAAATCTATTCTTCCCGGTCTCTCCTGATACTGTGCAACATGAAGAGCATGGCTGACCAGCTCATCAATCCCCTCATTTTTTGCAGCAGAAACAGGCACCACCGGAATACCCAGCATTGCCTCTAATTCGTTAATATACACGGAGCCGCCATTTCCCCGGACCTCATCCATCATATTCAGCGCAAGGACCATGGGCACATTCAGCTCCATCAGCTGCATGGTGAGATAAAGGTTCCGTTCAATATTGGTTGCATCCACAATATTGATAATCCCTGTGGGTTTCTCCTTGATAATGAACTCCCTGGTTACAATCTCCTCACTGCTGTAGGGAGACATGGAATAAATCCCCGGCAAATCCGTCACCAGCGTATTGGGATGATTCCGGATAGCGCCGCTTTTTTGGTCTACCGTCACCCCCGGAAAATTACCTACATGCTGGTTTGCGCCGGTCAACTGATTAAACAGCGTCGTTTTTCCACAGTTCTGGTTGCCTGCCAGTGCAAAGGTAAGCGTAGTCCCTTTCGGCAGAGGATGTTCGTCCGCTTTTACATGATACTTTCCACCCTCACCAAGTCCTGGGTGCTCCTTCGGCGCCTTGCGTTTATCCGTTTCCTTTTTCCGCCCTGCCTTTTTATCGCTGCGCTCACCGTCCTGTCCGGAAGCCGGTTCCGGCTCCTCTTTTTGTTTCTTTACCGGCTCTATTTCAATTCGTTCCGCATCCGCCAGCCGTAACGTCAGCTCATATCCATGCACACGCAATTCCATCGGGTCCCCCATTGGTGCATATTTTACCAGGGTTACCTCTACACCGGGAATTACTCCCATGTCCAGAAAATGCTGCCGCAGCGAACCGGCTCCTCCCACAGCAATCACTACCGCAGTATTTCCCAATTCCAGCTCCTTTAGTGTCATTTTTCCTACAGTCCTCTCCGTTTATCTTCCGCTTATGCTGTTTTTGCCAAATCTGCATAATACTTATCCATCGTTTATCAATAAAATAATAGCACATCGGAAGACAAAAAACCATAGTTTAGAGAACTAACATCCGGCAATTTCCAAAATCCGGTCAGCTGCCGCTTTTGCGCCACCACACCGGTAAAAGCTTTCGGCAATCTGCTTTGCCGCATTCCGGTAGGCAGGATTTTCCGTCACCTGGTCAACAGCCTCCCTGATTGCCTCTGTACTGTTTTTTTTCAAATATATTCCGGCACCCAGTTCATTGACCCGGTAAGCAACTCCACCCTGCTCTCTCGTCTGGGGAAACAGAATTAGCGGCACTTGATAATAAAGCGCTTCATTAACACTATTCATCCCACAGTGGGTAATAAATGCATCCGCCTGCTGTAAAACCTCAATCTGGTTTACTCTCCTCTCCACCTGTATGTTTTCCGGAATCAATCCTAATTCATTTAAATCAATTATTTCTCCAACAGACATCACAACGGACATTTCACTGTTCCCCAATGCCTGAATACAGTTTTTAAAGAAAGTAATATCCTGGTTGTTAACTGTACCAAGTGAAATATAGATTGTTTTGCGCCCGGATTTTTTTACCCTGCCCTCGGACTGCCGTATGGACGGTCCCACAAATACATATTTATCGGAAAAGGTTTCCGCACAGGGTTGAAATTCCGGCGAAGTATAGACAATAGTATTGGTATCATTATCATTTTGAACAATAGACAGCACCCCATCCACCGGATACCCTTTATCCTGAAGCCTTTTAATACTCTTTTTCGCTTTTCCCATGGAAAACAGCATACTGAACATCTGCCCAAATCCCTGTTTCATAATTCTTGCGGAATACTGGTTAAATGCAAATGTCGTTGTTGACGAAACAAAAGGAACTTCCAGCTTTAATGCAGTCAGTTTTCCCCATGTGGCAACAGAATCCCCAACAATACAATCCGGTTTCCATACTTTCATATCCTCCATAATGGCTTCGTCCAGCGCCAGTGTAGTATTTACCAGAATTTCTATAGAGAAAGCAATATCTTTTCCTACCCGGTCCGCATCTTTCGGCTCTAGCTTCATCTGAATATCATACTTGTCACAGGAAATGTACTCCGCGCCGGCTGCCTCAATCTTTTCTTTCATAACATCATAAGAATAATACCGAACCTGATGTCCCCTGTTGACGAGTTCCTTCACCACTTCCAATGTGGGGTTTGTATGCCCCTGTGCCGGAATATTAAAAAAAGCTATTTTACTCATTACAAATCCTCTCCCTCGTTAAACATTTGGCAGCATATCCTTAAGCTCATCCACTTTCATGACTGCCATCCCGCCCTGCTTCACATCTCCAAGAACCAGCAGCTGGTCTCCAGCCTGAATATCAAATACCTTCCTTGCCTTTTGTGGAATGACAATCTGTCCCCGCTCACCTACCTTGACCATGCCGAAGATGTATTTTCCTGTCCGCTTTTCACTAATCTCCTCCCCCTCGCCCAATGCAATATCATCCAAAGACACCTCATACAACTCCGCCAAATCCTTACATTTCAAAATATCCGGCACCGTTTCGTCTGCCTCCCAGTTTGCCAGAGTCTGGCGGCTTACCGAAATCTGCTCTGCCACATATTCCAGAGACATTTTCCTTTGTTTCCGCATTTCTTTCAGTTTCATACCAATCATACTATTCACACCTTTCATGTTTTTCATTATAAATTGCTTTTTCGTGCAAAACAATAAAGGAATCCTAACATTTTCTGTTAAAATTCCTTTACCGATAAAAACATAGGCAAAATGATTTGGTATATCGTTTGATTATAACCAGTTTATACTGTTCTCAAATATTATTTTTGCCCTGCCTTTTTCCATTTTCCCAATTTCATAGCAGGCATACCATTTCTTCACATGCTCCATAACTTTTTCTTTATCCTTTTGGGCAGCCACAAGAATAAATCCTACCCCGCAGTTAAAGGTACGCAGCATTCCGTGAATAAGCTCTTACTACCGCTCCTTTATTACAATTTCAATCTTGTCCTCTGAATACTTCCATATAGCTTTACAGGGATTATACGAACCATCCTCTGCAATTAACCCAGAATCTTTATATAAATCTGTCACACCTGCAAGATAAGCCCTGTTCTTGGCAATAGTTAAATCTTTTGGTCCCAGACCATTGAATAGAACCTTAACTTTTTGCACATCCTCTGACAACAAATTAGTAATTGCTTTCGGTAATCTTAAAATCCTTGCCCGTATATCATTGGCTGATATTTGTTTATCCACTATCAGTTTTACATTTACATCTGCGCTGGAATGATTATCTTCTTGATGTAAATCGTCTGATGAATCTTTTAATGCATCCATCGCATTTTTGCTAAATACCGGCGTAAATACAAAACCAATCTCATTATCTATGCAGTTCTCAACCAATGCTTTACCATCAATTAATATAATAGGGCGCGATGAATCTGCATCTACAAACTCCTGTGTTTTCTTTGAATATCCTGCTGTAGTAATAAAAATCCCCTTACTGCCAGACGGCATTACCCCACGCAAAGCCCGCACTTTTTCGATAGGAATTGATGTCCCGGGTTTGTTTCTTTTAGCCTGAACATAATATTCTACAGAATCCGCACCAGCCAAACCTCCAACACCATAGCGAATGGCTTCTAAATCAATGCCACCATCTGATGAACGTTGTGTTACAACCACCTCATCAAGCCCTATCGTTTCAAGGTATATTTTCAGAAATTCTTCAAAAGCATACCCGCTTTCAAAATATCCATAAAATTGTTCTAAAAACTCTTTTATCTTCTCTTCTGAGATTTCAATATTCTTTCGCATCTACCGTTACCTTCTCCAAAAAAATTTGAACACATTGAACCTTTACAAATCCACCTGATAGTGTTATAGTATTCGTAAAAGGAACAACCGCCCACAAGGGGTTGAACCAAAGTATAGGTTAGCAATGCCACCCTTTACCGGTCAAAGTATCAGGGTGGTTTTGCTATGTAAGGCTACTTACAAAACGTAAATACGAATGTAAGCAATGCCAACAGGAATAACCCGAAGGTCATTAAATCCTTAAAATCAAAATTATAATCATCTTGATTCTTCATAGGCATCACCCCCATTCTTTTGGAATGAGGTCAACGCACCCTGTAACACGATTGTCCCATGTGATAATTGTAACACGTTCTCTTGGTTCTGACAATTCATATAAGCATTAAAACAAACTATTTGAGTATTTCTACCCACTAAAAAACACCGTCTTTTCTTTGATAACCGTATTATACAAAAGTCTTACGCAAGACACAAAATTTTTATGCTCTTACTTGTGTGCTACGCTTCAAAATCCTGCACTTTTTACCACAATTTCAAAAAACACAGACATAAAGAAAACCCTTGAAAATACTGGACTTTCAAGGGTCTCATAAAACTTCTTATTCTGTATAAAATTATCGTTTTGATAGTTTCAAGCCCCTAATTTCCGGCATTTTCAAGGCATTTGTCAGTTATGTGTCACTTACCTATAACATTTTGTAATGTTTCACAGAATCTCGCAGCCCGAACTCTATATCGCTACCTTGTATCCTCTGCAAACCTTTTATACCAAACTGGTGTATTATGTGACACCCTTACCGGAGTTCCATTTTTATAAATCGCAAATCTGCGAAACTCTAATGTATTGTCATAAAATGCCGCCAAATCACATTGGGGCAAAATGAATTTTAAATTATAAAATGTTTCAACATATCTTCTTTCAATATCTTTCTCCGCAATACCATGCCCGCCTTGTTTTACCCGTTCCAATACCCGCTTTTTCGCAATATCCACATTTTCAACCCCAATATAGTGGAGTTCAATAAAATAGCCTCTTTTCTTAGCCTTTTCGATATTATTTAAAATAGATTTTCCACATAATGTAGTTTCCTGATTAAAGGTGATACCTTCATCGAAATACCCGGAAATTTTCTTTACTGCAATTTTTCCGGCAGCCATAACATCGCACATGTTCCTCCAATCGCCGAATTCTCTTAATATTTCATCCGTATTTACCCTCGGCATATCCTGCAGACTCTGTAGCAACTGATATAAAGTTGATTTCCCTGCCCCATTGACACCCGCTATCAGTATATATTTTTTCACTAGAAGAGCTTCCTTTCTATTACCTGGCGTTGCTTCCTTTGCAGCAGAAAATCACCCACCATCTCATAAAAACTTCTTTGCTCTTCTGTTTCTGCCTCTAAAACAAGCTGTAGCGTATCTTCTGGCTCCAGACTTTTTATATCTTCATAAATTTTTTCATATTTCTTTACATCACACACACAATCACCTCATATAAATTGTTCATAGACATTATTATAACCTAAATTCCCTTAAATGTTAAGACAAAAACTCCGCAGGAAAAACCTACGGAGTCTGTTTTCGTATTTGTATATCCGTTTCCTATCTCTTCGAGAACTGCGGAGCTCTTCTCGCTGCCTTCAAACCATACTTCTTTCTCTCTTTCATTCTGGAATCACGAGTAAGATATCCGGCTTTCTTTAATGCAGGACGGTTATCCGCATCTGCCTCCAATAATGCTCTGGAAATACCATGACGGATAGCACCCGCCTGTCCGGTAAATCCACCACCGCGTACATTGACAAGTACATCATATTTACCAACTGAATTGGTTACTACAAACGGCTGATTAACAATTACCTTCAAGGTATCCAGACCAAAATAATCATCCATATCTCTTTTATTGATTGTCACTTTACCTGTACCAGGTGTTAAGTATACTCTTGCAACACTACTTTTTCTTCTACCAGTTCCGTAAAATTTCGCTGTTTTAGCCACTGCTTTGTCCTCCTTAATCAATACTTAATCTCTAACTCTTTAGGCTGCTGTGCCTGATGTTTATGTTCCGGACCAGCATATACATGAAGCTTGGTAATCATCTCTCGTCCTAAAGGTCCCTTTGGAAGCATACCCTTAACTGCTTTACGAATGACTTCTTCCGGCTTCTTAGCTAAAAGCTCTCTTAATGTTGTCTCTTTCAGACTTCCAACATAATCTGAATGGCTGTAATATATCTTCTGGTCTAATTTCTTACCAGTTACTTTAATCTTCTCTGCATTGATTACCACTACGTAATCACCGGTATCCATATGCGGAGTATATGTCGGCTTATTCTTTCCTCTTAAAATACTTGCGATTTCCGATGCTAAACGTCCTAATGTATGTCCTGTAGCGTCAACTACATACCACTCTCTGTTAATTGTTGATGGGCTTGCCATATAACTCTTCATGGTGTTCCTCCTTAAAATAATCCAATTAAATTCCGCTGCCCTTTACTTCTCCACCCTGTCCGCAGGCTTCCCCGCAAAGCAGCAACGCTCCATTCCTTGACGTATACATCACTCTCATTCCAAACGAAGTGGGTTAAACGCTTGAAAATCAAGCAACAGCTGAACGATAAACCGATCGGGGCTATGACCTTTTTATCCGTCCACCTACCGTCACAGTTAAATATTATATTATAAATGGATACCACTGTCAACGAATTTTTTCCGAAAAATCAATATTTTCAACATCCTGAAACCGGCATAAAACCACCGCTTCTACAACAAAAGAACCTCATCCAAGATGTAGTATAGCACACACAGTCCCGCCACAATCACTGCCATCACACCGATTACTTTCAGAATAACCCGAAGCAATGCCAGATTATCCTTTTTTACCTCCTCTTCCGTCAGTTTTTCATCAACAAAAGAGTCCGTCGAAGACTTTTCCCCCGCAGAGGGAGCGCCCCATTTATTCTCCCCCACAGACGGCTTCTTCAAAACCAGTATCAGCAAAATAAAACCTATCACCAATGGGGATAAAACCATGCAGAGCAGCAGGTACCAGCCGCTCTTTCCGGCATCGTGCATGCGCCTTACCATGCAGCTGAGCATGGGAATCATCGAACATGCAGCAAAAAAACTCCATAAACCGGTAAGCACATTCTCCCATTCCATATAACTCATAATCAAAATCGGAAGCAGGGCAAAGATAACATGGGGCGCCATTTCTTTTGCCCATTCCTCTTTTGCTGCTCTTCCTTTAAAATCAAAGCTGTTCAGCCATGACCTTTTATATGCTCCTAACATTTCTTTCCTCCTTCATGCAATCCTTATTAACTTGTTCCTTCATTTCGGATATTTAAATCTGCCCGCTTAATCCATCACCAAAACCCTGCACGGATTATGCCGCATCAATTTTTTCGTATCGTACAGCTTATCAAAACTATCGCTTTTCAATAGGCAAATATACTCTCCCCGTACTTCGCATTCCTCTTCCGGCAGCAAAACGTGATTCCCAAATTCTATGGAATAGACGGTTTCCAGCTCCTTTTCCAAGCCCGCCTTTTGCCCGTTTATCCATAGACTGTACTTCTCTCCCTCATGCTGCTCCAAAAGGCTGTCCTCCTCTAACACAAGCTGCCGTTCTTCGTCTCCAAACTTTATCATTAACGGTATGTCCTGTACCACCGCATCAATTTCTTCCCGGCAATCCTCTATCCGCCGGAATCCGCACTTCGCCATTTTGGAAAAGGAAATAAAGAACATAATTGACTGTTGGTCCATCTGTACGGCCTGATAATCTTCATATCTGTATTTTTTGCTTTTATATTGTATATTTTCAAGAACCCGGCTCATATTTTCCCTTGTCGGCTTCTCCAATTCATAACGCACCACCCACTCATTTAAGCAGGGAAGCTGCTCCATTACCTCACATATCGGATGCTCCCTGTTTTCCGGCGCACAAAAACAACACAGCGTCACCAAAAACAGCACGGTAAATAAAACTATGTTTCCCCCAGGAGAACCATAATTTTCCTTTCCCATATTTTCAATTCTTCTTTTCAGATTTCCCTTATCCAGAGAAACGCCGGTTGTTATATTCTGAATATAACTTTTCGGATTCTTTGCCGCCATAGCCACCAGACATTTTCCGTATTCCATCTGTGCCTGATTATTTTCTTCCCGCAGAACCTGGTAATCACAGGCGACTTCAAAATCCTCCACGCAGCAGCGTGCAGCATACCAGATAAGGGGATTAAACCATTGAACGAGCAGGCAAAGATTCCTGAGAAAGCTATACCAGTTATCTTTCGCCTGATAATGACACAATTCATGGCGGCCAATCCAGTTACACCAATCAGAGCTGTCACTTGCCAGTTTACTTATATAAATTTTCGGACAAAACAGTCCCACCAGACAGGAGCCTACCCTTCGATTCACAAAATATACCAGTAAGCCGTTCTTTCTCCCATACAACTCACGTTTTTGTTTAAGCATAAAATGAAACCGGATATTTTTACCCAAAAATACAACCAGCAAAGCAAACATTCCGCCCAGCCACAGTAGCACCCATACCGGCTCCTCCTTTACCGAAAATAAACCCTTTCCAACCGGAATTTGTACCGGAATCAACATCCGCAATGCCAAAAATCCCCATAAGCACTTTAAAATTACAGGATGTATCCTGTCTGTAAACACTTTACGGACAAAAAGAATACAGCAGGTCAAAAAACTTACCTCGATTGTCAAGCTGCCCAGCCCTGCAATCTGCATACTACCGTTCCTCTCTTTTCTGCTCGAGAATAGCCATCAGCTCGTCAATTTCTTCCTTTTCCAGGCAATCCTCTTCCACCAGGGAAGAAACCATAAGTCCAAGCTTCCCCCGGAATACTTTATCCAGAAAACCAATACTCTCTCTTTTTCTCACCTCATCCTGCTCCAATGTCGTAAAAAAGGATTTTGCCTTTCCCACCATGCGGTACTGCACCAGACCCTTCGCCTCCATTTTTTTCAGAAAAGAAATAATTGCATGCTTGCTCCATCCTTTGCCCTCTTTCAAAAGCTGCTCCATCTGTGTAATTGTCAATTCCTCATGCTCCCATAAAAGGTCCATGAATACCCATTCCGCATCGGATATATTTGCCATTTTCTCTCTCCTATCTGCCCGTTGATAATTTTCTGATAATTGTATCATAGGGAAGCTCTTCTTCTCTGCTGAGCGTTATATCGTATGAATAACATTTCTCCGAGCTCAACGCCAAATCCAGCTCCTGCCCAGACTGGATATAACCGCTGTTCCACAGCTCCTTTAAGCACTGCTCCAAACCGGATTCATTTTCTTCCACATCCTCCGGGACAAAAATATCCGGGCGATAGTCATTCCCCCGATAAACCAATCCGTACTTTTCCGTATAGTACTCCAGCAACTTTTCACCATAATTGGTATACAGACCGCCGTCAACCGTGCTGGCACTCTTCTCCCACCAGACGGAAAAAGACAGTTCCTCCCCGTCAGGAAGCTTAACCACAGCACGGTGATTTATGTATGGATTGCCCGGACGATAAACCCTTTCATTACAAAAAACCGCTATTTCCTGCTCAAAACATACGCTTAAAAAAGCCTCTGCTTTCTCCGGCGGATATTCCAGCCTTTCCTCCTTCATTTTCCGGTAATTTATATCTGCGCAAATGATAAGCAGGAAAACCGCTAAAACAACGTACCAAAACACGCTTATTCTGCTATATTCCGCTGCTTTTTTTCTTTCAGGATTCCGGATTTTTCCCACGTACCGCTTTTCCTTTCTCCGTTTCCGGGTATTTTATAATTGGTAACAATATTGTTACCAATTAAACTATCATATCCCCATTCCATTGTCAACATTTTTATCAAAGAAAAAATTTCAGAAAATAGCACTTTACAAATACTCGATTTCCATCAGCGTCAGTCCGCATGCCGCCGCTTTATGACCGGCTTTTCTTCTGTCCCTCGCCTCCAATATTTCTTTTACCTGTTCCGGCGGAATCATCCCCATCCCGACCTTCATTAAAGAACCTGCGATAATTCTTACCATATTATATAAAAAACCGTTTCCGCTAATCCGGATACGAACCGTATTGCCATCCCGGATTACCCGAATCGAATAAATTGTCCTCACTGTATTTTCCACATCCTCTTTCGGTGTACAAAAGCTCCGGAAATCATGCTCGCCAACCAGATAGTCCGCCGCACGCTGCATTTTCTCCTCATCCAGATGATAATAGACAAAATGAGAATACAGCCGCACCATAGGGTCCGGAAACTGCGCATTATAAATACGGTATTCGTAAGTTTTTCTTGTATCGCAGTATCGCGGGTGGAAATCCTGCGGCACCTCCTCCGACCTCTGAATCCGGATATCCTCCGGCAGCAGATTATTGATGGCATAACTGATTTTTTCCGGCGGCATAGTCACATCAGCGTCAAATACCGCAACATTTCCCATGGCATGTACACCGGAATCCGTTCTGCTGGCACCGATGACTACAATATCTTCATGAAAAAACTTACTTAATGTTTTATTTAATACCTCTTCCACGGTTATCCCATTTTTCTGTATCTGCCAGCCGCAGTAATTTGTACCGTCATAGGCAACGGTAAGCTTGATTCGTTTCATCCTTCATTTATCCTTATCAATTCTTAATTCTACACACTTCAGGCAATCCCTTTTTACCAGATGCCTTACATCCCAATATCTGAAATATAGCTCTCGGTCAGCTCCATTATCTCCTTCAGGCTGCGGAGATTTTTCTGCGTCTCCCCTTTTATTTCCAGTGAGTGGTTTCCCTCTTCAATAATATGTAACACCAAACCGCTTTCCCGGCAGTTTTGGATTATTTTTTTCGTCGTTGCCCAGGAATCACTGGTTCCGTGAAACACAATACCCGGCTGCGGATGAAAAGCAAAGGTTTCCTCCAACGGTGTATAGTAAATATTCCGGCAGCTTAAGTTATGCCTTTTGGCATAAGCTGCCGATACTACCGTACCAATACTTTTTGAAACAAAAAGTATATCGTCATACGCATTCCAATCGATTCCTCCCAGGCAGCTCTCCGCCTGGGTAAAAGCGCTCTCAAACGCCTCTTTTCGCGCTTTGCCCAAATTAGAATAAGCAATATTTACCGTTTCATACCCGTATTGCCCCGCAATACTCCTGCTGTAATACAGCAACGGCTTGTCAACGTGATAACCGATTCCCGGAAAAAATACTGCAATTTTCATCATTCACGCCCCCATTCTGTCTTCATCTGCCGGTTGCTAATTCTGCATCCGGATTTGTTCCTCTTTAATCGGCGAATAGCGGATAAGCTTTTCTCCGTCCAAATCCTCCTTGTGCATATCTACTGCGGTAATCTGATGATTGTCATAGGTGGTATAATAATATATTCCTTTGTCGGCGTTGCAGCATGAGGTATAAATCGTTATCTCATATTTGCCCTCCTCCAATTCGCAGCATCCTCTTTGCTGGTCAACGGAATTAAGAATATGAAAAAACTGGCTGACGCTTTCCGCTTCCCCCTGCCCGGAAACCGAATTCATTTTCACAAATGCCGCACGGACAAACCGGGATTGCGAGGATAAGTCTCCCGGCAGTCCAATAGCGCCCATGCCCCGGCTGTACTTTTCCAAATTCAGTCCTTTTGCAAATCGATTTTCCGGCGTCTTTGTCGATAAATGCATATAATTATTCAGACTAAACATCTGTTTGTCAAAGGGCGGATTATTGGTTAATACCCCTACCGGATTGTCATATACTTTAATTCCCTCCTTCACAGACTCTACCGTTACCGATTCCGTACTGTCCGAGATAATCCAATGCAGCTGGGCAAGGGGAAGCCTTTCATTGAACGGAATATTCAGTAAATTTATTTTTCCCAGCAGATTACGCGCCTCTTTTACCGTGGCACACTGGCCAAGAATCCATGGAATAAATTCAAACTGCGCAATATTGTCCTTTCTTTCTTCCCTATCCCGGTATACTGCATTTCCGACAAAATTCAGACCTGCCATCCCCAGTCCCTTTTCATTTACGGCATCATAATATAACGGATAATCCTCCGTCACATATGCCATCCCAATCATGGCGTAATGAACCTTCATTTCCTCTTTTTCAATAAAGCGGAAACGATAATTCCTGGGCGTAATCACCACTTCGTCACCATAGGAAAATTCATAATCCAATGTTCGCCCGAAATAAAAATCCTTTGTCTGGTAAGTTGCTGCTGTACACATAAAAAAACCTCCTTTAATTTTGTTTATTTTAGTCTAACCAATTTATCCTTAACCATTCCGTTTCGCCGCATGCCTCCTTTCTCTCCGGTATGCCCTTATTTCCTCTCCAACTGTATTATAGTCCCGCTCAAACAGTTCCTCACTGAGCTGACGGCGTAAAACCTCTTCCGGTACTTTGAGCAGGATTTTATCTATGACAAAATCCTTGCTTTTTTGCCTGTACTTCGGCATTCTGTTCAGCTCCTGAATATGAAACAATTCCGACCGCCAAAGCATAGTCAGCTTCTTTTTCCAATCTGCTTTCAGATTTTCCTTTGCCTCCCGCATCACATAATCCAAATCAATCATTTTCTGGTGATTTTCATTAAAACATTACTGCCAGCACAATCATTCCCGCCAGGTAAATTACCACAAAAATATAAGCAATACAGTCCTGTCTCCGGTATTGCAGCGGTTTCATTTTCGTCCTGCCCTCTCCGCCGTGATAGCACCTCGCATCCATTGCCAACGCCAGCTCGTCACTTCGCCTTATCGCCGCAACAAACAGCGGCACCACAATAGGCATCAGCTTTCTTAACCGGACAAACAGATTTCCCTCGCCGAAATCAATTCCCCTCGCCATCTGCGCCTTCATAATCTTGTCCAGCTCTTCCACCAGAATGGGAACAAACCGCAGGGCGATGGACATAATCATAGCAAACTCATGCACCGGTACATTCCATTTCTTCATCCAGCCCAGCATTTTCTCCAAGCCGTCTGCCAGGACATTCGGCGTTGTGGTATAGGTCAGCATGCTGGAACCGATAATCATCAATACCAGCTTTATCCCCAGATACACAGCAGAAGCCAGTCCTGCCTCCGTTATCCGGATAAATTTCCATTCCACCAGCGTTTTTACCCCCTGCACGGTAAACAGATTGACGAGCATCGTGAATAAAATGACCATCCCCAGCGCTTTCAATCCCTTTAATATAAATTTAAGCGGCACATGGGAGAGATAAATGCAGACAGACAATACCACAAATGCTGCCAGATACAAAAAAGGATTTCTTCCCAAAAACAAAGTTATCACATAAACAAAAGTAAATATAATCTTTGTTCGCGAATCCAGACGGTGAATAACGGAGTCCGTATTATAAAATTGTCCGATTGTCATGTCTCTAACCATATCCTCTACCTATTGACCTGTTTTACAGTACAGCATTCACAGCCTATACTTACATAATAAACCGTTAATCCTTCAATTTCAACAGTTCTCCGCAAATATCTACCTGCCTTACTTTCGTTATATCCACATCAATTCCCGCATTTTTCAAACCATTCAGCAAGCTAATTCCCACCGGCACAGAAAGTCCCAGCCTGTTTAATTCCTTCTCCTGCCTGAAAATCTCCCAGACAGCACCGTCCATACAGATTTTCCCCTGCTCCATGACTACAATGCGCTCCGCATATTCCGCCACTTCCTCCATGGTATGGGAAACCATAATAATGGTCATTCCCCGCTTTTCCTGTACTTCCTTTAACATATCCAGCAACGCTCTCGCAGAAACAGGGTCCAGACCCGCAGTAGGCTCATCCAGAATCAAATACTCCGGCTGCATTGCCAAAATCCCTGCAATGGCTGCCCGCCTTTTTTGTCCACCGGACAGCTGTAACGGCGATGTATCATAAATCGTATCCGGCAGTCCTACTGCCGCAATCGCCTCATACGCCCGTTTTTGCGCTTCAACTCTGGGAATATTCATGTTCTCAGGACCAAAGCAGACATCCTTTTCTACCGTCTCGGCGAACAGCTGGTATTCCGGATACTGAAACAACAGACCTGCCTTCTGCCGCAGCTCCTTTATGGGAAAATCCTTATCCGCAATATCCTGTCCATGGAAATACACATTCCCCTCTGTTGGCAGATACAAGCCGTTCAGATGTTGTATTAATGTGGACTTTCCCGAGCCGGTATGTCCGATTATCGCAATAAACTCGCCTTTGCCAATCTCAAGGTTCACATTTTGCAAAGCAATTTTCTCATCTGCAAATCCTTTATGATAAACATAGCTTACCTGGTTCAGGATAATCCCCTGGGTAAAATCCAGTCTTTTTTCTTTTTGCCTCCGCTCCTGCCAGTGTGTCACTTCCGCATCAGCATCACGCCTGCTGCCTGCATATTTACCGCTTAATTTATCGGTAAGCTCTTTCACCGTCCCTATTTCCAGGCATTCCTTCTCCGATAAAAGCTCCTGTCCTTTCACGAAATTGAGGTATTCCTGCAATGCCGGCAGACAAAGGCCGCATTCCTCCAACAGCTCTTTTTGCTTAAACATCTGCGCCGGCGTTCCCTGCCCCGCCAGACTGCCGTCTTTCATCACAAAAACCCTGTCTGCGGATAAGACCTCATCCATATGATGGGTAATCAGGATAATCGTTATCCCCTTTTCTTCCTGCAGCCATTTAATCACCTTCATCATTTGCTTCCGCCCTCCAGGGTCCAGCATAGCCGTCGCTTCATCAAAAATAATGCATTTTGGCTCCATCGCCAGCACTCCTGCAATGGCTAGCCGCTGTTTCTGTCCGCCGGACAAATGATTGGGAGACTGATTCCGGTATTTCTCCATTCCAATCACCGCTAAAGCATCAGTCACTCTGTTTTGAATATTTTCGGCGGGCACGCCCAGATTTTCCAATCCAAAAGCCACATCCTCCTCTACCAGATTTCCCACAATCTGATTATCCGGATTCTGAAATACCATTCCGGCAGTCTGACGGATTTTGAGCCTTACCTCCTCATCAAGCGTATCCATTCCATCTACAATGACTTCCCCCCCGCCGGGCAGCAACAGCGCATTGATGTGTTTTGCCAGCGTTGATTTTCCCGAACCGTTACGCCCCAGAATGGCAATAAACTCTCCAGGGTTCACCTCCAGGGAAACATCCTTTAGGGCTTCCACCATTTCCTCCACATTTCCCTCGGTATCCCGTCTGAAATATTCAAATGTAAGCTTCCTGATGTCCACCAGCTTCATCTTCCGCCAATCCTTTCCTCCGGTTTATCTCCTAACGCTAAACATTGCAAAGTCCGTTATGCCCGGTTAAACGAAAAAACAAGGGACTGTAAAACAGTCCCCTATCCTCTAAACGCTATAATGTCCTATACTAACTCAATAATTACTTCCATTGCAGCATCGCCCTTACGTGGCCCAATCTTAATAATTCTTGTATAACCACCGTTACGACCTGCATACTTAGGACCATACTCGTTAAATAACTTTTCCGTTAAATCAACTTTCTTGGTTCCTCTCTTCCTGCCAGCAGCATCCTCCGGAACCTCAACAACCGGATAAAGAACCTTTAACATCTGTCTTCTTGCATGCAGCTTAGAAGGCTGGTCTTTCTTTACGGTCTTCTCCACCTCGTCGTATACGGTCACCTTCTTGCCGTCTACAACTTCCTTGATTCGCTTGCCGTCCTTGTCCTTTTTTGCCACCTTAGCAGTTACGGTAACCTCTTCATAGTTATCTCTTTCCTTAACTGCCATCGTGATTAACCCTTCGGCAATCTTGCGGATTTCTTTCGCTCTTGCCTCCGTCGTTCTGATTTTTCCGTTATATAATAACTGAGTAACCTGATTGCGAAGTAACGCTTTTCTCTGTGCCTGTTTCTTTCCAAGCTTTCTATACATTGCCATGATGTATGTCCTCCTTCACTTTGCTTACTATTATTCGGCTTAAGTGTTCTTTCTAAACTTAGTCTTCTCCATTATTGAGGGATAATCCTAATTCCTTTAACTTATTTAAGACTTCCTCTAAGGACTTCCGTCCCAAGTTACGAACCTTCATCATATCCTCTGGAGTTTTGCTTGTTAATTCCTCTACTGTATTGATTCCTGCTCTCTTCAAGCAGTTAAATGAACGCACTGACAGCTCCAGCTCATCAATGTTCATCTCTAATACCTTCTCTTTCTCATTATCTTCTTTCTCTACCATAACCTCGGCAGCCTTTGCATTTTCCGATAAATCGATAAATAGGCTTAAATGCTCGCTTAACACCTTTGCTGCCAGACTTACTGCTTCATCCGGCGCTAATGTGCCGTTTGTATACACATCCAGCGTAAGCTTATCATAATCTGTAATCTGACCGACACGCGTATTCTCTACCGTAAGATTTACACGCTCAACCGGTGTATAAATGGAATCTACCGCAATCACATCAATCGAGGTATCTTCCTTTTTATTTTTATCCGAGCCGACATAACCTCTGCCCTTAGTGATGGTAAGCTCCATATCAAATCTTGCTTCCGAACCGCTTAAGGTTGCAATCACCAAATCCGGATTCAAAATTTCAATATCACTATCCACATGAATATCTGCCGCAGTAACTACACCTTCGCCAACATACTCAATATAAGCCTGCTTCGGCTCATTGGAGCTGCTGTTATTCTTAATCGCTAATTCTTTGATGTTCATGATAATTTCAGTCACATCTTCTTTTACACCTGGTATAGAACTAAACTCATGTAAAACGCCTTTGATTTTCACATAGCTTACGGCAGAACCCGGTAATGATGATAACATAATTCTTCTCAAAGAGTTACCAAGTGTCGTACCATAGCCTCTCTCTAAAGGTTCTACTACAAATTTACCGTATCTGTTGTCTTCTGAAATCTCTGCGATTTCAATTCTTGGTTTCTCGAATTCAAACACGCCAGGAACCTCCTTTTATATTTTGTAATCCTCCTTATCCCAAAATAGCCTGCTGCAGAAAAACTCCGCACAGCCTATTTTGAACATCATCTGCTAAAGGATTACTTAGAATACAGCTCGACGATAAGTGTTTCGTTTACCGGAACATCAATCTGTTCTCTTAACGGTAACTCAAGCACAGTACCGGAAAGATTCTCCTGGTCAGACTCCAGCCATGCCGGAACCAATCTTCCGCCTGTAACCTCTAAAATATCTTTGTATCTCTGGAGAGACTTGCTCTTCTCTCTGATTTCAATCTTATCTCCTGCTTTTACTCTATAGGAAGGAATGTTGACTCTTTTACCGTTTACCAATACATGCTTATGGTCAACAATCTGTCTTGCCTCTTTACGAGTTCTTGCGAAACCTAAACGGAAAACAACATTATCCAGTCTGCACTCCAACAAAATCATTAAGTTCGGACCGGTTAATCCTTTCATTCTCTCTGCCGTTGCATAGAGATTACGGAAAGGCTTCTCTAATACGCCATAAATGAATTTTGCTTTCTGCTTTTCACGAAGTTGCAAGCCGTACTCACTCATTTTTCTATTTGCTCTGACTAACTGTCTTTTTGACTTTTTATCAATTCCGAGATACATCGGCTCCATGCCTAAAGACCTGCATCTCTTAAGAACTGGGGTTCTATCTACTGCCATCTAATTGTACCTCCTATTACACTCTTCTACGTTTTGGCGGACGACATCCGTTATGCGGAACCGGTGTTACGTCACGAATACTAAGTACCTCAAGACCCGCTGCCTGAAGCGCACGGATTGCTGCTTCACGACCGGAGCCCGGTCCTTTAACCATAACGTCAACCTTCTTTAAGCCGTGGATAAGAGCTGCTTTTGTTGCAGTCTCTGCCGCCATCTGCGCTGCATAAGGAGTAGACTTCTTAGAGCCCTTAAATCCCAACTCGCCGGCACTTGCCCATGAAAGCGCATTACCTTCATTATCGGTTAATGTAACAATCGTATTATTAAAAGATGACTGAATATGAGCCTGTCCGTGCTCTACGTTCTTCTTCACACGCTTCTTCGTCACTTTTTTTGTAACTTTAGCCATTAGACTTAACCTCCTGTTAAATATAAATGAATCTTATATTAATCAACCTTATTTCTTCTTATTTGCAACAGTTCTCTTAGGACCCTTACGTGTTCTTGCATTCGTCTTGGTTTTCTGTCCACGAACCGGCAGTCCCTTTCTATGACGGATTCCACGATAACATCCAATTTCCTGTAAACGTTTAATATTTAAAGCGATTTCTCTACGTAAATCACCCTCTACCACCTGTGTTTCATTGATGATTTCGCTGATTCTCTTAACCTCATCATCCGTTAAATCACGGACACGGGTATCAGGATTAACCTTTGCTTCTTTTAAAATACGCTGAGATGATGGAAGTCCAATACCATAAATATAGGTAAGACCGATCTCAATACGTTTTTCTCTTGGTAAATCAACACCTGAAATACGAGCCATTGTGACTGTGCACCTCCATATAAAAATTCTTTTTCTTGAATATTCGAATAACAAAGCAATCAACGTATCCGTATGTGTCATACGGGTGAAATGCATACATCTTCACTCAGTTATCCACTCTATTGTTATGTTGTACAGGTAAATGACAAACCTGTACTACAGCCGCTTTCTAAATCATCTTCCTTATGACTTGCCATAATGGAAGGAACTTCACACTGGGAATACAGTGCTACTTTGGTTTACAAACTCCACAAGGGATAAAGATGGGCCATCATCTAACCTTGTCTCTGTTTGTGCTTAGGATTCTCACAGATAACCCGGATACTACCTTTTCTTTTAATGACTTTGCACTTATCGCAAATTGGTTTTACGGATGCTCTAACCTTCATTAAAATCTCTCCTTTCAAAAAAGTCCGCTACGAATATCTATTCTATCATTTATATTTCTTCAATGCAAGCAAATTTTTCTATATTTTACAAATTATTTTAAATTATTTTTCTCTCCACTTAATTCTTCCTTTTGTTAAATCATAGGGAGACAATTCCAGGGTAACTTTATCGCCCGGTAAAATTTTAATGTAATTCATTCTCAATTTACCGCTGATGTGCGCCAGCACCTCATGACCGTTTTCCAATTCCACCTTAAACATTGCATTCGGCAACTTTTCAACCACAGTTCCCTCAATTTCAATCACATCTGCCTTAGACATATAAAATCCTCCTATTATAATTGCTATATCCTCTCATTTTCTGCACCCTGCCGTCCGTTGTCCTTTATCCGGAAAACATCCGTCTATTCTTTATTACCCGCTTTTCTTTAAAGTGCAATCCCCGGAGCCTGCGACAGGATTTCCGGTTCTCCTTCGGTAATCAAAATCGTATTCTCATAGTGCGCAGACGGCATTCCGTCTTCCGTCACCACTGTCCAATCGTCATCTTCCCAATATACGTCGTATTCTCCCATATTAATCATCGGTTCCACGGCAATGGTCATTCCCGGGCGAAGCTTTGCTCCCCGTTTCATTCCCACAAAGTTTGGAACTTCAGGGTCTTCATGCAATTTGGAGCCGACCCCGTGCCCAATCAAATCCCTTACTACGGAATATCCGTGGGATTCTGCATACTCCTGTACGGCTCTTCCGATATCGACAACATGATTACCGGAAACCGCCTGCTTAATCCCTTCAAAAAAGCACTCTCTGGTAACCTTTACCAGTTCCCTCACTTCCGCCGACGCTTCCGGCATAATCAGGGTTCTTGCCGCATCCGAATGATACCCTTTATAGATAACGCCCGCATCCAGGCTCACAATATCATCCTCCTGGATAATCCGCTTTTTATCGGGAATGCCATGAACGACCTCTTCGTTGATGGATACACAGATTGATGCCGGATACCCGTTATAATTAAGGAACGACGGGATACATCCAAAGCTTCGGATAATCTCCTCGCCGATACGGTCTACCTCCAATGTGGACATTCCCGGTTTAACCTGTTTCGCCAATTCATCATGGGTGATGGCAAGGATTCTCCCTGCCTCCCGCATAAGCTCAATTTCTGCTTTCGATTTAATTGAAACTGCCATTTCTGCCTCCTCATGAGCCGTCCGGACATGCCGTCATGCCCGGCTGACCCATAACCAAAAGTGAACATTCACTTTCCTTTTCTTACTTATCTAAAATTTTAACAATCTCTGCAAAGACTTCTTTCATGTCAACGGTTCCGTCTACCTCACGGGTAATTCCCTTATCGGTATAATAATCGATTAACGGCTGTGTCTGCTCGTGATATACGTTAAGTCTGTTCTTTACGGTCTCCGGCTTATCATCATCACGGATAATCAAATCCGCTCCACAGGTATCGCATTTTCCTTCTACCTTAGTCGGGCTGTAAACAATGTGATATGTAGCGCCGCAGCCTACACATGCACGTCTTCCGCCCATTCTGTTGATAATGTTTTCGTCAGGAACCTCTACATTGATGGCATAATCTACATTTTCTCCGATAGCGGTTAACGCCTTATCCAATGCCTCTGCCTGAGGAATTGTTCTCGGAAAGCCATCCAATACATAGCCGTTTTCACAATCCGGCTCTTTAAACCGGTCAATTACCAGATCCACAACCAGTTCGTCTGGTACAAGCAAACCTTTATCCATATATTCCTTTGCCTTTGCTCCAAGCTCTGTGCCGTTCTTAATATTCGCCCGGAAAATATCTCCGGTTGAAATATGCGGAATCCCATATTTTGCAGCAATCATCTTCGCCTGCGTACCTTTTCCTGCCCCCGGTGCACCTAACATAATAATCTTCATACCTTGTCCTCCTTAAATTTTTTTACTCCGTTTCACAAAATAAATTGTCTACTCGCTTCATCTCGATGTTCGTTTCACTCACCTGCTCCTCATGAATGAACGCATCTCGATTGCGCTTCGCTCCATCTCGATGTTCGTTTCACTCACATAGCTTTCTCAGAATGCCTGTAACTGCAAGCAGTTAAGGCATTCTTTAGAAAGCTGCGTTCATTCAATGCGACAAACCGCAGGGATACAGCGCACTGTTTTCCTACGGTTTTTTTGTCTGTTTTTAGTTCTTTCCATTCCGCATTTTCCGCCATACCGTCTTATCGCCTTGATATCCCTTAGTTATTCAAAAACCCCGAATAGTTCCGAACCAGCATCTGTGATTCCAACTGTTTCATGGTTTCAAGGATAACTCCTACGATAATGATTAAGGATGTTCCGCCAAAGGAAACATCTGCCCGAAACATTCCGTTAAAGAAAATCGGGATAACCGCAACAATAATCAGTCCGACAACACCAATCAAAACAATGTAGTTCAGAATTTTATTTAAATAATCCTGCGTCGGCTTGCCAGGACGGATACCCGGAATAAAACCACCGCTCTTCTTGATATTATTTGCCACCTCCATCGGATTAAAGGTGATGGACGTATAGAAATAGGCAAAAATAATATTCAATAAAATATAGATAACCAACCCGATGGATGCCCACGGAAACTCCGGATTAAACCAGTAATTCTGATTCATTCCCTGCAAAATCTTCTGCCATGTCGTTCCTGCCTGTATGTTAAACAGGTTGATGACAATAGACGGAACCGACAATAACGAAGAAGCAAAGATAACCGGAATAACACCCGCTGTATTTACTTTCAACGGAATGTAGCTCGCCTGTGCGCCAGCCAGTCTTCTTCCCTGCACCTTCTTGGAATACTGAACCGGTATTCTGCGCTCTGCGTCCTGCAAAATGATAACCAGAACCGTTGTTCCGATGATGACAACTGCGATAATACAGAAAGCAATAACCGCCTGCACCATATCCTTACCCTTTACAAACATTGCATACAGATTTGACAAATCGTTCGGCATCCGGGAAACAATATTTATCAACAGGATAATGGAAATACCGTTACCGATACCTTTATCCGAAATTCTTTCACCCAGCCACATAATGATACAGCTTCCGGCTGTCAGGGTGACAATAATCGTTATGATGGTAAATATATTTGTCTCCCCCAAAACACCCTGTCGGGAAAAACCGATAGATAATCCGGCACTTTCAATGATGGCAAGACCAACGGATACGCATCTGGTAATCTTGTTCATTTTCTTTTTACCGTCTTCACCATCCCGGTTCATTTCCTCCAAAGCAGGAATCGCAATGGTCAGCAGCTGCATAATGATGGACGCCGTAATATACGGGGTAACGCTTAACGCAAATACTGACATGGACAAAAACGAGCCGCCGGTGAAGGAGTCAATAAAGCTGTATGAGCTTCCTACAACACTCTCCAAATATGCCTGCACCTGTGCTACGTCAATACCCGGAATCGGCAGCTGACAGCCCAGACGCACAATCACTACAATCCAGAATGTGTAAAATATTCTTTTCCTTAACTGTTCGATTTTGAATGCATTGATTAAGGTTTTGAACATATTACATCACCTCTGCTTTTCCACCAAGAGCCTCGATTTTTTCTACTGCTGAAGCACTGAATGCATTTACTTTAACGGTAAGCTTCTTTGTCAGTTCACCATTTCCCAAAATCTTAACGCCGTCCTTAGGATTGCTGACGATGCCTGCACCAATCAAGGTTTCAACGGTTACTTCGGAACCCTCATCAAATGCATTTAATGCAGACACGTTAATTGCAATAATTTCCTTTGAACTGGGACAGGTAAACCCTCTCTTGGGAAGTCTTCTATATAACGGCATCTGACCACCTTCAAAACCGGGTCTGGTTGCCCCTGAACGAGCCTTCTGTCCTTTATGCCCTTTACCTGCAGTCTTACCGTTTCCTGAACCATGGCCACGGCCTTTTCTGAAATTATCACTATGCTTGGAACCATCTGCCGGCTTTAATGTCGATAAATTCATTTATGCGCACCTCCTTATCTCGATATCATTAAATTTCTTCTACCTTTACTAAATGTCTGACCTGGTCGGTCATTCCCTTTGTAGCAGCATTATTCGGAAGCTCCACTGTCTTGTTCAGCTTTCTAAGACCTAATGCTTCCAATGTTCTTTTATGCTTTGGGATTGCTCCAATAGGAGACTTTACTAAAGTAACTTTTACTCTGTCTGCCATTTTTCAATCCTCCTTAACCTAAAATCTCTTCAACAGATTTTCCGCGAAGCCTTGCAACCTCTTCAGGAGTCTTTAAGTTTGAAAGTCCGTTGATTGTAGCCAGCACTACGTTCTGCTTATTATTTGAACCTAAAGACTTGGTACGGATATTCTTGTATCCTGCTAACTCAAGCACAGAACGTGCCGGACCGCCTGCGATGATACCGGTACCTTCCGGAGACGCCTTTAACAGAACAGATGCACTGCCAAATTTTCCTGTCCAGTCATGAGGAATACTTCCGTTATCGTTAATCGGAACCTCTACTAAACTCTTGATTGCATCCTCTTTGCCCTTACGAATTGCTTCCGGAATTTCGGCTGCTTTACCGATTCCGGCGCCTACATGACCATTCTTGTCACCTACAACTACAAGAGCAGCAAATCTCATATTACGTCCACCTTTAACAACCTTGGTTACACGCTTGATGTTAACAACTTTTTCTTCTAATTCTAACTGACTAGCATCAATAATTGTATGCTTCATAAATTGTTTTCCTCCTTATTAGAATTCGAGACCAGCTTCTCTTGCTGCATCTGCTAATGCTTTTACCTTACCCTGATATATAAATCCGCCTCTGTCAAAGACAACTGTTGTAATTCCCTTATCCAATGCTCTCTTTGCAATTACCTTACCTAAGTAAGCTGCCGCATCGACATTATTTGTCTTTTCCAATTCTGCCTTAACTTCCTTTTGAACGGTTGAAGCTGACACTAAAGTATTACCAACTGTATCATCAATAATTTGAGCGTACATATGATTATTACTTCTGAATACAGCTAAACGTGGTCTCTCAGCAGTCCCACTAAAGCGGTTACGGATTCTTAAATGCTTTTTCGCACGAACCTTACTTCTTGACTCTTTGTTAATCATCCTATCTCACTCCTTTAATTATTTCTTACCAGTCTTACCAACTTTACGTCTAATCACTTCATCAGCATACTTAATACCTTTACCCTTATAAGGCTCCGGTGCTCTCTTCTCTCTGATTTCAGCGGCATATTGGCCAACCTTTTCTTTATCAATCCCTGAAACAGTAATGGTGTTACCGTCTACCTTAGACTCTAATCCTTCCGGGTCCTCCATCTCTACCGGATGAGAGTAGCCCAGGTTAAGCACTAATTTCTTTCCCTGCTTTGCCGCTCTGTAGCCGACACCATTTACCTCTAATACTTTTGTATAACCATCGGTTACACCGATTACCATATTGTTAATCAGAGTTCTGGTCAGACCATGTAATGACTTCATTTTCTTTAAATCATTTGGTCTTGTAACGATAACCTGATCTCCGTCAAGCTTAATGTCCATTTCCGCCGGTAATACTCTGCTAAGTGTACCCTTTGGTCCTTTTACAGTCACTTGATTATTTTCTGCAATATCAACAGTTACGCCTGCTGGTACAGCGATAGGCATTCTTCCGATACGTGACATGCCGTTACCTCCTTAAATTCTCTAAAACCGATTACGGTTTTGTTATTCGTTTATCAAACTTTGTTTCTATACTTTGTATAATAATTTATAATAATCTACAGCATCCGCTCTACTAAATTCGAACATCGCTTTGCTCGTTCTCATTAAGTATCCGGATGGGCTTTCGCACTAACCTCAAACTGCGCCTTTGGCTTGTTTTGTTCACCACTACACTCTCGTATAATCTACAGCATCCGCTCTACTAAATTCGAACATCGCTTCGCTCGTTCTCATTAAGTATCCGGATGGGCTTTCGCACTAACCTCAAACTGCGCCTTTGGCTTGTTTTGTTCACCACTACACTCTCGTATAATCTACAGCATCCGCTCTACTAAATTCGAACATCGCTTCGCTCGTTCTCATTAAGTATCCGGATGGGCTTTCGCACTAACCTCAAACTGCGCCTTTGGCTTGTTTTCGCTAAGTGCTCAATGCCTACCAGACAAAGGCCAGTACTTCGCCGCCAACCTGCTGTGCACGAGCCTGCTTGTCAGTCAGCACACCCTTGTTTGTCGAAATGATGGCAACGCCTAAACCGCCTAATACCTTAGGAAGTTCATCCTTGCCGGCATAAACCCGAAGACCCGGTTTAGAAATTCTCTTGATACCGGTAATAATCTTCTCATTCTTATCCTTACCGTACTTTAAGGTAATACGGATAGTCTTAAATTTACCTTCTTCAATTATATCAACAGCCTTGACATAACCCTCTTCCAAAAGAATGTTAGCGATTGCTTCCTTCATCTTTGAAGCAGGAACATCAACTGTATCATGTTTAGCAGTATTCGCATTGCGAATTCTAGTAAGCATATCTGCGATTGGATCTGTCATTGTCATTTACCTCCTTCAAAAATTCTACCAGCTTGCTTTCTTTACGCCAGGGATTTCACCCTTATAAGCCAACTCACGGAAGCAGATTCTGCAGATTCCGTATTTTCTTAACACTGAATGTGGACGTCCACAAACTTTACAACGAGTATATTCTCTTGTCGAGAATTTCTGTTTGCGCTGTTGTTTAACAACCATTGCTTTCTTAGCCATGAATCTTCCTCCTATTATTTCTTAAATGGCATGCCGAATAAAGTCAACAACTCACGAGCTTCCTCATCCGTTTTAGCGGTAGTAACGAAAATTACGTCCATACCTCTGACCTTATCTATCTTGTCATACTCAATTTCCGGGAAAATCAACTGCTCTTTAATACCCAGAGCATAGTTTCCTCTTCCGTCAAAAGCATTTGCACTGATACCCCTGAAGTCACGAACACGCGGTAATGCAAGATTGATTAAACGATCTGCAAACTCGTACATTCTCTCTCCTCTTAAGGTTACCTTACATCCAATCGGCATTCCTTCTCTTAACTTAAAGTTTGCGATAGACTTTTTCGCACGGGTAACAACTGCTTTCTGACCGGTAATAATTTCTAAGTCCTGAACTGCTGTATCTAAAAGCTTATGGTTTTCCTTAGCCTCACCGACACCCATGTTGATAACGATTTTTTCCAGCTTGGGAACTTCCATAACGTTTTTATAACCAAATTTCTTAGTCATAGCCTCTTTGATTTCGCTATTGTACTGTTCTTTTAATCTACTCAACCTCTGTGGCCTCCTCTCTTAATTAGTCAATCTTTTCTAACTTACCGTTCACTTTAGCCACACGAACCTTATCCTTCTTCTCGCCCTGGAAGCCGATTCTAACCGGTTTTCCCTTGTGAACATACATAACGTTAGATATATCAATAGGTGCTTCCTTTTCAATGATACCACCCTGCTGATTTGTCATACTTGGTTTAGAATGCTTAGAAACCATGTTGACGCCCTCAACTAATACTCTATTATTCTTGGTATCCACTGATAATACCTTACCGGTCTTGCCCTTGTCTTTACCAGTGATTACCTGAACTAAGTCATCTTTCTTAATCTTGCTGGTTGCCATCCTGACACCTCCTTATAAAACTTCTGGTGCTAATGAAACGATTTTCATGAATTTTTTATCTCTAAGCTCTCTTGCCACAGGTCCGAAAATACGGGTTCCTCTGGGATTCATATCATCCTTGATAATTACCGCAGCATTCTCATCGAACTTAATGTATGAACCGTCTTTACGACGGGCGCCCTTCTTTGTACGGACAACTACCGCTTTTACAACGTCACCTTTCTTTACAACACCGCCTGGTGTTGCATCTTTAACAGAGGCAACGATAACATCACCGATATTTGCATATCTTCTGGTTGAACCGCCTAATACTCTGATGCAAAGTAACTCTTTTGCTCCGGTATTATCCGCAACTTTAAGTCTTGTTTCCTGTTGTACCATGATATTTGCCTCCTTGATTATTTTGCTTTCTCTACAATCTCAACAAGTCTCCATCTCTTATCCTTTGACAAAGGTCTTGTCTCCATTACTCTTACTCTGTCTCCGATGCGACATTCATTGTTCTCATCATGCGCCTTTAACTTATAAGTTCTCTTCACAATCTTTCCATAAAGAGGATGCTTAACATTATCTACGATTGAAACAACAATTGTTTTATCCATCTTATCACTCGTTACAAGTCCTACACGTGTTTTTCTCAGATTTCTTTCCACAATAATTCCTCCTTCCAAGATAATTAAGCATTAGCCTTTTCCGTCATAATAGACTGGATTCTGGCAATATTTCTTCTTACTTCTTTAATTCTGCTTGTATTCTCTAACTGATTTGTTGCATTCTGGAATCTTAAGTTAAATAATTCCTTTTTAGCAGCTACTAACTCTGCCTTCAGCTCTTCTACATTTTTTGACTTTAAATCATCACGATATTCCTTAGTTTTCACTGCCTGCACCTCCTTCTAAATCTTCACGGGATACAATTTTACATTTAACCGGCAGCTTATGTGTAGCAAGTCTTAATGCTTCCTTTGCCGTCTCCTCCGGTACGCCTGCAATTTCAAACATTACACGACCGGGTTTTACTACTGCTACCCATCCTTCTACAGCACCTTTACCTTTACCCATACGAACACCGATAGGCTTAGAGGTATACGGTTTATCCGGGAAAATCTTAATCCATACCTTACCGGTACGCTTTACATAACGGGTCATGGCAACACGGGCTGCCTCTATCTGATTAGACTTAATCCATGCCGGCTCCAATGCAACGATACCATATTCTCCGTTGCTAATTTTATTTCCTCTGGTCGCCTTGCCTGCCATGGAACCTCTGAACTGTTTTCTATGCTTTGTTCTTTTCGGCATTAACATTACTGCTCACTCCCTTCCTTGTTGTTCTTAGTTGGAAGTACTTCACCATGATAAATCCATGTCTTAACGCCAACCTTACCGTAGGTTGTATCTGCTTCTGCAAAACCATAATCAATATCCGCACGAAGTGTCTGAAGCGGAATAGTACCGTCGCTGTAGAACTCGGTACGCGCCATATCCGCACCGCCCAGACGGCCGGAAACGGATGTCTTGATTCCCAATGCTCCGGCTTTCATCGTTCTGCCCATGCAGGATTTCATTGCCCGGCGGAAAGAAATACGATTCTCAAGCTGTGCTGCGATGTTCTCAGCAACCAGCTGCGCATCTGCGTCCGGTTTCTTCACTTCTTTAACATCTACCATCAGTTTCTTATCTGTCAGCTTGGCAACATCCTTCTTAAGCGCTTCAATCTCCGCTCCGCCCTTACCGATAACCACGCCCGGCTTAGCAGTATAAATGATAACCTTAAGTCTGTCAGATGCTCTCTCGATTTCAATCTTGGAAATCTGAGCGCTGTAAAGTCTCTTTTTCAGATATTTACGAATTTCATTATCTTCTATTAAGTTATTTGCAAATTCGCCATCCTTTGTATCCGCATACCATCTGGAATCCCAGTCCTTGATGATACCGACTCTCAAACCATGAGGATTTACTTTCTGTCCCATTATTTGCCTCCTTATCTTTCATCAAGCACGATAGTAATATGACTTGTTCTCTTCTCGATTCTATAAGCCCTGCCCTGTGCTCTTGGTTGAATTCTCTTCATTGTCGGTCCTTTATTTGCATAACACTCTGCAATATAAAGGTCTTCCATCTTCATTCCATTGTTGTTCTCCGCATTTGCAATTGCCGACTTCAACAACTTCTCTATTACACTTGAAGCATATCTCGGATTATACGCTAAAATAGCAAGTGCAGTCTGTACATCCTTACCTCTGATGGCATCTAAAACGAAACATGCTTTTGTTACAGATACTCTGGCATAGGAAACCTTAGCTGACGGTCTTGTATCCTTATTTGCATTTCTTTCTCTTTTAATCTGGGATCTATGTCCTTTTGCCATGGATGAATCCTCCTTTCAAATTCTTTCTATCTAACTCTTGACTTCTTTTCGTCCTTACCATGTCCTCTATAGGTTCTGGTTGCCACAAACTCTCCAAGCTTATGTCCAACCATATCCTCCGTAATATATACAGGCACATGTCTTCTTCCGTCATAAACCGCAATCGTATGTCCTACGAAGCTGGGGAAAATGGTGGAACGACGTGACCAGGTCTTAATTACCTGCTTGTCATTACCTGCATTCATCGCATCTATTTTTTTCAGTAAATGTTCATCTGCAAATGGTCCTTTTTTAAGTGAACGAGCCATAGGTCAAACCTCCTTATCTTATTTAATACTCTTGCCGTCTCTGGTTCTGACGATCATCTTATTGGAATGTTTATTCTTTTTACGAGTCTTAAGTCCAAGCGCCGGCTTGCCCCATGGAGTACACGGACCGGGACGACCGATACTGGTCTTACCCTCACCACCACCGTGTGGATGGTCGTTAGGATTCATTACAGAACCACGAACTGTAGGTCTGATACCCATATGGCGTTTACGTCCCGCCTTACCGATATTCACAAGACCATGCTCAATATTACCAACCTGGCCGATTGTTGCACGGGCAGTAATCGGAACCATTCTCATCTCGCCGGAAGGCAGACGAAGCGTTGCATACTTTCCTTCTTTAGCCATAAGCTGTGCAGAGTTACCCGCAGAACGAACCAGCTGTCCGCCCTTGCCGGGATACAGCTCAATGTTGTGTACCTCGGTACCAACCGGAATTGCCTCTAACGGCAGGCAGTTACCAACCTTGATTTCTGCATTTGCGCCATTCATTACCTTATCGCCAACCTTTAAGCCGACAGGAGCCAGAATATAAGCTTTTTCTCCGTCAGCATAGTTTAACAATGCGATATTTGCCGTTCTGTTCGGGTCATACTCAATCGATGCAACCGTTGCCGGAACATCATCTTTTCTTCTCTTAAAATCAATAATTCTATATTTTCTTCTGGAACCACCGCCATGGTGTCTTACCGTAATCTTTCCCTGATTATTACGACCGGCATTCTTCTTTAATGAAGTAGTAAGGGATTTCTCAGGAGTTGTCTTTGTAATCAAGTCAAAATCCAAACCAGTCATATTTCTTCTGGAAGGTGTATATGGGTTATATGTCTTAATTCCCATTTTCTTTCTCCTTTCAAATTGCATTTATTATCACGCTTGCTTGCGTATGAATAATGATTATATTGCGCCGCTGCCTACAGCCCTTCAAAGATTTCAATATCCTTGCTGTCAGCAGTCAACTGAACGATTGCCTTCTTTGTCTTTGCCGTTCTTCCGTAAACCATGCCGCGTCTCTTCTTCTTACCGTCAAGATTCATGGTATTTACCTTAGCAACCTTTGTTCCCTCGAACATTTTCTCAACAGCATCCTTAATCATGGTCTTATTTGCATCCGGATGAACCTGAAATGTATATTTTTTCTCTGCCATGGCATTCATCGACTTCTCGGTAATGATAGGCTTCTGAATTACGTCATAATATTTAATATCTGCCATTATGCGTACACCTCCTCAATTACTGCTACCGCATCCTTAGTGATTACAACGGTATCATACTTAAGGATGTCATAAACATTGATTGCATTTGTTAATACGGTCTTAACATTAGGAACATTCTTTGCAGACAGAATCAGATTCTGGTCATTATCTTTTGTTATCACTAATGCTTTTGCCACCTCGAGGTTATTCATTACCTCTACAAACTTCTTTGTCTTAATCTCATCTAACTTGAACTCATCCAACACGATGAATTTCTCTTCGTTTACTCTGGAAGTTAACGCAGACTTCATTGCGCTTGCCTTTTCTTTCTTGTTTAACTTCATTGAATAATCTCTCGGCTTCGGCGCAAATACAACACCGCCGCCTGTCCACTGGGGAGACCTTGTAGAACCCTGTCTGGCATGACCCGTTCCCTTTTGTCTCCAAGGTTTTCTTCCGCCTCCACGTACTTCAGCACGTGTCTTAGCGCTCTGGGTTCCCTGACGTTTATTTGCCAGCTGTGCCACAACCGCCATGTGAACCAAATGCTCATTTATTTCTACACCGAATACAGAATCATTAAGCTCTAACTTATCCACTTCTTTACCTTCGGTATTATAAACAGCTACTGTTGCCATTCTAAAATTCCTCCTTCCTGCAGATTACTTCCCACTTTTTACGGTTTCTTTAATCATCACTAATGACTTCTTCGGTCCCGGTACAGAACCTTTAACCAGAATTACGTCATTTTCTGCATCTATCTTAACAATCTCCAAGTTCTGTACGGTAACTCTGACAGCACCCATATGACCTGCCATTTTCTTACCCTTGAACACCTTACCAGGGTCAGTTGCACAACCGTTAGAACCTGCATGACGATGGTATTTTGAACCATGAGTCTTAGGACCTGTATGCATACCATGTCTCTTAATCGCACCGGCAAATCCTTTACCCTTTGACTTAGCGGTTACATCAATCTTATCACCCTCAGCAAAAATATCTGCCTTAATAACGCTTTCTCCAGCAACGTATTCGGAAGCGTTATCTACTCTGAATTCCCTTACGAACTGCTTAGGGGTTGTGTTTGCCTTTTTGAAATGTCCTACCTCTGCTTTACCAGCACCATGTGGATTTCTGATTACTTTCTTACCTGATACATCTTTTGTCGTTATCTTTTCTTTCTTTTCGCCATAACCAACCTGGATTGCTTCATATCCATCGTTGTCCATGGTCTTAACCTGTGTCACTACACAGGGACCGGCCTGTAACACGGTTACAGGTGTCAACACACCGTCTTCATTGAAGATTTGAGTCATTCCGACTTTTGTAGCTAAAATCGCTTTCTTCATTTTAAAATTTCCTCCTAATCAATCTACAGCGGATTGCCGTAGCAATCATTCTAAATCTGGCTTTTCGCCCATTAGGTTTTACTGTACTTACTATTATTATTTTGTTTTCATCTTTACATCGATGTAAACGCCGGCAGACATATCCAACTTCTGTAATGCGTCGATTGTCTTCTGTGTCGGCTGAATCACGTCAATCAATCTCTTATGGGTTCTCTGCTCAAACTGCTCTCTGGAATCCTTGTACTTGTGAACCGCTCTAAGAATTGTAACTCTCTCAATCTTAGTAGGCATCGGTACAGGACCAGAAACCTTTGCACCTGTCTTCTTAACAGTATCAATAATGTTTGCTGCAGCCTGATCGATTAATTTGTGATCATAAGCCTTAAGTGTAATTCTCATTACCTGGTTTGCCATAAAAAAAGCCGCCTCCTTTTCGCACTTATTAAATAGGTACGACAAGCGGTGACTGTACACTCTCCCGTGTGTGTCATATTTTGAAGCATCATATTCCATGACTTTCACACGTCATCTCCCCCTTATCGGGGATGGTTATTCGTACAGTGACTTGTCGTCAGTTTCTTAACTTGACATTCGCTCCACGGAAAAACCTGCCGCAGCGGGCAGCAACCTCACGCTTCAACGCTATCAATGTCACAGCAAGTGCTAGTATACCCCATGTTTCAAAGGAATGCAAGAACTTTTTCCATTAAATTGTATTTTTTTTCGTGCAATCTACGAGCCATGCAATTTCTTCCCCATATATTGTGCGTCAAGCTTGCTTGTAAGCACAATTTTATGGGGGAGAAATTATGTGGCGACAGCCACGACCGAGCCGAAGCATAGCGCAGGCGAGGTTCGCTTGGCTCGTTTGTCTCAGCCACGACCGAGCCGGAGTGAAACGCAGGCGAGGTTTGCATGGCTCGTTTGTCTCAGCCACAAGCCGGAGCATCGCGCAGGCGAGGTTTGCATGGCTCGTTTGTCTCAGCCACAAGCCGAAGCAATGCGCAGGCGAGGTTCGCATGGCATATAGGTATCATTCCCAACCTTTCGCAATCATGAATTGCAGTCAGGAAAATTGAACAAAAGTTAACAGATATTCAGTTGTGAAACTGTGTTCCCTTATATTATAATAGTACCGTAAAACGCTTTATCATATCATTTGACGGAGGAAAGGCAAATGCAGATTGGAGAGGTAATTCATAAATATAGAAAAGAAAAAAATATTACTCAGGAGGAAATGGCAAAGCGGCTGGGCGTCACTGCCCCTGCCGTAAATAAATGGGAAAAGGGGGTAAGCCAGCCGGATATCTCCCTGTTAGCGCCAATAGCCAGATTATTGAATATCACACTGGAAACCCTGCTGTCCTTTCATGAGCAGCTAAGCCCATTGGAAATCACAGAAATCATAGAAGAAACGGACAAAAAATTTGACAATGCCCCTTATGAGGAGGTATTCTCCCACGCCAGACAAATCATCAACAAATATCCTAACTGCTTCCAGTTAATCTGGCAGTTAGCCGTAATCCTGAATGCCCGGCTGATAACCGCCAACGTCGAAAACAGCGAAAACTATGACGCTCAGATTTTGGAATGGTATAAGCAGGCGTTGACCTGCGAGGACAAACAAATCCAAAAGCAGGCGGCAGACTCCCTGTTTAGTTATTATATGCGCAAAGAAAATTATTCCGAAGCTGAAAAATATATTCCCTATTTCCCGGAGGAAAGTACGGAATACAAGCAAAAACTGGCTCAGCTTTACAGCAAAACCGACCGGAAACCAGAAGCCTATAAAGCCTATGAGGAAATCCTCTTTTCGGAATACCAGGTTCTTAACATGGTGATGTACAATTTATTTGCGCTGTCCGTAGAGGACGACTGTCTGGGCAATGCCCGGATGTGGGCAAAAAAGGCAAGCCGGATGGCGGAACTGTTTGATATGGGAAAATACCGGATGGCATCCTGCCAACTGGAATTAGCCATACTGGAACAAAATGTTCAGCAAACCGTCGACATTGCCAAAACCCTGCTTTCTTCTGCGGCCACCCTTTGCAGCTTTTTGCAATCCGGCATGTATTCCCATATGAAATTCAAAGAACCCAACCCGGCATTTTATGAGGGACTGCGGGATAAGCTGTTACAGCTTTTCCGGGATAAAGAAACCTATTCTTATATGAAAGACTGTGCCGAATGGGAGGAGCTTATCCGTTAGAAAGTCATCCCCCCTTATTCTTCTGACAGTGTTTTATAGAAATCATATTCTACCCGTCCTTCGATATCTGCTAATGCCCCCGGCTTCAATTCCTTAACCATCAAGCACTCAACAGCGGGTAAATGAACCGTTTTTCCCGGTAAAATTCCATAGTCTGCTGACGTAACAAAACCGCGGGCATGGTAATTATCGGGATTTCCCTCTACAAGTACCGCTTTATATCCCATTGCCTCCGCCTGCTTAAATCCATATTCTATCAGCTCTTTTGATATATGCTGCCGTTGCAGTTCTGTTTTGACTGCCACCGGCATAAGAATAAGCAATTCGTTTTCATACCGTCCCTCTAAATGGAATCCGGAAAACATCAGATAACCGATTATCTCCTCATATTCATCAAGCATTATCAGTTCAAGCTCCGGTATATAATATTTTTTCGCCCTTATTTCCTCCACCAGGGCACGGACCGTTTTTCCTTCCCGTTCATCCTCGTACTCGGTAAATACCTCTTTCACCAAATCCAATGCTTTTCGCCTATATTTTTCTTCTATTTTTTTGATTATTCTCTTCATTACTTTTTTCCTTTATTTCAAACATCTGGCTTTCCTTATTCAAAGTTATTATTTGCGTTTGACTTTGACGTTGTCATCACAGTACAAGTCTTCCAGTTTCTTGTTCTTACTCACATCCAGTTTTGTCAGCTTATTTCCTTTGCACCACAGTGTTGTCAATGCCTTGTTCCGGCTCACATCCAACTTTGTCAGCTTATTGTCACTGCAAAACAAAGATTCTAATGCCACATTTCGGCTCACGTCCAGTTTCTTCAGCTTATTTCCACCGCAAGCCAAATCCTTCAACGCCTTATTCCGACACACATTTAGTTTCTTCAGCCTATTATCAGCGCACTGTAAGCTCTCCAATGCTGTATTCTGTCTCACATCCAACTTTGCCAGCTTATTGTTAAAGCAATCCAGTTTTTTCAATGCCTTATTCCGGCTCACATTTAGCTTGGTCAACTTATTGTCAGAGCAATACAACTCTTCCAATGCCCTGTTCCTGCTTACATCCAGTTTTGTCAGCTCATTACTGCCACAAGATAATGTTGCCAACGCTTTGTTCCGGCTCACATCCAGTTTCTTCAGCTTATTCCAACCGCAAGCCAAGTCTTTCAACGCCGTCAAGCCTTTAAAGGAAATTGAACCCTTTAACCCTCTATTGCTCCAATCAATCCCAGTCAACCGCCCGGAATCGTTCCATGTATAACTCGTATCATCTAAACTCGTAGGGATACCTGCACCTAACGCTCTCTGTTTCTTAATGATTTTCCGCAGCATCTTCACATCGGATGCATTTTTCTTCCCCACCTTTACCAATTCGGTTGTCTTTTCCAAAGCATCCGTTCCACTTTCTGTGCGGACTTCCTCCGCTGTATCCTTTCCTGCCGCTTTTACCGCCGGCATTCCGGACTGTGCCAGCATACCCCAAAATAACATAGCCGCCATCATCAGTACCTTTACTCCTCTTAGCTTCATCATCTGCTTCCTCCTCTTATTCCTCCTCGCATAGCAATATGTACTGCCATGATACGTTACGTATAAGTCTAATATATCACTCACCATTAGTCAATGATTAACTCACTGCCCGCTGTCTCTTCAGAAAATTTTCATTGCTATTTTTGCCAATTTGGTTTATGATAATAATGTGTTCATACCCGGAGGCGGAAGGAGGCGTATGTACGGCAGGAATAAGTACAA
>JAMPFJ010000011.1 GCA_023664535.1 Bacteroidales bacterium
TCATTGTATCATCTGTGTCGCTATTTTTTGTTTTTGGCTCAATGATTATAAACCATCAAAGTTTCTGGCGAAATTCCGAAATAAATTTTTCGTTGAAAATCATAAAATTTGCAACGGTTGGTTTCGCGGAAGAAATTGTTTTCAGAGGATGGGGATATAATGCTTTATTAAAAGTCACTACAGACAGAAAAGCAGTTATTTTTTCAACAATGTTCTTTATATTACTACACTGGCCTGCCTATTTTATCAGATTGTACCGTTTTGGAACATTAGATTTTTCAGGGTTGATGACACAGAGTATTTCGGTGGCCATTTGTGGTGTTGCATACTGTTGGCTGCTGAAAAAGGGAAAGACCCTTTGGAATCCGATTATTGTTCATGCGGGTTATGATATGCTGTGTGTTTTGCTCATCGGATGAAATAAATAAACCAAACAGTACATTCGGGTTTGAAGAATTGTCAGTTGAATTCAAATTTAATAACTATATGTAAAAATATACCTTAAATTGATTTTGACAACTTAATTATACCATTTGGAGCTGGTTGTTACTATATATTTGGAGTGATAACAAAAATAAAGTCAGAGGGTAAAACTGCATAAATACTTACTTTGTTGAGTTTTGCTCATGACTATGCATTTTAAAGAACGGAGTGATTTTATATGGCAGAAAGCCAAAATGTAGAATGGAAACAATCATGGAAGGATGAATATCTGAAATGGATATGTGGTTTTGCTAATGCACAGGGCGGAAAAATATATATTGGAGCAAAAGATGATGGAACGGTTGTAGGTCTTAAAGATAGCAAAAAGTTGTTAGAAGATATACCAAATAAAATTCAGAATAAACTTGGTATCGTGGCAGATGTAAATTTATTAGCAGAAAATGGATTAGAATATATTGAGATTATCATAAATCCTTGGGCGTTTCCTGTAAATTATAACGGTGAATATCATTATCGTAGCGGTAGTACAAAACAACAGTTGAGAGGAAATGCACTGACGAATTTCCTTATGGCAAAGACAGGAATGAAATGGGATGCGGCAACCATATCTAATATTTCTGTTTCAGATTTGGACAAAGAAAGTTTTGATATTTTTAAGAGAGAAGCCTTGCGCAGTGGACGTATGACAAAAGAGGATTTGGATATTTCTGATGAAGAATTGTTGGAAAAATTGGATTTAATTGTTGATGGTAAATTGAAACGCGCCGGAGCATTATGCTTTTATAGAAATCCTGAGAAGGTCATTGGCGGTTGTTATGTGAAAATTGGCAAGTTTGAAGGAAGTGAATTATTATATCAGGACGAAGTACATGGTTCGTTGCTCATTATGGCGGATCGGGTAATTGATTTAATTTACTTGAAATATTTAAAAGCAGCAGTTTCTTATTACAAGGACACAAGAGTGGAGACTTATCCTTTTGCACGGGAGGCGGTGCGAGAAGCTGTGTTTAATGCGCTCATTCATTGTAACTGGGCAGATAACGTACCGGTTCAGATTCGTATAGAAGAGGACGTTATGTTTGTCAGTAATTGCAGTATGCTCCCGTTTGGGTGGACTGCGGAGACACTTTTGGGGACTCATACATCAAAACCGTATAATCCGGATATAGCCAAAGTGTTTTACCGTGCAGGATATATTGAAAGCTGGGGGCGTGGTATACAAAAAATATGTGATGCTTGTAAAGACTTAGGAACTGATGAACCAGTGTATATTGTTCATGGTGAAGATATTATGGTGAAGTTTAAAGCTTTACAAGGTATTAAAGCATCAGATTTTAAAGAACCAAAGCCTCAAAGTGATGCATTGGGTGATGCATTGGAAGATAAATTGATGATGCTTTTAAAAGAAAAGCCACATTTAACGCAAAAGGAAATGGTTGAAAAATTATCCGTATCAAGAGCAACAATTCAGCGCCTTATTAAAAAATTAGATGATGAGAAAAAATTGGAGCGTGTGGGTGGAAAACGTTATGGTTATTGGAAGATTCATTAATGTTGTTCGTAATGCAATGTCTTTGTTGGCTAAATGAAAGACCTAATCCCCCAGCTATGCTGGGGAGAATGGAGTAAGCAGGAGCGTGTAGGATAACATAAGAAAGCCTCCTATTGTTAGAATGAGAAAGGTATCGCAAGCCGATCTCAGAACAAGGGAGGCGGTCCGTATGGACAATCAAAGTTTATCACATGTACGCTGGAAATGCCAGTACCATATAGTATTCATTCCAAAATATCGTAAGAAAGTGCTGTATGGGAAGTTAAGGAATGTTGTAAGGGAAATCATCAAAATATTGTGCAAGTATAAGGATGTGCAGATAATAGATGGGGCGGTATGCGCAGATCATATACATCTAAGCGTAGCAATACCACTTTATAGAGGAAAAGTGAACCACCTAGAAAAGCTAAAGCTGTTCTAAAGCCCTGTTTCCGCTCTGGAACAGCTTTAGGTTAAGGTCAATACGCCGTACCAGCCAAAGCAGTATTTACTGCCCGGCAAGCTCTTCAATCAGATTCATAATCGTGTTAATGGAATCCGACATTTCGCTTTCCCCCATTGCCTTAATGTATTGCTCCCTGTGGGTAAACACATCCCGAACGGCATTGAGCAGGGAAGCGGTGCTTAACTCCTCCTCCTCGATAACATAGCTGAAGCCGTTCTTTTTAAAGGATTTGGCATTTAAAATCTGGTCGCCCCGGCTGGCGGCTTTGGAAAGCGGAATCAGGATATTCGGCTTTTTCAGGGCAAGCAGTTCGCAGATGGCGTTGGCGCCCGCTCTGGAAATAACCAAATCGCTTAGCGCAAATAAATCCCGCAATTCTTTGGATATATATTCAAACTGTACATATCCCGTCTTGTTCCGCAGACTGTCGTCTAAATGATTCTTACCGCACAGATGGATAATCTGGTAATTCGCTAAAATTTCATCCAGACACTCCCGGATTACGTTATTGATGATTACACTGCCGCTGCTGCCACCAATAATTAAAATGGTCGGCTTGTCGGCATGGAGCCCGCAAAAATCAGCCGCTTTGGCAGCGCTTCCCTGAAACAGTTCCTTTCGGATTGGGGTGCCGGTGAGAACGGCTTTTCCCTCCGGAAGCATATCAAAGGTTTCCCGGAAATTGCAGCAGACCTTTTCGGCGGCAGGAATGCAGATTTTGTTGGCAAGTCCCGGCGTCATATCGGATTCATGGATAATGGCGGGGATATGATTGTGTTTTGCCGCCAATACCACGGGAACGGTGACAAATCCGCCTTTGGAAAACACTACGTCCGGCTGGATTCGTTTCAATATCCGGTTCGCTTCGCCAAAGCCCTTGATAACACGGAAAGGGTCGGAAAAATTCTTAACGTCAAAGTAGCGGCGGAGCTTGCCGGAGGAAATGCCGTAGTAAGGGATTTCCATATCTTCAATCAATTTCTTTTCGATACCGTTATAAGAACCGATATAATGGACTTCAAAGCCGGCGGCTTTAAGCCCCGGCAGTAAAGCAATGTTTGGGGTGACATGTCCGGCGGTCCCCCCGCCGGTAAGAACAATTTTTTTCATCTCGTTGTCTCCTTAAATATAAGTGTACCGATTTTGCCCTGCAAGGCGGTTACTGGGCGTCTGCCAGAGCCTGCTTTAATGCCTTGGCAAGCTGGTCGGGGCAGGAGGTTCCTTTGAAGCCGCATTGAATACCTTCCAGCCGGGAGATGGCGTCCGTTACCTCCATCCCTTCGACTAAACGGGAAACACCCTGCGTATTGCCGTTACAGCCGCCCAGGAAGCGGACGTTTACCACCTTGCCGTCCTGAATGTCAAAATCAATTTTCTGGGAACAAACCCCTTGTGGTTTAAATGTCATAATCATTACCTCTTTCTTATCATATGCGTATTTTTAAAATAAAATCGTAAAGCTGTAATAAGTATAGCATAAGGATTAAAATTTGTCTTTAGCAAGTTCCGTTTATCGGGAGGCGGCGACCTCACATTTTGTCAAAAAAAGAGGGATATCTGCAAAAAAACGGTTATTTCCGTAGAAAGTAAAAGAAAGTTACGACGAACAGGTGTTGAAGGCGGGTATAGGACACAGTAAACTTGTGTTTATAGAAGGACAGGCTGCCGGACAGCGCAGCAGGTGGCGGGAACTGCCACAAATTTATATAGCAGGGAAGGGATAGTATGATAGTAGAATTTGTAACAAAGCATGTATTTATGAGTAGTATTCTGCTCTTCGGAGCAGTAAGCCTGTTTTTGCAGGCGATGATGAGTTTGTCGTTAAAAGGATATGTGAAAGCGTCTGCCAACATGAAAACTACCCGCAAAAAGCTGATGTTGAATTTGAAAAACCAGTTTGAGACGATATACGGCATGGATTATCAGATTCGCAACATAGCGGCATATGTGGACAAGTATCTGTTGAAAATGCGGTTTCTGGGTCTTTCCTTTTCGGCATGGGAAAAAGCGCCCTTTCTTACTGCCGGGCTGGTAACCCTTCTCGCCGGCGGCGAAGCCTTTTATGGTTATATGACGGGGGCGGGAACAACGGTGATGATGGAAATTTTGTTCGCCTACGCTACGGTTTTGGCATGTTTATTTGTATTCTTTCATATATTTGGAATAAAAAGCAGAAAGCGGCAGATACAAATCCAACTGGTAGATTATCTGGAAAATTATCTGACTAACCGGTTAATCCGGAACCGGGAGAGCGGAAGAGAATTAAAGCTTTTGGACGAGAGCATGGAAACGGCGTTCATGGAGGGCGTAGCCCAGAGCAGGGAGCTGAAAAATGTGATTCTGGATGAGGAAAGGGAAGGGAAAAGGCGGATGCCGGCGGCGTCCCGGGACGAGGAAGAGAGACGGGAAGCGGAATATCCGGCACAGGCGGTAAATCCGGAATCCCGGGAAAATATGGAAGAGGATATTGAGATGTTAAAGCGTCTGATTCGGGAAATGGAAGCGAATCCGAAAGAGGCGGTGCAGACAGGTGAAAACGGACAGACGGCGGACGGGGGTATGCTGGAAAGCGTTGCGGCAATGCAGCGGGCAAAAGCGGAAGCGGAGGAGCCGGAGAGCGATAAAGCGATAGCGGCGACGAAGGAACAGGGTGTGTCAGATATTGAACTGCTGGAGGAATTTGTACAGAGCTTTCTTGCGTAAGCAGGAGGGTTGAATTGAAGCTTCAAAATAAGATTATTATTGGTGTGGCGGTAATCGCCGTGCTTGCAGGACTGGGTCTGGCATGGCGGCATTTCCGGCAGCAAAAAGGAAATAGCGGATTCATTCAGAATGGGAAGGCTGGGATGGAGACGGAAGAAAAAACGGATGCGGGAAGCACGGATTCCCAGGAGGGGGAAAACGGGCAGGATAAACCGGAAAAGCGGAAGCGGATTATCGTGGAGCATACCGATTACAGTGCGATAGACAACAAGCTTTATGCGTGGTGGTTTAAGCGCAATGATAACCATGAAAAATCCGGCTGCCAGGAGGATTTTGACATTACGGAATATGATGCCTATTACACCGTGCCGGTAAACGGGAAAAAAATGTATATTACTTTTGATTGTGGATATGAAAATGGATATACGGCGGACATTTTGGATACCTTAAAGGAGGAACAGGTGACCGCCGCTTTTTTTGTTACGCAGACGTATATCCGGGATAATGTAGAGCTGACTAAACGGATGAAGGAGGAGGGACATCTGGTGTGCAACCATACGGTGACGCATCCGTCCATGCCGTCAAAGACGGTAGAGGAGCAAAAACAGGAGCTTTTAACCTGTGAGAGCTATATGAAGGAGGCGACCGGCTACGAGATGGATTTGTTTTTCCGTCCGCCAAAGGGGGAGTACAGCAGGCGGACACTGCAAATGGCAAAGGATTTGGGCTATTCCACGATTTTCTGGTCAATGGCATATCTGGATTATGACGTTAACAATCAGCCCACCAGCGCCCATGTGGAAGAGCATTTTGCAAAATACTATCATCCCGGGGCGATTCCGCTGATGCACAACGTGTCGGTTGCCAATAAGGATGCGTTAAAACAGGTAATCCGACAGCTGAAACAGGAGGGCTATTCTTTTGGCTCCCTCTATGATTTAAAGGACTGAAATTGCCAAAAAATGTTGATATTTGGAATTGATTTTGTTACAATATAATTTGGCTTATAAGGGAAATGGCAGTAATGCCAAAATGAAAGAAAACAAAGGAGAGCGGTAAAATGGCGGAAAGTATTAGTTTTGACTATAGCAATGCGATGTTCATGGTGTCTGAGGATGACATTGCGGCGATGAAGGAGAGAGTATTAGGGGCAAAGAAGACATTACTGGACAAAACAGGAGCGGGTAATGACTTTCTGGGCTGGCTTGACCTTCCGGTAAATTATGATAAGGAGGAGTTTTCCAGAATCAAAGCGGCGGCGAAGAAGATTCAGGGAGATTCAGAGATTTTGATTGTTATCGGAATCGGAGGCTCTTATCTTGGTGCAAGGGCGGCGATTGAAGCGTTAAGACATACTTTTTATAATGTGATTGACCGGGATATGCGTAAAGGTACTCCTGAGATTTATTTCTGCGGAAACAATATCAGTTCTACCTATCTTGAGCATTTACTGGAGGTTGTGGGAGACCGGGATTTCTCCATTAACATTATTTCCAAGTCAGGAACGACTACTGAGCCGGCGATTGCTTTCCGTATCTTTAAAAAGCTTCTGATAGAGAAATACGGGCAGGAGGAAGCAGCAAAGAGAATTTATGCGACGACGGACAAAGAGAGAGGCGCACTGAAAAAGCTGGCTGACGAAGAGGGCTATGAGACCTTTGTTGTACCGGATGACGTAGGGGGACGGTTCTCTGTGTTAACCGCAGTGGGCTTACTTCCCATCGCAGTAAGCGGTGCGGATATCAAACAGTTGATGGTGGGCGCCGCCACGGCACGCCAGATGTGCATTGAAGCTGATTTTGAGCAGAACGATGCATTGCAGTATGCCGCACTCCGTAACATTTTACGGGAAAAGGGAAAAACAATGGAGATTCTGGCGAATTATACGCCGTCCGTGCACTATATCGGGGAGTGGTGGAAGCAGCTGTTCGGCGAGTCCGAGGGTAAGGACGGAAAGGGTATTTATCCGACCGCCTGTGACTTTACCACTGATTTACATTCTCTTGGGCAGTTTATCCAGGACGGGACGAAGAATCATATCGAAACGGTAATCAATATCGGTTCACCGAGACGCAAGATTATTATGGAGCAGGAAGACGATGATTTGGACGGCCTCAACTATCTTGCCGGAAGAACGGTTGACTATATCAATAAACAGGCAATGAACGGAACGGTTCTTGCCCATGTGGACGGTGAGATTCCGAACTTAATGATTACGCTTCCGTATATGAGCGAGTTTAATCTCGGCGAGCTGTTTTACTTCTTCGAGTTCGCCTGCGGCGTTTCCGGATATGTGCTGGGAGTAAATCCTTTCGACCAGCCGGGCGTGGAAAGCTATAAGAAGAACATGTTTGCGTTGCTGGGCAAGCCGGGCTATGAGGAGCAGCGAAAGGAACTGCTTTCCAGAATGCAGAAGGATAAATAAAATAAAAAAACGGTATGCTGTTTCGGGCAGGGTCTCCCGTATGGGGAATTGTCTGAAGCAGCATATTTTTTGTTGGATTTTGCTTGTTTTTTGGAAAGATTCACAGTATAATATAATTTTGCGGGCAAGACTGCCTTTTTAGGGCGAAATGACAGCGAATATCATATTCACGATTGCCTGGATATAAATATAGTACGGAGGAAATATCATCATGACAAACGATTCAAGCTTGGGATTGGATTATGAGAAGTATGCAGGTATACTTGTGCATCCAACCTCATTTCCCAGCGCTTATGGTATCGGAGATTTAGGACCGGGAGCTTATGCGTTTATCGACTTTTTGGAAAAATCGGGATTAACTATCTGGCAGGTACTGCCCTTGGGGCATACCGGCTTTGGGGATTCCCCTTACCAGCCTTTTTCGTCCTTTGCCGGACAACCTTTAATTATCAGCATAGACGACCTGCGGAAAGCGGGGCTTTTATGGGATGAGGATTTTTATGAAATGCCGCAATGGGATTCCTGCCATATTGAGTACGGCGAAGCGATAGAGTTTAAGACAGGACTGTTAAAGAAGGCGTATGAGCGGTTTGCCAATCCGGAGATTAAGGACGCCTATTCCACGGATGAGGAATTTCTGGAGGGATACCGGACATTCTGCAAGGACTCGGACTGGCTGGACGATTATGCGTTATTTATGGCGGGGAAAGAGCATTTTGAAGGCGCTCCGTGGTATATGTGGGAGGATTCGTTGAAAAAACCCACGGCAAAACAGAAGGCAGCGTGGATGGAAAAGCTTTCCGATACGGTGGAATATTATCGGTTTATTCAGTATATCTTTCATAAACAATGGTTCGGGTTAAAAAAATATGCCAATGACAAAAGGATTAAAATTGTGGGAGATATTCCCATTTTCGTAGCTTGGGACAGCGTAGACGTATGGTGCAATAAGAAGCTCTTTGACTTGGATACAAAGGGATATCCAAAGACCGTGGCAGGCGTGCCGCCGGATTATTTTTCCGCCACCGGACAGCTGTGGGGTAATCCGCTTTATAAGTGGAGCGAGCATACCAAGACCGGTTATGAGTGGTGGTTTAACCGGATTCGCCATCAGTTAAAGCTGGCGGATTTTCTCCGCATCGACCATTTCCGCGGCTTTGATAAATTCTGGGCGGTACCGTTCGGGGAAGAGACGGCGGTGAACGGGAAATGGGTAAAGGCGCCGGGTGTCAATTTCTTTACGCAGCTTGAGGCTACCCTGGGCTATCATATGCCGATTATTGCGGAGGATTTGGGAGAAATTGACCAGTCGGTTATCGATTTGCGTGACAAGTTTGGTCTGCCGGGAATGAAAATTTTACAGTTCGGATTTGAAAATCCGGAGGAGAATCATTTTCTTCCCCATAATTATATTCGGAATTGTGTATGCTATACCGGTACGCATGACAATGACACGACCCTTGGCTGGTATCAGAAATGCTATGAAGCGTCTAAGGATAAGCTTAGAAGATATTTCAATACCGATGGCGGCGACGTCTGCTGGACCCTGATTCGGGCATGCTTCTCCTCCGTGGCAAATATGGCGATTGTCCCGATGCAGGATGTGCTCTGTCTGGATTCGTGGGCAAGACTGAATACGCCGGGCGTAGGAGAGGGGAACTGGGCATGGAGATTCCGCATGGAGGATATGACACCGCAGCTTGAGGCGAGGCTGTTTGAAACCGCTAAGCTGTATGGAAGATAGCAGAGAAAATCTGCTCTGTGGCGCAGGACTTATTCTTGATATTTGTCTATATTATACAACTGGGTTTTGAAAATAAAGAATTTTGCAGTTAGCTATGATGGATAAAAATAAAAGGAGCAGAATATGAGGAGCGTATTAGTTTTAGGATTTTTATTTTTGTTTTTGGTGTTGATGATACCGGTACATCTGATTCTTTTACTGATTGGGAAATGCAGTCCGGAATTAAGATACCGTATCGGAAATGCAATAGTATACTGGGCGTTCCGCTGGGAGCTGTTTCAGGCGGGGGCAAAAATAGAGGTAAAGGGGAGGGAAAATATTCCGGAGGAGCCGGTATTATTTGTTCCCAACCACAGGAGCTATTTTGACATATTGATTCTGCATACCACCAGCACCAAGCGTCCGGGTTTTGTGGCAAAGGCGGAAATGAATAAATTCCCGCTGTTAAACTGGTGGATGAAAAATATCTGCTGCCTGTTTCTGGACCGTGAGGACATGCGCTCCGGAATGCAGATGATAAAGGACGGGGCGGCGCTGATTCAGGCGGGGCATTCCATGGTGATTTGTCCGGAGGGAACGAGAAACCAGAAGCCGGAAATGCTTCCTTTCCGGGAGGGAAGCCTGAAAATGGCGGAAAAAGCCGGCTGTCCGGTAGTGCCGGTTACCTTGATTGGCACCGACCGCCTCCTGGAGGCAAGACCGGGATTTGATATCCGTAAGGCGGAGGTGAAGGTCATCTATGGGGAACCCATTGATTTGAAGTCCCTTTCCAAAGAGAAGAGAAAAAAAGCCGGTGCGTATGTACAGGGCATTATAGAGGAAACCATGAAAAAGGAGACCCAAGCAGGTCTGCCGGGCACAGAAAAGGAGGAGAATGTATGAGTCCATTGGTAGTAACCCTTATTGTAGTTGCCGTTTTACTCGGTATTTTAGTTGTACTTTATTTTGTGGGAAACAAGCTGCAAAAAAGACAGATGGCACAGAAGGAGGAAATGCAGGCGGCGGCACAGCAGACCTCCATGCTGATTATTGATAAGAAAATGATGAAGTTAAAGGATGCGGGTCTGCCCAAGTCGGTACTGGAGCAGACGCCAAAGCGGTTTCGTAATGCCAAGATGCCCATTGTAAAAGCCAAAATCGGTCCCCAGATTATCAATCTGATTTGTGATGAAGCCATTTTTGACGACCTTCCGACAAAGGGGGAAGTGAAGGCAATGATAAGCGGCATTTATATCACCGGAGTGAAGAGTATCCGGGGAAAGAAAAAGGGAGCGGTGGCGGAGGAGCCGAAAAAGAAGAGCTTTGGCGCCAAGATGAGGAAAAAGCAGCGTGAGCTTCAGGAGGAGTATGCAAAGGAAGAGAAAGAAAAGGAAGCAAGAAAGGCGTTGAAGGAAGCCGAGAAGGCGAAGAAAGACAAGGCAAAGAAGATTACCCAATAAAGCGTAAGCAGGAAGGTCCCGCAGACAAAGGAGAGTTTGCGGGCTTTTTGTATTATCGGAATCAAAGAAAATGATGCTTTAGATTTACCCGGTTTTTTCCGACATACTATATAGACATGTCGGGAAAACCTGTGGAAGCCGGTATTTTTAAGACATGCCGGAAAAAGGATATAAATAGAGCAGGATAGATATTGAAGAGCAGGACGGAAACGAGGTGGCACAATGAATTATCAGATTGGCGGACATCATGGGCAGACAGGATACGACAATTCCCTGTTTGGTGCAGCAGGCTTTGGTGCGGATGCGGCAGGCGGCGCAGGCCAGAATGGTTTGGGCGGCAAAGGAAACAGCATATTGGAGAAAAACAGCGTGGGTGATTTGCTGGCATGCAGGCTGGTGCAGGGCGGCAAAGAGCCGGTACTGGATATCAACGGGATTCGGATTAAGACAAAGGCGGCAAAGGAGTTCGACCAGGCAAAGCCGGGGGATACCGTTTATTTAAAAATCCAGCAGGCGGATAAGAACCAGGTATCGTTAAAGATTGTGGGAACTGCGGCGGCGGAAACCGCCGGTGCGTCCGGCGTCGCTGCCGGAGCCCAGGTGATGCAGGGTACGGAGCAGTTTTCCGATATGATTAAGGAGAACCTGGACGGTGTGCAGGATGAGGAAGAGGCAAAGGAAAACCAGAAAGAAATTTTGCGAAATTTGTCTGCGGATGAAATTGCAAAGCTTAGAATGATGCAGATTGACGTTACCAATGCAACCCTGTCCGATTTAATCGGCATGGTGGTGACTATCCGCTCCGGAGAGCATCAGGATGAAATCAACGAGGACTTGGCGGATATTGTCAGGGAGACGCTGGGTAAACTGCGGAGAAGCCTGTCGCCGTCGGAGGTGAAAACGGAGAGCGGGACGGAGACGGTGCAGGAGGCGGCGGATACCTCATCGGCTGCGACAGCCTATCCGGCAGGAAGAAGCAGATTGAACAGTGAGGGATATATTGTAACCGCTCCGGTGGAAGCGGGAGGCGCAGCAGGTAATCCGGTGGATGCCAATGCACAAAATAATGGGGGAAGCCAGTCCGGAGCCACAAAGGTCCATATTACCGATGAGCAGATGATTTTCATGGTGAAGAACAATATGGAGCCCACCATCGAGAATCTGGATATTGCCAAAAACAGTGTGAATGAGGACAGCCCCTCCCATACCATTCCGTTTAATGAACGGGTGTGGAACGATATCTATCCGCAGGTTGTGGGGATTATCGAATCGGCGGGGATGTCGGTAACGGAGCAAAGCCTCGGCGGGGCAAAATTTATGCTCAGGCACGAGCTGCCGATTACCGTGGGCTCGTTAAGGCTGTATATGGGAATCAATTCCCTGAACCAGCGGGGATTAAAAGAAGAGCAGATAGAGGAGAATATAAACGAGCAAATCAGCCTCGGCAATGCGCCGGAGCAGGCGCGGATTACCGGAAGCACATTACAGGACCGCGCAAAACATCTGGTGGAAAAGGTGCAGGCGATTTCTCTCCGCTCCGTTGATGCGGCGGTAAGCCAGGGAAAACCCCTTACCATTTCTTACCTGTATAACAGTTCGTTGAGAAGCGTAGACATGAGAAGGGCGAGAGGTCCTGTAAGCACGGGTGTGGAGGGCGCAAGCCTTTCCCTTAGCGGCATGGCGCAGGCGAAGGAGGGAGCCGACGGAGCCGGGATTCCTTATTCCACCAATCCGGCGGCGGTGGCAGCAAGGCGGCAGATAGAAGAGATTCGCCTTTCCATGACAATAGAAGCAGCAAACCGATTGGTCAGACAGGATATCCATATTGATGCGAGACCGTTATCCCAGATTGTTGAGGAGCTGAGGAAGCAGGAAAACAGCTACTATGAGAAAGTGGTATCCGCCCATGATTTGCACGATTTGCCGGAGGATGTGGATTTATTAAAGGAGACGCTTAAGGAGACCGAGGGACTGAAAACCCTGCCGGAGTATGCGCTGGGCGAGGTGGTGAAAACTCCGTCCGTTACGGTAGGCGGATTGTACGAGACGGCGGTTCACATCAAAGCAGCCCTTGCCGGTAACGCCTATGAGACGATGATGACCAGACCGAGGCAGGATATGGGGGATTCCATCCGCGAGGCATTCCGGAATGTGGATGATATTTTAAAGGATTTGGATTTGGACCGCAATGAGGAAAACCAGAGGGCGGTGCGGATTCTGGCATACAACGAGATGGAGCTGACGGAGAATAACATTATCAGTGTTAAGGCGGCGGATGCCAAGGTGCAGCAGATGTTTGAAACCCTGACGCCGCAGATTGTATTAAATTTAATCCGGGAAAACAAAAATCCGCTAAACATGACCATTGACGGGCTGAATGAGGAAATTATGCAGCAAAAGGAAATAATGGGTGTGACGGACGAACAGAGATTCAGTGAATTTCTGTACCAGATGGACAGAAGCAACGCCATCAGCGAGGAGGAGCGGAAGAGCTTTATCGGAATCTACAGGCTTTTGGATAAGGTGGAGAAATCCCATGGCAAGGATATCGGTGCCGTGGTCAGAAACGGGCAGGAGATTACGTTAAATAACCTGTTTTCCGCAGACAAGAGCCGCAGGGCGCGGGGAATGGACGTGGCGGTGGATGAGCATTTTGGCGAGCGCATAGATGTGGAAACGGAGGGCGAGAGCATTCTAAGCCAAATCCAGACCGCATATAACCAGACCCTGGTTTCCGGTGTGCTGCGGCATATCCGCCCGGAAACCTTGAAAAGCATGGAAAATCTGGATTACCGGAATATGCCTTTTGAAGAGCTGAATGCGATTATGAAAGCGGGAGACAACGGACAGGGGCAGGCGGAGTTAAATGAACGGCTTTCTGCCGAGCTTACGGAGGCGCTGGCCTATGAGGAGGATGTGGCGACAATGTTAGAGGCAAACGAAATGCCGGAAACAGCCACCAATATTCTTGCGGCGCATCAGGTGATGTACGGGGAAGACGGCATTTACGGCATGATTCGCAACATTAAGCAGAGCCTTCCGAGAGAGAAGCGGGAAAATATCACGGAGAGGGAAAACCGTATTCTGGAAACGCTGGAGAGCAGGGATGACGTAATCTACGGCATGGAGTATATTCGTGCGGGATTGTCGGAAGCGGTTCATGATAAGGAAATCGACGGAACCATTACCGCAATGGATATTCAGTCGCTCAAATATTTGAATGCGGGGATGCCTATTGCTATGCGGGCAGTGGAGCAGGAGGTATTTCAGGTTCCCCTCGTTGTGGGTGAGGAAGTCAGCATCATGAAGGTATCCATTATACAGGATGGCAGCAAAGCGGGAGAAATCAACGCTTCTGCCGATACGAAAAAGTACGGCAGGCTGGAGGCGTTTATCCATGTGGAGGGCAGCCAGATTGAGGGGTATGTGGTAACGGAGGAGGAAAGCGGGCAGCGGAAGCTGGAGGCGAACGAGCTGACCCTGCGCTCCGTTTTTGCCAAAGCGGGCATGGAGGTACGGGACCTCCGGCTGGACGGGACGAAGCCGGTACAATACGGCTCCGGACTGGAGAGGGAGAGCGTGCCGACCTCGAAGCTTTACCGGGCGGCAAAGCAATTATTAACAGCTATTAAGTTAACGGGAATTACCGCCGATAATTAAAGTAGTGAATGTTGACTGAAAATTTAAGATTGAGGTGACGAAGATGAGATTAAACCATAACACGATGGCTTATACGGCAAACAATAATTTGAACACAATTAACCGCAATTTAACCAAATCCATGCAGAGGCTTTCCTCCGGATATAAGGTAAACAAATCCTCGGATGATGCTGCGGCAAAGGCAATTTCCCAGAGAATGAATGCCCAGATTAAAGGGCTGGAGCGGGCGATAAATAATTCCAATGACGGAATATCCCTGATTCAGACCGCTGAGGGTGCGCTTGACGAGATTCATTCTATCCTGGCAAGGATGCGTGAGCTTTCCGTTCAGGCGGCGAATGTAAGCTATGCAGAGGATGACAGGGATTCCATCCAGAATGAGCTGGAGCAGCTTAAGGAGGAGTTGGACAGAATTTCCAATTCCACGGATTTCAACGGACGGAAGCTGTTAAATGGAGAGTTGAATAAAAAGGGGTATACCAATAATGATAATTTATCCATTGTAGAGATTGGCGGAGATATTGAGCCGGGAGAATACGGATTATCCATCACCTCCACCGGTACGCAGGCGACAACGACGATTGGTCCGATAGCAGATTCCCTCGTGATTACGGAGGCGCAGGCAGGCGTGCTTGCCATCAATGATTTTCAGATTAATATCCGGGTTGGAATGACCGGGGAGCAAATAAATGAGCGAATCCGGGATGCGGCAAGTAAAATCGGAATTGATTATAATGCGGCTACCGGGGAGTTAAAAACCCAGCAATATGGGAGCAAGCAGCATATTACCGTTGACAGCAGCTACGATGAAATAAAGGCTCTGCTTGGCATAAACGGCCAGACCGAATACGGAACAGATGCGGTAGCCCAGTTTGCTACGGACACCAGCAATGCCCGCATAGGCTTTACGGACACCGCAACGCTGGAAACCCAGGGGAACCGGATTACCGTGACGGACAAAAACGGTTTTGAGATGGTTTACGATGCGAGCGGGACTGTGGCAGACGCAAGAATTACGGTATTATCAGCAGGACCGATGGTTATCCAGATTGGAAATAACGAGGGGCAGACATTGAATGTCAATATCGGAAAAACCACGGCGGAGTCCCTGGAGATTGACCATATTAACGTATATACCCATGCCTATGCCAGTGAAGCGATTGAACGCCTGGATGAGGCGGTTGCCAAGATTTCGGAAATCCGTTCCTCCCTCGGTGCGTACCAGAACCGTTTGGACCATACGGTGAGCAATCTGGAAACCGCCAGCGAGAATTTAAATGATGCGGTATCCAGAATACAGGATGCGGATATGGCGGAGGAGATTACCGAATATACACAGCAGAATGTGCTTAGCCAGAGCGCACTGCAAATGTTAATCAAGTCCAACGCAAGACCGGAGGGGTTGCTGCAGTTGTTCCAGAGATAGGAGATAAGCCATGACAGATGAGCAGATGAATGGATATAAAATGCGGATTTCCCAGGCAGGCGTCGGTGAGCTGACGGTGGTTATGCTGGAAATGGAAATGCAGTGGATAGAGGAAGCGCTTTCGGCATATGACCGGCAGGATTTGGATGTGTTTACGGACGTTTTGGGCAGGGCGCAGGCGGTGCAGGTGGAATTGATGAACGTGCTGAACAGGGAAAATTCCGTTGCGGCAGATGTGTATGCGGTGTTTGCCTTTATTAACAAACAGTTGATTCTGGCAAGGATTAAGAGGCAGCCTTTGGAGATAAAGCGGTGCCGGGATATGCTTGAGCAGTATCATGAGAGCTTCCGGGCGATTGCCAAAACGGATACGGCGGGACCGGTAATCGAAGGCAGCGAAAAGGTTTATGCAGGGCTTACCTATGGTGTCGGCGGGCTTGTGGAGAGCAGCACGGGCGGTATGGATTTTCAGGCGTGATAAGCTTTTTCCGACGGCGGAATTATCCGATAAGAAGAATAAAGAGTGTGGCCGGCAGGATTATCTGCCGGCTTTTCTTTTTTGGTTAAAAATGGTATACTGGCAATAGAAAAAGATAAAATTATGCAGGAGCAGGAGGATATAAGGATGAAAAAAGAGGATTGTATTTTTTGTAAGATAGCAAACGGAGAAATCCCGTCGACCACGATTTATGAAAATAATGATTTTCGGGTGTTTTTTGACATTAACCCGGCGAGTAAGGGACATTGCCTGGTTGTTCCGAAGCAGCATTACAATGATATCTTTGCCATGGATGCAGAAACCGGCGGAAAGCTGTTTTCCCTTGCCACGGCGATTGCGCGGGGACTGAAAAAAGAGCTGAACTGCGAGGGGATGAATATTTTGCAGAACAACGGGCTGATTGCCGGACAGACGGTTTTTCATTTCCATCTGCATTTAATTCCGAGATATGCGCAGGATACCGTGAATATCAGCTGGCAGCCGGGGGAGGCAAATCCTGAGGAATTAAAGCTGCTTGCCAAAGCGGTGAGAAAGAATATTTAGAAAAAGTTTTTCGGAGAATAATAAGGACGGAAGAGCAAAATAAAGGAAGTAACAAAATGGGAACACCGATGGTGAATGTGCAGGGCGTAAGCTTTGGCTATGGCAGGGAAAACGTTCTGACGGATGTAAATTTTATCGTGGAAAAACAGGAATATGTAGGGATTATCGGTGCAAACGGCGCCGGAAAGAGTACGCTGATGAAACTGATTTTGGGAAAGCTTCATCCGGATAAGGGAGAAATTACCGTGGCAGCGCAGTCCGTGGGCTATGTACCGCAGGTGGGATTCCGGGAAGCCAGCCATTTTCCGGCAAATGTAGAAGAAATCGTGTTGACCGGACTTTGTCGGGAAATCGGAATGCTCCGGTTTCCGAAGAAGGAGCACCGGCAAAGGGTGGTGGAGACACTCCGGCTTGTGGGAATGGAGGATTTTCGGAAACAGATGCTGTCGGAGCTTTCCGGCGGACAGCAGCAGAGGGTGCTGATTGCCAGGGCGCTGGTTCAGAATCCGGAGCTTCTGGTATTGGACGAGCCCCTTACCGGAATTGATAAGGAGGCGGGAGAAGCGCTTTACCGGATTTTGGATAAGCTGAACCGGGAATTTGGGATGACGATTATTATGGTAACCCATAACATGGAGCAGGTTGCACGGTTTACCGACCGTTTTTATCATGTGAGCAACGGAAGCGTGCATCTGGACAAATCCGCCATTTTCTGTGACGAGGTACTGAAGGAGAATAAGGAGGATTCATCATGCTAGACATATTTCGGTATGCATTTATGCAGAAGGCATTTTTTGTGGGAATCCTTCTGGCAGTGATTGTTCCCCTGATTGGGGTAATTGTGGTGTTAAAACGGCTTTCCATGATGGGGGACGCGTTGTCCCATACCTCTCTGGCAGGTGTGGCGCTGGGACTGATTCTCGGCATTAACCCCATTGCGGGTGCAGTGGCGGTCTGCGTGGCAGCGGCGCTGGGGATTGAGGGAATCCGGAAATCCCTTCCCCGGTATGCGGAGATATCCATCTCGGTTATGATGTCCGCAGGAATAGGGCTTGCCAGTGTTTTATCCGGTTTTATTGATGACGGAGCCGCCTTTAACTCCTTTTTGTTCGGAAGCATTGTGGCGATTACCGATACGGAGGTTATTCTGGTTGTCGCCGTGACGATAGTGGTGGTGACGGCATTTTTACTGCTTTATAAAGAGCTGATGTTTATTACCTTTGACGAGGAGGGTGCGGAGCTTTCCGGTGTTCCAGTGAAAAAAATCAATTTTGCCATTACCCTGCTGACTGCGGTTACCGTGTCGGTTGCCGCCCGCAGCGTGGGGGCGCTGATGGTGTCGTCGCTGATGGTGCTTCCGGTTGCCTGTGCAATGCAGGTTGCGGACAGCTATAAAAAAACAGTGGTTTACTCGGTGCTCTTCGCCCTGTTCTTCACTGTCTGCGGTCTGTTTCTCTCGTATTATTTTAATTTGAAGCCCGGCGGAACCATTGTGCTTACCGGTGTGGTTGTCCTGCTTCCGTTACTGGCAGCGGGAAAAAAATAGATTCGGCGCTCAAAACAGCTGGGATATGCCGAAGAGGACAAGAAGGTGCAGCGGATAAAACCAGTAAAACACCATTTTTAGCGAAAATCCCCGCTTGCCGTTATACAGGCTGATGGGGAGCATGGCAAGCAGCCCGTAGAGCTCCAGAGGATTGAAGAAGAGATATAAAATGCAGGCGCATAAAATAAAGCGGACTCCCGGTGTTTCCCTTGTCACGTAAAACATGCAGATTAAAAGAACGCCGCCGATGCCGTAGTCGCAATGGGAAAAATAGGCGGCAGCCCAGGTAAGGATTAGCGGAAGGACAAACACGCGGCGGTTGTTCATTTCCTCCAGACAGAAGATGGAAATCAGTCCCAATGCCAGGGTGATAAATACATTCTGATGCTGCCAGTCGATTAGGGCGCCGCGAAAGGCGAGGTCGAAGGGAATCTCGGACAGCACGGCGAAAATACAGAGCCGCAGTAAATAGTCTATATGGCTTCTGGTGTGATGGAAGCCCTCTACCAGTAAAAAGCAGAACAGGGGAAAGGCAAGCCTTCCGATGGCGCGGAAGAGCTGCTCCTCCGGAAAAAAGATATAGCCGATATGGTCGATAAGCATAGAAATGATAGCAATCATTTTTATCGTAAAATTGTCAAGACATACAAACGACTTTCTGTCCACGGGGATTACCGCCTTTCCACAACACTTAATTTTCTAAAGTATAACAGACCATTCCCCGGAGTACAACATTTTCTTGTGATTTCCTATAATTTTACCTGTACTGTGTATAATAAAGCGTATATAAGACCGGAGGTTCCGGAATTGATAAAATTGAGGTAGCATTTATCACGAAAAGTTGTTATAATATCAGTATTGTAAGACTTGATTACATCATTATCTGATGGGTGGCGTGTTGGAAAGGAGATAAAATCATGGCAAGGGACGAAAGATTTAAGACCGTATCCTTTGGGGGATACGATAAAGCGGCGGTAGACCAGTATCTGAACGAGATGAAAAAATCCCATCAGCAGGATATAGCGGATTTGAAGCAGACAATAAGCAAGCTGAGCGAGACGGTGAAGAGCCTGCAGCTGGTAAAGGACAGTATGAGCTCCGAGTCCAACCAGGCGATAGAGAATATGCAGAAATATAACGAATCCCTGCAAAAGGAATTGGAAAAGGCAAACCGGAAGCTTGCCGAGCAGGAGGAGAGCGCCAAGGGCTATTCGGACAAGCTGGAGATTATTTCCAAAACGCTGGTGGAGACCAACGAGCGTTGCGATGCCCTGTTGAAAGAGGCGGAGGAAAAGAGCCGGAAAATGATGGCGGATGCCGAGAATACAAGCAAGGACATGCTGATTCACGCAAAGGAAGAGAGCGACCAGCTGTTAAACAGTGCGAAAACCCAGAGCAGTTATATGATGCAGGAGGCGGAACGGAACAGCCGCAATCTGATGGAGGATTCCGAAAAGCAGAGCACCAACATTATCCGCCGTGCGGAGGAGGAGCGGGACAATATCCGTATCCGCGCAGAGGAAGAGTACAAGCAGGCGGTGGCAAGGCGGAACGAGGAATGCCAGAAGCTGCTTGAGGACGCCGAGACGGAGAAGAAGAAAATGCTGTCTGAAGCGACGGAGCGCGTGACGATGATTAGGGGCTCCATGAAGCGGGAATGCGAGAATGTCAGCAATTATATGGCAAGCCTGATGGAGTCGGTAGAGGGCGTGGTTAAGGCGTGCAACGAGACAAAGAGCATAACGGACAAAGCGTTTGGCGGACTGGAGCCGCCAAAGGAAAGACCGGCGCTTCCGGATGAAGACGCAGAAGAGATACCGCAGATTAAATTTCAGGGATAATTTACCAGGCAGGAGTATTTTATGAATACAAAACGAATAGAAAGTTTCAAAGAATTTGCAAAGCATTTGGAATACCCGATGGTGGTTTTTGAAGCGGATTCGGGAAAGGTGCTGAACATCAACCATGAAGCGGAGGAAGTGCTGGGGGGAGCTGTGCAGTTTATCCATATTGAGCCGGCAAGAGCCCTGACCAAGCTGAATTTCTGGGAAATCCTTCACGGAAAGAAAAGCATAATGTGGCATCGGATTCGGGTGACGGCTGACGGCAGGGAGCATCTGGTCTGCGGTCTGGTGAATGAGATGATGGAAGAGGAAAAGCTCATTTATACTTTGCTGTTTGAACCCCGTGCAGATTTGAATATCGGAAGCTTTACTCTGGAGCGGATTGTGAATCATGCCCATATCGTGGCAATTCATATGGGAAGAAACGAAGAGGGTTATCAGGTAGAATATATTTCGCGAAATATTAACCATTATGGCTATACAAGGGACCAGCTTTATGATAATCTTTTAGAAATCGGCGATATTATCTGTCCGGAGGATTTGGAGCGGGTGCAGGAAAGCATTGCCGATGCCGCTGATAAACGGATTCAGGAAAATGAGATAGAGTGCCGGATTGTCACGGAGGAGCGGGATTTAATACCGGTACGGCTGTTGATTCACTATATTTATAACACTGCGGGGAATCTGACGGATTTTGAAATTCTGCTGTTTGATTTGCGGGAGGAATTTCGCAGAAACAGTGAGAACGCCTATCTGAATAATGCAATCTCCAAGATGAAAAGTGTGGTTTTGGTTAAATCCTATCATGCCGGCAAGCGGGCGCTGAACTATATTTCACCCAATGCGGGAATGGTGGGGATGAATGTTGATGCCCTGAAAAATGGGTATAAGCTGACGGAGGATTATATCCATCCGGAGGACAGGGACAGTGTCATTGATGCGATTTATCAGGCGGTGGCAACGGGTGTTACCGATTACGTACACACATACCGCATGGTCAGGGACGACGGCAAACAGATTTGGGTGGAAAATGAAGTCAGCGTAACCCGGATATCCGACGGGGAGGCGGAGGTATCCTTTCTGCTTACCGATATCACGGAGCAGAAGGATATGGAAAAGGAGCTGGCTGCTGTTGCAGGAGAGGAGAAACAGCCGCCCCAGCCGAATAAGCCCAAAAATCTCAGTCTGATTACGATTGATGAAGAGGATAAGGAAATGCTGAAGCATTTCCAGCTGATGGCGGAGACGCTGAGCCAGAATGCGGATTATTACAGCGTGGTGCTGAGTGCGGAGGGAAGACAGCTGACTTCACCGGCAGGACCGGCAAATAATATCGGGCAGTTTTATGATTTGTTTGAACGGCCGCAGCTAAAGGAACAGTTTTCCCAGCTCTCGGAGCGGGCGAAGGAGCAGCTGATTCCGCAGAGCGTATCCTTTACCATGGGTAAAATGGAGGTACACATGGTTTTAGCGCCGCTGATGCTGGAAAATACCGTTACGGCGTACTGGGTATTGACCAGCTTTGCCAAAAACGGTGCGGAGATACTGGGAGAAGTGGCGGGCCAGCAGTGGCATCTCGCCAATTCCATTGCAAAGAGCTTTTATGCGGAGGAAGTGGTATTGAACGAGCGAAGGCTGCGTAAGCTCTCGGAAATACAGCTTCATAAGGAGCAGCAGGAGCGGCATGTAATACAGGATTTGATGGATTCGATGATTAGGGAGGGTGAAGCCGGACTGGGCGAAATGTGCCAGAAAGCCGGGATTTATCTGTCCGTTACCGATATCGGATTATATCTGGAGAATAAAGAAACGGGAAATGCGGAAAAATATTTTGTGTGGAACCATGCGGGAGCGGAAACGCCGGGTGTTGATACGCTGGCAATGTCCGTCTCGGAATACAAGGTGTTAAAGGAATATCTTGGGCGTGAGCAGGCCCTGCTGGCGGGGAAGAAATCCCAGGAGCCGTTTTTGAAAGAGCTGATTAGGAAATCGGAAATGGAGTCCGTCATGATTTTAGGGATGAACTCAGTTTCCGGTACCAGGGGATATGTTGTTTTTGCCGATAGGGCAAAACCCCATATCTTTGAAAAAAAGGATGTGAACTTTGCTGCCTGCGTTACCCATATGTTTGAAAGCGTGGTATTGAGCAATCAAAAGGCCGTAAAGCCGGATATTACAAAAGAAGGGTTTCTGGAGGCTTATGACCATATCCGCGATGCGGTTTTCGTTAAGGACGACAAATCGGGAGAGATTATTTTTGCCAATAAGGCGATGGATAAGCTGTTTGGCTACAGTCTGGTGGGAATGCAGGCAAAGGATGTGGTCAATGACCAGCTGGAGCAGTACCGGAATATGCAGGGAGTAAGAAAACGGTTTATCGCTAATAAAAAAGTGTCAAAATGGCAAAGCTATATGAAAGAACTGGATCAGATTATGAATATTGTAGAGATTCAGATGGAGATGCTGTCGGGTGCGCAGTGCAGCCTGTTTATTCTGAAAAAGAATAAAAACAAATAAATACCGCACCATTATTAAGAATAATTCTATTTATGACGATAGATATAGGAAAGGGGCACGAACATGGCAGGTTCAGACATAGGAATTGACTTGGGTACAGCCAGTATCCTTGTGTATGTAAAAGGAAAAGGGGTTGTATTAAAGGAGCCATCTGTTGTGGCATTTGACCGCGATACAAACCGGATTAAGGCAATCGGGGAAGAAGCGAGGATGATGCTTGGCAGAACGCCGGGGAATATAGTGGCGGTGAGACCGTTAAGGCAGGGTGTTATTTCGGATTACCGCATTACGGAGAAAATGTTAAAGTATTTTATCCAGAAAGCGGTTGGCAAGAGCTTTTTCGGCAGGAGACCAAGAATTTCCGTCTGTGTGCCAAGTGGTGTCACTGAAGTAGAAAAAAAGGCAGTTGAGGATGCGACATACCAGGCAGGCGCAAGGGACGTGTCGATTATCGAGGAGCCGGTTGCTGCGGCAATCGGGGCGGGAATTGATATTGCAAGACCCTGCGGGAATATGATTGTGGATATCGGCGGCGGTACTGCGGATATTGCGGTGATTTCCCTCGGAGGAACGGTGGTCAGCACCTCCATTAAAACTGCCGGAGATGATTTTGACGAGGCGATTGTGCGGTTTATGCGCAAGAAGCACAATCTGTTAATCGGCGAACGCACGGCGGAGGAGATTAAGATACAGATTGGTACCTGTTACCGCCGTCCGGAGAATCTGACTCTGGATATTCGGGGTCGAAACCTTGTTACCGGACTTCCGAGAACGGTGACGGTAACCTCGGAGGAGACGGTCGAAGCCCTGGAGGAGGTTACGGAGCAGATTATTGAGGCGGTACATTCCGTTCTGGAAAAAACCCCGCCGGAGCTGGCAGCCGATATTGCAGACCGTGGAATTGTATTGACCGGAGGCGGGGCAATGCTGCATGGTCTGGAGGAATTGATAGAGGAAGAAACCGGTATTACCACAATGACGGCGGAGGACCCGATGACCTGCGTTGCCATTGGTACCGGCAAATATATAGAATTTCTAAGTGGAGCAATGGAAGAAGAATAAAGGAGTGACGAAATGGTAAGAGGTCTTTACACAGCATGGACCGGCATGGTGAATGAGCAAAAACGCCTGGATGTAATTTCAAATAACATGGCAAATGCAGATACGATTGGATACAAGAAGCAGAATGTAACATCACAGTCCTTTGATGATGAGCTTACGCTTCGGATTCACAACAATAATGCATACAGCCCGTTAAATTACCGTATCGGTAATATGAATCTTGGCGTAAAGATAGGGGAAACCTATCATGATTTGACTCAGGGAAGCCTGCGGGAAACGGGAAACACCTATGATTTAGCGCTTAGCGGGGACGGATTCTTTACCATTCAGACAACAAACAAGCAGGGAGTGACCAGTGTCAAATATACAAGAGACGGTTCATTTACTGTAAACACGGAAGGTTATCTTGTTACCAAGGATGGGGATTATGTGTTGGATAGGAATGGCGGACGGATTCGGATTCCGGGGGCGCAGACGGCCACGGAGGTTACCTTTGATGAACAGGGAAATATTTCGGTGGGCGGACGGCGGATTGCAGTTCTTGGCATAGCGGGCTTTGCAAACCCACAGGCTTTGCTTTTGTACGGCGAGAATATGTATGAGGCAACAGCGGCAGCGGGACTGCAGGCGGGAACGGCGGCGGTCCACCAGGGATATGTGGAGATGTCCAATACGAATGTCATTGAAGAGATGGTAGATATGATTACGATTACCAGAGCCTATGAAGCGGGTCAGAAGATGATTCAGACCGTTGACAATACACTGGATAATGCCGTAAATCAGATTGGAAGAGTATAAAATCATATAATATTGTTTTTAAGAAATGGAGGATATATCTATGATGCGTTCATTATGGTCTGCGGCATCCGGTATGATTGCCCAGCAGACAAATTTAGATACGATAGCAAATAACCTTTCTAACGTGAATACTGCGGGATATAAAAAGGATACGGCGGAATTTAAGTCCCTGCTTTATCAGACGCTTCAGTCCACGTCCACAAATAACGTGGGAGAAAACAAGCCGGTTCCGGCGCAGGTTGGCCTGGGAACCAGAACCAGTTCCATTACAACGGTATTTACACAGGGTAACTTGCAGGCAACAGATAATAATACATACATGGCGATTGAGGGGAGCGGATTTTTTAAAGTGCGGGATACCGACGGGAATATCTGCTATACAAGAGACGGCAGCTTCTGTCTGCAGCCTACGGCGAACGGAGGCAGCATGCTTTGTACGTCCCAGGGATATCCGGTGCTGGACCAGAATAATAATCCCATTATCATTCCGGCAGGATATAAGACCGGTGAGATAACCGTGGATGCGGAAGGAAATATTTTTAAGACGGATATGCATGAGGATGTAACGCCGTTGACGGCGAGGAACGGTAGAAGAACCTATAACCAGCGGATTGGTCTGGTACAGTTTAACAATCCGTCAGGATTATACAGCGCAGGAGGAAATTTATATACCGAGACCGTTGCTTCCGGTGCGCCGTTGGAGGAATCCAGAACCCGGGGCATAAAGACCAGCTTAATCCATCAGAAGTATTTGGAGATGTCCAATGTACAGGTGGCGGACGAGATGGTAAATATGATTGTGGCACAGCGTGCTTATGAAATGAATTCCAAGGCAATACAGGCGTCCGATGAGATGCTCCAGCAGGCAAATAATCTTCGTGGATAATAGCTGCCGGATTGGGGTATGAAATATTTGGATTGTAAAAGAATAAAAAGAGACATTGACAACGGCACATATTATGTGGTAAACATATAGTAGTGGAGTGAGGAGGTAAAGATGGCAATTACGGGAATTGATTCAGGAAGTTATTATGGTGACTATAGCACGAAAGCATCAGAGGCTTCGGCATCCGCTTTGGAATCCACGCTGGGAAAGGTGAATAACCAGTCTACGGAAGAAGAGTTGATGGCAGCCTGTAAGGAGTTTGAGGCGTATTTTCTTGAACAGATTTACAAGGGAATGGAAAAAACCATTATGAAAGCAGATGAAGATGAATCAGGGACAGCCGGTCTGTACAGGGAGTACTTTGGGGATATGCAGATTCAGGCATATGCAAAAGCAGCAACCGAGCAGGGCGACGGAATTGGTCTTGCCAAGCAGCTCTATGAGCAGATGAAGCGTAACTACGGGTTATAATACAAAAAGGAAAGAGAGAGGACGCTATGAAGATTGAAAAATTAACCGAGAGTGAAGAGTTAGTAATGAAGTCAATTTGGGATTGTCGGAAGGAGCCGGTATTATCCGATGTGGTTGACCGGGTTAACGGGTTTTATGGAAAAGATTGGAAGCCGCAGACGGTTTCTACGTTTCTTGCCAAGCTTGTCCGCAAGGATTATCTGAAGCTGCAGAGAAACGGTAAGATTTATACCTATAAGATTTTGATTTCAGAGGAAGCTTACCGGCAGAAATTATACAAGCAGCACATCAGCTTCTGGAATCATAACGATATCGTAGAGTTTGTTACGGAAATGTATGATAACGGCGATTTAACAAAAGAAGATATAGAAGGAATAAAAGCAAAGATAGATGAATTATAAGATGATAATGGAATTTATCACTGTACATTCTGCATACGTTGTTCCGGGCGTACTCAGTGCAACGATAGCAGGCTCTGTCGCTTATGGTATTTGGCTGTTCTTGTCACGAAGAACAGCCAAATTTTACATAACCCATTCTATGCTGTTGATTCGGCTTTGCTTTTTCTGCTTTCTTGCGCCGCTGATTCCCTTCGGAATATTTCAAATCAGAGAATGGACAGGCGTCTTCAACGGAAGAGAAATGATTATCAGTACAGATAAATTAGGGCTGGTTATGCTTTACACCACCATGATATGGATGCTTATTACAGCGGTCATTCTGGTATACCGGTGGATACACTATCAAGGGAAATGCAGGCTGTGCAGGGAGAATAAACCCGTAGAGGACAGAGAAATTCTGGAAATGGTGGAGAACTGGCAAAAAGCCCTGGGAATAAAGAAAAAGGTTGCCCTGTACTGTAATGGACATATATCATCACCGGCGCTTCTTTATCACAAGGGCTATCAAATCCTGCTGCCCGAGTTATCCATGACAAAAAATGAAATGAATATAGTTATTCTTCATGAGCTTATGCATTTAAAACACGGAGACATCCGGTTGAAAAATAATGCTTTCGTAGTAAATGCGATACACTCCTTTAATCCTATCGCCTACCATTTGCGGAAAGAGCTTACGATATGGGAGGAAGTGAACTGTGACAGGGCATGCTGCGAAGCGGGAAAGGGTAGCTTTACCGTTAAAGAGTATTTTTCTGCCATTGTACAGTTGAAGGAGAAAAGCCTGGCAAAAAGAAATGAGACAGACACCCTCTGCTGCTTGAACGAGGATATAAAGCTGTTGGAGTTCCGTGTGGACATGGCGGCGGGCATTAAAGGGGAGAAACGGAAAATACGGATTGCGGAGGTAATTTTTGCCGTACTGCTGGCAGTGTCTGTGATGTTTGTTTCCTCAACGGTTGTGGCAAAGGGATTTACTGTTCTTGTGGATAAGACGCTGGAGACGCACGAGATTGACGCTGGCGGGTCGGCGGCGCTTAGGGAGACATCGGTAAGGGCTTTGTTTGGAGATGCGGATATGCCTGTATATGAGGAAGAGATAAGCGGCCGCACAGAGGAAACAAAGATTACGCTGGCACCCGGAGAGGTTATGGCGTTTGTTCTGCCGGAGTGCGGTAACGGGGTAAGCTGTATCGGGCTGGTGCAGGAGGAAGCAAAGTATCAGTTTGGCATTATTGATGATAGAGAGCAGGTGCTTTATGCGGAGTCTGCCGACACCATTCACGTGGAGTATCCGATGCGGGATGGCCACGGACGGTATTTCTTTGTGCGGAATATGGGTGAGACAGAGCAAAAACTGGAGATTTTTATCAGTAAATGGGAATAGGTAATTGCGAAAACTGAGGGGGAAGCGGGAAAAGATACTTGTCAGCTTCGGCGGGGAGTGGTATGATTTATGGTAAAAACAGAGGAGGACTAGTATCATGAAGATGAAGTTACTATTAGCAGCAATTTGTGTAACGCTTTGCGGAGTGATTATGCCGGGTGCCAGTGCCAGCGCACAGGAGCTGGAGGAGCAAACGGCGTATGTCACCGATGCCGGGTTCAGGGACGTGGAGAAGCAGACGATAAGCACCGGAATAACTCCCTACACAACAAGGGTTCCGATTAACTGGACGGTGCCGAAAAAGACCATGTATACCACCAATTATTTTAAAAAGAGCAAGGGCAGCAGCATAACGGTTAGCTTAACCCTTTCCGCCAGTGCAAAGGTGGGAGTCCTGCGGACAGACGGGAAGCTGGTATACGTAACGGGCAAATCCGTTTACCACACTTTTGAGCTGGAAGAGGATTCCTACTATGCGGTGGTTGTCCAGAACGACAACGACAGTTCTATTACGGCATCAGGTAATTATTACAAATAGACGCATGTTTTTTCGGGCTGCTGCGGGAAACCGTTTTTCTGCGGCAGCTCCTCTTTTCCCACATTTTCTTTTTTCTGATTTTCATTCTAAAACAGGGCGGAGGGACTGAACCTTCTGGCAATATTGTCTGTTCCATGGTATGATAGCGTGGAGCTTCACCGATTAGAAAAATAAATTTTACCGGGTCAAATAAAAATAGCAGGAGATGAAACAGAGATGGAGCAGGAAGGAATTGTTTCCAAAATTATCTATAGAAATCCGGATAACCAATATATTGTTTTTGCCGTGGAGACAAAGGACGGCGAGGACGAAACCTTTGTCGGCTATCTGTCCGGAATAGAAGAGGGAATGTATATTTCGGCAGAGGGGGAGTATATTCACCACCCCAGCTATGACCTGCAGTTTAAGGTAAAGTCATATCAGGTAAAAATGCCGGATAATCTGGTAAGCATGGAGAGATATTTAAGCTCCGGAGCCATTAAAGGCGTAGGAGAGATTATGGCAAAGCGGATAATCAAGGAGTTCGGGCTGGACACCTTTCGGATTATGGAGGAGGAGCCAGAGCGGCTTGCAGAGATAAAGGGGATTTCCGAGCGCAAGGCAAATGAAATCGGGGTGCAGTTCATTGAGAAGCAGGCGATGCGGGAAGCGTTGATGTTTTTATCGGATTTTGGCGTTTCGCCCAATCTGGCGGTAAAGATTTTTAATGAGTACGGGCAGAAAATGTATACGATTGTCCGGAATAACCCCTATAAAATTGCGGAGGATATAAGCGGCGTCGGGTTTAAGATGGCGGATGCCATAGCGGTAAAGGCGGGGATTGGCATGCAGTCGGATTTCCGGGTAAGGGCAGGGATTTTATATACCCTGAACCAGGCAACGGGGCTGGGACATATTTATCTGCCGAAGCGTCTTTTGCTCAGCTGGACAAGGCAGCTTCTGGCGAAGAGCAGAGGTGGGGAGGAGGACGGAGAGGACTTCTATGGAGGGAATCCCTTTGCGGTACCGGAATCCGGAATCGAGATTCAGCTGATGAACCTTCAGGTGGAGGGAAAGGTGGTTATGCGTGCGCAGGAGGACGGGGACATCGTCTATTCCGCCCGGTATTATCAAAAGGAGCTGGATACGGCAAGGATGCTGCTGGAAACAAAATCCACGGCGGGGCTTCCGGATACCTTTCTGGATAAAACGATAGCGGAGATTGAGGATGCGGAGAAGATTACGCTGGACGAGCTGCAAAGAGAAGCGGTGCGGCAGGCGGCAAGACAGGGTGTGCTGGTGATTACCGGCGGACCGGGAACCGGGAAAACCACAACCATCAATGCGATAATCAAATATTTCGAGCTGGAGGAAATGGATATGCTGCTGGCGGCGCCTACCGGACGTGCCGCCAAGAGAATGACGGAGGCGACAGGCTATAAAGCGCAGACGATACACCGTCTGCTGGAGCTAAGCGGCGGCGTATCCGAGGAGGAAAATTCCGCCGTGCGGTTTGAGCGGAATGCCTCCAATCCGCTGGAGGCGGATGTAGTCATCATAGACGAAATGTCTATGGTGGACCTTTCTTTAATGCATGCCCTGATGCTGGCTGTCATGCCGGGAACGCATCTGGTATTGGTAGGAGACGAGAACCAGCTTCCCTCAGTGGGGGCGGGAAATGTGTTAAAGGACATTATCCGTTCCGGCTGTATTCCGGTGGTGGCGCTGAATAAAATTTTCCGCCAGGAGGAGGGAAGCGCCATTGTGGAGAATGCCCATAAAATTAACCACGGTGAGTCGATTATGCTGGATAACAAGAGCCGGGACTTCTTTTATCTGCCAAGGAGCAGCACGAAGGACATAGCGCAGGAGGTTGGACAGCTGCTGGCAAAGAAGCTTCCGCCCTATGTGGGCTGCACGTCAAGGGATATACAGGTGCTGACGCCGATGCGCAACGGAGAATTGGGCGTGGGCAGGCTGAATGCAGAGCTGCAGCGGGTGCTGAACGCACCGGATTTCCGGAAAAAGGAAAAGGAGCTCAGCAGCGGAACCGTTTTCCGGGAGGGGGATAAGGTGATGCAGATTAGGAATAACTACAAATTGGAATGGATTGTTTACAGCGAAAAGGGGCGATTTAAGGTAGAGGAAGGAGTCGGTGTCTTTAACGGCGATATGGGGGTGATTAAGGAGATTGACGATTATAATGAGGAGCTTGTGGTGTTGTTTGATGATGACAAGGAGGTTCGCTATCCGTACAATCTGCTGGACGAGCTGGAGCTTTCCTATGCAATCACCATACACAAATCCCAGGGAAGCGAGTATCCGGCAGTGGTTTTGCCGCTGCTTAGCGGTCCCCGGGTGCTGATGAACCGGAATTTGTTATATACTGCCGTCACCCGCGCCAGAACCTGTGTGACCATTGTGGGAAACGGAAGGCTGGTGGAGAATATGATTCAGAATAATGATGAGCAGAAGCGGTATTCGTCATTGGATGTACGGATAGCGGAGCTGGCAGCGGAAGGGTTTTAGGAAATGGAGATAAACGGAAATTTTTTATTGGATTTGCTGTATCCCGCAAGATGCCCGTTTTGCGGGGAAATCCGTCCCTTTGGGGAGCTGCTGGTATGCGGGGGCTGCCTGAAGGGGCTTAAGCGGGTGGCGCCACCGTACTGCATGCGGTGCGGAAAAACGGTGGACAGTGAGGAGACGGAGTACTGCGGGGACTGTGAGCGGATTCCCAAAAGCTATGAGCGGGGATTTCCGGCATTTGTCTATCAGGGGGCGGTAAAAACCGCCATATACGATTTCAAATATAAAAACCAGCGCAGCTACGGTGCGTTATTTGCCCGGTTTATCTGCCTGTTCTATGAGGAGCAGATAAAAGCGCTTCGCATAGACGGAATTGTACCGGTGCCGGTTCACCGCCGCAAAAAGCGGCTGAGAGGCTGCAACCAGGCGGAGGTGCTGGCAAAGCAGATGGGAAGGCGGCTGAGGATACCGGTATTCCCGGATTATCTGGTAAGGACGGAGGATACCAGTCCGCAGAAAGAGCTGGACGACAGGGCGCGGATAAAAAATTTAAAAAACGCTTTTAAAATGGGGGAAAATAAGATAAAATTAAGTAAAGTGCTCTTAGTGGATGATATCTACACAACGGGGGCGACGGTAGAAGCCTGTACGAGGGTAATGCTATCCGGCGGTACAGAGAAAGTATATTACGCCAGTCTGGCTATCGGAAAAGGGTATTCCGAATAGCGGGGGGCAGTCAATCCTTGCGGTTGATGATGAGAAAAGGAGGGCTAAAGATGGATGTAAAAACATGTAAGCAATGTAAAAAACTATTTAATTATTTAAGCGGGCCACCTATTTGTCCGGCCTGCAAAGCGAAATTGGAAGAGAAGTTTCAGGAAGTAAAGGAATACGTCCGGGAAAATCCGAAGGAAGGCATAGCGGATGTGGCGGAGGCAAACAAGGTATCGGTAGAGCAGATTAAACGCTGGATTCGGGAGGACCGTTTATCATTTTCCGAGGAATCCGGTATGGGAATAGACTGTGAGAGCTGCGGCAGGATGATTCGCTCGGGGCGTTTATGCCAGCAGTGCAAGGATAGACTGACCCAAAGAGTGGAAACCATGTATAAGGACGATTCCATTGTGGCGAAAAAACACAGAGAAGCGGCGAAAATGCGCTTTCTGGATAATTAATTTGGTTTCAGCTATAATGTTTTTGGAAAAGCGGCCGATATAATTATTGAATCCAATAAATAATGGATTTGAAATATGCAGATTCGGATGGGTCATCCAATCGGCAGAAGGAGGAAGGTGTAACGATGAGAATTAGTTCATACAATCAGGTTGCGCAGGTATATGGCAGCCAGTCTGTAAAGAAGAGTTACAAAGCGAATTCCGTTAACGCTACATCGTCATTGGATAAGATATCCTTTTCCACAGTGGGAAAAGATATACAGGTCGCTAAGAACGCATTGAACGAAGTTCCCGATGTCAGGGAAGACAAAGTCAGAGAACTTAAAGAGCGCATGGCGAACGGTACCTATCAGGTGAGTGCAGAAAGTTTTGCAGATAAGCTTATGGCTGCATTTGATGAGAAGTCTGTTTAATCCGGAAGCACAGCTTTCGGATTAGGCGGACCGTCAACGGGACGTTAAGGAGAGTCGGATGGCAAGCTTAATTGAGAATTTAATTACGACGCTGGAGGAAGAAAGCAGTTTATATGAGGCTTTGACGACAGAGTCCATGAATAAAACACCGGTTATTGTCGCAAATGATTTGAACAGGCTTCAGGAAGCAAATGCTAAGGAGCAGCAGATTGTAGACGATATAACGGTGATATCACATAAACGAAATCAGGCATTAAGAGAGATTGCAACAGTACTGGGCAAGGATGCGGATACGATTACTGTTTCAGAGGTCATTCATTTGATGGAGAAGCAGCCGGAGTTTCAGCATCCTTTAATTATCGTGCGGGATAAATTGGTTAAACAGGTGGAGAATTTGCGGCAGGTGAATCTCCATAACCAGGAACTGCTACAGGAATCGCTGGAAATGACGGAGTATTCCATCAATTTGATACAATCGGTAAATCAGGCGCCGGAAACGGCGAATTATAGCAAAGGCAATTACAGCGGCTCGACGCTGGGAGGGAACAGACCCTCCTTTGATGCAAAGCAGTGAGAAAGAGACAGCTGCATGCAGGCTGCTGTAGAATAGATATGGAGTAAAAGACGGAAAAGGAGGATGCATAGATGGCAGGAACCATGGGGAATTTTTATGTTGGTGTGTCGGGGCTTCAATCACACCAGTATGCGTTGAACACAACGGCACATAATATTACAAACGCAGGGACAGAAGGTTACTCCAGACAGCAGATTATCCTTACGGATTTGAGTTATACAAGACTGGGGAACACGGCGATAGGAAGAAACCAGTCCGGTCTGGGAACAAAGCTTGCCGATGTGCGGCTGGTCAGGGATGATTTTGTAGACAAAGCATATCGTAAGGAGCTTGGAAGAGAGCAGTTTTATCAGACAAAATATGATGTAGTGGCGGAGGTGCAGAATTATTTCGGCGAGCTGGAGGGCAGTGATTTCCGTACATACATGAAGAATCTGTGGACGGCGGCGCAGGAGCTGCAAAAGGAATCCAACAGTATTGTTACCAGAAGCTCTTACATTGCAAATGCGGTAACCTTTGCAGAGCAGGCGGATGAGATTTACAAACAGTTAATTACTTACCAGAGGAATCTGAATACGGAGATTCTGGACCAGGTAGACAGAATAAATGAACTGGCAGAAACCATTCACGATTTAAACCAGGAGATTGTCAAGGTAGAGGCAGGCGGAATCGAGAGTGCAAACGACTACCGCGACCAGCGTGATGCGGCATTAGACGAGCTTTCCGGACTGATTTCCATCTCCTATCATGAGAACAAAAACGGTCAGGTGGATGTCTATGCAGAGCACCGGACATTAGTCAGCCTGGACCGTGCGCATAAGATAGGAACGAGACAGGTCAGCGAAAGCTGCGATTATCTTGTCCCGATTTGGGAGTCGGACAGAGACGATGTGTTTAATCTGTATCGGGTTCCCGGTCCGGAAACCCGGACGGACGTCGGTTCGCTGAAAGGAATCATCATGTCCAGAGGTGACTGGATTGCAAGGTATACCGATATTCCGGTTGCACCGCAGGCGCCGGAAAAACCGCTTCGGGCAAATTATGAGGATGATACTTCTTACAATCAGGCATTGACGCAGTACCAGACGGATTATCAGCAATATCAGATAGATTATCAGCAGTTTACACAGGACAGGGATTATTACAACACCCATGTGGAGCCGTATACGGTGAATAACATTCTGGCACAGTTTGACCAGCTGATACACGGAATCGCAACGAAGATTAATGATATCCTCTGCCCGAATAAAGAGATTACGATACAGAATGCGGACGGAAGCAGAGCAACCATTAAAGTGCTGGATACGGAAAAAGCCGGATATGGTATGGGCGACCCTAACCAGATTCAGGGGACGGAGCTGTTTAAGCGCAAGAACATTGACCGGTACAGGACAGAGACGGTAACCGTGGTCAAGGATGACGGAAGCACCGAAAGCATGGAGGTTCAGATATATAATGAGGAGAATCCGGATGATTATTTATCCCTGTATTCATCGGGCAATATTGAGGTAAATGATGATTTGATTAAAAATCCCAGTTTACTGCCACTCACCAATCTGAAAAGTGAAGAGCTGCAAAAGGTGGCAGACCAGCTCATCCAGGTCTGGAATGAGGATTTTCAGAGTATCGGACCCAACAGTCTGGTAGTAAATAATTTTATGGGTTACTACAAGGAATTTGTCGGGGATTTTGCCAATAAGGGCAAAACCTACAGCGGAATTGCGGAAGCCCAGAACAAGGCGGTACAGGAGATAGACGGACAGCGGCAGATGGTCGTTGGTGTGTCGACAGACGAGGAGTTAAGCCATTTGATTAGATTTCAGCAGGGCTTTAACGCTTCTTCCAGATACTTTACCGTAGTATCGGAGATGGTGGAGCATTTAATTGAACGATTAGGTTGATGAGATAGAGAGGAAGTGAGCAGATGCCATCCACATTTTTAGGATTAAATACAGGATTATCGGGACTTAATTATTATCAGGCGGCGCTGAATACGACCGGACATAATATTTCCAATGCCGATACCCCGGGCTATTCCAGACAGAAGGTGTCGTCCCAGGCGTCACCGGCGATACGGGTACGCACCGCTTATGGAATGATGGGAACCGGTGTGCAGACCACCGGAATAGAGCAGCTTCGTAATGTTTATTACGATACAAAATTCCGCTCCGCTATTTCAAAAAGCCAGGAGTACGATGCGGTGGAAGAGCAGCTGAAGCAGCTTCAGGCGTATCTGAACGAAATGCTGTCGGAATCCGGATATACCAAGCTGTTTACCGGAGTGAGCAACACCTTGCAGGATTTGGCGAGCAGCCCCTCGGATGCAACCTACCGGACACAGTTTTTACAGACGATGAATAATTTTACCGATTTGATTAAAGAGACGGGGACGAATTATCAGAATACACAGCAGGATATCAACAATGAGATAGCTATCCATGTGGATACGATTAATTCCATTTCGACACAGATTTTTACGTTGAACCAGCAGATTATTAACATTGAGACAAGAAAAGGAAATGCCAATGATTTGCGTGACCAGAGAGAGCTTCTGGTAGACCAGCTTTCGGAGCTGGTTAACGTTAAGGTAACCGAAACGCCGATTTTGTACGGAACCGGAAAGGACGCCGTGGATTCAGGCGCAAGCCGGTATGAGGTGCGGATTGGCAACGCTTTACTGGTTGACGAAATGCAGTGCCGCCAGCTTACTGTGGTGGCGCGGGAGGAGAAAATCAACCAGAATGATATTGACGGGCTTTATGATGTTTACTGGAAAGGCTTAAATGATTCCATCGGCGAGAAGTTTGATTTTAACAGCTCCAATGTCACCGGACGGATGAAGGGACTGCTGGAGGTAAGAGACGGGAATAACATGAATGCCTTTTCCGGAACCATTACTGATATAACGACAGGCGGGACAGGAGGAACAACGGCAGCCATCCGGCTGTCGGAGGCGATTGCCGTGGATAAACTGAATCTGCCGCAAAAGGGGACGATTACGTTAAACGGCAAGAGCTATTATTATGAGAGCTGGGAGGCAAAGCGGGACGCCGACGGCAAGCTTAATGACTTTACCTTTAAGAACCTGACGGAGGATGACGGAACCGGTAAGCGGGTTTCTGCCATACCGGATGCGGCAAGTCTCGGCAAAGTCGGTATTCTGGGTACAAATATTGACTGTAAGGGTATTCCGTACTACATGACCGAGTTAAATGAGTTTGTCCGGACATTTTCCAAATACATGAACGATATTTTTACCGACCCTGACGGCGCTGATGCCAACGGGGATGAGGGAATGGATTTCTTTACCGCACCGGATGTTTACGGGAAGGACTATGTGCTCAAGACCGATACGGGAACAGGCAATCTTTCCTCTGAAGAGTCCAATTATTACCAGCTTACCGCATTAAACTGGTCGGTAAACCAGGATATCATGAAGGACCAGCGGAAACTGGTCGTTTCCTATAAGAAAGATATTGTCAAGGGCGATTTGGAGGCAAAGGGTCTTCTGGATAAGGTGATTTACGGAATAACCGACCGGAATATGTATGCACAGGGTACACCGGTTCAGTTTATGCAGTCGATTACCACTTCTCTGGCAGTAGACGTATCGAAATACCAGTCGTTTTGTAAGAATATGGATGAGGTTGCCACGATAATCGACCGTCAGCGGCAGTCCATATCTTCAGTGGATACAAATGAAGAGGCTTCGAGCCTGGTTATTTTCCAGAATGGGTATGATTTGTCATGTAAAATCATATCGGTAATGAACGAAGTTTACGATAAGCTTATTAACCAGACCGGAATATAAGCCGATATATAAGATGTGAACGTAGGGCTGCTGCATTACGGCAGCCCTGTTATTTTCTCTCACGGAAGAGGGAAAGAATAAGTGAGGTTAAGGGAGTAACCGGATAGGAGAGAGACGATGAGAGTAACAAATCAAATGGTGACCAGCAATTCCCTTCGTAATATGCAGAAGTCCATGCAGCGTGTCAGCAATCTGAACCAGCAGGGTACAACAGGTAAAAAGATATCCGCACCATCCGAGGACCCTGTTATTGCTATTCGTGCATTAAAGCTGCGCACAACCTGCGACCAGCTTGAACAATATAAAAAGAAGAATATCCAGGATGCATTATCATGGCTTGGAACAACACAGACTTCAATAGAGAACGTGTATGACCGCCTGAATGATGTATATGTTTATGCAGAGCAGGGTGCCACCGATACCTTTCAGACGCCGGACCGTCAGACGATTGTTAACGAGCTGTTATCGTTAAAGGAGGCAATTTACAGCGAAGGCGGGGTAACCTATGCCGGAAGATATCTGTTTTCCGGTTATAAGACAGAGACAAACCTGCGCTTCCAGGATAATGCGGCGAAAAAGGGGTTATCTTATAATATTACCGAGAATATTTCGCCGGATAAGATAGAAGTCAAGAATGTTGTGCTGAATGAGATTGACCCGTCGCAGCTGGATGGGATTCTGAATGGGGACGATTATAATGCGCCTGAGAAAGCAAGCGTATACAAATTAAGGCTGGCATATAATAATCTGGATAAGACGGCTGCCGATATTTCCATCAGAGTGATGAAAGAGGACGGCAGCGTTGCAGAGACAATCACACCGACGATTAAGCAGCCGACGGATACGGCAACTTATTACGATGTGGCGGCAGACGGGGTGAACTATATTCCGGAAACCGGCGAGGTCATTTTTGGCGAAGAGGTCTATAATAGAATAAAAGAGCAGGCAAACATTTCCGTTAATTACAACAAATCGGAATTTGCCGTCGGAGACTTACGGCCGGAGATGTATTTTGACTGTGTACAGCATAAAGAAATGCCGGACGGAACGATTAAGCATACAACCTTTGACATGGATAAAGAGGGACAGTCCATTCAGTATGAGGTAAATTTCAGCCAGTATGTCACTGTTAATGCGGAGGGACGTGAGTTTATTACCCATGATATGGGAAATAAGATTGACGATTTGGCAAGTGCAGTACAGGATGTGCTGGATATTGAGAAAACGATTGCAAAGTTAAAAGAAAAACTCAGCGACCCGCAGTATAAGGATGATGAGGATGCCGTTGCCCAAATCAATAAAATGTTAGAGGGAGCGGATGTGGAGCTTGCGATGAAGCGCGAGAATATGCAGCAGCTCTTCGGCAGAAATATGACCAATTTCCAGAATTTCATGGAGCAGGTCAGCGAGGTTCAGGCGAGAGTGGGAACAACCTATTCCAAGGTGGAGCTGATTCAGGTTCGTGTGACGGAGCAGCTGGCGAATTTTGATGATTTGCGCTCCTCTAATGAGGATGTTGAGACGGAAGAGGTTGCCATTGAAATGTATCAGGCGGAGCTGGTATATGAATCCTCTCTGGCTACTACGGCAAGTGTTATCCAGAAAACATTGCTGGATTATTTATAAGAATAACTTAGGTAATTGCGAAACTCTCTATTTTCAAAATCTAGTTGTGCAATGTAGACAAATAGCATAAGCAGGTGCTTTGGAGCCGTTGGTACTTAGGTGCCGTTTTTTGGCACCTTATGTACCATTACGTGCGACAAGCAGCGAAAGTGTGCCTGCGTTGATTTGTCTACATTGTACAACGGATGCTGGCAAAAACAGAGTTTCGCAATTACCTGTATAAGAATAACTATCCGAAAGGAGAAAAAGGTATGTTAGCAAAAACAAAGTTTTTTGGGGAAGTAGAGCTGGACGATAATAAGGTTTTGGAATTTCCGAACGGGATTATCGGATTCGAGGATTTTAAGAAGTTTGCCATCCTCTATGATATTGACAATGAAAGCGAGACGAGGATTAGCTGGCTGCAATCCCTGGATGAGCCGGCACTGGCGCTTCCGGTGATTGACCCGCTTGCCGTCATTCCGGAATATGCACCGATGATTGAGGATGAGCTGTTGAAGGTTCTGGGCAGCCCGGCGGACGAGGATTTGCTTTTTTTACTGGTGATGACGGTTCCGTCCGATATGACAAAGGTGACGGCGAATGCGAAAGCGCCGATTATTATCAATGCAGCTCAGTGTAAGGGAATACAGTTGATTGTAGACAATGCGGATTATCCGGTGAAGTATAATGTATATGAATCCGTGCAGAGAATGAAAGAAAAGGCGGGTGAATAATATGTTAGCTTTATCCAGGAAGACAAATGAGTCGATTATGATTGGGAATGATATTGAAGTCACCATTCTTGAAATCAAGGGTGAACAGGTGAAGCTTGGGATTAAGGCGCCAAAATCCGTGCCGGTATATCGGGAAGAGGTATATGAGCAGATTCGGGAAGCGAACAAGGAGGCTGCTTCCGATGCGGTTCAGGAGAATCTGAAGAAGCTGTTTAAATAGGGTAAATGATAAGCAATAGCTGGTAACAGGAAAAAGACCGGAACAGAGAAACAGTAAAGCCGTATTGCGGCAATGGGCTGCTTTGTTGCCGGTCTGTTATCGTCAAAACATAAATTATGGGATTTTTTTGCGGAAAAATTGAAAAAATTTGACAGATGGTGTAAAATAAAAAAACAAAATAGCCGATACAGCTATTGAAGAATATTTATGCATAAGTATTTTAGTAACTGTTGTTTAGATTTCACACGGAGGTGAATGTGATTATGGCAATTGAAGGGATTAAGAGCAATGTAATGAGCCAGCAGGTGAACCGGGCAGAGAAGCCGGCGGCACCGGTTGAGGCGGCAGATACAGCATCTGCAAAAGTAACTGCGCAGGGATATACGCCAATTGTAGAGGCGCAGAGCAGTAACAATAAGCGCGGGAATCAGAGTGATGAGAAGGAGCAGGAGAACGGCAAGGATTTAAATGAGGTATCTCCGGAGAAGGTTAAGAGTGCGATTGCAGACATTAACAAGAAGATTCTTCCGACTCGTACACAATGTGAATTTAAGTATCATGAGGGAACGCATCGGATTACGATTACGGTAAAGGATGCCGATACAGATAAAGTAATTAAGGAGATTCCGCCGGAGAAGACTCTGGATATGATTGCAAAGACGCTGGAGCTGGCAGGTCTTTTGGTAGATGAGAAGAGATAGGATAGGAGGATAACAATATGGCTGGAGTAAGAATGACCGGACTGGTTTCCGGACTGGATACAGAGAGCCTGGTAAGGCAGTTATCAGATGCATACCAGATTAAAGTGGATAATGCCAAGAAAAAACAGACAAAGGCAGAGTGGAAGAAGGAAGCATGGGCTTCCCTTAATACGAAGCTGATGAATTTTTATAAAGGGGCATTAACGACGTTCAAGAGTACGGGAACGTATAATACCAAAGCGGTAAACGGTACCTTGACCGGAATGAAAATTACGGCAGGAACCAAGGCGGTAAGCGGTACCCATAAGATACAGGTAACCGGAACTGCCAGTGCACAGATGTGGACAGGACACCAAATCAATAAAAATAAATATACAGCGACGTCTTATGTGAGCACGACGGATACCAGCAAGAAGATTTCCGAGCTGTATGATGCGAAGGGATATTCCATTCAGAATGCGTTAAACGGAAAGAGCTTTAAGGTGGTAAATCCCGAAGACCCGACGGCTGCAGAGGTGGAAGTAAATATCAGTGTGGACGAGAACACCACCATTGATGATTTGCTGACGAATATCAACAGCCAGTTAAGCGGTACAGGATTGACAGCCGGATTTGATAAAGGTGCGCTTACCTTTACGAATACCTCTGCTACGGAGCTTCAGAATGATACGGGAGTAACAACCTACAGCGGCGGACATTCCATTATCGTTACCGCAGGTGATGAAGCGAGTGCAGCGGCATTGGGACTGAGCTACAGTAAAGACGGAAAAGGAACAATTATTGATGCCTTAAGCGATACGGTAAAGAAAAACAGTGTTTCCGGTTCGGCTATTGCCCATGAGAAAAAACTGACGGCGGATGCCAGTGTAACCGGTACGACAAAGCTTACCGATTTGGGAATCGCAGAGGGAACAGTGATTAAGGTAAAGGACACGGAGATTACCGTGGACCGTACCACAACATTGGATAGTCTGGCTAAGGCGATGGAGAAAACCGGAATCAACGCAAGCTATGATGCAGCGCAGGGGCGTTTTTATCTGAGCTCCAAGAATACCGGTAAAGAAAATGCATTTACTGTAGATGCGGATGCAGATACACTGGCAAAGCTCGGGCTTGATTTGGCGGACGGTGAAGCCGGTAAGATTGCGGCAGAGGATGCCTCCGTTATTTATAACGGCGTAGAATATATTCAGTCTACAAACAGCTTTAGTATTAACGGTCTTACTATTGATGTCAGCGCAAAGGGAGAAGAGCAGACATTTACGGTAGACACGGATGTCGACGGAATTTATGATAAGGTTAAGAATTTTGTAAAAGAGTACAATGCATTGATTACAGAGATGAATAAACTGTATAATGCAGAAAGCTCCAGGGGCTATGAGCCGCTGACCAATGATGAAAAGGATGCAATGTCCGATGAGGATGTGAAGAACTGGGAAACTAAAATTAAGGATTCCCTGCTTCGGAGGGACAGCACAATCAGTTCCCTGCTTTCCAGCATGCGGACAACGCTGAATAAGTCCGTAGAAGTTAAAAATGCGGACGGTACCACCAGCAGATATGCATTATCTTCCTTTGGTATTGTTACCGGTACCTATACGGAGAGAGGAATGCTTCATATTCAGGGCGATGCAGACGACCCGGATTATGCGGATATGGAAGACAGGATAAAGGCTGCCATAGCAGCAAACCCGGAGGCGTTGATGAAGACCTTTACTACGCTGGGTGATGAGATGTACAGAAATCTGCAAAAGGCACAGAAGAGTATTCCAAATGTAAGAAGCGCAATGACCTTCTATAATGACAAGCAGATGGATGATGAGATTCGGGACCACAAGAAAAACGTGACCAATATGCAGGAGAAGCTGGAGGCTGAAGAGGATAAGTATTACAAGCAGTTCTCCGCCATGGAGACGGCATTGGCAAAGCTTCAATCACAGCAGACCTATATTGCACAGCTGTTTGGCAGCAATTAAGTTATTTGCCATTTGACTTGAAAGAGAAATTCGCTTATAATAGTAAACGGAATAAATGTATTATTTTCACCGGGTATTCTGTAACGGAGTATCCGGTGATGTAAATAGGGCACTATTTGTAAAAACGTGTCTGGATAAGGAGAAGAAGTATGCCACAGGGAAATCCGTATGCGAAATATGCAAATAACAAGGTGTCAACGGCAACTCCGGCGGAGTTAACGCTGATGTTGTATGAGGGTGCGATTAAGTTTTGTAATCTGGCAAAGAAGGATATGGAGGCAGGGGAGCATGGAAATGCGATTGCCAATATCAAAAAAGCCCGGGAGATTATTGTCGAGCTTCAGTCTACATTGGATTTTAAATATCCGGTTGCCAAAGATTTTGATTTGATTTACACATATATTTTTAATCTGATGGTGGAGATTACGACCAAGCAGAGTGAAGAGGCATTGGAAGAGGTACTGGTGCAGCTCAGAGAGCTGCGGGATATTTGGAAGCAGGTTATGCGTCAGGCAAAGGCACCGGTACAATAACAGGCGGGCAAAGCGTTTCGGAACAGAAGTATAGGAGTATAATATGGAAGACAGCCATAGCTATGTACAGGTTTTAATACGTACATTACAAAAACAGACGGAAATATTAAAGGATGTATTGGCAATAACAAAGGAACAGAGTGTTATTGCGGAGAGCGAAGATTTTGATGAATTGATGCTGGAGGAAACGCTGAATAAAAAAGAGGTTCTGATTGCAAAGCTCAATGAACTGGACGACGGCTTTACTGCGGTGTATGGAAGGGTGCGCAGCGAAGTGACGGATAAGCAGGAGCAGTATAAGGAAGAGCTGCTGCAGATGCAGAGCCTGATTAAGGAGTGTACGGATTTAGGCGTTGAGATAAAGGTGCTGGAGGAGCGGAACCGGGAGAAGCTGGTGAAATGCTTCAGTAATAAGCGCAGGCAGTACGGCTCCCAGATGACGGCGGCTTCTGTGGCATCCCATTATCATCAGACAATGAATAACAGTAAAATTATGGATTCCTATTTTATGGATGAAAAAAATTAAAAAAATATTGCAATTTTTTAAAAAATGCTATAAAGTATTTTTAGCAGGCTCCGATATATATAATGTAAGGTTGAAAGACCTCTCAAATCAGATAATAGCTCGCAAGAGATATTATAAATAATTTATTAACGGTAGCAGCGCTACTAGTACATGTAGCAGGGAAGCTACAAATTCATATTCAAGGAGGAATTTATTATGGTAGTACAACACAACATGCAAGCAGTAAATGCAAACAGAATGCTGGGCGGAAACGTTAAGGCAGTATCTAAGTCTTCAGAGAAGTTATCTTCTGGTTACAAAGTAAACAGAGCAGCAGATGATGCAGCTGGACTTTCTATTTCTGAGAAGATGCGTAATCAGATCAGAGGTATCAACCAGGCAGTTAGCAATGCTGAGGATGGTCAGTACTTAATTCAGACAGCTGAAGGTAACATGAACGAGATTCATTCTATCTTACAGCGTATGGGTGAGTTGGCAACTAAGGCAGCAAATGATGTTAACGCATCAGTTGACCGTACTGCAATCCAGGATGAGATTAACCAGTTGGCTTCAGAAATCACTTCTATCTCTAAGAAGGCACAGTTCAACGGAACATACTTACTGAACGGAACATGTACAGGTAAGTATTTACAGGTTGGTGCTAACGCAGGTGAGAACATGAAGATTTCTATCGCATCCATGAGTGCAGGTTCTATCGGTGTTAAGTCGCTTAAGATGTCAAGCCATGCAAATGCTTCTAAAGCAATGAGCACAATCACTTCTGCAGTTAAGTTAGTATCTGCTGCACGTTCTAAGCTGGGTGCTATCCAGAACCGTCTGGACTACACCATCAACAACTTAGAGAACTATTCAGAGAACTTAACCTCTGCTGAGTCTAATATCCGTGATACAGATATGGCTACAGAGATGGTTAACTACTCTAAGAATAACATCTTACAGCAGGCTGCACAGTCAATGCTTGCACAGGCTAACCAGTCTAACCAGGCCGTATTATCATTACTTCAGTAATCAATTTAAGATTATTGCGAATAGGGCTGACCCTTTGTGGTCAGCTTTATTTGTTTCATGAGCTATGCACAAGAATTTAGAAAAGTAGCCTATGTAAGCTTGCTTACAAGAGGCTATTTTTCTAAATTCTTGTATATGGCGAAGCCATCACCGAGGCGGAGCCGAGGTGGCATAGCGAAGGGAGAGCCATCACCGAGGCGGAGCCGAGGTGGCATAGCGAATTCATATTGTGAGGAGGAAAACATGAATCAGGAATTACAACAGGTTATTGATACATTGTCTAAGGTGACGGATTTATTATATCAGGAAAACATTCCGCCGGCATATGCGCAGTTAGCCGCAACGCTTCCGGCACTGGAAGGAGAAATTGCAAAGCTGGATACAGAAAAGCAGCAGGAGTTGACAGGAAAGTTACAGGATGCACTGGCAGCTATGGAAAGCGGTGACAATACGCTGCTGGCAGATATTTTACAATATGAAATTGTAGAGCAGCTTAAAGGATAAGAGATATAGGAGTAGCTTCATGAAAGAAATTAGTGTCATTATTCCCTGTTACAATGTAGAACAGTATATTGACCGTTGTTTTGCGTCACTGGCACAGCAGACCATAGGCTTGGAGCGGATGGAATTGATTTTTATCAATGACGCATCTACCGACAATACGCTGGAAAAGCTATTGAGTTATGAGCGGCAGTATCCGGAAAGCATCCTTGTCATCAATTTTGAGCATAATCAGAGACAGGGAGCTGCAAGAAATGTGGGGCTTCAATATGCGACGGCGCCTTATATAGGATATGTGGATGCGGATGACTGGGTAGAGCCGGATATGTTTGAGCGGATGGTTGCGGCAATCAGGGAATATGACTGTGATTTTGTGGAGTGCCGCTGGGATTTTGCCAAAGACGGGACAAGCAGACGAGCTCCGGAAAAGCTGGGAGAGGACGGATATATGGATTTATCCAATCCGGAGGTCAGGGAAAAATTTGTGGGGACGAAAATTGCGCTGGTAATGTCCTGTGATAAAGTGTTTAAACGTTCCTTTCTGCTGGATAATGAAATTTGTTATCCGGAAGGCCTGCGGCATGAGGATTTTTATTTCAGCTACCTGGTCTTTTTATGCGCCGGTTCCTGTTACTGCATGGAGGAGAGCTTCTATCATTATTACATTAACCCCCACAGTACGGTGAGGCAAAAGGGGGAGAGCTACCATTTCGACCAGATGACGGTGATGCTGGCATTTTTGCAGACATGTATAGAGCGGGGATTATGGGAGTCCAACCGCATAATTGTGGAGTGGATGTTTTTGGAGCAGTATTATGTCTATATGCTTTGGAAGGTGTTTGAGCAGTTCCCGGAGCAGGCATATGGAGTGTATCTGGAAATGAAAAAAACAATAAAGGAACGGATACCCGGATATCAGACCAATCCCTACCGGAAATGGGAGTGTAACAGGTTCGATGATGTGATGCTGAAGCTGCTGGACTATAATTTGACGGCGGAACAGTTTGAGAGAATGCGGCGGCAGTTTCTTGACACCATTCAGCCGGTGGACGCACAGCAGTTTTAACCAATAGAAAATATCAAACGGAGAGATATATGGAACAGACAAAGTATATGGAGAAAAATATGAACGTCATCCGGAAACGGGATGAAAAGCTTTATCAGGCAATCGTGAAGTATGTGCCGGGAAATCCGAGGTATTGTCCGGAACAGGTGCCGGCAAAGGATGGAACGGAGATTACCAGGCTTACGGTGGATGGGAAAGCCTGGTATATAAACAGCCAGTACCGCCCTCTGCAGGAAGCGGTAACCTTTGCAGAGCAGTATTATGCCGTTATTGATTTTTCCGTTATGGTTTTTCTGGGCTTTGGCAATGGAATATTGGCAAGACAGCTGCGGCAGTCCCTAAGTGAGCATGTTACTTTGCTTTTCTATGAGCCCTCGGCTGAAATTTTTTTGCATACGCTTCAACATTATGATGTTTCGGATTTGCTGGCAGACGAGAATATATGGATTGCCGTTCGGGATTTGAATGAGGAAAAAATTACCGAAGCGTTATATGAAAATGTCAAGTTTGAAAATTACAGGTTTGCCATTTATGATGCATTGCCGAAATACCGCCAGTTATTTCCGGAGGAAAACCAATGGCTGGAGGATTTGTACCGAAAAGCCGTATATAATGTGATTATTTATTTAAATACCAGGCAGGATTTCGGGAAGAGTATGGCGGTGAACAGCATCCGGAATATGCGGTATTTACTGAACTGCAATTACAGGGACGATTTTAACGGAGTATTCCCTGTAGAGATACCGGCGGTTGTTGTGGCGGCAGGACCCTCCCTGGAGAAAAACGTGCAGGTATTGAAAAAAATGAAAGGGAAAGCCTTCATTATTGCAGTGGACACTGCGCTGCGTTATCTGGCGGAGCAGGGAATCCGGCCGGATTTGGCGATTACGGTAGATGCAGAAAAACCCCTTCGCTTATTTGAACCGGAGGAGGTCAGAAAAATGCAGCTGGTTATCGACAGTGGCGCCAGCTCCCAGGCTGCCGGTATGCTGTCGGGGCAGAAGCTGATTTTTAGCGGAGGGAATTATAATTATTATCACGATGTCTTTAAACTGGCAGGGCGGCAGTTCAAGTTTCTGGAAAACGGAGGTTCTGTGGCCACCGTTGCCTTTTCCCTGCTGTGCAAATGGGGATTTAAACGGATTGTTTTGGTGGGACAGGATTTGGCGCTTGCACCGGACAAGGTACATGCCGGCAGTGATGATGTGGATTTATTTAAGCTGGACGGCGATAAAATTGCCATAGAGGGATATTACGGAGAGACGGTCTACACAACATGGGATTATGATGCATATCGTGAATGGCTGGAGGAAAAGATTAGTGAAGCGGACTGCCCTGAGGTTATCAATGCCACCGAGGGCGGCGCTAAAATTGCAGGAGCGGTACAGATGCCGCTGCAGGAGGTATTGGATACGTACTGTAAGCGGGAATTTGATTTTGAAGAGGCGATTAGGAATGTACCTCCTGCATTTGCTGAAGAGGATTTGCCGGGTCTGCTGGCGCTGTGGAAGGGCAGCGTGAGGAATCTGGAGCAGCTCAGGCGCAGGTTTAAGGAGGGAATCCGGCTGGTGGAGGAGGAAATCCGGCTGATTTCCCGGGGAAGCTATACAAAGGGAGATATGCTGAATATCCATAAAAGAAGAGATAAGATTTTTAAAGAATGTGATGCTTATGTGGAAATCCAGCTTGTGGATTCCATGATTGCGGCGGATGAGGAGCGGATTCTGGACGACCTTTATGAGGCGGAGGCGTCTAATGACGAGGAGCACTGCCGGCTGTTGGAGAAGCTGAAAAAATATATGGTTTCCATGTCTGATGCGGCAGAGGAAGCGAGAAATTTGTTTCAACTGGTGATTGATGAAATGGAAAAATAAGTTTTTGGCTGTGGAGGTGAAAATCTATGACAGGGAAATATACATATCGGATATTGGTGGCGAGAGTAGAGTCCCAATATAATGCGCTTAGCGTATTTGAGGAAGAATTAATCCGTAATTGGGAAGATATGGGTATGGTGGTCGGCAGATTGGAGGATTACAGCGAGGCAGGGCTGAAAAAGGCTGCGGAGCAGGAATACGATTTTATTTTTGTCATGAACGGAGCAATATTCTCTTTAGGCAGGGTGGTGGAAAATTATTTTCCGATACCGGTGTATGCGTATTATGTTGACCACCCTCTGCATGTGGATTCCAGATTAAGGGGGTTTGAGGGACAGCACTGTATTTTATCGGACAGTGATTTTAAAGACTATGTGGACAGACATTATCACCTCCTGCATGAGACGGAAGTGGTAATGCAGGCAGGAATTGAGGGAAGATACAGCAAAAGACCGTTTAAGGAGCGTAAATATCCGGTTGTATTTTGCGGCTCTTATCGGGATTATCATGCGCTGCTGGATAAGATAGATGCATATGAAAAAAGCTTTCGGATATTTCTCCGCTATATGGTTGACGAAGCGCTGCGAAATCCAGTGCTTACCATGGAAGAGGTGTTTAACCGGGCGCTGGAACAGTTTCGTCTTCCGCTTAGCGAAGAGGAGTATACGGAATTTCTGTTTGAATGTAGGGAAGTGGAGATGTATCTCAGAGGATATTACCGGGCAATGGCAGTTAAGCAGATAGTGGAGTCCGGGATACCGGTGGAGGTATATGGAGACGGCTGGGAGAAGCTGGATTGTAGCAGAAAGGATTTGCTGCACTGCCATGCACCGATAGATTACCGGGAAATGCCGGATGTATTTGCGGACGCACAGATTGTCATTAACGTTATGCCTTGGGCAAAAGCGGGTTTTCATGACCGGATTGCCTGCGCAATGTTAAACGGTGCGCTGGTGATTAGCGATGAGACGGCTTATATGCGGGAGCAGCAGCTGGACGGGGAAAAGCTGGCATTATATTCATTGAATACATTGGCGGATTTGCCCCAAAAGGCAGCCTATTATTTGGAGCATCTGGATGAAGCGGAAAAGATTGCCAGGAACGGCTATGAATGGGCGAAGGAAAACCATACCTGGAGAGCCCGCGCCGAACAGCTCAGACGGCTGTTTGAAAGAGGGGAAAGCCAAATAATCAAAAATGGGGGAAAACAGGCGATGAGTGAAGAAAAAGCAGTTTTTGATGTGGTTGCGGAAATGAATAGTGTTTTTGAATTATGGCAGAAGTATTTACCGGTGATGCTTCGATTTCAGGAAATCGGCATCGGGAAAGTGGACAAAGCCTTTCTCTTGGATTTTGTGAATCAGGTGGAGGAGCTGGCACAGTATAGTGCAGAGCTGAAAAATAGCTGCTGTAACGGTGGAGGAATGATTTGGATTGAAACGGCGATGATAAAGGCGCTTAGTGCATTGATACAGTGTGTGCAGCAGGGCAGGACGGAGGATGCCGCTGTGCCGTTTGCGGAGCTGATTGTCGATGTGAAAAAGGAAATTGCGCAGCTGCAGGAATGGACAGCGCTTGATTTGTATGACGTCAATTGTGGCAAAATGAAATATAAGGCGGACAATAAGAAAAAGCTTTTGACGGTGGGGGATGTGGCAAATGCCCTTGATTCGGAATCCATGAATCCGTTAGAGCATTTCTTCTTTTTGGAATCCCATAATAAAATGGGGAAATGGAGTCATTATTTTGAGGTATACCACAGGCATTTTGAGCGATTCCGCAACCGGCCGGTTACCGTGTTGGAAATCGGGATTTGGGGCGGGGGCTCGCTTCAAATGTGGAAAAACTACTTCGGTCCGCAAAGCCATATTATCGGAATTGATATTATGGAGGAGTGCAGAAATTATGAAGAAGAACAGATAAAGATATATATCGGTTCTCAGGAGGACAGAGAATTTCTGCAAAGGGTGAAAAAAGAAATTCCACAGGTGGATATTATTATTGATGATGGCGGTCATACGATGAATCAGCAGATAGTTACCTTTGAAGAACTGTTCCCGATTCTTGCGGAGGGGGGAGTATATCTGTGTGAAGACATGCATACCTCATATTGGCCGGAGTTTAAAGGCGGGTATAAGAATCCCCATAGTTTTGCAGAATATTCAAAGAATTTTGTAGACGCTTTGAATGCCAGATATTCCCTGTCGGCTGATTTACAGCCGGATATATTGACCCAGACCATTCAATCCATACATTATTATGATTCCATGATTGTACTGGAAAAGGGTGAGCATAAGATGTCTGTGCCATTTTGGATATAGATTGGTTTATTAGAAAGCGGGATGGTTGACGGAGGGGTATAGAAGGGCTATGGATGTACTGTTATGTAAAATAGGTGTTTTAGCAGAGCCGGAGTGTATGGAAGCTCTGGAAAAAATGGGGTATACCGTTCATCTTTTTTCTTATGATACGGATGATTATGATGGGGATAAGCAGTTTTTTCAGGCTTTTTTGCAGGAGATGAAGGAGAGGAAATATAAGTTTGTCTTTTCTATTTGTTTTCTTCCGATTGTCTCTAAAATTTGCCAGATATATCACATACGCTATATTAGTTGGATATATGATTGTCCGGAGATGCATTTATATGCAAAGGCGGTAAAAAATCCGGTGAACCGTATATTCGTGTTTGACCGGGTACAGTATGAGCGATTTCATGCAGTCAGTCCGGAAACAATCTTTTATATGCCGCTGGCGACAAAACCGATGACAGAGGAAAGGTTTGCTGCAATATCCGAAACGGACAGGGAGGAGTATGGGCATGACGTCTGTTTTGTCGGCAATTTGAAATATGGAAAGGATGAATGGCTTCACTGGCTGCCGGAGTATTGGCGGGGATATGTACAGGGCATAGTGGAAGCGCAGCTTAATGTATATGGGTATAATTTTATTGCAGACAGCCTTACGGAGGAAGCAGTTTCCGAATTAAAGAAGCGGCTGGGTTATGCATTTATTGAAGATTATCGGGAAGAGGATAAGGACATTATTGCGGATATGTATATCGGAAAGCTATGTGCGACATTGGAAAGAGAGCGGATTTTCCGGGATTTGTCGGAGAGGTATCCGGTTACCATCTATACGAAAAGTGACACCGGGCATCTTCCCGGTGTTGTCAATAAAGGCATGGCGGACCCGGTTACCGTTACACCGAAAATTTATCATTGCAGTAAAATTAACTTAAATATTACGATTAAGAGCATTCAGTCGGGGATTCCTTTAAGGGTATTTGATGTGCTAGGGTGCAAAGGGTTTTTGCTTACGAATTACCAGAAAGAGATAGAGGATTATTTTGAGCCGGGAAAGGATTTGGTGGTCTATGACAGCCTGGCGGATTTACGGGAAAAGATTGCCTATTACCTGGAGCATGAGGAGGAGCGGAGACAGATTGCCGAAAACGGCTATCGTAAGGTCTGTGAAAGCTTTACCTATGATATTGTGATAAAGGAAATTTTGGAAATGTCAGGGTGCTGCTGAGGATTATAGCAAAAAGCCGGTACCGGAAGAAGGAGTTGTGGCATGGATATAGCGGTTAATGTGATTTTGGCAAAGGACGGAACGGAAATTTTGGAGATTTGCGCAAACGGCAATGTCTATCGGATGAACAGTCTGTATCGGCCGGAAGCGGAAGCAGAAAAGTTTGCAAAGCAGTATGAGAATATGGAAAAGGAAAGTATTCTTGTTGTTTTTGGCTATGGAAACGGTATTTTTCCGAGGGCAATTATGGAGACCTGCGGTGAGGCGGCAAAGGTGATTTTTTATGAACCGGAGGAAGCCGTGCTGCGGAGCATAAAGGATTTGCGTGAAATAGATAATGTCCTTGGCGAACGGGGATATCTGGTGACCTCCGGAAAACCACGGGAGGGCAAGCCCTATTATCCGGTGTCGGAATTTCCCAGGCTGCTGGAGGAGCTGATTGACTATTTCAATCAGGAAAAGGTGCAGTATACGGCGCTTCCCAAATACCGGGAGATTTTTCCGGAGCAGTATGATTATTTTGCGGAAAGGATTAATTACCAGATTCGCAGGAACCGTGCCAATGCGGCTACCGCCAGGCTGATGGGGCATGATGCGGTAGTCAACAATATTAAGAATTTGCGTTATATAGCCAAAAGCTACTGCGGGGACAGCTTTTGCGGTGTTTTTCCGGAAGATATGGCGGCAATTATTGTTTCGGCGGGGCCTTCCCTGGAAAAAAATGTTCATCTGTTAAAGCAGGCAAAGGGGCATGCGTTTATTGTATGTGTGGATTCGGCGGTCAAATATTTACTGGAAAGGGATATCGTACCGGATATACTGGTTTCCGTAGACCCGTGCAAGCCAACGGCTTTATTTGATGACGAACGGATAAACGGAATCCCGGTTGTGGGAGGTACGGATATGAATTACCGGATTTTGGAGATGCTGCCGGAGTCAAAAATTATATTTGGCAGTGGGGAAAATACCTATATCCAAAGTCTTTATGAAGCTGCGGGACATAAGCTTGAGCAGCTGGAAAGCGGCGGTTCCGTGGCTACGCTGGCATTTTCACTATGCCGGTATTGGGGCTTTAAATGTATTATCTTAACCGGACAGGATTTAGCGCTGAAGGGACAGCAGATGTATGTCGGAAGGGAAAAGGAACTGGTGGCTCGTGGCTTCTTGTTAGAGACAGAGGATATTTATGGAAACACCGTTTATACCCTTAGGGAGTATATCGCCTACCTGAGATGGTTTGAACAGTCCGTTGCCGCCCATCCGGAAATCAGGGTAATTGATGCTACCGAGGGGGGAGCTAAGATTGAGGGAACGGAGATTATGACACTGAAAGAGGCTCTCGCCGGACAGGCGGAGGTGGAATTTGACTTCGGGGCTTGCCTTGACAGGGTGGAGCCCGCCTTTTCCCTTAGCCGGCGGGAAACGGTATGGCAGCGGATACAGGACAGTAAACAGAACTTATACCGTTTAAAGGAGAAACTGAAGGAGGGAATCTCTCTTGCCGGACAGGGGTTAAAGCTTGCTGAAAAAGGGGTAAATTCATCCCGGGAATATTCGTCGATTAATCAGCAAATCCAGGAAATTTGCGAATTTTATAATGCGCTGGAGGAGGATTTTTTTATCCAGCGGGAAATTGATGCATCAAATTTGGAATTGTTTATAGGGCTGTTTGAGCAGAAGGGACAGGTTTTGCCGGCAGAGCGGTATAAAAAGCTGAAAATTTATTTTGAGCTTCTGCTGGAGGCTGCAGAGGCGGTATGTGTTGTCTGGGACGGGCTTTAAGCAGGGAAGTGCTGTGCGGATACAGTTTTCGGAGATTATGATAAAGGAAAGGAATGAATGGGATGAGCGGAATAAAAGAGCGGATAGAAGCCTGTCTGGCAAACGGAGAGGTAGAAGAGGGAACAGAATTAGTCAATCAGTATGAAAAGGAATGCCCCGACGATATTGATTTACTGTCCATGAAAATGAGCCTGCATATACTGGGGGGGGGTATAGAAGAGGCGGAAGCCCTGGCTTTGCAGGGAGTACGGCGGCTGCCGTTAAACGGGGATATGTACTATAATCTGGCATATATCAAGGAGATAACGGAGCAATGGATGGATGCCTATATCAATTATTATAAAGCGGGAGTGCTGTATAGTTACGGCAAGGATGCAAAGCTTGAAGAATTACAGATAAGGGAAAAAACGGAAGAGGCATTAAATAAATTTGTGGAGCAGGCAAACGCATTTACTGAACATGAGCAGTTTCTGGAAAAAGAAGAGCAATTAACTATGCTGGAGATGATGGAAAGAAACCAGTTTGGTTTCAGTGAAACCGCATTTCGTGATTATGAGCAGATAGTCGGAAAGTATTATTATGAGAGCCAATACAGCAGAAGGTTTGTCGGAGTGTTTAAGGACCAGTTCCTGTCCAAGTTTTCGGGAAAACAATATGGGCATGAAAATATGGATGTCATTCATTTAAAGGCGGAATTTTTGGAGGCTCATGAGATAGAAAAGGGACAAATGATTCATATTGCGGATGCAAAAAACATAGCCGGGGATACGGAGTATCTGGTGCCGATTGCCGGCAGTGAGGCGGTGACCGTGTATACATTTGAAGAGAGCGGGAAGCGGCAGACGGTTGTACAGCATTTACCCAATCATTTTAACTATTACCGCGTGAAAAATAACACAAAGTTCATTTCTTCAAATAAATGTTATCTGGGTAACCCGATTCCCCTGCGGTACGATTCCTCCAAAAAACGGCTGGTGCTGAATATATTTGTGGACGGATTGGCGCAGTGTATTTTACAGGGGGAAGATTTTCAACAATATATGCCCTATACATATGAATATTTTAAAAAGGGTACGATTTGCAGCCGGGCATATAATACGGCGGAATGGACCTATCCAAGTATTGTCAATTATGTAACCGGTCTGGATACCACCCATCATATGCTGTTCCATAATACACTGGATTGTGCAATGCCGCTGGATACGCCGACTTTGGCGGAATATTTCCACAAGGACGGATATTATACGGCAAACTTTTCCGGAAACTGGCGGATTATTCCGGCGTATGGACATGCCAGAGGATACGACCGGTTTGTTTACCAGCACCAGAAGGTGGGCTTTAAGGTACATGAAATGATTGGCGATACCCTGAACCATTTGGAGGCGTTTAAGGAGATAAACCAGTATCTCTGGATATGCATCGGTGATTTGCATGATATAGCGGACCAGGATGATTTGCCGGCAGACGTACAAAAGGATTTGCCGTTGGAGCTGCGAACCTATGAAAGTAAGGGCGAGACTTCGGTAAAGCAGAGCTATAGCCGGAACAAGGCGGAGATGTATATTCAGGAGGCAAAGCATATTGACCGCTGGCTGAGATACCTGTATTTATTTTTGGAGGAGAATTATCAGGAGGAGGAAATTGTGGTATCCTTATTCTCCGACCACGGGCAGGGATATCTGGTTCAGGGAGACACACATTTTCTTTCCAAGGAACGCTCCAACGTAGCATTTATGTTCCGGGGTGGTATCGCAGACGGAAAAGGTGTTGTAGATGAGGTGGTCTCCGCCAGTGATTACAGTAATATCATGCGGAAACTGGCAGGGGTGAACGGTCCGGAGGTACCGACAGACGGAAGGCTGCCCAAGGTGTTCGGGGGAAACAGTGAACGGGAGTATGCATTGACAGAGAGCATACATCCCAATGATTTCTATCAGGCGGCCATCTTTGCAAAGGAAGAAACCTTCTTTTTTGTCAATCCCTCTCCGGTGAAGGATGACGGCAGATTTGAGCTGGCAGAGTATGAATATTGGTTAGAGGATATGGAAGGGAATAAAATTGCCGACGATGAACGGTGTAAAGCCTGGCTGGATATCATTTTAAAGCACATTGCGCCGATTTTGGTTTATTGATTCCTGAGGAACTGCATAAAGCTTTCCTTATTGTCCAGTGCGGTTGTTGTCGGTCTGCCGAGATTTTCCCTTGCGCCGATAGAGCATTTTACTTCAATCAGGCTAAGGGAGTTTTGCATTTTGGCATGCCAAAGCGCATGGTCTAATTCTTCCGGGGTGCTTACGCTTACGGCAGCGGGATATCCGCATGCTTTGGCAATGGAGACCAAATCAATTTCGGCGGCTACCGTGGGCATTCCGCCGACAGTCTCGTGGGCACCGTTATTGATTATCACATGAACCAGGTTTTTCGGATGCTGGGCGCCGATAACTGCCAGGGCGCCCATATGCATGAGTGCGGCGCCGTCGCCGTCGATGCACCAGACTCGTGTATCCGGTTTATGGACGGCAACTCCCAGTGCAATGGAGGAGGCGTGTCCCATAGAGCCTACCGTCAAAAAATCATATTTATGGCTCTGCCCTTTTTCCTCCCGGATTTCAAAAAGCTCCCGGCTTGCTTTTCCTGTTGTAGAGATAACCGGGTCTTCACCGGCTGCATTGACAATGTGGCGGATAATGTCTTCCCGTACCATCGGATTGTTATTTCGGTATTCTGTTTTTTCCCCATAGGAAAGCGCTCCTTTTCTGATGACAAAGGCAACGTTTCTGCCGGCAGCAAGGGCGGTTTTAAATTCGTTCATTGCAGAGGATACCTCTTCATCCGTGGTATCCTTTCCAATGATAAAGGCTTGAATCCCCATAGCTTCCAAAAGGGTTAAGGTGATTTCACCCTGATAAATATGCTGCGGCTCGTCATGGATTCCCGGTTCTCCCCGCCAGCCGATAATAAAGATAACCGGTATGGCATATACTTTATCATTCAGTAAAGAAGCAGCCGGATTGATGATATTGCCCTCGCCGCTGTTTTGCATATAGACTACGGGAACCCTGCCTGTTGCCAGATGGTATCCTGCCGCCAATGCGGTACAGTTTCCCTCGTTTGCAGCAATGACATGATGCTTTGGATTTATGCCGTAATAATCCATCAGATAGTCGCATAAAGCCTTTAACTGGGAATCCGGTACTCCCGTGTAAAAGTCCGCACCGATTAATTCAACTAATTTTTCTGCTTTCATTTATTCTTCCTTTCCGAGTATCTGGTGGTATAAACTATCCAGAGTGTCTTCATCTAATTTAATCGGATTATTTTTTAACCGTTCCGGGTTCACGGAACGCTTTAACAAATCAAAATCTGCCGGGTCTGCTGTTGGAGCGGGAAGCTTAAGCTCTGTTAAAATATGCCGGAATAAATCCATAGCGGCTTCGGCACAGTCGCAATGCATTACGTTTGCAAGCTCATCAAATACAGAGGTCAAATATTCGGCTCCTCTCGAATCCGTACAGAGATTTACATGATACAGCATATATTTCCAAAGGGGTCCGACGCAAAGCGCCGCAGCGTGGCCGTGGGCAATTCCGTAAAGAGTGGTAAGCTTATAACACATGGCATGTCCTGCGGTGGTTGCGGCAATATTTATTGCTTTTCCCGCATAATTGGCGGCATAAAGCATGGCTTCGTTGCCGGCATCCTGATTGGATAAATACGCGTCCCGGTTATCCAGAATCAGTTGTATCGCTTTACCGGCACAGCGTTTACTCTCGTCTGTAGAGTGAACTGACCAGAAGGATTCGACTGCATGGCAGAAAGCGTCCATCATAGTTGCCTTTTTCTGGTATAAGGGCAGGGTTTTTAATAACGACGCATCCATTAAAACTGCGGACGGAACGGCGCTGTCATCCGATACGGACTGTTTTTCCCCCTGATGGTAAATGACGGCAAATTTTGTGGCTTCACTTCCGGTACCGCTGGTGGTGGGTACGGCGGCAAGCAGGATATCGTTGGGGACAATGGACTGCTCCAAATAAGGAATATGGGAATCCATATTGGCATAAAGCTTGATGCATTTGGCGACATCCATTGCGCTTCCGCCGCCCACGGCAATAATACCGTCGCAATGACTGGCATGAAACAGCCGGACGCCCTTTACTACCGATTCATATTGGGGATTTGGTTCAAAATCGGAAAAACGGGTTACGGTTATTCCGGACTGTTTTTCCCATGTAGAAAAATATTCCTTTATCGGCAGGGTGTCAAAGGATGCACCGCAGACCAAAAGAATATTTTTTAAACGGTTTTCCAGCAGGTAACGGTGCAGTCCGGCATACCCGTTATCGGCATACAGTATTTTCTGTTCCACAGACATACGCTCCTTTCGGTCTTAAATTTCCCACAGGAAATTGCGAAATGCTATTTAAAGCTCCTCCGGAATTAAGGTAATGATTTCTTTAAACGGCATGCATATATCATCGCATTCCTTTGCCCGATGATGCTCCAATATGGTTTTTGCGGCGTTCTGCATTGCCGGAAATCCTGTCCGGGTAAGCTGGTTGGCATAGATAACCACATTTACTCCCCGTTTTTTAAATTCCTCTTCCGTAACGGCATTAAACGTGGTGGGGACAACGACCACAGGGGTTTCGGTATCCCGGTCACGGAATTTTTCTACAAAGGTAAAGATTTCCTCCGGCTCTTTTTTCCGGCTGTGAATCATGATGGCATCTGCACCTGCTTCCGTATAGGCAAAGGCGCGGGTAAGGGCATCCTCCATGCCCTGTTCAAGAATTAAACTCTCGATGCGGGCGCATATCATGAAATCCTTTGTTTTTTGGGCGTGTTTTCCCGCTTTGATTTTTTCGCAGAAATGTTCAACGGAATCCTGTGTCTGCACTACCTCTGCCCCAAAGAGCGAATTTTTCTTGAGTCCGGTCTTATCTTCTATAATTATCATGGATACTCCCATGCGCTCCAATGTGCGGACGGTATAGACAAAATGCTCCGTTAGTCCGCCGGTATCGCCGTCAAAAATAATCGGTTTTGTGGTAACCTCCATAATATCGTCAATGGTGCGGAAACGGGAAGTCATGTCCACTAACTCGATGTCCGGTTTTCCCTTTGCTGTAGAGTCGCACAGGGAGCTTATCCACATGGCGTCAAACTGGTGTGCTTCACCCTGCTCATAGACGACGGTTTTTTCCGCAATCAATCCGGTGAGACCGCTATGCGCTTCAAGTGCGGTGATTAACCCTTTTAACGCCAGAGATTTTTTCAGACGTGCTCTTCGCATATCCGGCAGGGATAATTCTGCCCTGGCCCGGTTTTCCAATACCCGGAATTTTTCATCCGCAGAATAGGGATACTCTACAAGCTTGCCGCCGTATGTGGCGAGCGTAGAAACTACCTCGTCCCGGATTGGTTTTTGGAAGCCGGTTACCCAGTCGTTGCCGTGTACCACATAGTCCGGTCGGTATTTCTCAATATTTTCCCGGTAACTCAGGGTATTCTGCTCCACTACCCGGTAAACGCCTGCGATATTTTCAAACATAATTTTTCTCTCTTCAAAGGGGAGCAGCGGATACCGCTTGTAACTAATTACCGCTTCATCGGACAGGACGCCGATAATCAGCTTCCCGAGTTTTTTCGCCTTTTGAATAATGGAGATATGACCGCCGTGCAGCATATCCGTGGAAAAGCTCATGTATACCAGCCGGGACTCAATCTCATGTAATTTGTTTGAGACTACGGCTAAATCTTCCGGATTGTCAATTTCGCTGCAAAGCAGATTCTTTACATCCAGCGGATAAAGCGCACATTGGTCGGATACCGTATTGAACGCATTTTCCGCATAGCATCCGGTGTTTTCGTTTTCACAGAAGGTAACAATGGAATCCAGCCAGACAAGCCAGTCCTTTTTTAACAGCTTATAAAATGGCTGCGCAGGCATTGCCTCATTAAAAAATTCAATGCCGATTTGCCGGATTTTTCCCGATTGGATTACCGCCTTAAAATCCTTTTGGGGCAGTGGAAGCGTAGAGCTTACCGATATACAACTGGTTTCGTGGTTTAACAGAGCTTCCAGTACCTCATATTCAAAAACCAAATCACCGTGGAGAAGCAGGATATCATCCTCCAGATATTCCCTTGCGCAGTAGATGGAGTAGATATAATTGGTATGCTGATAGAGTGGATTTTTTACGAATTTTATGTCCAAAGGCAGGTCAAGATTCAGACAATAATTGACTAATACATCATCAAAGGCGCCGGTGGTCATAATTACAGTGTCTATGCCTGCCTCTGCCAGCATGGTCAGCTGCCGGCTGAGGATGGTTTCCGTATTTGATATTTCCGTCATGCATTTCGGGTGTTCAGAGGTTAGAACTCCCATTCGTGTTCCTGTTCCTGAATTTAATATAAGTGCCTTCATCATTTATCCTCCCCAAAATATTTACGCTGGATTATTTTTTATTGTATTGAAGAATTTTTTTTGATATCCCTATTATACCCCGGATTGATGTTATATACAATACACGTTAAATCAAGTGCATGCTGATTTTCCCTGTGCTCGTATGCATCCGATAAATGCATGACCTCTTTTGCCGGGCGGCTTTCTGTTCCATTATAGAATACCACAAATTTTGGCGTTGGGACAGGGATTTGTTTCCGTCCAAACAAATTCCAAAATGTTAAAGCAGGAAAGGGCTTGTGGGATAATAAGATTTTAGGTATAGTAAAGATAGTCAATAGAGAGATACTTAAATGTATAAATTGCAGTTTTTATATAAACATTTGAAAACGTACTTAAAAGCTGCGACACTGCGCTGAATAATATAAGACGAGTTGGAGGCGAATAGATGGATAGCAAAAATGAAACAATAGAAGCAAAACAGTCTTTAGATATGTTGATTGCAGATTCCATTGAACTGATTCAGTATGCAAGGCAGATTACTGCAAAACAGGTAAATCTAGTGCAATTAATGACTTATTACTCACTTGGGAAATGGATTGTTGACGAACAACAAGAAGGAAAAGAGCGGGCGAAATATGGAAAGCAGGTTTTGAAAAAATTATCAGAAAGCCTTACAAAGGAATTTGGCAGAGGATTTTCGGAAACGAACTTAGAGTATGCCAGAAAATTTTATCTCACATATGCAGATCGAATTTCCCAGACACTGTTTGAGGAATTTGCAGTAAAAAAATCCCAAACAGTGTTTGAAGAATTGGATAAGGAACAACCTTTTATTGTTTCATGGTCACACTATTTGCTGCTTATGCGGATAGAGAATGAGGATGAACGAAAATTTTACGAGATAGAATCAGCAAAATCTAGTTGGGGAATACGTACATTGCAAAGGCAGTATAATTCAAGCCTCTATGAAAGGCTGCCGGAAGAGAATCCAACAGTAGGAATTTTGCTATGTAAGGAAAAGGATGATACTCTTGTAGAAATTACATTGCCAGACAATGCCAATATTTATGCGTCAGAGTATCAGCTATATTTGCCTGATAAGAAAGAATTGCAGAAGAAATTAAAGGAATGGATAGAAGAAGGAACGGATGTGTAAATATTAAAGAACCACAACCGGTCTGCCGATATAATTATTATAATGCGGTTTATTGCGGTCAGGCATTTTGAACCTGACCGTGATTGCCGGGTTAAGAGATACACCCAAAAAAGAATGGAGCAGGGAGGCGAAGATTCATGCAGGGTAAGCAAATAGCAATTATTACAGCAAGAGGTGGCAGCAAGCGTATTCCGAAGAAAAATATCAAAGAGTTCTGCGGCAAGCCAATCATGGCATATTCCATTGAAGCCGCTATAGATTCCCAATTATTTGATGAGGTGATGGTCTCTACGGATAGCGAAGAGATTGCGGAAATTGCAAGACAATACGGGGCAAATGTGCCCTTTATGCGGAGTGAAAAAACGGCAGACGATTACGCCACAACCAATGACGTATTAAAGGAGGTATTTTCCGAATATAAAGAAAGGGGACAGGATTTTGACCTGGCGGTATGTCTTTATCCCACGGCGCCTTTTGTGACAGCAGAGAAGCTGAGGAATGCAATGGAACTGATGGAAAAAGAGAATGCGGATGCGGTTACGCCGGTGGTGAGATTTTCTTTTCCACCGCAAAGGGCTCATGTTATCCGGGAAGGCGGGCTTGAATATCAGTATCCGGAGTATGCCCTTACCCGTTCACAGGATTTGGAGCCGATTTATCATGACTGTGGACAGTTTTATGTGATGCGGGTTGCCAATGTGCTGGGCGATGTGCCGGCAAAACGCACACTGCCGCTGGTGATGTCGGAGCTGGAGGTACAGGATATTGACAATGAAGAGGACTGGAAACTGGCAGAGATAAAGTATAAAATGATGAGGGAAAAACGGGGAAAATAGAAGTTTAGCGTTGTTTTTACAGTGATGCAATGTTACAATAAAAAGCAGGCGAAAGGTGAAATCAGCGGAGTATAATCGAATTTTAGGGGGAGAAGGTATGTTAAGCGATTATAAAATAGAGGAGACAGAGATTAACAGATACACACTGGATTTTTTTGGCTCTAATATGTACGTTCTGATAAAAGGGGACTCGGCGTTAATTATAGACCCTCATGTCAATCGGGAGGTAGAAGATACATTCAGACAAAAAGGGATTAAGGAAGTATGGATTATTTTGACCCATGAGCATTTTGACCATATTTCCGGAGTGAATTTTTTCCGGGAAAACTGGAAATGCACAGTGATTTGCGGAGAGCGGGCAAAGGAAAGCCTGCCGAATCCCAAAAAGAATTTGGCTGCGTTTCTTAAGGCGTTCCTGCTGGAGAAAAACCCGGTTATTGTAAAAGCGGCGGAAAATATACTGGATGAAGAATATGGGTGCCATGCAGATATTGATTTTGCAGGAGAATATCAATTTGAATGGAAAGGAATAATTTTCCGTCTGGTGGAGACACCGGGACATTCGGAGGGAAGCATCTGTATACTGGCGGATGGAAAATATTTGTTTAGCGGCGACAGTCTGGTGGGAGATAATGCGCTGATTACCCGGCTGCCCGGAGGAAGTAAAAAGGAGTATTATAGTGTTACCAAACCATTTTTAACCAGACTGCCATGGAATGTAATTGTTTTTCCGGGACATGGGGAAGAAAATCCGATATTGGATTTTAATATTACCTGATAAACAGTTGTTTACGGATAAGGAGGAACAAGGTGAAAAAGGAAATTCAAATTGATAATCGTATAATCAGTGAAAATTCACCTGCATATATTATTGCAGAAATGTCAGCTAATCATTTGATGGATTTTGAGCGGGCAAAGGAAATCATATATCGGTTAAAGGATTCCGGTGCGGATGCGGTTAAGCTTCAGACCTATACGGCAGATACCATTACCATTGACTGTGATAATCCGGAATTTCAGATTCATGGCGGATTATGGGACGGCGAAACCCTGTACAGTCTGTATCAGAAAGCCTATACGCCATGGGAATGGCAGAAGGATTTGCTGGATTATGCAAACAGTCTGGGATTAAGCTGCTTTTCCTCTCCCTTTGATTTGACTGCGGTTGATTTTATGGAGGAAATCGGTATGCCGGCATTTAAAGTGGCATCCTACGAGATTAATGATATTCCCATGCTGAGAAGGATTGCCAAAACCGGAAAGCCGGTGATTATTTCTACCGGAACCGCTTATTTAGAAGATATAGAGCGGGCATTAAGGGTTTGCCGGGAAGAGGGAAACGAACAGGTAATTCTGCTAAAATGTACCTCTGCCTATCCGTGTCCCTATGAGGATATGAATCTTAAGGTAATTCCGTTAATGAAAAATACCTTTGACTGTATGGTGGGATTATCCGACCATACTTTGGGAAGTGAGGTTGCCTTAGGGGGAATTGCCCTGGGTGCAAAAGTACTGGAAAAACACGTTACGATTAAACGTGAGGACGGAGGACCGGATGCCGCATTTTCCATGGAGATAGAGGAGTTTACCGATATGGTCAGGCAAATCCGGAATCTGGAAAAGGCGCTGGGAAAAGCAACCTTTGAGCTGACGGATAAACAGGAAGGAGCCAGAAGCGGGACAAGGTCTCTTTATGTGGTAAAGGATATGAAAAAGGGTGAAGCGATTACAGAAGAAAATGTTAAATCCATCCGTCCGGGAAAGGGACTGCATACAATGCATTATGTTAAAGTACTGGGAAGAGCTGTCCGGGAAGAGGTAAAAAAAGGTACACCGCTATCCTGGGATATGATAGAATAGGAATCGGGAAGCAACGATTGGGTAAGGAGCATTGCAGGATAGATGTAGAAAGGAAATACCATGAAAACGACAGGATTGGTAATTGGAGCAGGAAGGGATGCAATACATGTAATCCTTCTGGCGCAAAAACAGGGAATTTATGTAATTGCGCTGGATGGAAATGCAGAAGCGGAAGGCATGCAGTATGCAGATAAAGCTGTGATGGTGGATATTTCTGATATGGATGCAGTACATAAGGTGATAGAGGAAATACATCCGGATTTGGTGCTTCCGGTTCCGATTGGACGCTACTTAATCACAACGGGATACGTAAATGAAAAATTTGGATTAAGAGGAGTTAAGCGAAGAGCAACTGAACTGAGTACAGATAAATATCTGTTTCATTCGGTTTTGCAGGAGCAAAATCTCCGTCCGATAGAATCATTTCTTGTGAATAGTGAGATAAAACCGCAGCCGGACGCAATGAAATATCCTGCTATATTGAAACCACGTTTTGGTTCCGGAAGCAGAGAGGTGTTTTTTGTCAACAACGAAGAAGAGACGAAAAAAGTTTATCAGAAAATTGCAGCGGGAGACGAAGATTTTGTTTTTGAGGAGGCGGTAGATGGAATTGAATATGGTGTGGACGGTGTGGTTATAAACGGTAAGTTTTATCTTGTTCTTTTGCGGAAAAAAGTGTTGACACCGCTGCCTGTCCGGCAGGCTATTGCCAGTTTTTCCGTTATAAAAAATGAGAAAAACAAAGAGTTATGGGATGATGTAAACGCCTGCATGGAAAAGGTGGTATGGACACTGGATTATGATGATTGTTTGGTTAATGCAGATATTATCGTAAATGAAAATGGAGTTTTTGTGATTGAAATTGCGCCCAGACCAGCCGGTCATAATCTACAGGATAAGTTTATTCCTTTAGCCACAGGTATTGATATGGAGGAGGAGTTTATCAGATTTTTGTTGAATGGGCAGGCGAATTTTGAGGTGCAGGAGATAAGATGTATCCAAATCCGTTTCTTTGATTTTGAGGATGTCCGGGTGAAGCTTATACCGGGTGAAGAGGATTTAAAGCGGCAGTGTAATCTTTTGGCATGGGACTGCAGAATGCAGGCAGAAGAACGGCTCCTTAAAGTAGTTGACGGACATTCGATTATCAACCGGGGATTTTTTATTGTGGAGGGCGATAATGAGGAGGATTTGGTTCGGCAAAGTGACTGGGTGTTATCGCAGTTTCAGCTGGAACGAATAGAAAAATAGTGGTAATCTATTATAGAAAAGCTAAAAGTAATCTGTTATTGTGGAATGTGATGGGATAAAGAAATATGAGGTTGTATGAAGAAGCATTTTAAGGCGGTAGAATTAAAACATTTAGATAAAGAGACAATCATGGAGATAAGGGAATGGAGAAACCAGCCCTTTGTAAAAAATATGATGTACTCGCAGCATGATATCACGGAAGAAGAGCATAAAGATTATATTGCATCTTTATTAAAAGATGAAAACAGAGGTTTGTTTGTATTTTATCTTGACGATATTCCTTTTGGAATATATCAATATACGGTTCATCCAGAAGGGGATTTTGTAACAGATGGGAACTATTTGATTGATCAAGAATATCAGGATATGGGGTATGGGGCAATTCAGGTATATTTTATGAATGTTATTAAGTTTGATTATCTCTGTTGCCATAAAAGCTACGGTGAAGTACTAGATATTAATCATAGAGTGGGTATGTTAAGTAAGAAAACAGGGGGGATTTTGGAGGGAGTTTTACGCCAGCATCGATTGATAAAGGGTGAATATCATGATGTTTATTGTTATGGATTGTTGAAATCGGAATGGGAAGGAAGGAAAAATAAATTAGAACAATTAGTTTATAGCTTTGTTGATAGGGAATATCAAATTCATATTTAAAATTGTAAAATGAAAAGGAGGAATAAATTATGAGTCAAGAGGAAAAAATTGCAATGTTAGAAGAGATTATGGAATTAGATGAGGGGGAATTAAAGATAACAGATAAATTAAGTGATTATGAAGAATGGGACTCTATTGCGGTGTTATCATTTATTGCAGTAATGGATTCTAATTTTCATAAAATTGTAAAGGGTGTTGACGTAAAAGAAATTATTACGGTTAAGGATGCAATTGATATGATGGAGTAAAAGAATGTCTAAGGGTGTATTTAAACATATTAGGATAAGTGGCTTGTGTGCGGCGTTACCATCAAACTGTTATGATACAAGAGAATTGACAAAGGATATGAATGAGAAGGCAGTAAAAAGGTTTATCAAGTCGACTGGTGTGGAAAAACGTTTTTTGTCCCTGAACGGGCAGACTACGTCTGATTTATGTTTTATAGCAGCAGACAAATTGATAGAACAAAGGAATGTTGTAAGAGAAGACATTGATGCACTGATATTTATCTCACAAAATCCAGATTATAAGAGACCATCAACAGCAATTATTCTTCAGGAACGACTAAAACTACGAAAATCCTGCATGGCATTTGATATAAATTTAGGATGCTCTGGTTATGTATATGGCTTATATGTGTTGGCAGGTATGTTGGAGGGTGGAGCAATTAAGAAAGCACTTTTGTTGGCAGGAGATGTGAACTATGATTTGCCAGGAGAACTTTTATTTGGTGATGGAGGTTCAGCGACTCTTTTAGAATGTGGCAGTGATGTGTTAGAGGGGATTCTGCAGTCAGACGGCTCCGGATACCGAGCCATTTATACACCGGAAGGAGGACAAAGGCATCCGTTAAATAGGCATAATCCAGATTGGGAAGCAGAAATGCCCAAGATGAATGGGACAGATGTTTTTGAATTTACCATTACACAGGTGCCAGAATTATTGGAAGAATTTAATCGATGTTTTCAAAAGAAATTTTCTGATTATGATTATATTATATTGCATCAAGCAAATTTGATGATGTTAAATCATATTATCAGAAAATTAAAAATCCCAACAGAAAAAGTGCCGATTACAATTCAAAAATATGGGAATGTCAGTAGTGCATCTATACCTATTTCAATAGCGGATTTGTGTACGGAATTGGAGAACAAGCACGAAAAAATAAGATTATTATTATCGGGTTTTGGCGTGGGATTGTCATTGGGAGTGGTTTCAATACAATTAGTCCCTGAAGTGGTATTACCAATTGTACGTTCTGATTATGTATGGGATGAAAAATTTGATGGGGGATGTTCTAGATGATTTCATTTGACCTCAAAGGAAAAAAAATACTGATAACGGGTGGTTCTTCTGGTATAGGAAGAGCAACTGCTATTGCCTGTGCAAAAGAAGGGGCTCAAGTTATCATTATAGGAAGGAATGAAGAACGTCTAAAAAATGTAATAACACAGATGGAAGGGAATATTCATTTATATAGGGTATTTGATTTTGATGAAGAAGAGAATTTTGAAGGGTTATTTGAGGATATTGTTCAGAATGTCGGAAAACTAGATGGCATGGTACATAGTGCAGGAATTTTGGGGGTGATTCCGATTAGGGCTTTGTCAAAGAAAAAAATGTTTGAAGTCATGAATGTAAATTATTTTTCATTTGTTGAGCTTGTTAAACAGTATGTAAAAAGGAAATATTCGAATGGTGGGAGTATTGTAGGAATTTCTTCAGTAGTAGTGGAAAGAGGGGAATCATGTCAGACAATTTATTCTGCATCAAAAGCTGCGTTGGATGCCTCTGTAAAATGTCTGGCGATTGAATTAGCATCTAAAAATATTCGTATTAACACGGTTGTTCCTGGAATGATTCATACAGAGATGATGGATAAGACTCTCGAAAATGGGAGTAATCTGCAGGAATTAGGGGCAGGTTCTGTTTTAGGAATAGGAAGTGCGGAGAATGTTGCTAATGCGATAATTTACTTGTTAAGCGATTTGTCATCTCACACTACAGGCAGGGGTATTTATGTTGATGGAGGATGTTTTTTATAGGGAGGAATCATATATGAATCCGATGTCCTTAGAAGGAAAGAATATCATAATTACTGGTGCAGCATCTGGTATCGGAAGGGAAACAGCGATATTGGCAAGTGCATTAGGAGCAAATCTTTTACTTTTTGATTTGAATGATGAAGATTTAGAAAAAACGGCAGAAGCGTGCAAAGGTGAAACTATTGGCATTGCTTGTGATGTCACAAGGACAGAAATATTAAAAGAACATATTATTAAGATAAAGCAAGAAATAGGGAAATTTCATGGGTTAGTGCATTGTGCAGGGGTAGCATCGGTTATACCGATAAGAAGTTTATCTTCTTCTGAATATGAAAGGGTGCAGCGTGTTAACACTCAGGCAGGATTAGAATTAGCTAAAATATTTTCTGATCGTAGAGTATTTGATAAAGAATCAAGTTGTTCTATTGTATTTATATCATCTGTTTATGGTCTGGTTGGCTCTGCTTGTAATGCTGCTTATGCTATTAGTAAAGCTGCAATTATAGGAATGACAAAAGCTCTTGCAGTAGAGTTTGCATCAAAAAAAATACGGGTTAATTGTATAGCACCAGGATTTATTAAAACCACTATGGCAGACCATGTGGAAAATAAATTTGATGAGAATTATGAAGACAAGATTCAGGAAATGCATTTACTTGGTTGGGGTGAAGCTATTGATATTGCAAATGGAATTGTTTTTTTGCTTTCGAATGCTTCGAAATGGACAACGGGAGCAGTATTTAATATAGACGGTGGATTTACAGCACAATAAGGAGAGTAGGATGGGACAATATGTTTTATTAACGGGAGCATCATCGGGCGCAGGACGAGAATTGGCCATACAATTGTCGAAAAATTATTCGTTAATCTTAAATGGAAGAAATTATGAACGTTTATTGGAAACAAGGGAAAAATGTCATAATAAGGAAAGTATACTAATATGGGATTATGATTTATCAAAGATAAACGAATTGGAAGAGAATTTGAAATTATGGATAATAGAAAATGGCGTAGAAATAGTTTCTTATATCCATTGTGCTGGTGTATTAAAGATGCTTCCTTGTAAAGTGATATCAGTGGAAGCTATAGAGGAAACGTATAGGGTTAATGTCTTTGCAGCGGCTTTGATTGTGAAATTGTTGACAGCAAAAAAGATTAATGGTAAAAATTTAAAAAGTGTCGTATTTATATCTAGTAATATTAGTAACCGTGGAGCAAAGGCTTTTAGTCTTTATGGTTCTTCAAAGTCGGCGATAGATGGGTTGATGAGAAATCTGGCTATGGAATTAGCACCGCAGGTTCGAGTTAATTCTGTTTTGCCTGGTGGAATGAAGACGGAGATGACAAAAGAAATGTTTGAAGATTTAGCCATGAAAGAACGGATTAGTCAAAATTATCCTTTAGGAATTGGAACTCCAAAGCAAATAGCACCATTGGTTGAGTTTTTGATATCAGAAAATGCTAATTGGATTACGGGACAACAATTTGTGGTTGATGGTGGAAGAACTATAAATCTTGCAGAAACAGTATAACTATTATACATGGATTTGAGGCTAAAATGAAAACAATATTTAAAGGTAAAAAAATATCAGGTATATTAGGAATTCTACCAGAGCAGGTCAGCTATTTTGATGATGAAGTAGATAATTATGCATTTCCGCCCAAGCAGACAATGCGGCTTAAGAAGATTATGGGGTTTGAAAAACACCGCCTTGCGAAAGAGGAGAGTACGGCATCGGATTTTTGTATATTCGGATTAAAGCGCCTGTTAGCGGAGGGCAGAATAAAAAAAGAAGAAATAGGCGCCGTTGTTGTTGTGACCCTGTCGCCGGATTATTTTGTTCCGCATATCAGTAATATTATACACGGAGAGTGCGGATTGGCAAGGGATGTGCTCTGCATGGACATCCCCCAGGGCTGCTGCGGATATCTGCTGGGGTTAATGCAGTCTTTTATGCTGCTGAATGTGTTAGGAGATAAAAAGGTAGCGTTGTTTAATGTGGATATTTTAAGCCATAAAGTATCGCGGCAGGACAGAAACGATTTTCCTTTGATTGGCGATGCGGCAAGCCTGACCATAGTGGAAAATGACAGCGCAGCAGAGGATATTTTCTTTCGGCTGTTTTCTGATGGAGAAAGGCGGGACGCATTGATTATACCTGCCGGCGGGTTTGCCATGCCGTGCACACAGGAAACGGCGGTAATGAAAAAGCTGGAGGATGGCAACAGCCGTTCGCTGGAGCATCTGCAAATGGAGGGCGCGGAGATATTTAACTTTGTCCAGACAGAGGTTCCGCCGTTGATTGAGGAAATGTTTGCATCGCTTCAGTTAGATAAGGCGGAGATAGATTATTATCTTTTTCACCAGCCGAATAAGTTTATGTTAAAAAAACTGGCAGATAAAATAGGAATACCGGATGAAAAGATGTTTATGAATGTGGTGGAAAATTTCGGGAATCCCAGCGGAGTATCCATTCCGATTAACATTGTGCATAATATGAAGGATTTACTGATTAAAGAGAAGTATAAATGCTGCATGTCGGCATTTGGCTCGGGGCTGACCTGGGGAGCAATGGTAATGGAGCTGGGAAATATGGATTTTTGCGAGATGATAGAGTCTGATTTGTGATAAGCGGGAGAAAGGGATGGCGGACGTACAGTGATAAGACTGGTTAATCAGCAGGACATAATGCAGGCGTATACAGAGGCGGTAAAGTGCAGAAGAAAATTCTCAAATTGTTATTTCTCCGTACAGGAGCTGCAGGATAAATGGCAAAGACAAAAAATAACGGCATATGAAGCAGAAGAGACATTACTGCTTGTGGAGAAAGAGGAACGGCTGAACAGCTTATATTATCTGAGCAGTTCATGGGACTGGTTTTTGTATGGGGAAGAGATAAAAGAAAAATATCAGCCGTTAGTGTTAAGCCTGGTGCAAAGAACGGAATCCGTGGAGGAGCTGCCATTTTTGGATAAGGGATATGCGGTTTATAAGACATATCAGAGGTTGAGGCGAACGGAAAACCCTCTTTGCAGGGAAACGGGAGAAACGGATTACTGTGCGGAAAAGGACAGAGGAAGATTAAGGGAGATGATGGATAATACCTTTGACGTGTTCAGCGACCATATTCCCACGGATGAGGAATTAGATATATGGATAAAGAATGATAATATAATTTGTATGCGCATAGATGGTACCGTTGTGGGATTTATCATTTTTGAGGATAAAGGAAAAACCTCCTATATCCGGATGGTATGTATTGACCGTGAGCATAGGGGAAACGGTATGGGAAACCGCTTAATGGATATATACTTTCGGATTCATCAGGATTATAAAAGCTTTACGCTATGGTATGATATGCAGAATACGGCGGCGTATGCGTTATACCACAGATGGGGATATGAAAAAGAAAATATGTATAATTTAATTTTTGTATTATAAATGGCCATGAGTTACCGAAATAGTGCCGCAGACATAAGGAGGCTTTTATGCATAATAATATGATAAAATTCTTTGAGGATACGGTAAAAAAATATCCGGACAGACAATGTGTGACAGATAAGGAGAATGGGATTACATTTAAAGAATTGCAGGATGTCAGCAAAAAGCTTGCGCTTCATTTCCTGTGGTTGACGGAGCATGCAAAAAACCGTCCCATTGCGGTATTTCTGCCAAAATGTAAGGAGGTATACGAAGCAGATATTGCCTGCACCTATAGCGGCAATATTTTTATGAATCTGGATGTGAAAACACCGATTGCCAGAATCAAAAATATTCTGGATGTGATAGAGCCTGTATTGCTGGTGACAAACAGCCAATATAAGGAAAAATTGAATGAGGAGATTAAACAGGTTCCGATTGTCGATATTGATGAATGGAAAGAAGAAAAAAGTGAATACAAGGATGATTTGCTTGTGCAGCGGTTGAATACAATGATTGATACGGACCCGTTTTGTATTATCAATACTTCCGGCTCTACCGGGACGCCCAAGGGCGTTGTTCTAAATCACCGCAGCTTTTTTGATTTTTTAAACTGGTCGGTTGAAAAGTTCGGGTTTGATGGAAGTGAACGGATTGGCGCGTTGTCACCGGTTGTCTTTGATATTTATGACTATGAATTGTGTCTGATGATGACGTTGGGGTCTTCCATCATTCTGCTGGACAATGGAATGGCGGTATTTCCTGCCAGGCTGCTTGATTATATGAAAAAGCAGGAGGTTAATTTCATTTTCTGGGTGCCCTCGATTATGGTCAATATTGCCAATATGCAGCTGCTGGAGAAAATTCCGTTAGATACCCTCAAAACGGTATGGTTTGCCGGAGAGGTCTTTCCGACAAAGCAGTTCAATTATTGGAGGAAGAGCCTTCCGGATACAAAGTTTGCCAATTTATACGGTCCGATAGAAATAACGCTGGATTGCACATATTATATTGTGGAACGCAAATTTGACGATAGCGAGCCGCTTCCGATTGGTTATGCCTGTGAGAATACGGACGTCCTGATTTTGAATGACGAGAATAAACCCTGTGGGAAAAATGAAATCGGTGAATTATGCGTAAGGGGAACGTCGCTGGCTATGGGTTATTACAATAATCCGGAGAAAACAGCGGATGCCTTTGTACAGAATCCACTGAACCACAGTTATCCGGAGCTCATTTACCGCACCGGAGATTTGGCACAGGTGAATGACAGGGACGAGATTATATTTAAGGGACGGAAAGACAGTCTGATTAAGCATATGGGATACCGGATTGAATTGGGGGAAATAGAACATGTGCTTATTGACACATTAAAGCTGGTGAAATACGGATGCGTTGTCTATCGGTATGCGAGCAAGGAAATAACATTGTTTTATGAGAAGAATGAAGGCGTAAGCGAGGTGGACATCCGCAAGGAGCTGTCAAAGGTGTTTCCAAGGTATATGGTTCCCACAGCATATCATTGTATGGATGAATTGCCGAGAAATACGAATGGAAAGATTGACAGACTGTTACTGTCGAAAAAAGTAAATGAGGAGTGCTAGAGATGGAAGAGATAGTTAAGATTTTAGAGGAAATGAGACCGGAGTTTGATTTTCGGGGAAGCGATAATTTTATTGAGGACGGATATCTGGATTCCTTTGATTTGGTTACCCTGATATCTGAGATTGAGGAGAAATACGGGATATCTATTGACGGTCTGGACATTATACCGGAGAATTTTGAAACCGTGGAAGCAATCGTCAAGCTGATTAACAAAAGCGGTGGAAATATCCGGTAGCACAGGGGAAGCGGAGATTCCCCGGATTAGGAGAGAAATATGCAGGTATTAGCGGTTATTCCGGCGAGGGCAGGCTCTAAGTCTGTGCCGCACAAAAACATACGGGAGATTGGCGGGAAACCGATGATGGCGCATTCCATTGAGCATGCAAAGGCTTCCCGCTATATTAACCGTGTTATTGTCAGTACGGACAGTGAACAGTATGCAGGGATTGCGAGGGAATACGGTGCGGAGGCGCCCTTTTTAAGACCGGCTGAGTATGCTACGGATACGGCGCTGGACTATGATGTATTTTATCATGCTCTTACCTGGCTTAAAGAGAATGAAAACTATATACCGGATATGGTGGTACAGTTAAGACCGACATATCCGATTCGGCGAATTACGGATATTGATGCGATGATTGAACTGCTGTTGGAGCATCCGGAGGCGGATTCTGTCCGCAGTATGGCAAAGGCTGCGGAGATACCATATAAAATGTGGCTGGCGGGGCAGAGTGGTTTTTGTGATATCGGAAATAGCAAACGGGGCAGTCATGCTCTCGGGCAGGTTACTCCGCTGATGACGGATATTCCGGAATGTTATAATCTGCCAAGACAGCAGCTGCCAACGGTATATTACCAGAATGCCTGTATTGATGTATTTCGGCCGGAAGTCGTCATGGAGAAGCATTCTATGTCGGGGGATTATATATTGGGTTATGAGATGAAGGACAATTATGACATTGATACGGAAGAGGATTTTCAAAGGACATTACAGGCATTAAGCGGGATAATCTACGGTGGAAAAGGAGAGGTGTAGCATGGGTAAGGAAATGTTTGAGAGTTTATTTATTTTTGAAATGGCAAATTCCCATCAGGGAAGCGTAGAGCATGGGATAGATATTATTCATGAAATGAGTAAAATCGCAAGAAAGTATAATATAAAAGCTGCTGTTAAGCTGCAGTTCCGTAATCTGGAAACCTTTATTCATCCGGAGTATAAGGGCAGGCAGGATGTAAAGCATATTCCCAGATTTGAAAGCACAAGATTAAATTATGACCAGTTCGCCCAGTTAGTGGATGCAATTCATGAAGAGGGATTGATTGCCATGAGTACACCTTTTGATGAGGACGGTGTGGACTGGTGCATGGATATGGGTGTGGATATCATTAAGATTGCCAGTTGTTCGGCTTTGGACTGGCCCCTTTTGGAAAAGGCGGCGGGAGCAAACAAGCCATTGATTGTTTCTACAGGGGGAAAGCCGTTATCCGATATTGACAAGCTCTATAATTTTTTCACCCACAAGGGCAGCAGCTTTGCCTTTCTTCATTGTGTTGCAGAGTATCCCGCACCGATGGAGCGTTTACAGCTGGATTTTATTGATAAGATGAACCGCAGATATCCGGATATCGTGGTCGGATATTCCGGGCATGAGGACCCGGATGATAATACGGCGCCAATGCTTGCGGTTGCTAAGGGGGCGAAAATTTTAGAGCGTCATGTGGGACTGCCAACGGAGACGATTACGTTGAATGCCTATTCTATGAATCCGGAGCAGACCGACCGGTGGGTGGCTGCGGCGCTGCAGGCAAAGACTATGTGCGGGTTAAAGAAGGCCGGGGAGAAATATATCTCTCAGGAGGAGCTGGATTCGCTGAATTCTCTGATGCGGGGAGTGTATGTAAAACGGGATATAAAAGAAGGAGAGGCATTGACCGGAGAGGACGTGTTTTTTGCTATGCCATGCCATGATAAGCAGATGACCTCCGGGGAGTTTTATGAAGGCATTGTGGCAAGCAGGGATTACAAGGAAAATGAAGAGCTTCATGAGAAGAAGAGGTTAACAGATATTAATCTGGCGAGAAGCGTAATTCATGATGCTAAAGGTATGCTGTATGAGGCAGGAATCGCATTGGGGGATGATTTTGATGTGGAGCTTTCCCATCATTATGGGATGAAGCATTTCCGGCAGACCGGAGCGATTCTCATCAATATTATCAATCGGGAATACTGCAAGAAATTGTTGATTGTGCTGCCGGGGCAGAAGCACCCGACACATGCGCATAAAGTGAAAGAAGAGACATTTCAGTTATTGTATGGCGATTTGACTGTGACCATTGAGGGCAGGGAGAGAAGGATGAAACCGGGAGACATCCAGACGGTGCTGCGGGGAGAGAGGCATTCCTTTACCTCGCAGACCGGAGCGATTTTTGAAGAGGTATCCACCACTCATGTGAAGAGTGATTCCTATTATGAGGACCCGGCAATTCGCAGAATGGACCCGATGGAGAGAAAGACGATACTTCGGAAATGGTAAGAAGAGTAAATGGCGGTTATAATAAAGTGAGGCGATGTTGAGATGGCAAGAGTAGTATCAATCGGAGCGCAGAATTTTGAAAAAATGATAGCAAACGATTGTTTTTATGTGGATAAAACGGCATTCATTAAGGAATGGTGGGAGAGCAGAGATGAGGTTACGCTGATTACCAGACCGAGGCGGTTTGGTAAGACACTGAACATGAATATGCTGGACCGTTTTTGGAATATAAAGTATCAGGGGCAGGGAAAGATTTTTGAGGGTCTCGATATCTGGAAAGAGGAGAAATACCGGGAAATGCAGGGAACTTATCCGGTGATTTTCCTGACCTTTGCCGATGTCAAAGAAGATACTTATGATGAAGTCAGAAATCAAATTATCCAGATTTTGACAGACCTGTACTCTGCTTATTATTTTTTGCGGGATTGTGGGAAGCTGAATGAAAAAGATAAAGAATATTTTGACCGGGTGGGGAAAGACATGAGCGATAGTGATGCGGCAAAGGCATTGCACAGATTGTCTGACTATTTGTACCGCTATTATGGAAAGAAAGTGATTATCCTTTTAGACGAATATGACACGCCGATGCAGGAGGCATATGTAAATGGATACTGGAGGGAATTGACCTCCTTTACCAGAAGCCTTTTTAATTCCACCTTTAAGACGAATCCCTATCTGGAACGTGCAGTGATGACAGGGATTACCCGGGTGAGCAGGGAAT
>JAMPFJ010000012.1 GCA_023664535.1 Bacteroidales bacterium
GTCAGACGGAATGGGGCGGTTTCGTTTGCAGCAGGGACTACTTTTCCTGTCAGATAGAGCCAGGAAGAAAAATTTTCCAAGGGAAAAACACCAGAACAAGTCAAAAAACTTGTGGTTGGTTTAACAGATGCACAAACATATGCGGAGTTAGTTGCCTCAAAAACAAAAGTGTATGGAATTTATAGTGATTCCCTTTCGGCATCGGATATTTTAAGACAAGAATTATATTCTGCCGGTGTTGCTGGACCGCCCTATCAGAATGCCGCACATCATATTGTTCCATGGAATGATACAAGGGCGAAAACAGCACGTGAAATATTAGAAAGATTTGATATAGAGTTAGATTCTGCTGCATTATATCGGAATTTAAAAAGATGTTTCCTAATATAAAGTTAATAGTCTATGTAGAATAGGAGAATGAAAATGGTTTTTAAATATCAAGAATTAAAACAATATATTAAAGAAGATTTTGATGAATTTTATAAACGATTTAAATTTAATGATAAGCAAATTTATCTAGCTATTTTGGATGAATATATATATGGGGGAGATCCTTCCGGTGTAAAGTATATATGTATTTATGTTTTTATCATTATAAATTATATGAGTGAAAATATGAATGTAGAAAAGATTTATGCAGAGCTGAAACAACGGATAGACAGAGTGGGTATAGAAGTAGTACGGCAGGAATTGAATGAGGAGTACAAATTTTTTTTGGAGGATATGAATATGATTGAGAGCGAAATAAAAGCAGGAGAAATAAAAGGTAATGGATAAAGAAATTGTAAAATTAATGAGAGAAGCAGTTAAGCAAGGTGATTTAGATTTAATAAAGAAACTGCATATTTCTAATGAAGGATTAATAAATATTGACACAGTCTTTGGCTCATGGCTGCATGTTGCATCCGCACATGGACAAATTGAAATTGTAGAATATTTGATAAAATGTGGATTGAATGTAAATCAAAATGGCGATATTTCAGGGGGGACACCCATACGAAGTGCTGCTGAAAATGGGCATCTTGATATTATTGAATTATTATATCAAAATGGAGCCAAATTTGACGTGAGCGAGGCAACTCGCAATCCGTTGTTTGGAGCTATTTGTAATGGTCATTATGAAGTAGCAAAATTTTTGATTGATAAAGGCATAGATATTACAGCAAGTTATTCAATTGGCAAGTTGGATAATGTTGATGCATATGAATATGCAAGACAATTTGGACAATTGGAGATTGCAGAATATATAAAAGAAAAATTAAAAGGGAAAAAGTGATAATATAGTAGATGGTAATGGTGCATATGATAGATGTGTTGATTCAGAGTCAAAGATACTGGAAGATATTGCACATCAGTTAGGTTATTCTGAATTTAAAATAGGTGAAAAAGTATCAGGTACAATTTACCTGATTACTGAAAGACCTCCATGTCCAAGCTGTGAAGGCGTAATCAAACAATTTAGAGAGATGTTTCCGAATATTAAACTTGTTGTAGAATATATGTATGAATATAAATAGGAGAAGAAAAAATGGTACAATATGAGATTTGTTTTGCAAATGAATTTGCGGAAGAAGTTATTATGGAATTGACAAAAGAAATGCAATTGTCATATTTAAGAGAAGATTTTTTAACTGCGTGGAATGAAAGAAACATGCGTAGTCCTCGTAATCTCTATATTGCTAGAAAAAAGGACAGATTAATATGCCTTGATTGTAATGATAGGGATTGGCTATTTACTTTAGTTGTAATTTGTAATGAGAATGAGGCGGAATTTATCAAAAGAATTATATTAAAGTGGGATAATAGAAGCAGAGAAGAATATGGACAGGAACTGACGAAAGAATTAAAAAACCGGTATGGTGTTCCAGATTCTTTACTGCGAATAATCGAGCAAGAATATCATATTTCACTTACGGAGTAAAATGACAACAACTTTGGAAATGTCAAGTAAAGGGGCTGTCGCTTTAACTGAACTTTGTGCGACGGCCCCATCATATCGGTAGAAAAGATGACTTCAACGGTATCACAGTTGGGGTTGTATAAATTGATAATTATCATGCATGAAAATTATTTCGAACAGGACACAAAGTATATAAAAGAAAAAAAGTCAATTCCATACTTTACAGGATTATATTTCAAAGATGATATCACTTTTTTTGCTATATACCCTACTTTAAAAGATCCGATGATGTATTTTGAAGGTCAAGAGTATGTTTTGCATCCTAAGCTGCATATCTTATTCGAGCGGAATGGAAAACGACGGAGCTTTTGCATAGAAGAATATAATATTCATATACAATATCATGAATCGAAATATCTTGATTTTGATTCATGGTCAACGGAGGCAGATGTAGATTTATTTTATCAGATTTATTCATCGTATAAGGAAAAATCCTATTATGAAAAATTTACTATAGATGTTGATTGATGTAGTGTAATGCTTTTATATGAGATATCTTGTATGGTGTGGATATTGAACAGTTTGTTAAAGATAGCTTTAATAATTCGGATAAAATAATTTTAGATTCTATAAATGGGGAATATTTATATGTTAAAGGGAATGATTTGCTTAGGATTCAGTTGGAGGGAAACTTAGTATGAAAAGATGTCCATGTTGTAGGTATTTAACAATTAATGATGTTGATGAAATCATTACAGATATTTGCGAGGTTTGTTTTTGGCAATATGACGAAGTGGCTCAAGATAATCCAGATAGAGTTATAGGCGCAAATAAGATTTCTCTGAATATAGCAAAAAAGAATTACAAATCATTAGGAGCTGTCGAGGAGCGTTTCTTAGATATAGTTCGTTCACCGCATGAAGATGAATGGTAATTAGAATAATTAAAGGAAGTAAGTAAAAGAAAGATGGATAAAGAAATTGTAAAATTAATATTCAATACATCATTGCTGTTTTAACAATAAAGATTTATAATGATTTTGAATAAAAATGTCATATGTGTCAAAAATATTCAATGAGGAGATTCTGATGAACATTAATAGAGATAAGTATTTGAATGATTTAATAAACAGAATGCATAACGGTATGATTAAGGTTGTAACCGGTATTCGAAGATGTGGAAAATCATATCTGATTTTTACTATCTTTAAAAATTATTTATTGGAACACGGTGCTGATGAACAACATATCGTTACTATTGAATTGGACCAAAGAAAGGATAAGAAGTATCGGGAACCGGATGTTATTTTGGATTATATTGAGTCGCGTATTGTAGACGAAGAACAGTATTATATTTTATTAGATGAGGTCCAGTTATTAGAGGAATTTGAAGAAGTATTGAATTCATTACTACACATAAAAAATGTTGATGTGTATGTGACTGGTAGCAATTCCAAATTTCTCTCAAAGGATGTTATTACAGAATTTCGTGGAAGGGGCGATGAGATTCACATTTATCCATTGTCCTTTAAAGAATTTATGCAGGTGTATGAAGGTGATATGTACCATGGATGGGCAGAGTATGTCATATATGGAGGGCTGCCTCTTACTGTAACAATGAAGACTGAAGAACAGAAGATTAAATATTTGACTAAGCTTTTCGAGGAGACATATTTAAAAGACATTATTGAGAGACATCGTATAGAAAAGTCGCAGGAACTGGAAGAGTTGGTTAATGTTTTGGCTTCGGCAATTGGCTCCCTTACCAACGTGCCTAAGATTGAGGCAACCTTTAAGAGTGTAATCGGCTCCAATATCAGTGCGAATACAATTCGTCAGTATATCGAATATTTGGAAGATGCTTTCGTTATTAATAAAGCAAATCGCTATAACGTAAAGGGAAGAAAGTACATTGGTACTCCGTTGAAATACTACTTCGAGGATGTTGGCATTAGAAATGCCAGATTAGGTTTTAGGCAAATAGAAGAAACACATATTATGGAGAATATTGTCTATAACGAATTACGCAGCAGGGGATATTCGGTTGACGTAGGTGTTGTGGAAAAGAGAGGCTTAAATTCAGAAGGTAAAACAGAGAGAACCTATTTGGAAATTGATTTTATTGCTAACCTGGGAAGTAAGAGATATTACATTCAGTCTGCATTTAGTATGCCGACGGAGGAGAAACGTATGCAGGAAAAGGCTTCACTTGTGAATGTAAATGATTCTTTTAAGAAAATTATTTTGGTTAAGGATGTTATGAATGTGACGAGAGACGAGGACGGAATTACAACAATGAGTATTTATGATTTTTTGTTGAATGAGAATAGCCTGGAGTTGTGATGAGTCCTAAATAATGTAAATGGAAGGGGAGCAAAGCCTTTGCCCAGGTGGAAGAGTATCTGGAATCCACCCTTGGCACAAAGAGAAGTTTATATATTGATGTGGACACGTTGATTTTTTAAATTTAACCTTTCTTTAAATCCATGTGTATTTCGGTTTTTCCTCGTCAAAAATTTTCCAGCGGATTAAATCGTCAAAAAAGATGCAGGCAAGGGAAAGAAACAACCAGATTATTGAATAAGCGAGGCAGACCTGTCCGAACAGATTATACGGCATACCGGAATAATCCCACACATTCCAGCCAAGCTTCAGGTTGACGATATAACCGGTGATAAATTCAAGACCGGTTATAATGACGGAGGAGAGAATCATCTGGGTAATTAAAGATATCCGGAAATGCGTAAGCTGGTTAATCAGCCCGCAGAAGATAAAAGCAAGCCCGCCGCAGATAATCATCGAAAAATGGGAAAAGCCCCGGAACAGTATTTCAATATAAAAATAGGCGAAGCCGCCGACTAAAAATAAAAATAAATATTTATAAAAGGATAAAAAATTGCTTTTTGCGTGACCGGATTCCATGGAATACCTCTTTTCTGTTCATTTTTGGTTTACTGTATGCCAGCACACCGATATCATTCGGTAGGAATAGTATTTGATATTTAACCGTTTTTATACTGTCAATGAATTTCTGGATAAAAAACTTAAATTTATGGAAAAGGGTTTGGGGAATACTGTATGAATGGAGAAAAAAGAAAAGACTGCTTTCGCATACTGCCATATGGGGCAATATGCGGAAGCAGTCTTGCTTGCAACAGAATAAGACGGAAAAGGAATTACGGTTCAAGAGGAGTCATCTTAAGCCCTTTATACATCTTGGTATAAAAACTCATCTCATCCTGATATAAAACATATCCACGCGCACCGTCTTTTACAATATAAGCATACTTATTCTTCTGAACATTCATATACAAAACTTCTTCTACGTTAAGCTCCTTCGCTTTTGCTTTAGCGGTATATACATTAAGTGGTTCAAGCTTGAACTTTTTAACTGCCTGCTCGACTGTCATATGAGACACCTCCTGATAATTTTGATTTGACAAATTGTCATAATTTATACATAATTATATACGTTCCTTTAACAATAGTATATTGTTTATTGTACACAAAGTCAACTGGCAAAATTGCACAAATATGTTGTGAAAATGCTTAGCATTCGTCAAAATTGATTGTTTATTTTGGATAATATGGAGAGAAAGATGAAGGAAAATAGGAATTATCAGCTAAAATTAGATAAAATGCTTCAACAAATTGAACATTGTACGAAGGCAGGGGACGGGGTACCTTCCCTGCTGCTGCACAGCTGCTGTGCGCCGTGCTCCAGCTATGTGTTGGAATATCTGAGTGATTATCTGTCGATTACCGTTTTTTACTATAATCCGAATATTTCGGAGGAGGCGGAATACCGGAAACGGATAGAGGAGCAGAAGCGGCTGATTCGGGAACTGCCGGTGCGTTATGCGATATCCTTTTTGGAGGGGACGTATAATCCGGAGGAATATGATGAGGCAGTGAAGGGTCTGGAGAAGATGGGAGAACGGAGTGAGCGCTGTTATGCATGCTATAGACTGCGTATGGAAAGAACGGCAAAGCTGGGAAAAGAAAACGGTTTTGATTATTTTACGACGACTTTGTCGATTAGTCCTTACAAAAATGCCGCATGGTTAAACGAAATCGGGGAACGGTTGGAAAATCAATACGGAATCGGTTATCTGTATGCGGATTTCAAAAAGAGAAATGGGTATAAGCGTTCTATTGAATTGTCGGAGCAGTATCATTTATATCGGCAGAATTTTTGCGGATGCAAATACAGCAAAGCGGAAGAGGAAAAACGGAAACGGGAAATCATACATTCAGCATTATAGTATAATATGAACCTTATAAAATTGGTGTTACTATCAAGATAGTGTTATTATTACAAAAAAAAGACCGGATATATTGTGGAAAAACATAAAAAAAGGGTTGTCAAAGGAAAAAAAGTGTGTTAGAATCTTTACAATTTGAGTACCTGTTCGGGACAAACAGGGAAATCTGACAGTTAAACAGTTTGGAATATCGTGATTTCAAAAAAAACCACCTATGGAAGGGCATAGGCTTTATTCGTGGTTTTTTTTTTGGGCAAAAATCAGAAAGGAAGGTACTTATGAAAGCATTTCTAATCCTGGAGGACGGTCATGTTTTTGAGGGAAAAAGTGTTGGATGTACAGAAGAAATTATCAGCGAAATCGTATTTAATACGTCAATGACCGGCTATTTAGAGGTTTTGACGGACCCGTCCTATGCGGGACAGGCGGTCTGTATGACGTATCCGCTAATCGGCAATTATGGGGTCTGTTTTGAAGATATGGAGGCAAGTAAACCCTGGCAGTCGGGATTTATCACAAGAGAGATTGCCAGACTTCCCAGCAATTTCAGAAACCAGGAGGCGCTTTCGGATTTTCTGATTGCCAACCGGATTACCGGAATCGAAGGCGTGGATACCCGGGCGATTACAAAGCTTCTTCGGGAAAAAGGGACAATGCGGGGGATGATTACTACAGACGAGCAGTTTAATCCGGATTCCGTTATTCCCCGGTTAAAGAACTATGAGATAGGGGATGTGGTTGCGCTCACCACCTGTAAGGAACCGGAGCATTATGCGGGAGGCGGCTATAAGGTTGCCGTGCTGGATTTAGGGGCAAAAAAGAATATTATCCGTGAATTGACCGGCAGGGAATGCGAGGTTTTTGTGTATCCTTCATTTACAAAAGCGGAGGATATTCTGGCATGCAGTCCGGACGGGATTATGTTAACTAATGGACCGGGCGACCCCAAGACAAATACGGGGATAATTGAAGAAATTAAAAAACTCTTTGCCACAAAGATTCCGATTTTTGCCATTTGTCTTGGGCATCAGCTTCTTGCACTGGCAAACGGCGCCGACACGGAGAAAATGAAATACGGACATCGGGGAGCAAATCATCCGGTAAAGGATTTAAAAACCGGAAAAGTATATATTTCTACCCAGAATCACGGTTACATGGTAAAGGAAGCGACGATTGACCGGGATATCGCAGAGGTAAGCTTTATCAATGTCAATGATGGGACGGTTGAGGGCATCCACTATCTTGGCAAGAATGTCCAGACAGTTCAGTTTCATCCGGAGGCATGTGCAGGTCCTCTTGATACAAACTATTTGTTTGATGAGTTTATGAATATGATGGAGGTGTCTAAATAATGCCAAAGAATCCTAATATAAGAAAAGTAGTAGTCATCGGTTCAGGGCCTATTGTCATCGGGCAGGCGGCGGAGTTTGATTATGCGGGTACGCAGGCTTGCCGGGCATTAAAGGAAGAGGGAATATATGTTATTTTAATCAATTCAAATCCGGCAACCATTATGACCGATAAAAATATTGCAGACCAGGTATATATTGAGCCGTTAACTCCGGAAATTGTGAAAAAGGTTATTGCAAAGGAGAAGCCGGACAGTATTCTCCCGACATTGGGCGGGCAGGCTGCGCTTAATATTGCTATGGAATTGGAGGAGTCGGGATTTTTACGCCAGCATAATGTCCGTCTGGTTGGTACTTCAGCAAAGACCATTAAGAAAGCGGAGGACCGTGATGAATTTAAGAAGACGATGGAAAAGATTGGCGAGCCTATAGCGCCATCCCGGGTGGTAACCAATGTGGAGGACGGTTTGGACTTTGTAAAGGAGATTGGTTATCCGGCGGTTTTGCGTCCGGCATATACATTGGGCGGCTCCGGCGGCGGTATTGCCGAAAATGAAGAGAAATTTAAAGAGATTCTGGAAAACGGGCTGCGTTTGTCCCGTGTGGGGCAGGTTCTGGTGGAACGCTGCATTGCCGGATGGAAAGAGATTGAATATGAGGTAATGCGGGACGCAAACGGTACAGGAATCTGTGTCTGTAATATGGAAAATCTTGACCCCGTCGGGGTACATACCGGCGATTCTATCGTCGTAGCGCCGTCCCAGACATTAGCGGATAAAGAATATCAGATGCTTAGAAGCTCTGCGCTGAATATCATTTCGGAATTGAAAATTACCGGCGGCTGTAACGTACAGTTTGCCTTGAACCCGACCTCCTTTGAATACTGTGTAATTGAGGTTAATCCCCGGGTAAGCCGTTCCTCCGCACTGGCATCTAAAGCGACCGGTTACCCGATTGCCAAAGTATCGGCAAAGATTGCGCTGGGATATCATCTGGATGAGATAAAGAATGCCATTACCGGTAAAACCTATGCCAGCTTTGAGCCGGCACTGGACTACTGTGTAGTGAAAATTCCGAGGCTGCCCTTTGATAAGTTTATTAAGGCAAGCCGGAAACTGACTACCCAGATGAAAGCAACCGGTGAGGTAATGAGTATCTGCACGAATTTTGAGGGTGCACTGATGAAAGCGCTCCGCTCCTTAGAGCAGCATGTAAACAGTCTGATTTATGAAAATCTGGGCGGGCAGTCTGTGGAGGATATTCGTGAGGAGCTGCACAGGGTGGACGACCGACGGATTTTTGTGGTGGCAGAGGCAATCCGCCGGGGAATTGCGTTAAAGGAAATTCATGAGATTACGAAGATTGATGTGTGGTTTCTGGATAAAATCCGGAATCTGGTGGAAATGGAGGCCCGCCTTGCGAAGGAGGAGCTTGACAGGGAATTGATGAAAGAAGCGAAACGTCTGGAATTTCCGGATGAGGTAATCGCAGGACTTACCGGTAAACCGGAACAGGAAATACATGATTTGCGTCTGGCTTACGGTATTTATCCCGCTTATAAAATGGTGGATACCTGTGCTGCGGAATTTGAGGCAAGCACGCCCTATTATTATTCCTGCTATGACGGTGAAAATGAAGTGGATGCAGTCAGAACAAAGAAGAAGGTCATGGTCTTAGGCTCCGGTCCAATCCGCATCGGACAGGGTATAGAATTTGATTACTGCTCCGTACACAGTACATGGGCGCTTTCCGAAAGCGGATACGAAACCATTATCGTGAATAACAATCCGGAAACGGTCAGCACAGATTTTGACATTGCGGATAAGCTTTATTTTGAACCCCTTACTGCGGAAGATGTAGAAGCCATTGTCAATCTGGAAAAACCGGATGGCGCAGTCGTACAGTTTGGCGGGCAGACGGCAATCAAACTGACCGAGGACCTGTTAAAGATGGGGGTACCGATTCTTGGCACCTCTGCGGAAAATGTCGATGCGGCGGAGGACAGGGAATTATTTGATGAAATTTTGGAGAAATGCTGTATCCCAAGACCTGCCGGCAAGACCGTATTTACCTGTGAGGAAGCGCTGCAGGCAGCCAATGAACTAGGCTATCCGGTGTTGGTCCGCCCGTCCTATGTCTTAGGCGGACAGGGAATGCAGATTGCCATCAGCGACCAGGATATTGTGGAATTTATGGAGATTATCAACCGTACCGTGCAGGAGCACCCTATTTTAGTCGATAAATATTTAATGGGAAAAGAGGTTGAAGTAGATGCGGTCTGCGACGGTGAGGATATTTTAATTCCCGGTATCATGGAACATGTGGAAAGAGCCGGGATTCATTCGGGCGACAGTATTTCGGTTTATCCGGCACGGAGTATATCAGATAAGATTAAACGGGTATTGGAGGATTATACGAGAAAGCTTGCCACCAGCCTGCATGTAATCGGTCTGATTAATATTCAGTTTATTGTTTATGAGGAAGAGGTTTATGTGATTGAGGTGAATCCCCGCTCTTCAAGAACGGTACCGTATATCAGTAAGGTAACGGGGATACCGATTGTGGATTTGGCTTCCAAGGTAATTATCGGTGAAAAGATTAAGGAGCTTGGGTATACACCCGGACTACAGCCGGAAAGTGATTATTTTGCGGTGAAAATGCCGGTATTTTCCTTTGAAAAGCTGCGCGGGGCAGAAATCAGCTTAGGTCCGGAAATGAAGTCAACCGGAGAGTGCCTCGGCATCGCAAAGGACTTCAATGAAGCATTATACAAAGCGTTTTTGGGAAATGGTGTGGATTTGCCAAAACATAAAAAGATGGTGCTCACCGTAAAGGATTCGGATAAATTAGATGCAGTGGAGATTGGCAGACGGTTTGCTGCGTTAGGTTATACGATTTATTCCACAAGGAGTACATGCCGGGTATTAAATGAAAACGGGGTAGAGGCAAAGCATATTAATAAAGTAGAAGCTCCTTCGCCGAATCTTCTGGATTTGATTTTAAGCCATGAGATTGACTTGGTGATTGATACGCCGGCGCAGGGTATTGAAAAAAGCAGGGACGGCTTTGTTATCCGCCGCCATGCCATTGAAACGGGAGTGACGGTTCTTACCAGTCTGGATACTGCGGATGCGCTGCTCACCTCCCTGGAAAAGGCAAACAAGGAGCATCTTACCCTTGTGGATATCTGTACCCTGTAGAATTTGACAAGGTATATCCAATATGATATAAGTGAGGAAGGCTGTCGCATTGCGGCAGCCCTATTTTGAAAAAATGGAGGGTAATCATGATAGTACAGCCGAAGGTAAAGGGATTTATCTGTACCACTGCGCATCCGGCAGGGTGTGAGAAAAATGTGTTGGAGCAGATTGATTATGTAAAGAAACAGGGGAAAATTGACGGAGCGAAAAAGGTATTGGTCATTGGCGCATCTACAGGCTATGGTCTGGCGTCCCGGATTACGGCGGCGTTTGGCATGGGAGCAGCGACGATTGGCGTTTTATTTGATAAAGAGGCATCTGGTAAGCGGACCGCAACACCGGGATTTTATAACACGAGGGCCTTTGACCGGGAAGCAAAACGGCAGGGCATTTATTCAAAATCAATCAACGGAGACGCTTTTTCCAAAGAGATAAAGGAGCAGGTAATCCGCACGATTAAAGAGGATTTGGGAAAGGTGGATTTAGTGGTATATTCACTGGCTTCTCCGAGAAGAACAACGGCGGACGGAACGACATATGTTTCCGCAATAAAAACCATAGGGGAGCCGTTTACCCAGAAAAACTGGAATTTGCGGGATGATACGATTGCGGAGGCGACCGTTCCGGCGGCAACGGATGAAGAGATAAACTCTACGGTAAAGGTTATGGGCGGCGAGGATTGGATAGACTGGATTGATGCGCTGGCAGAGGCGGACGCCATAGAAGAGCATGCAGTGACCATTGCCTATTCTTATATCGGACCAAAGCTTACCTATCCGATTTATCATGAGGGAACTATCGGCAGGGCGAAAAAACATCTGGCGGAGAGCGCCGGGGTGATTACGGACAGGCAGAAAGCGAAGGATATCCGTGCCTATGTTTCTGTCAATAAAGCACTGGTAACGCAGGCGAGCTCCGCAATTCCGGTGGTACCGCTGTATCTTTCCGTGCTTTACAGGGTGATGAAAGAAAAAAATATCCATGAGGGCTGTATTGAGCAGATGTACCGGTTGTATCGGGATAAGGTATTCAAGGGAAATGCGGCAGAGACAGAAGAAGACGGCATGCTGCATGTGGATGACTGGGAAATGCGTGAGGACGTCCAAAAAGAGGTTATGGAAATCTGGAATAAAATCGATAGCGGTAATCTGCAGGAGCTGGCGGATACGGAGGGTTACTGGAATGATTTTTACCGGATGTTCGGCTTTAAGGTAGAAGGCGTGGACTATTCGCTGGAGGTTGAGGTCTAGCCGGCAGCAATGCCGGCATTCTTTTGTGCCAATTATTTATAGGTTATTTCAACAGCAAAACTGTTTTTTATGCGAAAAGACAGCAAATCCAGCAGGGTGACGGAAGCATCCAGAAGCTCATCTATCTTCCTTTTGGAATATCCGGTATATCCTAACAGCATATGCAGCTTGATTCGGACAAGATAATCAATGTCCGGAGTATCCTTAGCGGTATAAATCATCCGGATAATTTCTTTTTCCATACCGGCGCTCATTTTGCGGAGAATATCGAGCTCTGCCGGAGTGAACCGGGAAGCCTTGCTGCCTAAACATTCAGTAAGTATGGTCTGATTTTCCGACAGTGAGCCGGAAAAATCCTTGTCTGATAAAAGTTGAAAAACAAAGCGGCAGTATCGGGGGTGGTTAAACAGCCGGTAGTATGCCACGGTGTGGATTACTCCAATCAATTCCGGAGAAAACTGGTCAATTTCCAATATGCTGTTTAATGCTGCCGTAAATTCGTTGATAAATTCAAGATAGATTTCTTCACCAAGAATCTGTTTAGTTTTAAAGTGATAGGGAATCAGCGCGCGGTTTATTTTTGCGGCGCTGCTGATTTCATCGTAGGTGGTCTCGTCAAATCCGTTTTTATAAAACAGCTTTTTGCTCTCTTTAAAGATTTTGCGTTTGGTCTGCTCTCCGGCAAGGTATGTGTTGGACATGGTGGATTGTCTCCTTTGCATTTTCTCTTCTAAATTATAATCCATATGAAAGCCGCTTGCAACAGAATATAATTTGTAGTAAAATTTAGCTAGTTTAATTGCGGATATAGCGAGATAAAGAAAAGGAGAGTGGATTATGCAGGGGTCTTATGTGAATCGGATTAGTAAAATTATTATGAAATTGATTACGCTGCTTTTGGTGGCTTTGGGAATCGGAACGATAATTATTACGATGGTATATTCTACGAAGATGAGCAATTATCGGATGAGGGCAAAGGTGTTAGAATACGCAGATGAGGTAAACGCAGACTTTGATGCAAGTATATCACAGCTGGGCAGTCTGGCGCTTGTTATGGAGAATGAACAGATTTCCGGTTATGAGGATACGCTGGCATATGTGGATTCGATTGTAGCGGTAAATGAGAACTTTTCCGCCGTTTATGTCGCTTATGATGATAAAAATCTGATTATGAGCGGAGGATGGCAGCCGCCGGAGGATTTTGACCACAGGACAAGGGACTGGTATACCGGCGCAAAGGATTTGACGGAGGGAGTTTATATTTCCGAGCCATATCTGGACGAGCAGTCTGGCGGCTATTGCATTACTTTGTCTAAGCGGATGATGAAGGATAATGAATTTATCGGCGTTTGCGGAATGGACATTTATCTGGATGATATGATTGCCATGATGGAGCGAAGCTATGAAGGGAAAAATTATGCATTTCTGGTGTCGGCAGAGGGGACAATTCTGACCCATCCCAATGAGGAGCTGATGCTGTCGGGGGAGAATGCATATACCCTGGATACGGCGTTAAAAGGAAAATATAAAAAACTGGTGAATACAGATAAGCATTATATAATCCGGGATGATACATTCGGGATGAAAACTGCCATGTCGACGGAGATTTCTTCAGTGGGCTGGAAGGTTATCTATGTAATGCCGGCAACCGAGAATATGGGGGGCACATTTATTGTGCTGATTGTGCTGATTGTTTTGCTGGTTGTATTGAGAAGGCTGATAAAGCAGTACTGCGAACAGGAAATGAACCATTGGTTCAGACCGCTTACCTCAATAAGCGAGAAGGTGACGGAGATTGCTGCGGGTAATCTGGATGTTGCTTTTGATGAAGAGCCGTTGTCGGAAGAGATTGCGATGCTTACCGTTTCGTTAAACGATACGGTAACCCAGTTAAAGACCTATATCGGGGATATCACCTTTGTGGTGAATAATATTTCCAATAATAATTTAAGTGTAAGCTCGGATGTGGAATACCAGGGTGCGTTTATCGCTATCCGGAACGGGTTAAATACGATTATTGATAAACTGAATGTTGCTTTTGGACAGGTGAATGAGCAGTCTGAGATTGTAGTAAATTATTCCGGTCAGGTGCAGGAAAGCACTATGCAGGTGGCAAATGGGGCAACGGAGCAGAACCTTGCGGTACAGGGGCTGGTATCCAATATCGGCATATTGTCTGAACAGATTCAGCATATTACCAAAAATGCAGAGGAGGCCAGTGAGGTGTCCGAGCTGACCAATAAGCAGCTTGCTTTAGGAAATGAAGAAATGCAGTCGCTGCTTCTGGCAATGGAGACCATTGAGGATACTTCTAAACAGATTGGTGTGATTATTACGACAATCAATGATATTTCCGAGGAGACAAATCTGCTGGCGTTAAATGCTTCCATTGAAGCGGCGCGGGCCGGTGAAGCAGGAAAAGGGTTTGCCGTTGTAGCGGATGAGATTAGCAAGCTGGCGGCAGCTTCAGCACAGGCAACAGAAACGATTACCAGACTGATTGAAAATTCCATGCATGCGGTGGATGTTGGTAAGAATTTGGCAGACAGAACCTCTGTGACCTTACAGACGGGAGTTAATAATTCCCTGAAATCCAATGACGATATTATGCAGATTACGGAATTTGTAAAGAATCAGGCAGGGGCAGTGGAGAAGATTGAGAAGAGCGTCCGTGATATTGCCGTGATTATTGATTCCAATGCGGCTGCCTCACAGAAAAATGCGGAAATCAGTGAAGAGCTGATTAATTGTGCAAGCGCATTAAAGGATACGGTAGATGTGTATCAGTTAAGGGACGAAGGATAATTTAGTACAGACAAGAAGATGGAATATTACTCATTAAACCGGTATTTACGGGACACTTTTGGACAAAAGGTGTATAAAATTGCATTGGATGGCGGTTTCACCTGTCCCAATCGGGATGGGACACTGGGGACGGGAGGATGTATTTTCTGTTCGGGAAAGGGTGCGGGGGATTTCGCACAGAGCAGAACGCAGTCGATAACAGAGCAGATTGAAGCCGGGAAGAAAAGACTGTCCGGTAAGATAAAGGACGGTAAATATATTGCTTATTTTCAGGCATTTACCAATACTTATGCTCCTGTGGAAAAATTGCGGAGGCTTTATGAGGAGGCGATGGCGCATCCGGACATTGTCGTGCTTTCTGTGGCTACCAGACCGGATTGTCTGCCGGAGCAGGTTATTTCCCTGCTTAGCGAATTGAACCGGATTAAACCAATCTGGGTGGAGCTTGGACTACAGACCATTCATGGGAAAACGACGGAGTACATCAGAAGGGGTTATCCGCTTGCCGTTTATGATGAGGCGGTGACGAGGTTAAAGGAGATTGGGGTAAAGGTTATTGTCCATGTCATACTGGGACTTCCGGGGGAATCGAAGGAGGAGATGAAGGAAACCGCAGCGTATGTGGGAAGAAGCGGTGCGGACGGAATAAAATTGCAGCTTCTTCATGTGATAAAGGGGACGGATTTGGAAAAGGATTACCGGGCAGGCAGATTCCGTACCCTGGAGATGGAGGAGTATGTAAATCTGGTGGCGGACTGCATGGCAATGCTTCCTGAAGATATGGTGATTCACCGGTTGACCGGAGATGGGGATAAAGGAACGCTGGTGGCACCGCTTTGGAGTATGGATAAAAAAAGGGTGCTGAATGCCCTAAATCGGGCAATACGGGAGCGATAGCGGAGATTTCGGGATTGAAATGCCAAAATCCGGAAAATAAAAAATGCTCAAAAACCACGTAAAATCAAGGTTTTCAAGCATCTTCACATAATATCATTAGCAGGGGATGAGAGAATCGAACTCCCACCAAAGGTTTTGGAGACCCCTATCATACCATTTGACCAATCCCCTATAAACACGGTATCCAAACCGGCAGAGCTTTTCCAAAGCGGCAAAACAAGTCATCCGCCGAAAGCACATCTACTATTATATCGATTTAATAAGAATTGTCAATAGTTTTTTACGGCAAATCTGTTTTTGAAACCATCGTTTATCCGTATATATGCCACAGGCAGGAGCTTTAAAAAATAAAGGAGGATTCTCCCATGACACATGATGAAAAAAGACGATATCTGATTAAAGAGTTATTATCAGAATCACCGCAATACAGGGATATGGAAATTCCGGATAATATTGAAGAGCAGAAAACACTTCTCAGAAGTCTGATGAATATCCGTTCGCCGCAGCCGATAGGAAGGGAATTTCTCAAGGTGCAGGACGAATATCTGGGTGAGGAAGTCCGGGAAAAGGGAATTACCGACAGCGCTGTATTACCCGTATCCCCAGGAAACAGCCGTATTGCTCTCTGGCGCGGGGATATCACCACATTAAAGGTAGATGCGATTGTAAATGCAGCCAATAGTGCGTTACGGGGATGCTTTGTCCCCTGCCATTCCTGCGTGGACAACATCATTCACAGTGTCAGTGGCATTCAGCTTCGGCTTACCTGTGATAAATTGATGACGGAGCAGGGATATGAAGAGCCCACGGGCAGGGCGAAAATTACGCCGGCCTTTAATCTTCCATGCCAATATGTGCTCCACACAGTCGGTCCGATTATACATGGGGTTTTAACAAAGGCGCATGGTGAGCAGCTTGCCGCCTGTTATAAATCCTGCCTGGAGCTGGCATCGGATAAAGGGTTAAGGAGCGTTGCCTTTTGCTGTATTTCCACCGGTGAGTTCAGATTTCCGCAGAAAACGGCGGCGGACATTGCAGTACGGACAGTCACGGATTTTTTGCAGACGGATACATCAATAGAAAAAGTAGTGTTTAATGTGTTCAAGCAGGAGGATTATGATATTTACCAATCAATTCTGTATGGTTGATAACATGGAGGACGGATGATAGCCGTACAACCGAAATCAGGCAACAGGCATCCGGTATGGTATGAATGGTTTTACAAGGGAGAAAGCGGTTTCTGTCATGATGGCAGGAACCGTTTTTAGCGTGTGGGAAAATTTTGCTGATTTGTTCCCGCAATAACAAAATAGCTGGCGCTGCCTGGAATAAAATTTAATTTTGACTATCTTTTTTCTATGTGCAGCGGTTATACCATATAGAAAGTACTTTCAACACGGAGGAAAGGAGGAAAACATGGACAAGGATTTTTTTCTGATACGGAAAATGAAAAACGGAGATGAGGAAGCCATGGAATGCTTTGTACGGCAGTATTATCCCGTTATTTTACAGTATTGCAGGTATCGTGTCCGGGACGGGGAAGAGGCAAAGGATATCACGCAGGAAACCTTTGAACGTTTTTTTCGGAGCCTTGCCGGTTACCGCCACGTGGGAAAAACAGTCAATTATCTGTATGTGATTGCGGGGAATCTGTGCAGGGATTTTTACCGGAAAGACACCGTGCCTGTAATGGAGGAATTACCGGAACAGAAAGAAAATCCGCTGGAGGAAATCGCAGAGCAGATAGACATTGAAGCAGCGGTTGCCGAACTGCCCGATGAGTTGTCGGAGGTGGTTATTTTACATTATTTTCAGGGAAGAAAATTAAGGGAGATAGCAGACATTTTGCAGATTGGGCTGCCGCTGGTGAAATATAGACTAAAGAGGGCAAAAGAACAGCTGGGAATGAAGCTGGGAGAGGAGGGAATCAAATGAAAGAATTTCATAAGGAAGCAGAAAAACAAAGCCGGGCAAAAGCGCAGGGCGTGGAACAGCGCCTTTATGCACAGGGGAAAAGCCGGATAGTATCCGTGGAAGAGAAAGAAATACAGGAAACCCTGTCAAGGGCGAAGGCGGCATTTTATGAAGGCGCAAAGGAGCATTCGATGTCCCGCATGGAATTTTTGTTTGGACAGATGCGCTATATGAAAAAATGGTGGTGGCTGTGCCAGGGGCTTGTACTGGTGATTTTATGGAAAACGCTGTATTCGGCAGGCAGCATTGCGTATGCACGTCGGATGACAGGGATACTGGCGGCGCTGTTTGCGGTTTTGCTGGTGCCGGAGCTGTGGAAAAACCGCAGCAGCAGTGCGATGGAAATAGAGGGAACGGCATATTTTTCCCTGCGTCAGGTGTATGCGGCAAGAATGTTGTTGTTTGCCATGGCGGATGTAGTGATGTTAAGCATCTTTTTTACCGTGGTATCCGTTACCGTCCAGGTTACCATCAGTGAAGTGTTGTTTAGTTTTCTCCTGCCGTTTAATGTGACCTGCTGTATTTGTTTCCGCCTGCTGTACAGCAGATGGATTAACTCGGAATATCTGGCAGTCGCACTTTCCCTGTTATGGAGTGCGGTCTGGGGCTGGACGGTGCTTAAGGAAGTGCTGTACAGTGTGGTGATAGTGCCGTTATGGTGGGGAATCCTGTTTGCTTCGGTGGGGTATCTGCTGTTTACGGTTTATCAGTTATTGAAAAAATGTGAAAATTACTGGGAGGTAAAACCGATATGGAATTAACACTGGAACATGTGACAAAGGAATTTAAAGATTTTAAGGCAGTATCCGATGTGAGTTATACGATGCACAACGGCGTTTACGGTCTTTTGGGCGTAAACGGCGCAGGGAAGACGACAACGATGCGGATGCTCTGTACACTGCTGAAACCGTCGGTGGGGACGATTACCTATGACGGCAGGGATATTTTTGAAATGGACGGGGAATACCGCAAGATTTTGGGTTATCTGCCCCAGGACTTCGGCTATTATCCGGATTTTTCCGTGCAGGATTATCTGATGTATATTGCTTCGATTAAAGGGCTTTCGCCGGCGCTGGCAGGAAAGCGGGTGAAAGAGCTGCTGGGAAAAGTTGGGCTTTCCAAGGCAAGGAATAAAAAAATGAAAAAGCTCTCCGGCGGTATGAAGCGGAGGGCGGGCATTGCCCAGGCAATGTTAAATGACCCTCGGATTTTGATTCTGGACGAACCGACATCGGGCTTGGACCCGAACGAAAGAATCCGCTTCCGCAATCTGATTAGCGAGCTTTCGGAGGACAGGATGGTGCTGTTATCCACCCATATTGTTTCGGATGTGGAGTATATTGCCAATGAAATTCTGCTGATGAAGGACGGGGAGTTTGCCCATTCGGGAACGGTTTATGAGCTTATCTCTTCGATACCGGAAAGGGTGTGGAGTGTCAAGGTGGAAAAGCCGGAGGTGGACGGTTATATGAAGCAGTATAAGGTTGCCAATGTAAGGACGGTGCCGGAGGGCGTGGAGCTGAGGATTTTATCGGCGGAGAGCCCCTGCCCGGAGGCGCTGGAGGAAGAGGCTTCCTTAGAGGATGTATTTTTATATTATTTTGGTGAAAAAGCAGGTGAAGAAAATGGTGTATTATGAGATAAAGAAAGTGTTTTCAAAGACAAGCAGTAAGATTGCAGTGTTATTATTAATCATTTTGTTAGGCTCGGAAATCAGTACCGATATCCAAAATGTGCCTTACACAAATGAAGAGGGAAACCAGGAATACGGGATTTCGGCTATCCGTAAACTAAAGGAGCAGAAAAAGCAATGGACAGGGGAAATGACTGAGGAGAAGCTTATGCAGGCAATCGAGGAAAATGCACGGATTCAGGCAAGCCCGGAGGCGCAGTCCAGGGATATCGGGCAGCAGAATATTGCCTATCATAGAAAGCAGGCATTGAATGATATCCGTGACATGATTGCGGATTCGTGGACTTTGTTTCGTGAATGGGATTACTATACAATGGATTATCTAAAACCGGAGGATGCAAAGCGTTTTTATTCCAACCGGACGGAGAGCCTGAAGGAATATCTGGCTTCTTCTTCGGAGGATGTGGTTTCCCGGTACTTATCCGAAAAGAAAAAAGCCTTTTTGCTAAAACGCTATGAAGAACTGGAAACGCCGCTTAAATATGATACGTTTACCGGCTGGGACGAGACTGCCTACAGTGCGCCAATCCTTATCATGATTATGTGCCTGATTTTGGGATTTCTCGTGGCAGGGATATTTTCGGGTGAGACAAGGTTAAAGGCGGATTCTGTGTTTTTCTCTGCCTATCATGGGCGAAAGAAGGCGGTACTGGCAAAGCTTCTGGCAGGCTTTATCATTGTGACCGGGTTTTACTGGCTCATCATGCTGTTGTATTCGGCAATCGTACTGGGGATATTTGGCACGGATGGGGCGGACTGTATGATTCAGATTAGCTTGGGCTATTGGAAAAGCTTTTACAATATTACGTTTTTGCAGCGCCATTTGCTGATTTTGTTTGGCGGCTATATAGGAACCCTGTTTGTCCTGCTGGTGACGATGCTGGTATCGGCAAAGACAAAATCTGCCGTGCTTGCCGTGATGGTTCCGTTTATTGTTCTCTTTGGACCGACCTTTTTAAGTGATAGAAACGGCTATCTGCTGAATCAGATTTTAGGATTATGGCCGGACAAATTAATGAAGCTTCGTGAACCGCTTCGGGTTTTCAATCTGGTAGAAATCGGGGGAACGGTGACCGGTTCGCTGAATGTGCTGTTCGTGCTTTATGCAGCGTTGTCGGTTATTCTTGTTCCGGTTATCTATCAGGTGTACCGGAGGACGGCAGTGAAGTAGGGAATTTACGACAGGGGCAATGTGATTTTTACGGAAAAACCGTTGTACGGGCTGCGCTCGACTGTGGTTGTACCGCCGTGCGCAGCGACAATCTGTTTTACGATGAGCAGTCCCAGACCATGACGCTGCTGCGCAAGATTTTCATCGCAGAGCATATAGTGCGGGGTATGGTTGAGCTGTTCAAGCTGTTTGTCCGTTGCCCCGATACCGTCGTCGGAAATGGTAACATTACATTTTTTGCTGTCGGCAGTAACACGGATATAGATTTTGCAGCCCTCCTCATTGTGATTGATGCAGTTTTGAATGAGGTTGCCCAGTGCCCGTTTAATCAAATCCCTGTCGGCATTTACCGGGCAGAATGTCGGCATCCCGGCGGTTTCCCATTCAATGGGATGTCTGGCGTCGATATCCATATTGATAAATTCAACGGCGGTCTGCCGGACAATGGCAAGCATGTTTTCTTTCCTGAGACGTAAAGGCTGCATATTATATTCTAATTTGGAAGCTAAATTAAGGTCGCTGATTAAGTTCTGTATTTTCCTGCTCTGGGTTACGATAACGGCTGCCTTTCCCCGTTGGTCATCGGTTAACTGTGTATCGTCTGTTAACTGTCCGGCATATCCCATAATCATAGATAAAGGAGTCCGGATATCGTGGGATACGCCGGCAATCCAATTTGCCCGTGCAGTTTCCTTTTTGCGGAGCTGATTATTTTGGGATTGCAGCATTTCCGAGGTTTTATTGATATTCAGTGCAAGCTCGGACAGCACGCCGGTTTCTTTAAGGTAAACAGGATTTCCCATCGGCAGGCTTTGTATGCCGTTGATAATTGGCTTGATAGATTTTAGCAGCTTAACATTTGCAAGAATATAGATGAGAAAAATTAGCGAAACATTGACTGCAAAAATCCAGAGGAGTGTCCTGGGCAGATGGGCAATAGTGTAATAATCCCAGCTTGGCCACATATGCTTCCAAAAGCTGTCTTTGGGATAGCCAAGTACCACAAGCCCGGTTTCCGATTCGCCGGTAAAGGTCGGGTAGCCGTCTATATAGCCGCGGGTCAGACCGGCGATGTCCGGAAGCGTATAGGATGCAGGTACGGTTTCCGGAAGATTATCGGTTTTCCATTTGACCTGCTTTGTCTCATTGTCAATCAGGATTGCCCAGACATTGTCGTTTTTTAATTCCAGAGCAACCGTGTCGGGCAGTTCATATGTTCCGGTGCCCGTTTGCCGCAGGGAGCCGGCAACCTCCTCGGCGGTTTTCCACGGATAGGCATTTGGGGTCTGATTGGCGGCGGTTATGGCGAATAAAATAAAATTCAGAGCGAGAAGCAGTAAGCAGCTGAGCAGTAATATACCAATATAGCGCCGTATCAATTTCGGAATACTTTTCATATGGTTTCCTCCACAATCAGCTTGTATCCCAGCCCTTTCACCGTGCTTAGGGATATGGGGCGGGATGGATTTATTTCTATTTTTTCTCTGATGCGCCGGATATGCGCCATCAGAGAGTTTTCATATCCGAAAGGGTTATCTCCCCATGCCGCCTCGCATAGAGCATCAATGGTAACAATGCGCCCGGCGCTGCGGTACAGGGCAAGTAGGATAGCATGTTCCTTAGCGGTTAACGGAATATGTTCTCCGTTTTTTAAAATCTCGGCGCGGGCAAAATCTATCTCGCTGTCATGCAGCTTTACAAGAGCATTTTCGTCTTTGTAGCATCTGCGCAGGATTGCCATAATGCGGAAAGTCAGCTCCTTTGGAAGAAAGGGCTTTACGATATAATCATCAGCGCCAAGCCCGAAGCCTCTGAATTTATCTTCATCCTCTCCACGGGCGGTTAAAAAGAGTATCGGGTATTCTCCGGTTTGCCGAAGCTGCTCCATCAGTAAAAAGCCGTCGCCGTCGGGCAGCATTACATCAAGAATGGCAAGCTCCGGCTGAAACGTCTGCGCTAAAGAAAGTGCAGCTTTCCTGCTTTTAGCGGTTGCAATGCGATGAAAGCCTTCTGATTCCAGAATAGATACCACCATATCTAAGAGCGCCTGCTCATCGTCGACGAGTAAAATACGTTTATTTTTTAACTGTTCAATATCCATACAAAATCCCCTCTTTCTTTTTTATTATAGCATAAATTCATTATTTTTTTTCGGAGAAACGAAATGTAAGGTAAACGTAAGGCAGAGAGAATGTTGCCGCAAGGACGGTGTTGTAAGATGAAGAGGAAAAGGAGGAGAAAATAATGAATATGATTGAAACCGAAAATCTGACAAAAACATATGGTGACTTTACTGCCGTGTCCGGCGTTACCCTTCACATTCCCAAGGGGACGGTTTACGGCTTTCTCGGTCCGAACGGGGCGGGAAAATCAACGACGATGAAAATGTTCCTCGGTCTGACAAAGCCTACAGGCGGAGCTTTTGTAATCGACGGAATGAAATATCCGGAAAGCCGTATGCAAATTTTAAGGGAGACGGGCTCTTTTATCGAAGCGCCGGCATTTTACGGGAACTTAAGCGGTGAAGAAAATCTGGATATTGTCCGTAAAATTTTAGGACTGCCGAAATCCGCTGTTTCGGAAGCATTGGAATTAGTAGGGCTTACGCAGGATAAAAACAGGCTAGCAAAAAAATATTCTCTTGGGATGAAGCAGAGACTGGGGCTTGCAGGCGCATTGATTGGCAGGCCTCCGGTTTTGATTCTTGATGAACCCACTAACGGGCTTGACCCTGTTGGCATCCACGAAATCAGAGCGCTTATCCGCTCCCTGCCGCAGAAATTTGACTGTACAGTGCTGGTATCCTCGCATTTGTTGTCTGAAATTGAGCTGATGGCAGATGAAGTGGGCATTCTTAATCACGGTCATTTGCTGTTTGAGGGAACCCTGGAGCAGTTAAAGGTCAATGCGGCTTTACAGGGATATCCAACCGACAATCTGGAAGAGACTTTTCTTGCCTTGATTGATGCGGATAACGGGAAAAGGGGCGATGTGGGATGAGTTTTTGCCTGGAAATGGAAAAAATGAAGCGAACCGGTTTTTACCTTTCTTTTTTGGGTGGGGGAATTTTAGCGGCAGCAGTTCCTGTTCTTAACATGGTATTCCGCTCAGAAATCTATTTGTCGCTCGATGCGCCGCCAATTCAAATTCTGATGGATGCGAATTGGCAAATGATGGCGATGCTTAACATTTTGGCTGTTGCAGCAGGGGCATGCTTGCAGTATCACACGGAATATGCCGACGGAGCCATGCAAAAGATGTGCAGCCTTCCGGTTAAGGAGCGCAGGCTGTTTTTTGGCAAACTGGCGTTGATGGCGGTGATGATTGTAATGCTATTGGCGATAGAGGCGGCAGGCATGGCGTTTAGCGCATATCATTGGTTTTGGGAATTTCAATGGGGGGAAATGTTGAAGAATGTGATATACGCTTTCTGGTTAACGCTGCCGGCAGCATCGGGCTTCCTGTTGATTGCCTCGGTGTGTAAGAATATGTGGGTATCCCTTGGTATCAGCGTTGTATGCGTATTTACGGCGGCTATGCTGCCGGCAAAAAATTTCGGATTATCACTGTTTCCTTTTGCATTACCGTTCCAGATGTTTGCGGGTACGGCGGAAAACGTTGTTTACCAGTATATTGCTGCCGCTGCGGCGGAATTCTTTTTTATTGCGGCAGCAGAGGAGTTATTACTAAAGGTCAGGAGGTTGTTTATATGAGCTTGTTGTCGTTAATTGGCATTGAGATAAGAAAGCTGCGCCGTTCCAAAATTATATTGATTTTATTGGCGGCTGCGGTCATGCTTTGGCTGCCCTCCGTTATCAATGCCGATATGAATTTTGAAATGCAGGCGGAGGGTATTTCGCCGGAAAATAACTTTCTGGTACAGGGATTTCTGGGATTGGCGTGGTTTATGTTCCCAGCAAGCATGGTGGTGAGTACGGTTTTGCTGAATATGACAGAAAGAAGCAATAAAGGAATACTGAAAATGCTTTCCCTGCCCGTTAGTACCGCTAAATTATGCCTGGCAAAATTTATTGTTCTGCTTGTGCTGGCCGCTGCTCAAATCCTGATGGCTGTTATCATGTATTTTATCAGTGCGGGTATAGCATCAAAAATACAGGGTTATGATTTTATGTTGTCACCGTTATTTGTTTTTAAAGAAGCAGCAATGCTGTTTGCGGCGGCAATTCCGATGCTTGCTTTTTTCTGGCTTTTGGCGGTGGGGATTCAGACTCCTGTTTTCTCCATCGGAATCGGACTTGCATCCGTCGTTCCCTCGGTACTGATAATAAACACCAGGATATGGTTTGCTTATCCGATGTCTTATCCGTTTTTTGTGATAACGGCGGAATATGGAAAACTGGCTGCAGGTTTGACAAAGTCGCAGGTTGAGCTGATTCCCTGGCTGCCTGTTGCTATTGCTATCACGATTGGCTGTCTGTTTCTTTCCTGTCTTTTGTTCGGGCGGGCTGAAAGGAGATAAGGATGGTGAAAAATAAGATTCCGGCGGCTGTCCATACAATTATGATGATAGAACAGACAGAAGGATTTAGTAATTTGTGAAAATTGTAGAAAAAATAAAAAATGGCTTTTATTTTGGAGAAATTCGTGCTATAATCTCCACGTAGCGTTCTCTTAGGACAGTAAAATACAGTTCCACATACTTCTACTAAAGATAAGCTGTCCTAATTATAGTTACGCTTCTCAATCTAAAGAGAAATAAATAAGATACTCAGGCGGAAGAAAGACATCAGATATCTGGTGTCTTTTTGAGTGTATTACGGTTTTAGTATAGTACCCGGAAGACTGCGATAAAACTGTCCTGCCGAAGAATCCTCAATCGGATTAAAAACAGGTAATGTTTTTGGCATTTTTGGTTTCTAAAATAACCTTAACTGTGATAATATAGAATATATTTGTATCAAAAAAGGGAATACTTGATTTAGCTGTCTGCATATGTTATACTAGCAGTAGCTAAGAAAGATGTTAGTGACAAGCTGACACAAAGCGAACCCCCAGTAGTGCCGACTACTGGGGGTTCTTCTCTCTTTTTACGGTAGAGCATCCGCTGGCTAGTTATCGCTGTCGTTTCCGCCTAGCCATTTGCAGATATAGTAGCTAGCTATGCCTGCCAGAACGGAAACCAAGAAAGATATTAGTAAAGACAATCTGACACCCCCTTCCTGTTGCCAGAATGGGTGCGACAACGGTGTAATTATAGCATAATACCCGGAAAGCTACAACAAAGCTGTTCTCCCGGCGAATACTCCCTAAAATTATCTGGAAGCCTGAACAGACTGCACTATATGGAGAAAATCCCATTGTCAAAACAAATAAAAAAAGCCTCGAATCCAGTAAAATCAAGGCTTCACACACAAGCGCGAGACGGGGATCGAACCCGCGACCCCCTCCTTGGCAAGGAGGTGCTCCACCGCTGAGCCACTCGCGCATGTCTTAACGACAGGTAATACTATATCAAACACTTATTGGTTTGTCAACAAAAAATTAAAAAAACATGAAAAATATCAAAAAGCTCTGCCATATCTGAATGTGTGGAAATCGGCAATCCAGATATTTATTGGAAAACATTAAATAAACATAAACAGGGATGGACACGCTATGGGGAAATTCGGATATTGAGAATAAAACGGGAAGATGGTATTATATTTCTGCAATAGCCATTCGCAGTCCGGGGAATCAGGTAAGGGTTTCGGAGCATATAGAAGGTTTTTGTTTCAGGCTTTGTCTGGCAGCCCTTTTTTGTAATCTGCCCTGTGGCGGGTGGTATTAGTGGATGAGGAGGAAGAGATGAGACAGGAAGACTATAAGGAGTACGACAGCCCGTTTTTTGCGATGCTGTCAAGGATGAAATATATTAATCGATGGGCACTGATGCGAAATTCTTATCCGGAAAATATCAGTGAACACTCTCTGGAAGTGGGTATGCTTGCCCATGCATTGGTACTGATTAGTAATAAACAGTTTGGCAACAGGTTAAATGCGGAACGGGCGGCGCTTATTGGGATGTATCATGACTGCACCGAGATTATTACCGGAGACATGCCCACCCCGATTAAATATTATAATAAAGAAACAAAGGAAGCTTATAAAAGTGTAGAAAAACAGGCGGCGCATGAGCTGCTATCCATGCTTCCGGAATATCTGTACGACGAATACGAGTCCATTTTGTTTCCGCAGGAGGAAGAAGAATATCTGTGGAAGCTGGTTAAGGCGGCGGACAGACTATCCGCCTATATAAAATGTATAGAGGAAGAGAAAACAGGGAACAGAGAGTTTTCCAGTGCGAAAGCGGCAGTTTATGAAAAGCTGACCGAAATGGATTTGCCGGAGGTAAGGGTTTTTCTCCGGGACTTTGCGGAAGCCTATAAGAAAACACTGGACGAACTGAAGATGTGACAAAAGGGTGCGCATAGCGGCTGATGAACCGGAAGAAAAACGTCGGATAATTAAAAGAAACAACCGGAATAAAAAAAGCGGAATTGAAAAAAATAATTAAGATTGATAGACATATTTTTAGAAAAAGGGTATAATAAATTATATTTGAGTCTGGAGGGCGTTTATATGAAAAATATTTTATTTGTAGCATCAGAGTGTGTTCCGTTTATCAAGACAGGTGGGCTGGCAGATGTTGTCGGTGCGCTTCCCAAAATGTTTCCCAAAGAAGAATATGACGTGAGGGTTGTTATTCCCAACTATACCTGCATTCCCTGGGAGTATCGGGAAAAATTCCAGTATGTGCATCATTTTTATATGGATTTGGGACAAAGATTTGAGAATGTGCATGTGGGAATCATGACCTGTGAATTGGACGGAATTACATATTATTTTATCGATAACGAGTACTATTTTTCGGGATGGGCGCCCTATGGGACAATCCGTTTTGATATTGAGAAATTTACGTTCTTCAGCAAGGCAGCTCTGGCAATCCTGCCGGTAATCGGATTTAAGCCGGATGTGATTCATTGCCATGACTGGCAGGCAGGACTTGTACCGGTTTATCTGCGGACGCTGTATCACGACAATCCGTTCTTTGCGGGAACAAAGACGGTTATGACGATTCACAATCTGAAGTTCCAGGGTGTCTGGGATGTCAAGACCTTCAAATTTATTTCCGGGCTGCCGGATTATGTCTTTACTCCGGACCGCATGGAATTTTATAAAGACGGTAACATGTTAAAGGCAGGAATGGTGTATTCCGACTATATCACCACCGTAAGCGATACCTATGCGGGCGAGATTCAGACACCGGAATACGGGGAAAATCTGGATGATTTACTGCGTTTCCATAATCAGAAGCTTTGCGGTATTGTAAACGGTATTGATTACGATGTCTATGACCCCAATACCGACGAAAAAATATTTAAGACATATAATTTGAGAAATTACAAGAAGGGTAAGGCGGCAAATAAAATCGAGCTTCAAAAAGAACTGGGTCTGCCTGTAGACGAGAACAAATATATGATTGCAATAATTTCCCGTCTGACCGACCAAAAGGGGCTTGATTTAATTGACTGGGTAATGGAGAGGATTATTGACCCCTATGTACAGTTTGTGGTAATCGGAACAGGTGAGGCAAAATATGAGAATATGTTTAAGCATTACCAATGGGTATATTCCGACCGGGTATCGGCAAATATTTTCTATTCCGACGAGCGGGCGCATAAGCTGTATGCGGCGGCGGATGCAATGCTGATGCCTTCCCGGTTTGAACCCTGTGGATTGACCCAGTTGATTTCACTGCGGTATGGTACGGTTCCTATCGTGAGGGAGACGGGAGGTCTGAAGGATACGGTTAAACCGTATAATGAGTATGAGGGAACCGGAACAGGATTTTCTTTTAGCAATTATAATGCAGATGAAATGTTAAAGATTATCAATTATTCCAAAGAGATTTATTATGACCACAGAGAGGATTGGAATAAGATGGTAGTCAGAGGAATGAAGGAAGATTTCTCATGGGATAAATCTGCGCTGAAATATATGGAATTATATAATAAAATCCTGGGCTGTTAAGGAATGGAAAAAGGAGATAAATCATGATTGACATTAAGTTTTTACGCGAAAATCCTGACGTCGTAAAGCAGAACATCAAGAATAAATTTCAGGAGGACAAGCTGCCGCTGGTGGATGAGGTGATTGAACTGGATGCCAAAAGCCGTGAAGCGAAAGGGAAAGCCGATGCGCTTCGGGCAGACCGCAACAAGATTTCCAAACAGATTGGTGCGTTGATGGCACAGGGAAAAAAGGAGGAAGCGGAAGAGGCAAAGAAGCTGGTGACGGAACGTTCGGGAGAGCTTGCCGCCCTTGAGGAACAGGAAAAGGATTTACAGGAAAAAATTACAAAGATAATGATGGTGATTCCCAATATCATCGATTCCTCCGTGCCAATCGGTAGGGATGACAGTGAAAATGTAGAGATACAAAAATATGGAGAACCGGTAGTGCCGGATTTTGAAATTCCTTATCATACGGAGATTATGGAGAGATTTAACGGTATTGATTTGGATGCGGCGGGTAAAGTGGCGGGCAATGGCTTCTATTACCTGATGGGAGATATTGCGAGACTGCATTCTGCCATTATCTCCTATGCCAGAGATTTTATGATAGACAGGGGCTTTACGTATTGTGTTCCGCCGTTTATGATTCGCTCCAATGTAGTGACAGGGGTAATGAGCTTTGCGGAAATGGATGCAATGATGTATAAAATAGAGGGGGAAGACCTTTATCTGATTGGAACCAGCGAGCATTCCATGATTGGTAAATTTATTGACACCATTATTAAAGAGGACGAGCTTCCGAAAACCCTTACCAGCTATTCACCGTGCTTCCGTAAAGAAAAGGGTGCGCATGGTATTGAAGAGAGGGGAGTTTACCGCATTCATCAATTTGAAAAACAGGAAATGATTGTGGTATGCAGACCGGAAGAAAGTAAAATGTGGTTTGAAAAATTATGGCAGAATACAGTGGATTTGTTCAGGAGCCTGGATATTCCGGTTCGTACATTGGAATGCTGTTCCGGAGATTTGGCAGACCTTAAGGTGAAATCTATTGATGTGGAGGCGTGGTCTCCCAGACAAAAGAAGTATTTTGAGGTAGGAAGCTGTTCAAATTTGGGCGATGCGCAGGCAAGGCGGTTGAAAATCCGGGTGGATGGCAGCGACGGCAAGTATTATGCCCACACGCTGAACAATACCGTGGTTGCTCCTCCCCGTATGTTGATTGCCTTTTTGGAAAATAATCTGAATGCGGATAAAACCGTTAGCATTCCGAAACCGCTGCAGCCATATATGGGTGGAAAAGAAAAAATTGAGTAAGCGCATAAGACGCTGTAGCTGATTTGATAAAGCCGATATAAAAATGAGCAGACGAGGAATCTCTTTTCTTTTGTGGAATAAGCTGAAAGGATATCAGACTTACCGCAAAAGAAAGGGGATTCCTTATTTTTTGCGAGTTTTGTACAATATGAATAGGAAAAGATAGTTTTCCTCCTTTATGGGAAAACATTTTTGTGCAAATATCCAAAAGAACATTTTTTAGTGCAATTTGCATGAAAAATATGGTAAAATAATTATATCTTTGTGAAATCTGTTTTATGTAAACAGAAAGAGCGATGCACGAGATGACAACGATAAAAGGAGGAAAATGTATTCATGGAGAAAATCAGAAGGTCAATGATGCTGTTTTTCTGTCTGGCTGTGTTGAATATCGGTATAGTATATGCAGGTATACCGGTTTACGCAACGGAAGCCGGCGGGGACGAAGAGGTGCAGACTCCGGTCACCTTTACGGTAGAAAAGGAGGGCTATTCCCTTGTCTATGAGGTTTCGGCAGATAATGAAAACGTTGTAGGGATAACGGACTGCGAGGTGGCGGTTCCGGATGAGCTGGTTGGAGAAAAGCTTTGTATCAGTCTGGACGGAACGGTTAAGTATGAGGGAAAAACATATTATGTCGGCGAAATCAAGGCAGGTGCCTTTAAGGACTGCAAAATAAAAAAATATATTATTTCGCAGGATATCCATACTGTGGATTTACAGGCATTTGATACGGAAGATATTGTGGCATTAAAGCAGATAACATATTCGGAGAACTACGAGACGAAGAATATTGTACTTGAGAATTTTGCTTCGGAGGCAATAAAGTATCTGTTGTTCTGCGGAGGAGAGGACGCCGGGGAAAAGATGAAAGAGATTCTGTCGGTGGATGCATTGCCGGATAATGTGGTTAAGGTTGAAAACCCGGAAATGGGTGTTTTGGAAGTAAAGGCGGAAGAAACCGGTCATGTACGGGAGGACGCTTATTTAAGCACTGCGGTAGTTTCCATGGTTGATACAGTGACAGGGGAGGAAGTAAACGGTACCGTCAGCTGGGATGATGTGGATGTGAACGGCAGCAAGAAAAAGGCAGACCAGTATAAAATGGACAGCAGCCAGTTTGACGAAAACGATATTTCTCTTGCGGAGTATGGATTTACGTTCAGCGCAGAGAATTATATTCCCTATTCGGCAAAGATTAGAATTGCCAATTCCCTGATTGTGGCAGAACAGGGAGATTTCCGGCTGAAGCTTGAACTGTTTGACAGTGAAGCGGGGAAAACGGCAACGATTATTTCCTGTGAATTGAAAGATGCACAGTCGCAGACGGATGTGCTTGAGATTCCGCAGGTAATCACCGGTCCGGATGGTGATTATACCGTTACCAAAGTGGCAGGAAATGCATTTCAGACCTTGAATACGGTGCATACCTATATTCTTCCGAATCAGAAAATAGAATTTGCGGAAGGCGCTTTCTACGATAATAATACGGATGAGAACCGTGTGGTACTGCTCAGAGTATTAGCAGAAAGTGAAGCAAATCTTCCGGTTATTGCAGGAAGCTATCAGAAAAATGACGGAAAGAAGAACCGGTTTGCCATGTTATTTGCTCCGGCAGTCAAAGCGGTTGATTTGCGTAACCGGTATGCGAATACCGTGGGATGGAATAATGCAGATGAGTTTTTACAGATTGCCGAGCAGGCGGTAAGAACGGACAAGCTGATGTACGGTGGAAACAAGACAATGGACAGCAATGTCTATTATGATGTGGCATCGGGGAAAAATACGATGGCGTATGTGAACACGACCGTGCAGGATATGACGCCCTATAAGGATTTTCTGACAGATGCCAATGTGGCAACAACCGTTGACTGGGGAACAAATGCGGCATATAAATTTAATTATAAAGACGGGGCGCAGCAATTTGATTATCTGATTAAATCGGCAGGATATATCAGCCTGAAGAAGACACAGAGCTTTGACCCGCAGTCTGCCAGCGGATATACCTATAAATATGATTCGACAGCAAAAGCGTTAAGTGTAACCGGCTATAAAGGGAAAGAGACGGAGCTGGTACTTTCCAGGTCGGAGACGGATGCCTATGGAACCTATCCGGTAACGGCGATTTCCGGCAGGGCATTCGGCAGCGACAGCTATACAAAGCTGACGATTCCTGCCAATATCACCTCTGTGGAGGCGGATGCCTTTGTCGGCAGTAACTATATGAAGATAGTAGTGGACAAAAATAATAAAAATTTTGTTGCTATTGATGATTTTCTCTATACTGCGGATAAGAAGATGCTGATTGCAGCACCTTCGGCAAACGGGAACATTTCTTTACCGGAGGGGACGGAGCAGTTGGGCAATTATGCTTTTGCAGGCTGTAAGAGGCTGATTAGCGTGATTATTCCGTCTACGGTTACCATGATTGGAACCAGCAATAATGGTTCCTATACATTTGCATGGATGAGCAACTTTGAGACGATAAAATTCAGCAGCAGCAAACCGCCGGTTATCATGGGCGGACAAATGCTTAATTCTACGGGAATACGCGAAATATGGTGCCCTACCGGAACAAAGGCGGCATATGAACAGGCGCTTCAGTCCGTAGGAATTTATCTGAATGAGAATACCAGGCTTGTGGAATGGAACCCGACCTACAATACGTTAGTCAGTATGGACGGCTCAGAGGTGGGCTTATTAAATCCGCCGGATTCCACAAAAACCTACAAATGGACATCCAGTAATCCGAACGTTGCCGAGGTTACCGGCAGCGGTTCCCAGGGGAAAGTTACGGCGGTAGGCAACGGTGAGGCGGTCATTACAGCGAAAGCAGCGGACGGAACCACTTACAAGTGGACGATTAATGTCAGCTTATCCGAGAAAGCGTACAATACTTCCTTTGCCGTAAAGAATGTAACGTTAGGGAAAAAGGACGGGAAGAAAAAAGACCAGGTTACCGTAGATACTGTTTCTGTTCCGAGAAAAACGAAAATCAAGAGCGTCAAGGTGAAAAACAGCAAGATTGCAACGGTAAAAATTGCCAAAAACAAAACGTCAATTATTATTACCTCGGCAAAGAAAACGGGAACCACAACCGTAACCGTAACGGATATGAACGGAAAAACGGCGACACTGAAAATTACCGTAAAGAAAGCGCCGACGGCGAAAAGCTTTAAACTGGCAAAGAAAACGGTTACGCTGAAAAAGGGAAAAACCTATCAGATTGCGTTAAAGAAAAACGTAGCCAGCGGAAAACTTACTTATACATTGAGCAAGGCATCGAAAAAGATTGTCAGTGTAAGTAAAACCGGTCTGGTGAAAGCAAAGAAGAAAGGCTCGGCAACGATTACCGTTACCAGCTATAACGGAAAGAAAGCAACATTAAAGGTTAAAGTAAAGTAAACGGGTCTCCGTTTCGGTTAAAAAGGCTGCCCTGCGAAGATGCTTCTTTTGTATTGGATGCACATAGCACAATACAGGCATTCTTCGTGGGGCAGCCCCTTTTGGCAAAAAAGGATTATTTCTCTGATATCTTATTTTTCCGGCATTTGATTAAATTCATCCTCGTCCAGCAGTTCTTCAAATTTGTCCTCCACGGTTTCCCATTCCTCCTCGGTTTCAATATCGCCGAGCTCCACGTGTTCTCCGTCGGATTGATAGCGGTATAAAAAGTATTCCCCTTCCTCGTATCCTTCAACAGCGGTTTGCGGCATCAGGGCAATATAGAATTGCTCGCCGACGGGAAAGATGGCAAGAATATCGCATTCCACCTCCGCATTGTTTTCAAGGGTCAGAGAAAGTGTGTCTTCCGTTATAATGGTTTCTTTTTTCATGATATGCCTCCTGTTCTGGTAAAGGTTATATTCCGGTTAATGCCATGTTCTGCAATATGCCATGTTCCGTTATGCGCTATGTTCTGGCAAAAGCCGGTCTGCCTCTATGAGTTGACCTTTAATAATTCGATAAAGTCCGCTTCGGAAATTGCCCGGCTGAAAAAGTAGCCCTGCAATATGTCGCAGGTCTGTTCCTGTAGGATTCTCAGCTGTTCAATGGTTTCCACACCTTCTGCGATAACGGTAATGCCCAGCTGGTGCGCTAAGTTGATAATTGTTCCGGCAATATAGGTATCGTTTTCATTTTCGCAGATGCCGGCAATGAATGATTTGTCAATTTTCAACGTGTTAATCGGAATTTTGGTCAGGTAACTGAAGGAGGAATAGCCGGTACCGAAATCGTCTAAGGCAATATGGATATCCAGCTCCTTCATCCGGTTAATCAGAGCAAGGTTATGGTCAAAATTCTTCATCAAAACACTTTCGGTCAGCTCGATTTCCAGATAGCGGAGCGGCATTGCCGTTTTTTCGGGAAGCGCCTCGATGGCGTGGATTAAGCGGTCGCCGCGCAGCTGGGCGGTGGAGACATTTACCGAAATCCGTAACGGCTTGAAACCGGAGTCAATGAGACGCTGGTTAAAATTACATGCCTCGACCAGCGCCCATTCGCCCAGCTCGTCAATCAGACCGCATTCCTCCGCAACGGGAATAAATTCATCGGGAGAGACAAAGCCGACTATCGGGGAGTTTAACCGCATGAGCGCTTCACACCCGATGATTTCCCCGGTAGAGATATCCGCCTGTGGCTGGTAGAGCAGATAAACATCCTGGTTCTTAATGGCATCGCGTAAAATATCAATTAAATCGTTTCTGCGGTTGACCTCGTCCTCCATCGTCGAATAAAAGAACGTATAACTGTTCTTTCCGGAGGATTTGGAGGTATACATGGCAATATCCGCATTTTTCATCAGTTCGCTTAACGAAAGCCCGTTCTGCGGAAAAAGTGCGATTCCTGCGCTTATCGTTACATGTACGGTTTCGTCGTCTAAAACAAAGGGATGATTGGCGATGGCGACTAAAGAAGAAAGGAATTCTTCCAGCTTTTCCTGGGATTCCACATGATTTCTCAGGATGACAAACTCATCGCCGCCGTTGCGGGCGAGAATATCATCCTCATCAATATAGGAGGAAAACTGTGCGGCGACTGCCTGAAGAAGAAGGTCGCCGTAATCGTGGCCGAGGGTATCGTTGATTGCCTTAAAGCCGTCCAAATCAATAAAAATAACGGCGTGGTTTTGTATGCCGCCTTTGTTTTGGGAAAGAATCTCGGTTGCATATTTGAAGAATGCCATCCGGTTATACAGGCCGGTCAATCCGTCCGTATAGGCAAGCTTTTCGATATGCGCATAGTTTTGCTTCAATTCATTCTGGCTGTCCTCCAGCGCTTTTTTGGCTTCCAGCGCATCGCTGTAATTTTGGGAAATAATCTCCATCATCTGGTTGAAATTTTCAGCCAGGGAGGTAAATTCATGTTCGCCGGTAAGGGTACAGTGTACATCCAGCTGTCCTTCGGCTGCGCGCTGCATGTTATGGTTCAATTCCACAATCGGCTCAGTATATTTTTCCACGAGGCTCCGGCTTGTCCGCAGGGAAAAAATGATTACCAGAATAAGAAAAATCAGTAAAATTGCCGGCAGGGTAGAGACAACCTTCGCATAGACAGAGGTATCCTGCCGTGCAATATACAGCCAGTGATATTCCGGAATAGAAGCATAACCGTAAATATAAGAAGAGCTTTCAGGATAGGAATCCGCCGGTGCGAAGCCGGGTTCGGCAGAAACGGGGAATTCCTGACGCTCAATATACTGAAGGAAATGCCCATCCGTTTCCGTAGCGGAGTAGCCGAATAACGGATTCAGATGTTCATCTAAAATAAAACGGTTGTCGGATAAAAAGGTGTCAAAATAATCTACGGAAATATTTGCCCGGATTAGCCCGACAACCTGTTTTTTTGCCGTGACGGGTGCAAGGATATCCATAGTATTTTCAGAGAAGCTGGAATTGGCAACTATGGCTGTCTCTTTATAGGAACTGACAGGAGTATCCATGATATCGGACCAGTTCGGTGAATCGCCGGTAAATGAGGAAATAACCAGTCTGCCGTCCGCATCATAAAGGTAGTACGCTACGGTACCGTTAAAATTGTCGGAAATCCGGGTAAGGGATTCCTCGACGCTGTTACCGGCAGAGTCCGACGAAGTGTCGGAGGAACCGGCCTTTCCGGACAGATACTTTTTGACTGAACCGGTATCGGCAAGCCCGGAGATTTCAAGAAGCTGTGTTTCTAACCGGGAGACAAAACCGCGGCTGTAATCGGCGGCGGCTTTCTTTGCAGTTTCCTTATTGATATCCATGTATTTTGCCGTAGCGGTAATATAGGCAAATATCGTAGTGAGAGTGATTGGAATCACGGCAATTAACAGAATAGAGCGTTGTAATGTTTTTTTAATTGACATGACGGATAATCCTTTCTTACAGCTTTTGTATTTCTATAAGAAAGATTATAAAGAATAATAAAAAATTATTCAATTCCTATCTTGAATTTTTTGTGAAGAAATAGAGAAACAGCGTGGAAATAAATTGCTTTTTTCCGGTAAGGTGTGCTATAATGGATTCGGTAAATAAGGAAACAGCAGGATGCAGATTATATACAGGATTTGCGTAATATTTTACATAAGGGGGCAGTTATGTTCGGAGTATATTTTGGAAAATATCTGGAGGATAAAGGGATTATTACCAATGAGCAGTATAATTCCATTATTTCAGATGAGGGCAGCACGAGGGTAAAGATGGGACTGTTAGCTGTGGAGACCGGTTATATGACCACCGCTCAGGCGGAGGAGGTAAACCAGCTTCAGCAGATGCAGGACAGAAGATTTGGCGATATAGCTGTCGAGAAGGGTTATCTGACGGACGAACAGGTGGGAAATCTGTTGCAGAAGCAGGGTGACGAGTACCTTTTGTTTGTGCAGGCATTAGTGGAGAAGAATATTCTGTCGCTGGAAGAGATTCAAAAGGAAATCAATGCTTATAAGAAAGCAGGCGGATTTACTGCGCTGGATATCGAGGCGCTTAAGAGCGGTGATGTGGACAGAATTGTTCCGATATTTATCCGGGACGATAATGTTCTTCCCGTAGTAAAGGATTACATTGCACTGGTTGCCAGAAATATTGTACGGTTTGTTGACCGTCATTTCCGGATGGAAAAGGTTGAGAGAATCGATGAGTGTACAAACGCATATGTGGCAGCGCAGGAGTTGGACGGAGATTATAGAATGTTCAGCGGTTTTTGCGGGGACAGTCCGGGGCTTAAGCTGATTGCGGAGGGATATGCAGGAGAAGAGATGGAGGAAGGTCCCGAACAGATTTTAGATATTCTGGATGCTGCCTGTGAATTTCTTAATTGCAGCAACGGTCTTTTTGCATCGAAATTAAGCCATGAGGATGTTGATTTGGATATGATGCCGCCGTTGATGAAGGAAGAGGTGACAACAATCCGGTCTGACGGAAATATGTTCAGAGTTCCCCTGTATATTAAGAACCAGCAGGTGAATTTCATTATATGTATAGCATCAAAGTGGAATATTATTTAATCTAAGGGACAGCCGAAGGACAGACGGGCTGGCTGAGAAGATGAGCGTTTCCCATAATAGAAAGAAGGATAAATGAGGTATGCGGATATGGCAAAGATTTTAATTGTGGATGACTCCAGGACATCTAGGAAGATTTTGAAAGGAATTTTGGAAAATGCCGGTTATGAGATAATCGGTGAAGCGACCAACGGACAGGAAGGTTATGACAAATATGTGGAGTTGAAACCGGATGCTGTTACAATGGATATTACAATGCCCGTCCTGGACGGAATAGAGGCATTAAAAAAGATTAAAGGGGATTATCCGGAGGCGAAGATAATTATGGTTACTGCCGCCGGACAGAAAACCAAGATGGTGGAAGCGGTACAGAGCGGCGCCAATGAATTTGTATCCAAGCCCTTTGACCCGGAGCAGTTAAAACGGATAATTGATAAGGTTGTTCAATAGGAAAAGAGAAGTCTTTTGCTACAGGAATATCTATTATGGTATACCTGTTCAAAAGGCTTTTTTCTTTGGAAAAAGGGAAGCAGAATATTTGACTTCACCTGCAAGTTATTATATAGTAATAGCATGTATGTTTTACAATATTATGTGACAATTCACAGGAGGATGTTATGAGTAAGGTTAAGAGAGTATATGTTGAAAAAAAGCCCGAATATGCAGTGAAAGCAAAGGAGCTGTTTAATGAGCTGACCGAATATTTGGACTTGACGATTGATAAGGTCAGAGTGCTGATTCGCTATGATGTGGAGAATGTTTCGGATGAAACTTATGAAAAGGCACGAAAAACTGTATTTTCTGAACCACCGGTGGATTTGGTATATGAAACAACTTTTCCGAAAAAAGAAAACGATTATATCTTTTCTGTGGAAGCATTACCAGGTCAGTTTGACCAAAGAGCGGATTCTGCGGAGCAATGCGTAAAGCTGTTGAATGAGAAGGAGGAAGCGGTTATCCGTTGTGCGGTAACTTATGTGATTACCGGAAATCTTTCTGAAGAGGAATTTGCAAAAATAAAGGCATACTGCATCAATCCCGTGGATTCCAGAGAGACTGACGACGAGCAGATTCCGGAGACATTGATTCAGCAGTTTGAGGAGCCGGCGGATGTGGAAATTTTCGACGGGTTTAAGGATATGGCGGAGGACAAGCTTCAGAGTCTGTATGATTCACTGGGACTTGCCATGACCTTTAAGGATTTCCTGCATATACAGAATTATTTCCGGCATGAAGAAAACAGGGACCCGTCAGTGACGGAAATCCGTGTGCTGGATACCTATTGGTCCGACCATTGCCGGCATACGACCTTTGCGACAGAACTGACCAACGTGACGTTTGAAGAGGGATATTATAAGAAACCGATAGAGGATGCCTATAACCGGTATCTGGCGGACAGAGAGGTGTTATATAAAGACCGCAGGGACAAATTTGTATGTCTGATGGACATTGCCCTGATGGCAATGAAGAAGCTCAGGGCGGAGGGCAGGCTTCAGGAGATGGAGGTATCGGATGAAATCAATGCCTGCTCCATCGAGGTTCCGGTTACCATTGACGGAGAAGAGGTTACCTATTTAATCCAGTTTAAGAATGAGACCCATAACCACCCGACGGAGATTGAACCCTTTGGTGGTGCGGCAACCTGCCTCGGCGGCTGTATCAGAGACCCGTTGTCCGGACGTGCCTATGTCTATCAGGCAATGCGGGTAACCGGTGCGGCAGACCCGACGAAGCCTCTGGGTGAGACGTTAGAGGGCAAGCTTCCCCAGAGAAAGCTGGTGACGACGGCGGCACACGGATACAGCTCCTACGGTAATCAGATTGGTTTGGCTACCGGTCTGGTGAACGAGGTATATCATCCGAATTATGTGGCAAAGCGTATGGAAATCGGTGCGGTTGTTGCGGCGGCGCCGAAAAAGAATGTAAAACGGTTAACCTCAGAACCGGGAAATGTCATCATTTTAATCGGCGGAAGAACCGGACGTGATGGCATTGGCGGTGCGACAGGAAGCTCCAAAAAGCATACCACCAAATCTATTGATACCTGCGGCTCCGAGGTGCAGAAAGGAAATCCGCCCACGGAGAGAAAGATTCAGCGGTTATTCCGAAGAGAAGAGGCTGCCGGAATTATCCGTAAATGTAATGATTTTGGCGCAGGCGGCGTCAGTGTGGCAATCGGCGAGCTGGCGGACGGACTGATTATTGACCTGGATAAGGTGCCAAAGAAATATGCGGGGCTTGACGGTACGGAAATTGCGATTTCCGAGTCCCAGGAGAGAATGGCGGTTGTGGTAGACAAAGAAAATGTCGCAAAGATGTTAGGCTTTTGTGAGGAAGAGAATCTGGAGGCTGTCGTTGTGGCGGAGGTGACAAAGAGCCCGCGTCTGGTGATGTCATGGAGAGGCAAAGAGATTGTAAATATTGCCAGAAGCTTTATTGATACCAACGGCGCCCATCAGGAAAGCGATGTAACGGTTTCCATGCCGGATGAGGCAAAGGATTATTTTAAGGAGAATACCGATTTCTCCGATGTAAAGAAAGCATGGCTGGATACGTTAAGCGATTTGAATGTATGCTCGCAAAAAGGTCTGGTGGAGATGTTTGACAGCTCCATCGGTGCGGGAACTGTGGTTATGCCCTACGGCGGAAAATATCAGTTATCCCCGACGCAGACAATGATTGCAAAGCTGCCTCTGGACAAGGGGAAATGTGATACGGTAACCATGATGTCTTACGGCCTTGACCCGTTTCTGCTTAGCTGGTCGCCATACCATGGTGCAATTTATGCGGTTGTACATTCTGTGGCGAAGATTGCAGCCTCCGGCGGAGACTGGAAAAATATTTACTTTACTTTTCAGGAATATTTCAAGCGGCTGGGAAATGATGCCGGACGCTGGGGAGAGCCCATGGCGGCGCTGCTTGGCGCATATTGTGCGCAGATGGGCTTCGGTCTTGCTTCCATTGGCGGCAAGGACTCTATGTCGGGCTCCTTTAACGATATTGACGTACCGCCGACGCTTTGTTCCTTTGCTATTGATGTGGCAAAGACGGGTGATGTGGTAACACCGGAATTTAAGGGTGCAGGAAATGTCATTGTTGAAATTGGGATTGAGCGGGATGCCTATGGATGTCCTGATTATGAAGAACTGAAGAAAACCTATTCCGCACTGTATGCGGATATGCAGGCAGGGAAGATTTTATCCGCATATGCCGTGGGCTTTGGCGGTATTGTGGAGGCGGTGTCCAAAATGGGCTTCGGCAACGGAATTGGAGCGGCGATTGATTCCTCCGTGCCTGTGGGGAAAATGTGGAAAAAGGATTACGGTGCAATTATCTGTGAGGTAAGGGAAGCCGATGCAGACAGCCTGGCCGTTCCGGCGGTATCCATTGGACGGACAACGGCGGAGGGGACTTTCCGTTATCAGAATACGGAGATTACGATGAAGGAAGCTGTCGGGGCATGGACGGGAACGCTGGAAAGAGTATTCCCTACCTCTTCCGATGTAAAGCAGGAAGCGGTACGGGAAGATATTTACCATACCTCGGATATCTATGTATGTAAGCATAAGGTGGCAAAACCAAAGGTATTTATTCCGGTATTTCCGGGAACAAACTGCGAGTATGATTCCGCAAAAGCCTTTGTCCGTGCAGGTGCCGAGGTGGAGACTGTCGTATTTAAGAATATGACGGAAAGAAATATTCTGGATTCAGTGGACGCCTTTGCAAGGGCGATTAGCCAGGCGCAGATTATCATGTTGCCGGGTGGATTCTCTGCGGGTGACGAGCCGGAGGGGTCGGCAAAATTCTTTGCTACGGCATTTCGTAATGCAAAGCTGAAGGATGAGATTATGAAGCTTCTTGAGGAAAGGGACGGTCTTGCGCTGGGAATTTGTAACGGTTTTCAGGCGTTGATTAAGCTCGGGCTTGTACCATACGGCAGGATTACTTCACAAAAAGAGGATTCTCCGACATTGACCATGAACAGTATAGGGCGGCATCAGTCCAAAATGGTCTATACCAAAATTGTGACCAATAAGAGTCCGTGGCTGCAAAAGGCTGTTCCCGGCGGAGTGTATACGGTGCCGATTTCCCACGGTGAGGGACGTTTTGTGGCAGGGAAGGAATGGATTGATAAATTGTTTGCAAACGGTCAGGTTGCAACCCAGTATGTGGATGTTGACGGTAATCCGACAATGGACGAGAATTACAATGTAAACGGTTCTTACGCAGCGATTGAGGGAATTACCAGTCCCGACGGCCGGATTCTTGGTAAGATGGCGCATTCGGAGCGGCGAGACGATTCGGTGGCGGTTAACATTTATGGCGACCAGAATCAGTTGATTTTTGAATCCGGCGTAGAATATTTTCAATAGCGGGCTGTCTGAACAGGTAATTGCGAAGTCCGTTATATAATATAGACTATTGTCTATATTGTACAACTGGGTAAAATAAGTAGTTTCGCAATCACCGTTCTATCTAAAGAAAAAGGGGAGGGTTTTATGCAGTATATTGTGACAAAAAAGGAAATGCAGGAGGTAGATGCCTATACCATTAACAGGATGGGGATTCCGGCGGCAGTGTTGATGGAGCGCGCAGCGATACAGGTGGCAGACGAAGTCGAAGGGCTCAATGCAAAGAAGGGAAGAATATTGATTGTTGTGGAAGGCGGCAGCAACGGAGGAGACGGTCTTGCCGCAGCAAGGATATTGTTAGAGCGGGGACATCTGGTGGACGTTTATTATATCGGTGGATTGAAAAAAATGTCGGAAGCATTTCATCTGCAGAAGAACATTTTGTACCGCATGGGCATCCGGCTGCGAAAAACGATTCCCAATAAGGAATACAGCGTGATAGTGGACGGGATTTTCGGTGTGGGACTTTCCCGGAAGGTGGAAGGGGTGCAGAAGAAAACCATCGAGGTCTTAAACCAGATGGACGCCGTTAAGGTTGCCATTGATATTCCTTCCGGAATCGATGCGACTACAGGAGAGATACTGGGAGTGGCATTTCGTGCGGATTACACGGTAACGTTCGGACTGAAAAAGCTGGGAATGTTTTTTTCTGACGGGATTGATTACTGCGGAAAGATTATCTGCCGGGATATCGGTTTTCCGGAAAAAGCGATACAGCAGGTAAAGCCGCAGATATACGCCTATGACAGTACGGATATGGACAGGCTGCCAAAGCGTATAGATAATTCCAATAAGGGAACCTACGGAAAGGTTGCGGTAATTGCAGGCAGCAAAAATATGTCCGGAGCAGCATTTCTTTGCGGGAAGGCGGCATATTCTGCCGGTACCGGACTGGTAAAAATATATACCCACGAAAGCAACCGGACAATTATTCAGTCACAGCTTCCGGAGGCGGTGATGATGACCTATCGTGACTACGAGGGGGCACTTTCCTGTATTGAGGACGCCATGAAATGGGCGACGGTAATCGTGGTGGGACCCGGACTTGGCGTGGATACGACCTCGGAGCGAATGCTTTATGAGCTGTTAATGAATGCAGAGGTACCCATGGTGCTGGATGCGGACGCCTTAAATATATTGTCCAATAATATTGAGCTGCTGGCGACATCATCCGTTCCGGTAATTATGACGCCACACATGGTGGAAATGAGCAGGCTGATTGGGAAGACGGTGGCGGAGATAGCGGCAAACCGGTTTGAAACCGCAAAACAGTTTGCAAAAAAATTACAGGTGACGATTGTGCTTAAGGATGCAAAGTCCATTGTGACAAACGGCGGGGAACAGACCTACATGAATCTGGCGGGAAACAACGGGATGTCTACCGGAGGAGCCGGGGACGTGCTTTCCGGTATTATCGCAGGGATGCTTGCCGGAGGGCTTTGCCTTGAGGAGGCTGCCAGAATGGGAACTTATGTGCATTGCCTGGCGGGAGATATTGCGGCGGAAAAGAAAGGCGTATATGCCATGCTGGCTTCGGATATTCTTGCCAGCCTGGGTGAAGTGATGAGATAGCGTGTGCGTTCCGGTGTGTGAGGAGTAGGAAGAATGAGCAGATATTACAGAGTACAGGCAGACATTGATTTAGATGCGATAAGAAAGAATATTGAGACAATGAGAAGCCGTATTCCGGAGGGAAAACAACTGCTGGCGGTAATTAAAGCCAATGCCTACGGACATGGGGCGGTGGCAGTGGCGGAGGCATTGGATGATTTGGCGGATTACTTCGGCGTGGCGTGTATTGACGAGGCGGTTGAGCTTAGAAATGCAGGGGTGGAAAAGCCGATACTGATTTTGGGAATGACCGATGAAAGCTTATTTGAGGATGTGGTGGAATTTGATATTACCCAGACCATATTCACTTTGGAACAGGCTAAAGCGATGGCGGAAACCGCAGGAAGGCTGGGAAAAACGGGAAAGCTGCATATCAAGCTGGATACGGGGATGAACAGGATAGGCTTTCCCTGTACGGAAGAAAGCGCAGAGGAAATTGCGGCAATTTTCCGGCTGCCCAATCTGAATGTGGAGGGGATTTTTACCCATTATTTCAAGGCTGACGTAAAGGATAAAACGTCGGCGGAGGGGCAGCTTGCCGCCTTTGCCGGAATGCTTGCCCGGCTGGAAGAGCGGGGGATTACTTTTGCCCTACGCCATATTTCCAACAGCGCAGGGATTATGGAGATGCCAAACGATACCTATGATATGGTGCGCTCCGGAATTTCTACCTATGGACTTTATCCCTCCGAAGAGATGAATAAGGAGGCGTGTGTCTTATATCCGGCAATGGAGTTAAAAAGCCATGTAACCCATATAAAAACGGTAAGGGCAGGAGAGACGGTTGGTTATGGGGGAACCTATACCCTGAAAGAGGACAGGCGGATTGCAACGGTTGGTGCCGGCTATGCGGACGGTTATCCGAGAGCGTTGTCCAACCGGGGAAGAATGCTGGTTAACGGACAGTTTGCGCCGGTGGTAGGACGGGTATGCATGGACCAGACAATGATTGACGTCAGTGATATTCCGGGAGTGAAAACCGGCGACGAGGTGGTGCTGGCGGGGCGGCAGGGAGATTTGGTTATCAGTGTGGAGGAGCTTAGCGGGATGTCGGCAAGCTTTAATTATGAATTTGTCTGCGGAGTAAACCGCCGGGTGCCGAGAATTTACTGGCAAAATGGGAAGAGGCAGGGTGAATTAAATTATCTGCGGCAGGACAGGCAGAGGTTTACGCCTCCGGATGAATAAACGGCGGGGGAGAAGTATCGTGCTTTCGGACAGGCAGGCGGAAAGGAAAAGTACCGCACAAACTGTATAGGTGTGGAATACAATGGTAATACTTAGAATACCTGATGAAGAAAATGCTTACCGGGCATTACATAGTTGACAAATTAAGCTTCGCAGGAATTTGTTTATGGAGAGTGAGACCATTGCTTGTAACAAGAGGCGATATTTATTATGCAGATTTAAGACCGGTTGTAGGCTCGGAACAGGGCGGGGTCAGACCGGTACTGATTATACAGAATGAGGCAGGAAATAAGTACAGTTCAACGGTGATTTGTGCGGCAATTACCAGCAGGCAGAATAAAGCAAAGATTCCGACGCATGTGGAGCTGATGGCGAGCCGCTGTAACATTGCCAAGGATTCCGTTATTTTGCTGGAGCAGGTGCGGACGATTGATAAGCAGCGCCTGAGAGAGAAGGTATGTCATTTGGATGATGACATTATGCGAAATGTGAACCAGGCGTTAAAGGTCAGCCTGTCCCTGTAGCGGATGGTAAAAAATTCTAAGAGAAGGGGAATCAGATAAATGTCAATTAATGGAAACGGCTCCGGCAGTCTGAAATCACTGTTTAACCGAAAGAACAGTGAAGACCAGGCGGAGGCAGTGGAGGAGGAAATTCTGTCAATCGTGGAAGAGGGGCATGAGCAGGGGGCGATTCTGCCGGATGAGGCGGAGATGATTTCCAATGTGTTTGCCTTTGGGGATAAAGAGGCAAGGGATGTCATGAGCCCGAGACAGAAGATATCCGGCATTGAAGCCAATACGGATATGCAGGAAGCGCTGGATTTTATTTTAGAGAACAATTATTCAAGATATCCGATTTATGAAGACGATTTGGATAATATTATCGGGGTATTACATATTAAAGATGCGGTGGCGGCATACCTGTCTGACGCAAAGCAGAGCGTCCGGAATCTGGCAGGGGAACCGTTTTTTATCCATCCGACCCGGAAAATCAGTAAGCTGTTTAATGAAATGCAGGCAAATAAGCTTCATATGGCGATTGTTGTGGACGAATACGGTCAGACCGAGGGAATCGTTGCCATGGAGGATATCCTGGAGGTACTGGTAGGGGATATCCTGGACGAGCATGACGAGGAAGAGACGGATATAAAAAAACTGGCATCGGAGGACGGCTATATTGTAAAAGGAAGCGCAGATTTGGAGGAGCTGGAGGAATTATTTTCCATTTCCTTTCCGGAGGAGGATATTGATACGGTAAATGGGTTCATGCTGTATGAGCTTGGCCATATTCCGGAAAAGAACGAGAGCATTTTCATTCGTTATCAGGGATTTTCCTTTGAGGCGCTGGAAACTGACGAGCGGATGATTAGGAAGGTGTGTATCCGAAAAGACAAAACGGAGGAGGAGAAGCCGCAGCAGGAATAGCTGACCGCCGAAAATGTATTGACAAATTTGCCTGTATGTATTATTGTATTATACATGTAACACAGTTGGAGGCGAAAGGAGGTACATAATGAATTGGGAGTTAAAATCTGACAGACCAATTTATACACAGCTTTTAGAGGAATTGAAGCGCAGAATTATTTCCGGTTATTATAAGCCGGGAGAAAAGCTCTTACCGGTAAGGGAGCTTGCCCAGGAGGCAAAGGTCAATCCCAATACCATGCAGAAGGCGCTGCAGGAATTGGAGAGGGAGTCCCTTGTCTTTGCTGTCCGTACTACCGGAAGATATATTACAGAAGATACTCTGCTGATTGAAGAGACGAAAAAGGAATTTGCCCACGAGCATGTCAGCAGCTATTATGAAGAGATGAAAGCATTAGGTTATGATAAAAAAGGAATGATGGAGATGCTTTCGGCGTATAAGGAGGAGAAAGCATGAGCTTAGTGGAATGTAAGGCTCTCACAAAATGCTATAGCAGGAAGCTGGCATTAAATCAGATAAATCTTAACCTGGAGCCGGGAAAGATTATCGGATTGCTGGGACCAAACGGAAGTGGAAAAACCACGCTGATTAAAATATGTGCGGGGCTTCTGACCCCGACATCCGGTACGGTAACCATTAAGGGAATGCCGGTCGGACCGGAGACAAAGGCGGTTGTGGCATATCTGCCGGAGAGAACATATCTTGGCAACTGGACAAAGGTAAAGGATATTTTTAATTTTTTTGAGGAGATGTATACCAATTTCCAGAAGGATGTTGCCTTTAAAATGCTGAGGGATTTAGGAATAAGCCCGGAGGACAAGCTGAACACCATGTCCAAGGGAACGAGAGAAAAGGTGCAGCTGATTCTGGTCATGAGCCGGAAAGCCGATTTGTATTTACTGGACGAGCCTATGGGAGGCGTTGACCCCGCAGCCAGGGATTATATTCTGAATACCATTATTACGAATTATAATCCGGAGGGGAGCATTCTGATTTCCACGCATCTGATTGCGGATGTGGAAAATATATTGGAAGATGTAATTATGATTAAGCAGGGGAATGTTGTATGCCATGATTCCGTAGATAATCTTCGCATAAATTATGACAAATCTTTGGACCAGGTATTCAGGGAGGTGTTCAGATGTTAGGTAAATTAGTTAAGGATGAGTTTAAATCCTACCGTTTTTCCTTTGGAATCGTTCTGCTTACCGGGGTTATCTTCACGGTGTTTATGAAGGTGCTTTGCATGATTCCCTATGAGCAGGAGGTAAAAACGGTATTTCAGATGTTTATTATTTTAGGCTATTTTCTTATTCTGACTTTGATGAGCGTAGCCGCACAGGTGCTGATTATTATCCGGTTTTATACGACAATGGTGGGCGACAGAGGATATCTGACCTGGACGCTTCCGGTATCCTCCGCTACCCATATCTGGGCAAAGCTGATTGGCGGGATATTGTGGAAATTAGTGCTGACAGCGGCAATGGTTTTACTGGTAGTAATCTTTTTTTCCGGCAGCTATTGGAGCTGGATGGATGAGCTTGGCGGACTGTATAACAGCGCCGGCGGTATCAGCCTGGGATGGGTGATTCGGGAAGCAATAAAGGATGTGGGAGCGAATATAGAATGGATGGACGTGGTGCGAATGGGACTGGAGCTGGTTTCCGGCTTTGTCGGCTCCGTTGCGGTACTGCTGCTGGTGTATATGTGTATTGCCGTCGGCCAGCTGTTTGGAAGGTGGAGGGCTCTCGCCTCCGTCGGATGTTATTTTCTGATTGTGATTGTGTTACAGATTTTCAGTACGGTGTTTATTGCGCTGCTGTCGGTGAACGGTGTTTCAGACTGGGTAGATGATTTTATGGAATCCATATGGTCGGACATTGGCTCGATTCTGCTGGGTCTGGCAGTCAGTGCAGGATTATTTGCAGTGACGAACCATATTTTTAAAAAGCATCTGAATCTGGAATAGGATAACCCTTCCGGCAAATGTGATAAGATTGTGAAATAAAAAAAGAGGGCTTGCAATCTATATGGGATTGAAATATAATGTTCGGTGTCGAACAGTTTGGCGACAAACAGTTTGGCGGCGGACATTATTTATTTCTGCATAATAAATTACAGGGTAAAGCAGGGAGATGAAAAATTGACGGGAAAAGATGAATGCAGGTTTCCGGGGGGGGGTGAACCCCAGGGGAATGAACAGCGGGTAGGATTTCAATTAAAGGTATTGGAGCACATGTTCCGCAGGGACATGGAGGCGGGCATCCGGAAAATCGGTTTTGAGGGGATGTCGGTCATCAATGCGTGGATTATTGACTATCTTGCACAAAATGAGGACAGGGATATTTTTCAGAAGGATATCGAAAAGAATTTCAAAATCGGAAAATCCTCCATTGCCGGAACATTAAAGATGATGGAGAAAAAAGGGTTTATTATCCGGGAATCGGTGCAGGGGGATGCGAGGCTGAAACGGGTCTGCCTTACCGATAAGGGGAGGGAGTATGCCGATAAAATGGAGCAGGGAAGAGATGATATGGAAAAAAAGATATGTACGGGACTGACAGAGGAGGAAATTGCCTCTTTTTTCCGGATTATTAAAAAGATGCAGGACAATTTACTGGAATAGCAGAAAAAGAAGAGAGAGAAAACTGTTTTTGGAATTACAAATAGGTGAAGGAGTGACAGCATGTTAAAAACATTGATGAAACAGTTAAAGGAATACCGGAGGGATTCCGTTCTTACGCCGTGCTTCATGGTGCTGGAGGTGGTGATGGAAATGATTATTCCGCTGATGATGGCGTCCATTATTGACGACGGTGTGGAGGTGGGTAATCTCAATCACATCTATAAAATGGGTTTTTATATGGTGATTGCGGCGGGGATTGGACTGGCGGCAGGCATATTGGGCGGAAAGTACGGAGCGAGAGCCTCTGCCGGCTTTGCGAGAAACCTGCGGAAAGGAATGTACGAAAATATTCAGACCTTTTCTTTCGCCAATATTGATAAATTTTCAACGGCGGGACTGGTAACCCGGATGACGACGGATGTGACCAATATCCAGAATGCGTACCAGATGATTCTGCGCATGTGCATCCGTGCATTGTTCAGTTTAATCTGCGCCATGTTTATGTCCTTTTTTATCAGTCCAAGACTGGCTTCCATTTATCTGGCGGCAGTGTTGGTTTTAGGCTGTATACTGGCGGTGATTATTTCCTTTGCAACGAAATATTTTAATCAGGTATTTCCGAAATATGATGATTTGAATGAGAGCGTGCAGGAAAATGTATCGGCGATTCGTGTAGTAAAGGCTTTCGTCCGGGAAGATTATGAGCGGCAGCGGTTTACTAAGGCGAGCGGCAATCTTTACCGCATGTTTGTGAAGGCGGAAACTATTGTTTCCTTAAATGCACCGGTGATGATGGCGACGGTTTATACCTGTATTTTACTGATTTCCTGGGTCGGGGCAAAGATGATTGTCTCATCCACCCTTGCTACCGGTGAGCTGATGAGTTTATTTACATATTGTATGAATATTTTGATGAGCCTGATGATGCTTTCCATGGTATTTGTCATGATTTCCATGAGCACTGCCAGCGCAGAGCGGATTGCGGAGGTACTGGAGGAAAAAAGTACGCTGACGAATCCGGAGAATCCCGATATGGAGGTGACGGACGGAAGCATAACCTTTGACCATGTAAATTTCAGCTATCATGAGGGCGCAGAGGAATGGGTACTTAAGGATATCCATCTGGATATCCGTTCCGGGGAAACCATCGGAATTATCGGAGGAACGGGAAGTGCAAAGACATCGCTGGCAAATCTGGTCAGCCGGATTTACGACGTGTCGGAGGGAGCCGTGCGGGTTGGCGGAAAGGACGTCCGTTCCTATGATTTGGAAACCCTGAGGAACCAGGTGGCGGTAGTCCTGCAAAAAAATGTCCTGTTTTCCGGTACGATTTTGGAAAACCTGAGATGGGGCGATGGAAATGCCACCAGGGAGGAATGTATTCATGCCTGCCGCCTTGCCTGTGCGGATGATTTTATTGAAAGCTTTCCGGAGGGCTATGATACCTATATTGAGCAGGGCGGAACCAATGTATCCGGCGGTCAGAAGCAGAGAATCTGTATTGCCAGGGCACTGTTGAAAAAACCGAAAATTTTGATTCTTGACGATTCTACCAGTGCGGTGGATACGGCGACGGATGCCAAAATCCGCAGGGCGTTTAAGGAGGAGATTCCGGGAACAACAAAATTGATTATTGCCCAGAGAATTTCCAGCGTAGAGGATGCGGACAGGATTATTGTTATGGAAGACGGTGAAATAAACGGATTTGGAACACATGAGGAGCTGCTTGCCGGCAATGCTATTTATCGGGATATTTATGAATCGCAGACCGGTGGAAGCGGTGATTTTGACGAAGCAGGAGGTGTGGGCTGATGGCAGGGAACAGGATTCCGAGAGGACAAAAACCGGCGGTGGATAATCCCGGAGAAGTGTTAGGGCGGCTTGGCGGCTATGTGATGAAGTATTATAAATTCCACATTATTACCGTGGTAATCTGTATTTTTTTGAGTGTAATCTGTAATGCGCAGGGAACCATGTTTATGCAGACGCTGATTGACGTATACATTACCCCGCTGCTGGGAAGTGAGAATCCGGATTTTTCCGGACTGGCGGGAGCAATGGGAAGAATTGCCTGCTTCTATGCACTGGGAGTACTGGCGTCGTGGCTCTACAACCGGCTGATGGTTAACGTCACTCAGGGGACGCTGCGGAACCTGCGGAACGATTTGTTTACCCATATGGAGGGGCTGCCAATCAAATATTTTGACACCCATGCCCACGGGGATATCATGTCGGTTTACACGAATGATATCGATACGCTGCGGCAGGTGATTTCCCAGAGTATGCCCCAGCTGTTAAACAGCGGAATCACGATTGTAACCGTACTGGTCTGCATGCTCCGTTTAAATGTGTGGCTTACCGGGGTAACGCTGGTTATGGTGGGAATCATGCTGGTTGTCACGAAAAAGGTAGCGGGCAGGTCGGGAAAATATTTTATGCAGCAGCAGAAGGATATCGGTAAGGTTAACGGCTATATTGAGGAAATGATGTCCGGCCAGAAGGTGGTAAAGGTATTCTGCCATGAGGAGGAGAGCGTGAAGGAGTTTAATGCGCTGAATGACCGGCTGTTTGAGAGCGCCTATCAGGCGAATAAATTTGCCAATATGTTAGGACCGGTTAATGCACAGCTTGGAAACATGAGTTATGTGGTCTGTACCATTGTGGGCGGTATCATGGCGCTTGCCGGCTTCGGGAATCTGACCCTTGGAACCCTTGCCAGCTTTTTAAGCTTTAATAAGAGCTTTAATATGCCGATTAACCAGATTAGCATGCAGTTAAACGCCATTGTCATGGCGCTTGCCGGTGCAGACAGGGTATTCCGTTTGCTGGATGAGAAGCCAGAGGTGGATGACGGCTATGTGAAACTGGTGGTGGCAGAGGAGAAAAACGGCAGGCTGACACAAAGCGATAAAAAATATACCGGAAAATGGGCGTGGAAGCATGAGCACCAGGCAGACGGAAGCGTAACCTATGAGCCTCTCCAGGGCGGAGTAGTGTTTGACGGGGTGGATTTTGGGTACGACGACAGCAAGATGGTGCTGCATGAGGTAAAGCTTTATGCAAAGCCGGGTCAGAAAATTGCATTTGTCGGCTCCACCGGTGCGGGTAAGACGACGATAACGAACTTAATCAACCGGTTTTATGATATTCAGGACGGAAAGATTCGGTATGACGGAATCAACATTAACAAGATTAAGAAAGCGGATTTGCGCCATTCCTTAGGCATCGTTTTACAGGACACGCATTTATTTACCGCTACGGTAAGGGAAAATATCCGCTATGGAAATCTGGATGCCACGGACGAAGAGGTGGTGGCGGCAGCAAAGCTCGCCAATGCCCATAATTTTATCAAGCATTTACCGCAGGGATATGACACGGTGCTCACCGGTGACGGCGCAAACCTAAGTCAGGGGCAGAGGCAGCTGCTCGCTATTGCCAGGGCGGCAATCGCCAATCCTCCGGCATTGATTCTGGATGAGGCGACCTCCTCCATTGATACCCGTACAGAGCGTCTGGTGCAGGATGGCATGGATAAGCTGATGGAGGGGAGAACCACCTTTGTGATTGCCCACCGGCTGTCTACGGTGAGGAACAGTGACTGTATTATTGTGCTGGAGCACGGGCGGATTATTGAAAAGGGAACCCATGATGAGCTGATTGAGCAAAAGGGCAAGTATTATCAGTTGTATACGGGAAAGCCGGCGGTTAATCCTGCATGACGGATTAACGGCGGAGAGGAAGGAAAAGGATATGAACAAGAAAGACAAGACGATAGAAATATTTCAACACGCACCGGTACCAAAGGCGGTAATCAGCAATATCATACCGTCGATTATCAGTATGATTATGGTATTGCTGTATAATCTTGCCGATACCTTTTTTATCGGGCAGACAAAAAATGCTTATATGGTGGCGGCGGTTTCCGTTGCCACTCCGGTATTTTTGATTTTCATGGCGGTAGGCATGCTTTTTGGAATCGGCGGAACCTCGTTGATTTCCCGGATGTTAGGCGAGGGAAAAGAAGAAAAGGCGAAGAAAATCTCTTCTTTCTGTTTCTGGACGGGGCTTGTCATCGGGGTAATCGCCATGCTGTTAATCTGGATTTTTGTCAAGCCGTTATGCAGGCTGGTGGGAGCCAGTGAGGACACGATAGCGTATGCGTCCCAGTATCTGAATATTGTGGCGGTAGGGATTCCGTTTTTGATTATCAGCAATTCCTTTAGTAACATTATCCGTTCGGAGGGACGGGCAAAAACGGCGATGAGCGGAATGATTATCGGTAACCTGATGAATATGATTCTGGACCCGGTGATGATACTGGGCTTCCAGTGGAATGTGGCAGGCGCCGCAGTGGCAACGGTGATAGGGAATGTGTTTTCCGCCGGATTTTACATCACCCATCTGGTATCGAAGCGGAGCATGCTGTCTATCCGCTTAAAAAATTATAAAGCGTCGGACCATATTGCCACCGGAGTTATGGCAATCGGGATTCCCGCTTCATTAAACAATATTTTAATGAGTATATCCAACATTTTAATCAACAAGGTTATGGTGGGATACGGTGATATGGCGGTGGCGGGCCTGGGCGTTGCGATGAAGGTCAATATGATTGTGGTAATGTTGCTGATTGGTCTGGGAACCGGTATTCAGCCCCTTTTAGGCTTTTGCTTCGGAGCGAGAAACAAGAAACGGTACATGGCAGTGCTGCGCTTTTCCCTGTGCCTTGCCTTTGGGCTGAGCCTGATTATGACCGTAATCTGCTACTGCGGTGCGGGACCCTTGGTTACCGCATTTCTGGATAATGCGGATGCATTTGAATACGGCATGCAGTTTGCCAGAATCTATATATTATCCGGACCGATTATGGGAATTTTATTTGTGATGATAAATGCGATACAGTCTACCGGAGCGGCGGTACCGTCCTTGATTTTGTCCGTCAGCAGGCAGGGGCTTTTATATATGCCGATTTTGTTTGTTTTCAGCCATATTTTTGACTCGGCAAGAATGATTGCCATGGCACAGCCGGTAACGGATTATCTCTCGGCGGCGCTGGCGGTAATTTTGTTTATTGCTACCTGCCGGAAATATTTTGTGCAGTTTGAGGAAGAAACGGCGCAATAAGGGGGAGGAACATGAACCGACAAGATATGGTAAAGGATTTTTTGGAGGAATTTAATGAAGCAGGAAAGGAGGCAGAGCTTCCGGTGTTTTTGGAGGATTACCGTATTTTATCCTGTCTGTACGAAAGAACGGAAAAATCCTGCTATATGGTGGCGGATTGGAAGACGGATGAAAAATATCTGTTGAAAATCAGAAAATGCGGGGATGACAGAAATGTGCTGGAGGTGGAACATCAGCGGATTGAAGAGCTGGCGCAGGCTTTTCCGGAGGAGTATAAGCCCTCCCGGTACTGGAAAGAGAATGAAGTGGAGTATCTGCTGAAATGTTATATACAGGGGATGGATTTGGAAGCCTATCAGGAAAGGAATGGAGCGCCTGACGCTGCGGAAATCCTGCGCATTGCCATTGAAATCTGTAAAGCGGTCACAAGGCTTCATGCAATGGAACCGCCGGTTATTCACCGGGATATTAAGCCGAAGAACCTGATTATCGATTACAGGGGGAACGTGCATTTAATTGATTTTGAAACGACCAGAGACTATAAGGAAGACAATACGAAGGATACGGTATTTTTCGGAACAGAGGGAAATGCGGCGCCGGAGCAGTATGGCTATTCCCAGAGCGATGTCCGGACCGATGTGTACGGCATTGGAAAGGTTTTAGAATTCTTATATGAGGAAAATGCCGGCGGTCACGTAAAGGACAACAGAGCTTACCGAAGAATCCATAAAATTATACAAAAGGCCGCTGCCTTTGACCCTGCCAAGCGGTACCAGTCCATTTCCCAGCTGCAAAGCGCACTGGAAAAGGTGATGAACGGGGTTGGCGAAGGGCGCAGGAAAAGAAGGCTTTTTTGGATTGGCGCAGTGGAAGCCGTGGCGGCGGTAGTCCTTTTGTCCACCGCTTTTATGATGAAGACGGAATTTCGCAAATATTTGGAAAATCCGGTCGGAGAGGGTAAGGCGGACACGCAGGAGCTGCCGGTGTCAGAGGAGAAGGATGCAGAAATGCCGACACCAGAGGAGAACGGAGCGGAATTGCCAGAGCCGGAGGAGAATGACGGGAAATTGGCGGCTTCGGAAGGTGAAGAGGGCAACCTCATTTTTGATGGCGGGCTGGAGCAGGTATTACCAGTGCTGTTAGGAAAAGCGGAGCTTGCGGAGGAGGACTATGACCGGATTACCAAAATTGTGGTGATGGGAAATCAGATATATGCGCAGGACATCGATTTGCAGGATATGGAAACGGTAATCTGCCACCGTCTGGTGGAAAACCGCAGCGTCAAGGGAAAAGTAGCGGACTTAACTGAGCTTTCCAGGATGAAAAATTTGAAAGAAGTTGTGCTGTGCGACCAGAGTATTACGGATATCAGCCCATTAGCGGGCTTGCCGATTGAGACGCTGTATTTAGCGGGAAATGAAATTGAAGACTTTTCGGTGGTAGAGACGCTTGCGCAGTTAAAGGCGTTATGCATAGCGGAAAATCCGGTTTCCGTATTGCCGGATTTATCAAAGTGTAAGTCTCTGGCGACGGTAGCCCTGGGCGGGAATATTTATGAAAATCTGGATTTTCTGGAAAATTCCACGGCGGTAACGCTGTATATCGAGAACATCCATGTAAACGACGATGATTTTTCTGTTTTGGAAAGGCTGCCGGGGCTTATCTGGATATATTCTACGGGCAACCAGTATGGCTTTTACGATGAACTGCCAAAGCTTACCGGGCTTAAGGGGCTGGCGCTCTGGGACTATATGGGACCGGATTTATCCATTATCAAATCACTGCCTCGGTTAAAAGTCCTGCTTGTGAGCAGCGGTGCGGTGGAAAGCATAGCGGGCATAGAAGGGGCGGTTCATCTGGATACCGTATGCATTGACAACACGGGGGTCACGGATATCTCCCCGATAAAGGATTTGGACAAAATGACCTTTTTTAAGATAAATGATTTAGCCATTGAGGATTATACTCCGCTGTTTGAATGTGAGAGCCTGCGGGTTGTCGGCGCAAATGCGGAACAAAAGAAAAAAATAGAAAGTATTGATGAAAACCCTGTCTTCCAGATTATCGAGGATTAGGCGGGAAACAGGAAGAAAATAGGAAAAACGGAGCGGCTGCTTTACGGATGTTTATTCATTGAAGCGGCGGCTCCGTTTCATCTTTTAGGAAAAATCAGAAAAGTGGGCAAGACTGTTTACCAAATAAGGCTGGAATAATGATAGAATATTATGGTAATTGCTTATCAATAGAAAACATTTATGAAGGAGGATTATGAATGAAGAGAAGAAAACAGAGGAAGGCGGCAATTTTGCTGGCTGTCTGCATGGTATTGTCGGTATTTACCGGAATACCGGTAAGCGCCACAGGACTGGATGAAACGGTAGATAACAGCAGCTCTTGGGTGGAATTTAAGACAGACGATGATACATCGGAGTATGGACTTTCCTATACAGAAGGTGCGGAAAGTACATTTTCTGTGGTTATACACCGTGCGGCTGGTGCGATGCTTCAATTAGATGATATTGTGTTTTCATGGAATGGTGAGACGATTGGCGAAAATGATGAATGCTTTGCCATTGAAAAACCAGATGTAACATTATCAAATGTTGCTTCAGCGTATACTCAGGCAGAGGATTATACCTATACAGTAACAATCAAAGAAGCGATGACCGGAGAAGGCAGCTTCAATGTATGGATGCCGATGCAGTTTGCAATAACAGATGAGGATGGCAACTGGACATTTGATGATGAGATGGCTGATGAGGGTGAAGGATACTCATTAGAAGGGGATATCTATATGGTACCCAGAATTAACGGTTTTGCAGCAACAAACAACATTGAATATGGTGAATATGGACTGACTGTATCTGAGCATCCGCAGTTTTCCAAGGAAGTAGGGGCAGAATTATGGGGAACTACGCTGTATTTTGCTTATATAACAGACGAGGGAACGGAGCCTGTAGGGTTGGATGAGATTTCTGTTTTTCTGGGGGAAGATGGAAAAGATATCCGCGATAAAGTATGTACTCCAAACATAGAGAATAGCCAGTTGATTAACTTCAGGTTTGATGAAGTGGGAGAGTATACTGTTAAATATCAGGATTCCTCCGTTATTATCCATGTAGTATATCCGGAAATCGGGTTTTATAAAGGTACAGAGACAGAGGATGGAGAGGTCGCTTATACGCTTCTTCGCAACGACGGGGATACTGACCATGGGTTTATTTATAAAAAGGGTGCGAAAGATACATTTTATATGATTTTACACCGCTATGACTGGACTAAGCTTGATTTAGAGAATATTAAATACACGAAAGACGGCGAAGACATTACAGCGGATATTAACTCTTATTTTAACATTGAAATACCAGATGTAACATTATCAAGTGACGCTTCAGATTATGTTGGCAGCTCGGAAGATTTTGTATGCTCAGTCACAATAAATGAGGATATAACGGAAGACTTTTATTTTGGGGTGAAAATACCTAAAATGGATGTAAACGAAAATGAACCGGGGGTTTATACATTTGGTGAATCTTACACAATTAGCGATAGTACATACATTAGCCTTAAACTTAGTGGTCTGGCAGTGACGGACCAATTAGGCTGGGATGATGAGATAAACGCACCGTCTGTACCGGAGAATCCGGAGTTTTCCCAGGAAGTAGGAGCAGATTTATGGGAAACTACGCTGTACCTTGCTTATATCACAGACGAGGAAACGGAATCCGTAGCTTTGGATGGTATTTCTGTTTTTCTGGACGGAGATGAAACAATAAATCTCAGAGATACGGTATGTGCTGTAAAAGGAATGGATGACCGGTTGATTGACTTTACGTTTGATGAAGTGGGAGAATATACTGTTAAATATCGGGGTTCTTCCGTCACTATCTATGTAAGATATCCGGAAATCGGGTTTTATACAAAGGAAGATGATGAATCTTATACGTTTCTTCGTAACGACCGGGTTATCTATACAGAGGGTGCGGAGGATACATTTTATATGATTTTACACCGTTGGGAGTGGTCTAAGCTTGATTTAGAGAATATTAAATACAAGAAAGACGGTGAAGACATTACAGCGAATATTGCATCATATTTTGATATTGACATGCCGGAGCTGCCGACGGAGGCTTCCGAGTATCGTGGTGCAGAAAATTATTATTGTTCATTCACAATAAAACCAGATATAACGGAAGAATTTTGTTTTGAGGTGGAAATACCCAAAAAAGAGTTAGTTTCAGATGAGCCGGAAGAGGGTGAGGAACCGAATTATACATTTATTGATGGTGGAGCGATTGGTGGAAGTACGAACATCAGCTTAAAAATTAACGGTCTGGTAGCGACGGACTGGACAGAACCGTTAAGCTGGAATGAGAGTACAGGCAAACTGTCTTTATCTGATTTACCTGAGGGCTTCTCTTTTTCTAAAAGGTTAGGAGCAGACATATGGGGAACTACCCTGTATCTGGGTTATCTGGCAGAAGATGAAGACGGTAAAGAGACAATGACTGATGTGGGATTGGATGATATTACGGTTTACTATGAAGGCGAAGCTGTCGGCGGTGCGGCAGAAATTACAGCAAGCGGAGAGAATCCGAAGCTGATTAACTTTACATTTTATCAGGCGGGAACCTATACCATCAAATATAACAACTCATCCGTTATTATTGATGTAGGACTTCCGGATGCAGGATTTTATACAAGCAATGAGAAATCTTCGGATTCGTTGATTCGTGAGGGGATTTCCTATACGGAGGGAGAAGACAATACATTTTATATGATTTTACACCGCCGGGAGTGTACTAAGCTTAATTTAGCGGATATTAAATACACGAAAGACGGCGAAGACTTTGAGGATATTGACACTTATTTTGAAATTACACCACCGGAAGACGTTGAATTATCAGAGGATGCTTCAGATTATGCAAATGATACGACAGACGAGTATGTATACAAATTTGAGATGAAAGAAGATGCGTTAGGCAGTTTTTGGTTTGGTGTGTCAGTACCAACATTGTATATAGAAGGTGGTGATGATTCCGGCTATACATTGGTGGAGGATGAATATCCGGCTGAATGCGGCGTGTACGTAGAGTTCCCGACAATGGGGACGCTTGAGGATGATAACGAGCATATAGGATTTGCAGGATGCTTTATTACAGAGAGAGCATATGAGAATAATTCTTTCTATGACAGCTCTTCACTGCAGGCACAGTACTGGGTGCATGCGGAGACACTGCAGGGTGTGGTTGACGAGCTGATGCGGTGCGCAGGTGTAGGTGAGGTGACCGTCAATGGTACAAAATATAAAATTGAAAATACCGGATATATCTGGGCAAACACGAGTTATTTTCCTAAGTATGAGGCTAACGCAAAAAAACCGCAGTATTTAACCACACCGTCGGAAGTGAACGGAGTTATTATTTCATCCGGTGAGGAAAACTATTATACGCAGGATAAGAACGATGTGGGAACGTATTATAAGGTGCAGCAATGGGTAAATGCAGACGGCGATACAACGTATACCTGTACAAAGGATGAAGAAGGAGATATTGACTGGGATAGTATTGATTGGAGTAATATAGGAGCCATTGAGGATTTGCCGATGCTTTATCCCGTTACCGGAGATGCTGAGCAGGGATTCGCCATAGAACAAGGTGCGAGTGCAAAAACAATATCCGACATGATGAATGATGGCTATATGTATAATTGGTTTAAAATAGTTTGTGAATGGCCGGAGCTGCATGTGGATGCAACAACCAGCGTAAAGCTTGGGGGTAATTTCGGAGAAGCAGAGACGGGTAAGCCAAATGTTTACCTCGGACTTTATGCGGATTCTGAAGATATCCGGTCAGAGGTTTTAGACCACACGGGTGACACGGATGAGGAGAACCTTTTGCGAGTGATTACTAAGGACGATATCGGTGAGAATATTGTTGTTGAGGAGAAAGGCATAACCATAAAGGTTACCGAAATGAAAGCCAAAATGGCTCCAACAGTGACGGGTAACTTTATCAAGAAAGAGGATATAACCCTGAAAGAGGAGGGTAAAGCGCTCCGTGACAAGATTGATATCGAGGGAATCATTGCAGAGGATGAAGCATTAAAGCAGGCGCTTATAGACGGAGAATCCTTAGATGTATCTCTGGCTATCGGCGAAGTAGAGGAAGAACCGGAGGCTCCTGCCGTTAAGGAAGCGGTAGACAAAATATCAGCAGAGCTGAAAAAGATTAAGGATTTTACCTCTAAGATTCAGTACCTGGATTTGAACTTAAACTATAAGGTTGGCACGAAGGAAGGAAACATCACGGAAACAAAAGGGGAGATTACCATCTCAATCGAGCTTCCGGAGGATTTTGCAAAGGCAGAAAAGGAATCTGCAAAATCATGGAAGCCCGTTGTATACCGTTACCATGATAGAGTGGCAGAGAAGCTTACCGGAACCACATGGGAAGACGGCAAGCTGACATTTGGGACGGATAAATTCTCTGTATATGCAGTTGCTATTGAGGAAGTCGTACCGACAGGTATTGAAATTACCGAAGCACCGACGAAGACTTCTTATGCTGAGGGCGAGAAGTTTGATAAGACGGGAATGGAAGTGGAAGTAACTTATTCAGATAATACCAAAAAGAAGATTACAGACTATACAGTACCGGATAAGGCGTTAACCAAGGCGGATGAAGTGGTTACCATTGAATATGATGGTCTCGAGGCGGAGCAGGCGATTACCGTGACTGCAAAGGAAACACCGGCCACACCGACTACACCGGAAAACCCGACAAACCCGGCAAAACCCGGAGACCCGGTAACGGTAAACGGAAATAATTATACGGTTACCAGCGCAGAGGGCAGCAATAAGTCGGTTACTTATACCGGCGGCAGCAAGACTGCAAAGCAGGTGGTTGTTCCGGCAACGGTTACCGTTAACGGTACGGAGTACAAGGTAACGGCAATCGCAAACAATGCATTTTCCGGCTGTAAGAAGCTTACTGCGGTAACGATTGGCAAGAATGTAACGAGCATAGGAGACAAGGCATTTTATCAGTGTACCGCACTGAAAAAGGTAACGATTCCGGCAAACGTAACTAAAATTGGCAAGCAGGCATTTTCCGGCTGTAAGAAGCTGGCAACAGTAACGCTTGGTAAGAATGTGACGAGCATAGGAGACAAGGCGTTCTATCAATGTACTGCACTGAAGAAGATTACGATTCCGGCAAAGGTAAATAAAATTGGCAAGCAGGCATTTTATGGCTGTAAAAACTTAAAGACGATTACCATTAAGACGAGCAAGCTGACAAGCAAGAATGTAGGAAGCAAGGCGTTTAAGGGAATTTCCAGCAAGGCAACGATTAAGGTGCCGAAGAAGAAGCTGGCAAGCTATAAGAAGCTCTTAAAGTCAAAGGGCGCAGGCTCTAAGGTAAAGATTAAAAAATAACAGATAATCCTTTGATAAGGGGGAGATATGGGGACAGATAGCGTTGGGGTTATCTGTCCCTAAGCTTTTGGGAAAAACAGATAAAATTTGAATTTAATTCATGATTGTGATGAAAACTTTTCATACTTTCACTTTACATTTAAGCCGGCAGCACCTATAATAATGAATAGTGTGCTGTGGACTTTTTTCATGATAAATTATGCCGGCTTTACCAAGACAGGGTTTGGCAGAGTGTTTATCGGGAAAGGGGAGGGACAGGCATTTACGAAAGACAAAGAGATTACGTAACGATGAAGAATAAGGAGTGTTAAAAGTGAAAAACACAGTAGAAATCAGATGGCACGGCAGAGGCGGGCAGGGTGCAAAGTCAGCGGCGCTGATGCTGGCGGATGCAGCCTTTATGACAGGAAAACATGTACAGGGATTTCCGGAATACGGTCCGGAGAGAATGGGAGCGCCCATTACGGCGTATAACCGGATTAGCGATGACCCGATTCGTGTACATTCCAATATTTACGAGCCGGATTATGTGGTGGTGGTGGATGAAACCCTGCTGGAAAGCGTGGATGTGACCGCCGGCTTAAATCCGGAGGGAGCGATTATTATTAACACGACGAAAAGTGTGGAGGAGGTAAAGCCGCATTTGAACGGATACGCCGGCGGTATACATACGCTGGATGCAAGGGAGATTTCCGAAAAATGCCTGGGAAAATATTTCCCGAACTCCCCGATGCTTGCGGCGATAGTGGCAATCAGCGGTGTGATGAGTAAAGAGGACTTCTTCCGGGAGATGGAAGGCTCCTACCGGCATAAATTCGCAAAAAAGCCGGAGGTGGTGGAGGGAAATCTGAAAGCACTGCATATGGCATATGAGGAGGTGAAGTAAATGGCGGCAACGGATATTACAAAAATTACGGAAAAAAGCAACTGGCAGGATATTACAGAGGGAAACCAGATTTACGCTGCCGGTACTTCAAGATTATTTAATACGGGGGAATGGAGAACGCAGACTCCGGTTTTTGATGCGGAAAAATGCAAGCAGTGTTTATTGTGTGTACCGGTATGCCCGGACAGCTCTATTCCGGTCTGTGACAGCAAGAGAGAAGATTTTGACTATGACCATTGTAAAGGGTGCGGTATCTGTGCGAAGGTCTGCCCCTTTGATGCGATTGCAATGAAGGATGGTCAATAGGAGGGAGGAGCAAGAACATGGCAATTAGAGAACGATTATCGGGAAATGAAGCCATTTCCTATGCAATAAAGCAGGTAAACCCGGATGTTATGCCGGCATTTCCTATCACACCGTCTACCGAGATTCCCCAGTATGTGGCAAATTATATTGCAAACGGGGAGATGGATACGGACTTTATTCCGGTGGAAAGTGAGCACAGCTCCATGAGTGCGACAATCGGGGCTTCTGCGGCAGGGGCAAGGGCGCTTACGGCAACCTCCTCCTGCGGGCTTGCGCTGATGTGGGAGGAGCTTTATGTGGCGGCATCTAACCGTCTTCCGCTGGCACTCTGTCTGGTAAACCGGGCGCTGTCCGGTCCCATTAACATTAACTGTGACCATTCCGATTCCATGGGGGCAAGGGATACCGGATTTATCCAGATTTATGCGGAGAACAACCAGGAGGTATACGATAACTTTATTCAGGCATACCGCATTTCCGAGCATAAAGAGGTGCGGCTTCCCATCATGATTTGCCAAGACGGTTTTATTACCAGCCATGCGGTGGAGAATATCGAATTGCTGGAGGACGACAAAGTAAAGGGCTTTGTCGGGGAATACGAGCCGGAAAACTATCTGCTGAATGCCGACCAGCCTATGGCGTTGGGACCCTATGCGGTTTCCAATTACTACATGGAGACGAAGATGGCGCAAAACACCGCAATGAAAAATGCGAAAAAGGTAATTTTAGAAGTGGGAAAAGAGTTTGGCGAAATGTCCGGAAGAAGCTACGGCTTCTTTGAAGAATACCGTCTTGAGGATGCGGATTATGCGCTGGTAATCATTGGCTCTGCGGCGGGAACCGCAAAGGATGCGGTGGATGCCTTAAGAGAGCAGGGGATGAAAGCGGGCCTGTTAAAATTGAGGGTATTCCGTCCGTTTCCGGATGAAGAGCTTGCGGCGGCGTTAAAAAACTGTAAAGTGGCTGCCATTATGGACAGAAGTGAGGGCTTCCGGGGAAAAGGCGGCCCGCTGGGTGCAGAGATTAAGGCGGCATTATACGATTATGCAAAAGAGGTAAAGGCATTTAATCTTATTTACGGTCTGGGCGGAAGAGATTTTACGGTGGAAGAGGCAAAGAGTATTTACCGGGAGTTAGCGGCATACGACAAGGAAGGCAGGGCATTTGAGGAATACCGCTACATCGGACTCAGAGGATAAGGGGGCAAATGAAAAATGAGTTACAATTTTAAAGAAGAAATGAATAAACCGGAACGTTTGGCTCCCGGTCATAGAATGTGCGCCGGATGCGGCGGAACCATTGCGGTTCGTGCGGTGCTTCGTGCCCTTCATGAAGGGGATAAGGCGGTTATCGGCAATGCGACGGGCTGTCTGGAGGTGTCCACATTTATGTATCCGTATACCTCTTATGAGGACAGCTATATCCATAACGCTTTTGAAAATGCAGGGGCGACCATGGGCGGTGTGGAGACGGCATACAATGTGTTAAAGCGGAAAGGAAAGATTAAGGACGATTACAAATTTATTACCTTTGGCGGAGACGGAGGCACCTATGATATCGGGTTCCAGTCTTTATCCGGCGCCATGGAGCGGAATCATGATTTTGTCTATGTGTGCTATGATAACGGAGCCTATATGAATACCGGTATTCAGCGTTCCTCCGCAACGCCGATGTATGCGGATACGACCACAACTCCGGTGGGCAGCCAGTCTAACGGAAAAATGCAGAACCGTAAGGATTTGGCGTCCATTATTGCTGCACATGATGTTCCCTATGTGGGGCAGTCAACGCTGTTAGGTAATTTTAAGGATTTGCATACCAAGGCGGAGAAGGCAATTTATACCGAGGGAGCCTGCTTTTTAAATGTAATGGCACCGTGTCCGAGGGGATGGAGATATCCTACCGAGGACATTATGGAAATCTGTAAGCTGGGGGTAGAAACCTGCTACTGGCCGTTGTTTGAGGTAGACCACGGAAAATGGATTCTCAATTATGAGCCGAAGAAAAAGCTTCCGATTGAGGATTTCTTAAGACCGCAGGGCAGATTTAAGCACTTGTTTAAAAAGGGAAATGAAGATTTGATTGTCCAGTTCCAGGAGGAAGTAGACAGAAGATGGGAAGAGCTTCAGTTCAAATGCTCGAGGTATTAAAGAAAAAATTATTGTGCATTGTATATGATGGAACAGACAGTTGTTAATTTACTGCGGCCGGCGGAAAGAAAAAACGCCGACCGCAGTTTGCTGTTGGAAAATATCCGATATTAAAGCGGTTTATACGAGCATAAATATTTCTGTTTTGTCTCGTCAATTTTGCTCTGCTCTGCGTCCGGCGTCGGATAGTAGCCTCTTTCATGCATGGAGGAAAAGACATCCTGCTGCATGGTGTGCTCGTCGGCTAAAATGTCTAACATGGTGGAACGGAGTCCCTCGTGTACGCATTCATTGGAGAAGGTGTTAAATAAATTGGTAGCTGCCTTTTGCGCCGCTAAAGCATCGCCTAAAATTTCTTTTTCCTGATATAAATCCATAGTGGCCTCCTAACTTAAATGATTGTAAAGCTTATTGAAATGTGACTGGTGTCTCTGGGAGATTTCCTCCATTTCCTCTCTGACATTGTTATCGGAAGCGTGGCTTGCCAGCATCTGGAACTTCTTTACCAGCAATTCTTCTTCGGATAACAAATCGTGAAGTGCGGATAATTCTTTTTCTGATAATTGACTCATCTTAATTCTCCTTTTTCTTATTTGACCGGCATAAAAAGCGGTAAATGCCTTTTGCCTGTCTGATATTCGCTAGTATGCGGCAAATAAAAAAATTTATACATTGCTCATTTTTTTGACTTTTTTCTGTGCTAAGTCGATAGATGAAACGTTTCAAAAAGGAAGGGAAGAAGGTGATACAGTGGAGGATACCGGTGTTTGGCGGAGACTGAAAAAAGGCGACAGGGAAGGAATCGGCCGGTTATTTGACCAGTATTATGACAAGGTGTACGGCTACTGCTATCGCCATGTAACCCAAAGGGAAACGGCACAGGATTTGACCCAGGAGGTGTTTTTGCGGGTCTTTAAACATATAGAGGATTACCGGCATTACGGGAAATTTGAAAATTATCTGTATGTGATAGCGGGAAATCTGTGCCGGGATTTTTATAAGAAAAATAAACCGCTGGAGCTTTACCGGGAGGAGAAAACCGTAGAGGAGGGATTTTCGCAGTCGGAACAGGCGATAGTGGTGAAGGAGGCGTTGGACAGGCTGCCGGAATTGGATAGGGAAATCATTTACCTGCGGTTTTATCAGGACAGGAAAATAAAGGATATTGCGAAGATACTGGATTTGAATTTGTCGACGGTGAAGTATCATCTGAAAAAGGGACAGGAGCTGCTGGCAGAATATTTGCAGGAAGGAGGATGCAGATGAAAAAAAGAGAAAGGGAATTGAAAAGAATATTGAAAAATTACCGGGTTCCGGAGGCGGACGGCGGGGCGAGAGAAAGGGGAAGAAAACAGTTGTCCGAGGCAGAGATTCCGTATCGGATGACGGATGTGCAGTTTATTTTTGGGCAAATCGGGTTTATCCGGCTTCGTACATGGATTGGCGAACTCCTTGTACTGGGTATGGCATTTACTCTGATGTATTGCTGTAGGACGAAGCTTGGTTATACGGATTACCGGTTGTTTTCACTGCTTTCGACGATGACGCCGCTGTTTTTGGTTCTCCATATTGAAGAATTTGCCAGGATATGCTATAAGAGCATGCTGGAAATCGAAATGGCGACAAGGTATTCGTTAACAAAGCTGGTGCTTTCCCGGTTAAGCATTCTGGGGGTCGTAGACTTAATGGCGATGGGGAGCTGGATAGCCTTTTTGAATGTGCTTTTGGACGAAAGCCTGATAGAGATTTTGTTATATAGCCTGGTACCCTTTAATCTTACCGTAATCGGAATGCTCTATCTGCTGAAATATTCCGAAAAAGGACGATACGGTTATCAGGCATTTGCGTATACTGCCTTTGTGTGTACCTGCTTTATCGCTGTCCCGCACTACAGACCGGCGGTTTACAGCAGCCGGTATCTGAATATCTGGATGCTGGTGTGCATAATCTCTTTATTTGCCCTGGCAAAAATACTGAAAGAGGTTTGGAAAGATGTTCAATGTGCCGGTGGGATATTGACGGCGGAGGGATAAGAAAAATGGCGGCTGGAAAGAAAATAAATCGTGTAATAAACGGTTGCAGACAGGAGGAAAACATATGCGGTTATCAATGGAAGGATTGACAAAAAGGTATGGAAATAAAGCTGCGGTAAATTGTGTAAGCGCAGAATTTGGAACAGGCGTGTACGGACTGCTTGGCGCAAACGGTGCGGGAAAAACGACGCTGATGCGGATGCTTTGCGGCATTTTAACCCCGACATTCGGGGAAGTAAAGCTGGACGGTATGAATAATCTGGAAATGGGAGAGGCGTTTCGGGAGCAGTTAGGCTATCTTCCGCAGGATTTTGGTTATTATCCGGATTTTAAGGCAAGAGAATTTATGCTGTACGTTGCAGCGTTAAAGGGACTGCTGCCGATTTATGCAAAGGAGCGGAGCGATGAACTGCTGGACATGGTAGGGCTTAAGGATGTGGCGGATAAAAAGATAAAAACCTTTTCCGGGGGAATGAAGCAGCGGCTGGGAATTGCCCAGGCGATGTTAAATAATCCGAAGATTCTGATATTAGACGAGCCGACTGCCGGGCTGGACCCCAAGGAAAGGGTAAGGTTCCGGAATCTGATAGCAGATTTTGCCAGTGAGCGGATGGTGCTGTTATCCACGCATATTGTATCAGATGTGGAATATATTGCGGATGAAATACTGATGATGAAAAACGGGGAACTGACGGCACAGGGAACGGTAACTGAGCTTGTGGATACGATTTCCGATAAAGTTTGGCAGGTTACGGTGGACAGGGAGAGTGCGGACGTGCTCTGCTCGCAGTATAACATTATCAATTTGCGGCATGTGGAGGATAAGGTAGAGCTGCGGATTGTCAGTGATGAAGCGCCCGCAGACATGGCGGAGAATGTTATGCCTGCGCTGGAGGATTTATATTTATACGAGTTTAAGGAAATGTAACGGAAAGGAGAACAGCGATGAGGACATTGATAAAATTTGAACTGCTGAAGCTGTATAAGAAAAAAATGAATCGGATTGTGTTTTGGGGAACCTGTGCAATGATGGTTCTGTTTTCCCTGACAAACGCTATGCAGAACTGGGTGTGGGATGAAGAGGGAAACAAGCTGGAGGGTTTTTCCGCCATCAGGTATAAAAGAGAAAGAGAGGAAAAATTGGAAGGCCCGCTGACGGATTTGCGGGCAAAGGAGCTGATACTGGAATTTCAGGAAATGTGCAGTAACCCGGACAATCTGGTGAAGACTGAGGACGACTGGAATTTTGTGGATTCCGTATATTACAGCTATTATATGCAAAAGCGGGATTTGTTAACGCTTATTGCACATAATTATGATGCGCCATGGGACAATACATGGGGCGGGAACCTCATTAAACTGACCGGAGAGGAGGAACCGCTCTACGAGGCGAGAACCAACAGGTTAAAGGAAATGCTCTGCCAGGGAAGCAGCGACTGGCAGTACAGTAAAGCAGAACAGGATTTCTGGCTGGAGAAAAACGGGAAAATAGAAAAGCCGTTTGTTTATGGTTATGCGGAAGGCTGGGAGCAGGTACTGGATATGATGGGATTTTTTACCATTCCGCTGATTAGCCTGTTTATGATGATAGCGGGAACCTATGCGGGAGAGTATGAAAGCCATGCAGAGCATATTATTTTGACAACAAAATACGGAAAATCAAAGGTGATTGCCGCAAAAAATACCGCCGCATTTATTTTTGGCGGGGCGTTTGTGCTGTTAACAAGCCTGCTGATGGCGCTGATTATTTTACTGTGTAACGGGTTTGAGGGCGCCAATCTGGTTATTCAAAACTATAATGTGGACAGTCCTTATCCATTTACCTACATTCAGGCGGTATTTATCTGTATGGGAGTAAATGTTGTAATGGCTTTGGGGATGACTGCCGTCACTCTGTTTTTATCGGCAAGAATGAAAAGCGGGCTTCCGGTGCTGGCAGCGATGATGCTTATCTTCTTTATTGCCCTCTTTTTAACAACCAGTATGACAAATGGGACATATAATCACATTTTGCTGCTGCTTCCGTATAATGTGGCAATGTCTACCGAGCTGGGCTATCTGGAATCCTACAGGTTCGGAAATCTGGTGCTTAGCTGTATCAGTATGCGGTATGTGACCTATACCCTGATTACCGTGCTTCTTCTTCCGTTTATCGGCAGGGCGTTTAAACGGCATCAGGTGCAGTAAAACGCAGTTACGGCGCATGGTCGAATTGTGCAGTATACTAAAAGAATCCTTTTGTTTTTCCGATATTTATTATATAATGATGACAGTTTGCAGGGAAGCAGTTTATTTATTCAAGGAGGAAAAGAGGATGAGCAGGATAAAGAGCATACAGGCGGGCGGACAGGGGACGCATTTGGCAAATCAGAACGGCATACAGAGAAAAAACGCAGAAAGAAACGGTGGACAGAATAAAAAAGCGGCAGTATTTGCCGGTAATTGGCAAATGGGAACGGATTCCATTCTGGAAAAGAAGAAAAAGGCGCAGCGTGAGGCGATGAAGATTATTTCGGATGTGTTTAAGTCGGACTTGAAAACAGACGGAGAGCAGAAGGACCGTCTTGCACATATTGATGAGCTGAAAGAAAAGAATGTACAGAATAAGACCAAATTAAAGGACATAGACGATATGCAGCAAAGCCTGATGGATGAGTATGAGGTGGATGAGGACAGCCAGGAAAAGAAGGATTTGGATTTGCTCCGCAAAGCACGGGAGGTCAAAGCCAATCCCTTTACACAGGATAAGCTGACCGAAGAGGAAGAGATAAGATACCAGCAGCTGCAGGAACAGGGGCTTACCGAATATCAGGAACAGGCATTGGCGCTGGATGAGGATACAAAAGAAATCCAGTCTGCAATGCGGGAAAATAAAAGGGATATTGCGGTGGAGGAAGCGGCATATAAGGAAACGCAGATGGAGCTGCTGAAAAAAGCGCCGATGGCAGGGGCGAGGGAGCAGGCAGAGAAGATTTTAGAAGCGGCAGGCAAGGAAATTGCAGGCGAGCTTTACCAGCAGGCGAAAGAGCATATCGACGAAAAGGCGGAGGAAGCAAGAGAAGAACAGAAGAAGCTGTCCGAGCAGAAAAAGGAAGAAGAGAAAGAAGAAGCGCTAAAAGAGGCAAAAGCGCTGGAGCGGGAGCTTTTATTAAAAGAGTCGCAGGAAGAGGCAAAGAGCCGGGCGGAGGCGCTGCGGCTTAAGGAGAAAGCTAAAGGGCAGGCTGCGCTGACGGAACAATTCAATACGGATGCTATAAAATCCATCGATATGGATACCTATGAGGCAGGTCTGGCGGAACAGGAAATGCGGGAGCTGCTGGAAAAAATGAAGCTTCTGCAGGAGGATTTAAAAGGTGCGGCGGTGGATGATATAGTTTGAGAGCATAGAGGTAAGTCAAGACCACCGGCTAAGCCGGTGGTCTTGACTTTACTGTTACAAAAGGGTGGTCGTTTTACGAATTTCCATTCGTTAAAGCGGCAGCTTTATATATGTGGTTATCCAGTTCCTGCTGTAATTGCTGCAGGAATGCATTGGAGGCTCTTGAAAGCACCTGATACCTTTTCCAGACAATAAAAAGCTCTGCCTGTAAAGTTGGAAAAAGGGGTCTGAAACAGAGCTCGCTCTCTCCGGTAGTATTGATAAGTTTGTTTAATGCAATCACATATCCCAATCCGTTTTTTGCAAATTGAGCTGCATTATAGACTAAATCATAAGTGGCTGCAATGTCTAGCTTGGAAAAATCGGTATTTAACCAAAGAGACATTTCGCTATTGATAGAAGCTTGATGGGATAATATCAGCGGTTTATCCCACAAATCTTCTGCCTGGATTTTCTCTTTTTGGGCCAGCGGACTGTCTTTTCTCATCAGGACTCCCCAGATGTCTTTTATAGGAAGATGGATATAATCATAGCTGCTTATATCTGCCGGGTTTACCAGAAGACCAAAGTCAATCAGCCCTTTATCCAGTTTTTCCATAACACGTTCCTCATCACCACTGTAAATATGGTAGTGGATAAGGGGATGGTCTTTTTGGAGATTTCTTGCTGCCTGTGCCAAAAAAGAAATCGCTTCTGTTTCTCCGCATCCAATGTAAATTTCACCGTTGATATTTTCATTAGATGAGGTCAGCTCTGCCTTTGTCTTTTCCATTAAATCTACTAATTCCTCTGCACGTTTACGCAGCAGCATCCCATCTTCTGTCAGAGTGATTTTTTTATTGCCACGGATTAGCAGCTGTTTTCCCAACTCTTTTTCTAAATCTTTTAATTGCCGGGATAGGGGCGGCTGTGTCATGTGGAGCGTCTCGGCTGCTTTTGAGATGCTCTCATCCCGTGCCACTGCAAGAAAATATTGTAATACCCGAATATCCATTTGGCATCCTCCTCAAGTAAATCTTTGTTATCAGTATATCAGAAGCAGCCATACCTTTCAAGTATACAAAGCTATATCTTATATGCATTTGATATTTTGAAGATGGCATTTTATAATCAAGAAAAGGAGGGAGAAGGATGGCTGAGATTAAGCGGGCAAATGAAATCCTTGCAGCAGAAGGTTTGAAAATTTCTGCTGTACAGAATCATTTTATAACAGGGAACATTTATTTCCGGAAGGAACCGGGCGTGGAGGTAGACAACATTGACAATACAGGATGTAATAGACGGTTTTAAAGAGGGTATGGAAGAAGATGTCACGAGGAATGCCTATGCAGATACTCTTTTTCAGGAGGCAGTAAGAATAGGGATGGAGCTAAACAGCCAGTATCATACTCCGGAAGAAATTCGGGAAATTATGGGGAGGCTGACAGGGAAAAGGGTGGATGATACTTTTCGGCTTTTTCCACCGTTTTATACGGATTTTGGAAAAAACATTACCATTGGAAATGATGTGTTTATCAATTCAGGCTGTCACTTTCAGGACCAGGGAGGGATTGTCATCGGGGATGGCTCTTTAATCGGCCACAATGTGGTGCTTGCGACAATCAATCATGATTTAAACCCCGTCAATGGACGGAAAAACCACTATGCACCGATTACAATCGGCAGTCATGTATGGATTGGCTCTAATGCCACTGTTCTTCCGGGAGTCACGATTGGAGACTGGGCTGTTGTAGCGGCTGGTGCAGTAGTGACAAAAGATATTCCGGCATTGACTGTAGCTGGCGGGGTTCCGGCAAGGGTGCTGAAAAAAGTTTCAGCGGAAATGGAGGTGTGAGATGAGAAAAAACATTTGTGGTCTGCTTGTTGCTATTGTTCTTCTTGGAATGGCTGGGTGCCAGAAGGCAGGAGAAAATGTTTCATCCCCATCTGCCGGACAGACCGAAACTGGTAATTTGACAGAGGCGGCAAAAGCGAATGAAAAAAGGGAAATGGTGCAGGGAGATGAAAATGATATGTCAGACACAGGAAAATTCAATTTTGAAACAAGGACAGTTATGCTAAACAGCGGATATGAAATGCCGCTGAACGGAATCGGCACATACAGCCTTACGGATGAGGTATGCGTAGAGTCTGTATCGGCAGCATTGGAAAAAGGCGTGAGGCTCATTGATACTGCTTATATGTATAGTAATGAAAAAGAAGTTGGAGAGGCAGTCAGAAATTCAGGGATTCCCCGTGAGGAAATTTTTGTGATTACAAAACTGTATCCAAACCAGTTTTCTGAACCAGAGCAGGCGATTGAGGAGGCACTGGAAAAGTTAGATATTGAATATATTGACCTCATGCTGCTGCACCATCCCGGAACGAATGATGTAAAGGCATATAAGGCAATGGAGCAGGCGGTAAAAGCAGGGAAAATCCGTTCCATCGGCCTGTCAAACTGGTATGTGGAGGAACTGGAGGAATTTCTGCCACAGGTCACCATTACTCCGGCACTGGTGCAGAATGAAATCCATCCCTATTACCAGGAAAATGAGGTCATTCCATATATCCAGAAACTCGGCATTGTCGTACAGGGCTGGTATCCCCTTGGCGGCAGGGGGCATACAGCGGAACTTCTTGGTGATAAAGTCATTTCTGATATTGCAAAAGCACACGGGAAATCTTCAGCACAGGTCATACTCCGCTGGAACCTTCAAAAGGGTGTGGTAGTCATACCGGGTTCCAGCAATCCGGACCATATACAGGAAAACACGGAATTGTATGACTTTGAACTGACAGAAGAAGAAATGCAGCAGATTAACGCCCTTGACCGGAATGAGAAACACGACTGGTATTAAATGATTGATTATGAGAGCAGAAAAGGAGTGAGCAGAGCAGTGAAAAGAAAGCATTTTAAGCAAATAGCCATTCTGTTATTAGCGGCAATCCTTGTTGTCGGAATGGGAACTGTATTGTCCGGCAGTATCAGGCAGGTGTACGCAGCAGGCAGTAAGAAGATGAAACTGAATCATTCTTCGGTCACCATGCAGGCAGGAACGGAACGCACCCTGAAGATTACAAAGAATAAGCCATCCGGCACAGTGAAATGGAACAGCTCCAATAAAAAGGTGGCTTCTGTCAGTAAAAAAGGCGTGGTTACGGCAAAGAAAAAAGGAACGGCAGTAATAACAGCAAAAAAAGGAGAAAAGAGTGGAGTATAGTCAATAGAGTAGACACATTTTAGGAATTTTTTTGGCGGGGACAG
>JAMPFJ010000013.1:0-63126 GCA_023664535.1 Bacteroidales bacterium
TCTATATTCTTCATAGAACGTGCCGTTCGATAACCAATTATTCCATTGATTTTTTGGGGAGCATGTTTCCACATCATATTACCGGCAATAATCATTGTAATTGGAATAAGTAAATCACAAAACAATATAAACCACCAAAACCACATATATTCCCCTCCTTTATCCCATCTCCTTATTCCTAAAACCCCGCTTACTAAGCACGCAATAGAAGCTGCATCCTGTCATACCTGCACTATCTATAACGATTATTTAAGGAGATTTCCCCAATTATGCTTCAAACCGTACATCAATCGAAGAATCATACAGTGGGCATCCATATTCCAGCATAATATCTATCATCTGGTTCATATGCTCCTCTGTTATGCCATAACAATCAAAACGTACAAACTGCTCTGTTATCATCAGTTCAAAGGATTCATCACCCTTTTCAAAATATGTATTCCCATCACACAACCAATCCGCAAATGCCGTTTTTATATCATTCAAAATTTTATCAGCCGGCAGATTTTCTAATCCCTCAACCGTCTCCTCATCCGACAACAACACATAAATTTTGCTATTTTCGATTGTTTGCTTTTGTTTCGTTTTCCAAAAACTCAAATCCCTTGCCATTTTTGAATGCCTCCTTTACTTTTTCTATTCGCGGAATGCACTCCGAGAACACTACACAAGCTGTTCTCTCGAACCGCTCCCTATATTCATGAATAATATCGTCAACATTATCATCAACATATATCAAAGACATTATCAACTTAGCCCACCCTTCACCCTCCGAAATGATGTTGTTCCACTGGATATTATTTGCCGTATCCCCAAGTGCCATTTTAAATTTATCTAAAGTTTCACAAGCATCCCACAAAGGAACTGCATACCGCAACAAATTATAAACTATCCAATCCGCCATTTGATTAATATCCGTGCTGCCATTAACACGAAATATATATTCCCCATCTTCAATAACATTAAACAGGCATTCAGAACCCGTTCTCCAGCCTTTTTTATATTTCCTTCCTTGAATATAAGCCTCACATTTTTTATAAACAGCATATTCAAATCCGTAATTTGGCATAACTTCATATTCATCTATGCCTCTGATTTTATCCTCAGGTAATCCCACAAATTGTACGCACTCTCCAAGCTTCCGCTCAAATGTATTGTGACTCTTTTTCTTAAAACCATATGGTTCCAATCCTCTTAAAACTTCCAATTCCAATTCTTTTATTTTTTCTTTAGCTGTAGTCATCATCACTCTCCTGTTAATTATCCTAATGGTTGAACAAAAAAGGAGCCTGCCGCCCGCCAGAGTGAAAAGGGGTTAATCAATATAAAACTTTCTCTCCTCCTGTACCTCCATATCGTAACTTTCAATTCCGTCAATATGAATAAAGCTTCCCTCTTCTACCATACCCAGAAAATCCCGCACAAGTCCGGCTTCTCCCTGCACCTCCAGCTCCACTCTCCCGTCATCCAGATTGATGGCATAGCCGGTAAGCCCCAGCTGCTTTGCCGTATAATAGGCGCGGTAACGGAAGCCTACTCCCTGTACCCGCCCGCTTACATAATAATGTTTTCTCACTGTCATATTTCGTTTTCCCCCATCGATACGTTATCCGCCTTACCGAAAGTAATCGTCAATAATTTCCAGCAGCCCGTTTTCATCATTTGTTTTTTTCGTAACCACATCTGCCGCCTTTTTTACCGTTTCCTGGGCATTTGCCATGGCAACACCGACACCGGCATATTGAATCATGGAGATATCGTTAAATCCGTCCCCACAGGCAACGGTATCCTCCCTGTCCACACCGATTATCGCAAACAGGCGTTCAAGGGACGCCGCCTTATCCACCCCTAACGGCATAGCCTCAATAAAAAAGGGCTCCGAGCGGTAAATGCTTAACCTTCCCTCGTATGCAGATGCCATTTCCCGCTCTAACTGCGGCGCTTCCTCCGTTCCGGCAGTAAAGAGACATTTATTCACCTCAAAATCCACATAGGACAAAAAGTTCTCCGTCTGTTTTAATTCCATCCGGTTGATTCCCGCCTCTAATTTCATATATTCGTCTATCCGGGTTGCCGCAATTACCGAATCCCCTTCATAGGTTACCATACCCATATCATGTCCCTTTGCATATTCATACAGCGGTGCGATACATTCTTTTGGGAAAATCTGCTGATATACCGTTTCCCCGGTCTTAACCCGGGTAATCTTAGCTCCGTTAAAACAGAGTATATAGCCGTCATATTTTTCCAACTGCAGGGTATCCGCTATCCATTTCACCCCATGGGTGGGTCTGCCTGATGCAATGACAATGGTATGTCCTCTTTTCTGGATATCCAACAGTGCCGCCAATGTCTCCGGCGTTATCTCTTTTTTACTGTTCGTCAGCGTCCCGTCAATATCCAGAATCAATACTTTTCTCTTCATTCCCTCGCTCTTTCCTCCGTTTACCGTTTTTCTTCGGAAATGACCAGCAGCTCATCCAATATTGCCTCCGCCACCTTTTCCTTTGCCATTAACGGCAGCTCTTTTCTCCCATTTTCCCTAATCAGGGTCACCACATTGGTATCCACGCCAAACCCGGCGCCCTCTACCTTAAGGCTGTTGGCAACAATCATGTCTGCATGCTTATCCCGAAGCTTTTTTTCTGCATTTTCCAGCAAATCCTTTGTTTCCATGGCAAAACCGCAAAGTATCTGTCCCGGTTTCTTATGCTTCCCAAGATAGCTTAAAATATCCGTTGTCCGAACCAGGGAAACCGACATTTCTCCATCCTTTTTCTTAATCTTGTCCTCCGCCACCGTTTCCGGTGTATAATCCGCTACCGCTGCCGCCTTTATGATAAGCTCTGCATCCTCTGCGTTTTCCTTTACTGCCTCAAACATATCCTTTGCACTGACCACCGGAACAACCCGGACAAACAACGGTCTGGAAAGAGCAGTCTGCCCGGTAATCAGCGTCACCTCCGCTCCCCGCTCCATTGCGCATTTGGCTATGGCATATCCCATTTTTCCGGTAGAATGATTGGAAATAAAACGAACCGGGTCTATCGCTTCCATCGTCGGTCCTGCGGTAACCAGCACCTTCTTTCCCGCCATATCCTTTTCATAATGAAGCTCCTTCAGAATATATGCCAAAATATCCTCTTCCGGCGGAAGCTTTCCCGCTCCGGTATCTCCACAGGCAAGATAACCGGTTGCCGGACGGATTATCTCATATCCGTACCCCTCCAGCTTCTTTAAATTATCCTGTACAATGGGATTTTCAAACATATTGGTATTCATTGCCGGAGCAATAATTTTTTTTGCCTTACATGCCATAATGGTAGTGGTCAGCATATCGTCCGCTATTCCATTGGCAATCTTTCCAATCACGTTTGCCGATGCCGGCGCTGTCACAAACAAATCCGCCCGCTTCGCCAATGCCACATGCTCTACATTATATTGAAAATTGCGGTCAAAGGTATCCACCAGACATTTATTCCCCGTCAACGTCTCAAAAGTAATGGGATTGATAAAATTTGTGGCATTCTTTGTCATGATGACATGGACGTCTGCGCCAAGCTTAACCAGCATACTGGCAAGATTGGCGATTTTGTATGCCGCAATGGAACCGGTAACCCCTAAAACTACTGTCTTTCCTTTTAACATTGCTTCTCCTCTCCCTGCTTACCGCAAATAAACCAACAATGCTTCCATCGAATGGGTATCGGCAAGCAGCAATCCTCTTACCCCTGTCATTTATCCGCTCCTCAGCCGCTGTACTCCGGACTAAGCTCTCCATATTTTTCATACCGGGAAACCTGTCTGATTTTATTGTCTGCATCTACAAATACAACATACGGCTTATGCTCCTTTGCCTCCTCTGCCGTCATCTGGGCATAAGACATAATAATGATATGGTCTCCCACCGCCACCTGTCTTGCGGCAGCGCCGTTTAAACAAATCATACCGCTGTCCGGTTTACCGGCTATCGTATAGGTCTCGAACCGGTTTCCGTTTTCCACATCCACAATCTGTACATACTCATATTCCAAAATGCCGGCAGCCTCCATCAGCACAGGGTCAACCGTGATGCTCCCCACATAATTGAGCTCTGCCTGCTTGACCGTCGCCCGGTGAATTTTCCCCTTCAGCATATTTACAAACATTTTCCTTTTCCTCCTGCTTATCCCCTACATCATAATCCGGTTATCAATCAGCCTTGTGGTTCCGATATACACGGCAATGGCAATCAGTACCGCTCCCTCAATCCGCTCAATGGGCTGAATGGTGTCAAAGCTTACCACCTCGACATAATCAATCTTCGCAAGGGGACAGGTGTTTAAGGCATCGACTATCGTCTGCTTTATCTTCGCCGCATCCTTTTCCCCTCCGTTAATTGCCTGCATGGCTTTTTCCAGGGACTGATTCAGAATAACCGCCTGTTTTCTTTCCTCCGCCGAAAGATAAGTGTTTCTTGAACTCTTTGCCAGTCCGTCCTCTTCACGGATAATCGGACATCCGATAATTTCAATATCAAAATTTAAGTCTGTCACCATACGGCGGATAATCGCAAGCTGCTGGGCGTCCTTTTGTCCGAAATAGGCACGGTGCGCCGGAATAATGTGAAACAGCTTGGAAACGACCGTCTGTACCCCGCGGAAATGCACCGGACGGCTTGCGCCACATAATTTCTCCGGCAGCGTATGCATATCCACATAGGCACAAAAATCCGGACCATACATTTCCTCTTCCTCCGGATGGAATATCCAGTCCACTCCTGCCTCCTGGCAGATTTTGGAATCCCTCTCCAAATCTCTCGGATATGCCTCCAAATCCTCATTAGGTCCAAACTGCATCGGGTTGACAAAAATACTCACCACAACCTTGTCGTTTTCCCTGCCTGCCCGCTCAATCAGGCTTTTATGCCCCTCATGCAGATAGCCCATGGTCGGAACCAACGCCACGCTAAGCCCCTGTTCTTTCCATTCCTTTACCTGGTTTCTGGTTTCTTCAACCGAACCTGAAATTTTCATCTTCTTCTATCTCCTTTTCCTCTGCATTCCATCAATACAGTTTTTCCAACACGTCGTCACTTATGGTATATTCATGCTCCCTGGCAGGAAAGCTCCCATCTTTTACCGCTGCGTCATAAGAAGAAAATGCTTCCTTCATCACGGCTCCGATATCAGCAAACCGTCTGACAAATTTTGGGGTAAAATCACTGAACATTCCCAGCATATCCTGATAGACCAAAACCTGTCCGTCACAGACATTTCCCGCACCGATACCAATTGTAGGAACTGCCACCGCTTCGGTCACCAGCTTTGCCAGCTTTGCCGGAACACACTCCAATACCATGGCAAATACCCCTACCGCCTCCAGCGCCCTTGCATCCTCTATCAGCTTCTTTGCCGCTGCCTCGGTTTTTCCCTGTACCTTAAATCCGCCGAACGCATTGATGGACTGCGGAGTAAGCCCCAAATGTCCACAGACCGGGATTCCTGCGTCCACGATTGCCTTAATCTGGGGGCAAACCTCTCTTCCCCCCTCCAGCTTAACCGCATTTGCACGTCCTTCCTTCATCAGCCTTCCCGCATTCACCACCGCATCATAAACAGAGGTCTGATAGCTCATAAACGGCATATCGCAGATTACCAGCGCATCTTTTGCCCCTCTTGCTACTGCTGCGGAGTGATGTATCATATCCTCCATGGTAACGGAAATAGTATCCTCATACCCCAACATTACATTTCCGAGGGAATCACCGACTAAAATAGAATTTACGCCTGCCTCGTCCATCAGCTTGGCGGTAGAATAATCATATGCGGTAAGCATGGAAAGCTTCTCCCCTTTTTCCTTAGCCTGTTTAAATGTTAACACTGTATTTTTCATCCTCTTCTCCTTTCTACTTAAAATCAGTCGATAATTGCGAAACTTCTTAATTTTCAAAACCCAGTTGTACAATATAGACAATATCATAAGCAGGTGCTTTGGAGCCGCCGGTGCTTAGCGAGGTGCTTTCGAGCCTAGCACCGTTGCAGGCGACAAGCAGCGAAAGCGTGCCTGTGTTGATTTGTCTATATTACAACGGACATTTGCATAAACTTAAGTTTCGCCGATTATCGCTTCCAATTTCCGATAATCCCTGCCCGGATTTTTCTGCTTTGCCAGATTAAGCAGTTCCCGTCCGCAGGACAAATAGATATCTTTTCCGTTATCCGGCAGCACGGACAAATGCTTTTCCACGGTTCGGACGTCTCCCCGCTCCACCGGTCCGGTCAGTGCGCCCACGCACCCCTGCCCGATAATCTGTTCCACATTATTCCTCACCAGTACTGCACTGAAGCTCCTTGCCTCCTCCTCGGAGAAACCGCATTCCGTAAGAAGTCCGTAACCGGTTGACAGTACTGCGGCAACATGGTTGCTTAACATACTGGCGGCGGCATGATATTTTGCTTTTACTTCCTTTGCAATCTCAATCGCCTGGTTTCCCATTGCCTCCAATATGGATTTCCACAAAAAGACCGCCTTTTTATGTCCCTCCAGAGTAAAACTGACCGTATTTAATTGTTGATACACGGATTCTTTGCTGCTGAACGCAAACATTGGATGCATAGAGACCGGGTACGCACCATAGTCTTCTATCCCAGAAAAAACATCGGATGATAAGGAGCCACTCAAATGACAGAAAATTCTGCCGTTAATCTGTTCTTTTTTCAATGATTCCCATACCTCATTTACCGCTCCGTCGGGAGTCGACAATATTATGGTATCACTTGCCAAAACTACCTCCTGCATATCCCGAAAATATGCCGAATCGGTAAAATCAGCTGCCCATCTGGCTTCTTCCTCACTTAAACTATAATAACCGGCAACCTGAATATCTGCCTGCTGTCCTTTGTCCTGGAAATATTTTCCCAGACTACAGCCCGCCTTTCCGGCGCCGATAAACCCTATTTTCATGCTATCACCTCTCTCATGTGACAACACCTACCATCGATGCAGTTTCTTCCGAATACCGCTCGCTTAGTACTGTACCATTTCCTCCCCCATATTTCAAGAATTTTTTTTCGTACAATCCTTTTCTTTCTTTTTTCTCCCGCCCTTTGCTTCTTTTTTCTGCTGCCTTCTTTCCCGTTTGCTTCTGTACGCCGCAGCCGCCTGTGGGGAATCTGTCTTCTCATCCTGAAATGCATACTTTAAGCTGTTTAACAACAGCACACTGCAAATGGCGGCAGCCGTCAGCACCAGATACACCAAAACCAGTGCGGTAGTTCTGCTGTATACCTCGTAATAATTTTTCAGTGTAAATGCGATAAAAAATCCCGGCAGAAATTCCGCCAGCGTCTGCCAAAGACAGGAAATAAGGCTTCCTCTCACTGTCATTTTCTGCTGGATAAAATATACCAGCATAACTACTGCGGCAGTCTGAATTAACATCATCAGCACCCGCTCATAGCTTGTCAGAAAAAGCTCCGCCGTCGATGAATCAATCTCCGCCTCTGTCCCCTGTATCATCAATACTATCGTATGAATACTCCGGTATCCCACCAGCGCCACCGATTCTGCCATTCCGTAACCCAGCCCGAGCATTACCGTCTTAGCAAAGGACATCTGCTTCCCGAAAACCGGTATAACAATGATAAGCCTTGGAATCAGCGTAAGTACTGCACCTGCCAGAGCAACAACAAACAGGTAAGCGAGATAATGGGCATTCATAAAATCCATAAAATCGGTATGATTGAACAAATAGGTCAGTCCATGTTCCTTTATGCCCCACTGCATAATCAGATAAATTATCCCTCCCAGAAAGAAGGTAAACACCATTCCTCTCCGTTCCATAGGACATTTTGCCAAAGCAATTCCCCATACGATAAGCGGAATCAGTATACTGACTACTGCGGCTAATAAAAGCGCTGCCATTTCCATTGTCATTTTCCTCCTGTCTGTCAAAAAATTTCTTCCATCCTTTTATTTCAATGCCTTTTTCAATGCCTCTAAATTCTGCTCCATTAAACCGATATAATCCAGCCCCGCTTCCTGCTGCTTTGCTGTTATACCCTCCAGCGGATTTAAGACCTCCGTATCCGCACCGGCTTCTTCAGCAATAGTCTGCGCCACCTTCGGACTAACCAGTTCTTCAAAAAAGATAGTCCGGATATCCTTTTCCCGGCAAAAATCAATAATTTCTTTCATTCTCGCCGCATCCGGCTCCGAATCCGGTGTCAGTCCCTCCAATGCTTCCTGCTTCAAGCCATATTCTGCACAAAGATATCCAAACGCTTCATGCGCCACAACGATGGTATCCCCCGCCAATCCGTCCAGCTCTTTCCGGTAACGGGCATCCAGCTCCTCCAGCTGTTCCCTGTACTGCTCAAAATTTTTCCGGTAATATGCTTCATTTTCTTTATCCAGACCCACCAGTGCTTCCATAATTACCTCTGCCTCCGCAATGGCATTTACCGGGCTTAACCAGGTATGGGGGTCTTTTTCCGTTTTCCCCTCCTCCGTGGAAGCTTCCACCAGCTCGATATTCCGTGCGCACTCCACAACAGCCAGATTCTTATTGGATACCGCCTCCAATGTCTTGTCCACAAAATGTTCCATGCCCGCACCGTTATAGATAAACATATCCGCCCGCTCCACCAGCTGCATATCCCCGGTAGACAGTTCAAAATCATGAGGCTCCATTCCCGCCGGTACCAGATTGATGATTTCCGCCTTATCTCCGGCAATTTTTCCGGCAAAATCATACATCGGATAAATTGTGGTGACAACGGAAAGCTTATCCTCTTCCACAAATCCTCTCTGCCCTGCTCCCGCCTGTCCGCAGGCGGTTGTCATGCCCGCTGTTCCCGCAAGAAAAACCAGAAAAAACAGACTCAATAAAAAATTATTTTTCACGTTAATCTCTCCCTGCTCTCCTAGTGATGATAATCCGCCATTTTTGCGGAATAATCATCTGCAATCTTTTTATATTTGCGATAATCCCTTTCCTTTAGTGCACCGTTTTGCAAATCATCCTCCAGCGTTTCATGCAGCTTTTTCAGCGCATCATGGGCCAAATCCTTATAATTATTTTCCAGATTAATCCGCAAATCATTTAACAGTGAATCCAGTTCAATCCGTACACTTCGCTTTATCATCCCTGTCTCCTTTACAAAATCCTCAGATTCCTTAGTCCCTTTTCTCACATTCCACATACTATAATAATATAATCGTAAAATAAGTTTTTGTAAAGAGCTGAGGTGTTTTCCTTGTCTTCATCCCCGAAAATTCCCGCCTTGATTTCCGGAGCCAGGGCGCTCCACGAGCAGGGCTATACCGGCGACCGGGTTACGGTTGCCATAATGGACTCCGGCATTGCTCCCCACCCGGATATTGCCGGCGAACGCATACTTGCCTTTCAGGATTTCATTTCCAACCGTAATTTTCCCTATGATGACTACTCCCACGGTACGCATGTTGCCGGTATTATCGGCGGGACAAAGACCGGCATTGCCCCGCAATGCCGGCTTGTCTGCCTGAAGGTTTTAGACCGTACCGGCAACGGCTCTACCGACATTTTCATTGAAGGAATCCGATGGATACTGGCACACCATGAAGAATACCGGATTCAAATTGTCAATATCTCCGTAGGCGGCATCAATGACGAATTAAAAAATGAAAGAAACCGGTTGAATCTCTGGGTAACCAGACTCTGGGAAAGAGGGCTCGTTGTCTGCTGCTCCGCCGGAAATAACGGTCCCAATCCAAACTCCATTACCGCTCCTGGAAACTGCAAAAAAATTATTACCATCGGTTCCTCCGACGGCGGACATTTTTCCTCGGCCGGTCCCCTTCTTCCTTTCATTACCAAACCGGAGCTGGTGGCGCCCGGCACCAACATCTTAAGCCTGAAACCGGGAGGCGGCTATATCCGGAAAAGCGGTACATCCATGTCCGTCCCTTTTATCAGCGGTGCCTGTGCCCTTTTACTCCAGCAAAGACCTTACCTTACCAATGACCAGATTAAAATCCGTCTGATGGAGTCTGCTTATACCGTTCCTTATCTCCCCTATAATATGCAGGGGGCGGGTATCGTCAATCTGAAAAGACTGCTGACCGGCTGACGCCTTTTTCTCCCGCTGCCTTTTCCCCACCGGCAGCAGTACATACCTCCAAAAGAAACCTTGAGGGTTCCAGTTCTTTATTATAATACTCCTTCACTTCATAGATATGTAAATGATGCCTGGCTCTGGTCATTGCCACATAAAACATCCGGCGTTCCTCTTCGATTTCCTCTGGCTTCACCGCCTTTTTATAGGGCGTCATTCCCTCATTTGCCTCCAGAATAAACACCGCATCGAACTCCAGCCCTTTTGCACTGTGCATCGTGGTGATGACAACACCCTCCCTGTTTTCCTTTTCTTTCCTGTGCCGTTCCAGACTGATCCGGTATTCTTCGATTCCGGCAAACCACTCTTCAACGGTCTTATAGGATTTCGCCATTTCCTGCAGCTCATCCAGATTCCTCAGTAAATCTTCCGCATTCAGATGCCGATATGCGGCATACTCCCGCAAATAGGCATCGTATCCGATAGCTTTCCGGATAAAGTTTACTGCGGCAAAGGGTTTTAAGCCTGCCAGCACCTTTAATTCATATTCAAACTGGTCCAGGTTATCCAATGCCCAGCTTTTCCCCTCCGCCAGGGTGCGGAGCTCTTCAAAGCTGACCACCGGCTCCGTCAGCAGCTCTCTCGACAAGTACCGGTTTGGCTTATTCATAATCCGCAAAAACAGTCCCCGCTCCCGGCTGCCCCCGGCGGCACAAATATAGTCCAGCACATTTTTCACGGTAAAATGGTCGTAAATGCAGGGCAGCTTATCCCTAATCCGAAACGGAATATTATATTCGGAAAGCTTATTGACAATCCCCCTTGCCTGAACGTTCGTGCGGACAATCACTGCCATTTCCGCATAAGGCATTCCCTCTTTTGCATAACGCTGTATCATGGACAGTACATGGCTGTTTTCCTCCTGAAGGTTTTTCATATGATGAACGCCAATAGGCTCCTCATATCCCGCATCACTGACAATCTCCTTGTCAAACCGTATCCGGTTATGAAAAACCAGCCGCAATGCCCCCTCCGTGATATTCCGGCTGCAACGGTAATTCACCGCTAAAAGCACCGTAGCCGCATCCGGATAATCCTCCTTAAAGTGCAGCATAATTTCCGGCTTTGCGCCCCGGAAACCGTAAATGCTCTGGTCGTCATCCCCCACCACAAACAGATTGTTCTGCGGCGCACAAAGCAGCCTGGTAATTTCATACTGAATCTTATTGATATCCTGAAACTCATCCACTAAAATGTAGGCATACCGCTTTCGCAGGCTTTGCAGTATATCGCTTCTCTCCTTTAGCAGCTCATAGCAGTACACCATCATATCATCAAAATCCAGTTTTCCCATGGAAGCTTTCTTCTCTTCATATTCCCGATAAATTTCGCGGAATACATCCTCTCCCAGACAGGTCGAATAAAAATGGGGAAGCGCAATCATTTCCCCTTTCATCATCCCGATTTCCCGGATAACGGCAGAAATCAGCTCCTCCTCATCCTCATATTCCAGCTGTCTGTTCCGAAGCAGCTCCCGAATCAGCGCATACTTTTGTTCCTCCGACAAAATATTCTGCGTCTGATACCCGTATGCCAGTTTTAAAATGAAAAAGAAAACCGAATGAAAGGTTCCAAATGTACAGGCGGCTTTTTTTCCTTTCATCATACGAAAAAACCGGTTCTCCATCTCCTTTGCACTTGCCCGCGTAAAGGTAATCACCAGAATCCGGGAAGACGGAATGCCTGCCTCCTCTATCAGATACCGGATACGGTGCACGATAACGGTGGTTTTTCCCGAGCCCGGACCCGCCAGCGCCAGCATCGGTCCATGGATATGATGAATTGCACTTTGTTGTCCTTCATTAAAGTCCGGCATTCCTTTTCCCCTCTCCTTATCTTTGTTGGTTACCAAAATGTAAATCTTTTCCGCCGCCGGCAGTTTTTGCATAATAAAAATGTACAAACATACCGTCAGCCTTCATTCTGATTCCGTATGTCTGTACATCATTTATCCCGCACTACCGGTTTGCTGCTTCAAGCTTCAATATTCCCGCTTCTATCCTGCGAAGCGATTCCGCTTTTCCGAGAATATCCATAATCTCAAATGCCCCGCCCGGAGTCATCTGCTTACCGGAAACGGCAATACGGACCGGCCACAGCCCCGTCCCGTTCTTGATTCCTTTTTCCGCAATATACTGCATCAGCGTATCATGCAGACAATCCAGCGACCAGTCCTCAACACCGGTAAGAATTTCATATTCCTCCCGGAGTATCTCCAAGGAATTTTCGCTGTTGGTCTTCATTTTCTTATGCGTGTAAAGGGCAGCGTCATAATCCGGCAATTCTTCAAAGAAATCAATATGCTCACGGATATCCGGAAAAATCTCAATCCTCGTCTTTACCAGCTCCAACAGCTCGTCCGTTTTCACTTCCCGTTTTACGACCTCGTTCACATACGGAAGCGCCATCTCCTTAAACCGGCCAAAATCCATCTTTTTTATATATTCGCCGTTCATCCATTTCAGCTTCACCATATCAAAAACGGCAGGGGATTTGGAAATGTGCCGGTAGTCAAACGCCCGAACCAGCTCCTCCAGGGAAAAAATCTCCTGGTTATCCTCAGGGCTCCATCCCAGTAACGCCACAAAATTGACAATGGTTTCCGTCAGAAATCCCTGTTCCAGCAAATCCTCATAAGAAGAATGCCCGCTTCGTTTGGAAAGCTTCTGGTGTTCCTCATTGGTAATCGTCGGACAATGGATATAAACGGGAACCTCCCAGCCGAACGCCTGATATAAACGGTTATACTTCGGCGAGGAGGATAAATACTCCTGCCCTCTGACCACATGGGTAATTCCCATCAAATGGTCATCCACCACATTGGCAAAATTATAGGTGGGGAAGCCGTCCGATTTAATCAGAATCATATCGTCCAGCTCTTTATTGGGCACGGTAATCTTCCCGTAAAGCTCATCCTCAAAGCTGGTCTCCCCCTCCTCCGGAACATTCTGCCGGATGACATAGGGTATACCGGAAGCGAGTTTTTCTTCCACTTCTTCCTTAGTAAGGTGAAGGCAGTGCTTGTCATATTTTCTGACCGTTTTACCGTCAACCACCTCTTCCGTTAAATTATCCAGCCTCTCCTTATCACAAAAGCAATAATAGGCTTCGCCTTTATCCACCAGCTCCTTTGCATACTTCAGATAAATCCCCTGTTTCTGCCGTTCACTCTGGATATACGGTCCGACACCGCCGTCCTTGTCCGGTCCCTCGTCATGGATAAGCCCGGTTCCTTTCATTGTCCGGTAAATGATGTCTACCGCACCCTCTACCAGCCTCTCCTGGTCAGTGTCCTCTATTCTTAAAATAAACTCTCCGTCTTCATGCTTTGCCACCAGATAGGCGTATAACGCCGTTCTCAAGTTTCCCACATGCATTCTTCCGGTGGGGCTGGGGGCAAACCTGGTTCTCACTTTACTCATATTCATCCTCATTTTTCCTAAATCCTACAGACAGCCTGGAAGCTGTCCGCTTCCCGCCGCTAATTGACAAAAAGGCGCAGGCATACCGCTAGTTTTTCCCGCAGCACTGCTTATATTTTCTGCCGCTTCCACACGGGCATGGGTCGTTTCTTCCCACCTTCGGCGGTTTCACCACAGTCTTTGATGTCTTTTCAATACGGTAAAGCTCTTTTCTTCTCTCCGGCGTAATCAGCTTGTCCCATTCCTCCAGGGTATAAAGCCATTCCGCATTACATCCCACCATATTCATATAAAGCTTCTCTAAATCTATATCCAGAGTAACCTCCGTGTTTTCATCCATTTCATCAATATTATTCGGGGTGCGGAGACTCTCGTCAATACCGTCCAAAAAACCGGTCATAATCTGAAGCGTTGTATCATATTTATCCGCTAATTCCCTCACCGTTCCTTTGACAATCTCTGTCGGATTGGAGAGTAACTGCTTATAAATACCCTGTTCCACGCCAAAATAATTGAGCCAGAACTGCTTCCCCTCCGGCGTTCTGTCGTCCACCTGTCCGTATGCGTAATCACGCCACTCCTTCAATAAACTCATTTGTTTTACCATCCTTTATTACAAATTATAGCAAGCTAGATTATAACAAACCATAAAATTTTTTTCAAGTATGTATAAACCCCAAAAAACGGGGAATACTTAAACTATCACTTAAAGAAAAGATATCTTATCTTTCGATGAGGTATCTTCTCCTTTAAGCGATTAAGATTCTCTATGCTTAGGGAATCCGATAATACTTTATCCTCCCCTATTTTCGGAGCCGGTTTACCGGCTCCGTTCCCCTTTTTCGGGAACTTATTCCGGAACGTCTTCTCCCGGCGCCTGTTTTGCCTTATCCACAGCCTCCATCTCTTCTTTGGAAATCACCTGGGAGTCCCCGTGAATCAGATGGGTAAACCACATAAATACCCAGAGCACGACAGGTACGGCAAAGCTTAAAAATAACATACCCAAAAAATATTTACTTCCGGTGACGGCACAAATCAATGTCCCCGCAATCAAAGCCACAATCAAAAAAACCGTAAGCCCCGCCACAATCCGTCTTAATTTTTTCATTCTGTTACTCCTCTTCTCCGTATAAATCCATCAGCCGTTCCCTGACCCTCTTCTCATAACCGTTTTCCGTAGGATGGTAGAACCTGACATCCTTTACCTCATCCGGCAGATACTGCTGCTTCACGAAATTCCCCGGATAATCGTGAGGATACAGATATCCCGTATGCCCCAGCTCTTTTGCGCCCTGATAATGCGCATCCCGAAGATAAGGCGGGACCACTCCCGTTTTCTTCGTCCGCACGGTTTCCAACGCTTGAAAAATGGCATTGGACACCGCATTGGATTTCGGTGCCCCCGCCACATATACCGCCGCATCGGCAAGAATCAGCTGTGCCTCCGGCATACCTACCCGCTCCACCGCCTGGGCGCATGCCACGGCTACCTGTATCGCCTGCGGGTCCGCTATTCCCACATCCTCGCAGGCACAAATCATGATTCTTCTGGCAATAAACGTAACGCTTTCGCCTGCCAGCAGCATTTTGGCAAGATAGTAAACCGCCGCATCCGGACTGGACCCCCGCATGCTCTTAATAAAAGCGGATATTGTATCATAGTGGTTATCCCCGTCCTTATCGTAACGGATAGCTTTTTGCTGGATACATTCCTCCACTACGGAAAGGGTAAGATGAATCTGTCCGTCCGCAGAGGGTTCCGTGGTCAACACACCAAGCTCTACTGCATTTAACGCATTCCTGGCGTCTCCTCCGCTCATATCGGCAAGAAAATCCAGCGCATCTTCATCAATCTGTGCATGATAAGAGCCCATTCCCTTTTCCGTATCATATACCGCACGTTGAATCAATTCCCGGATATCCTCTTTTTCCAGTAATTCCAGCCGGAAAATGTGCGACCTGGAGATTAACGCCCCATTAACTTCAAAATACGGATTTTCCGTCGTCGCGCCAATTAAAATGACTGTACCGTCCTCCACAAAAGGAAGCAGGTAGTCCTGCTGTGCTTTATTAAAACGGTGTATCTCGTCCACAAACAAAATCGTCTTCTTCTGATACATGCCGTAATTGTCCTTTGCTTCCTTCACCACCTGCTCCATATCCTTTTTTCCTGCCGTAGTTGCATTTAATGCGGTGAAAATGGAACTGGTGGTATTCGCAATCACCATTGCCAGCGTCGTTTTCCCAGTCCCCGGCGGTCCGTAAAAAATAATTGAGCCAAGCTTATCCGCCTTGATGGCGCGGTAAAGCAGCTTATCTTTCCCGATAATATGTTTTTGACCAACAACCTCGTCGAGAGTTGTTGGTCGTAACCGTTTTGCCAGGGGTGATTCCTTTTCCATATTCGCTTCCCGCATAAAGTCAAACAAATCCATCACTTTACCCTTTTCTCTATTCCGTTTTTGAAAATCCCATCTTATCCAGCAGCCGTTCAAACTTATCCACAACAATTGGTTTACAGATATATGCATCGTAATCATTACATACCTGCACGCTGTCCAGCACAACCTCATCCAGAGCGCTAATCATCACAACCTTAGCCCGCTCTTCCTCCAATATTGCGTATTTGCTCTCTGCCTCCCGGATTGCTTCTAATGTTTTATAACCGTCCAATCTGGTCATCATAATATCCAGACAAATCAAATCAAAAAGCTCACGCTCTTCCATTCCCTTTGTCGCTTCATCAACCGCAGTCATTCCATTATCAACCGCAATAACATCGCCATATTCGGCAAACATCCTTTCCAATAGCCTTCTGTTCACAAAATCATCATCTGCCACTAATATTCTCATAAGAACCTCCAAACTGTCTGTCATGTTTACTTCTGTATAGCTTTAGCTTTCTTACTTTTATGGATTCTCCCCGATTCGCAATAAATCAATGAGTTTATCCAGCATGGATACGGTCACCTGGGAATGACTTTTATCTTCATTCCAGATTCGCCGGTTCAGCAAATCCCTGTCAAGACTGCCCAGCAGAAGATTAGTAAGCTCCTCCGGAGTAAAAATATCACGGATTTCCCCTTCGTCCATCGCCGCCTTTAACTCCCGCCGGATAAAATTTGTCCGCCTGCTGATACAGGATGCCGTTGCCTCTCTTGTATTCACGTTATGCAAAAGACCTTCATAATTCAGTATAACCGCCGCTATTTCGGAATATCCGCTATAATAAACGCTTAAGGTCCGCAGTAATTCCAAAACCTTATCGATATGCGGGATATCCTTAGCCCCAATGGTTTCCAGCATGGGCTGGTCAAACCGAATAAAGGTATCTACCACCTCTACCAGCACCTCCTCAATGCCGCCGAAGTACCGGTAGAGCAATGACTCCGACATATTTTCCTTCATCGCCAGTGTTTTTGTTGTAAGCGAAGCCAGTCCCGATTCGCTGATGATTTCGATTGCAGATGCAATAATTCGATCTCTTCTATTCACAAAATTAGTATTCATAGACACCCCCTACTAATGTGAACCTTTCTTCACTTGCCTTTATTTTAGGACATGCTCCTTATTTTGTCAACAAATATCTAAGACGAATCAATTTTGTCCGTAAATGTAGATTCGATTCTGTTTCCCATCATAATAGTAGATATTATCCGACAGCAAATCAATCAGCCCTACGGCGCTCCGGTTTGCCTCTATCACCAGCTCCTGTAAGAATCCTGCATCGGTTCCCTCATTCTCCGGCACCAGCATAACCTCATGAACGCTGGAGGGAAGAATAAACACATTGCAGGCATGCACCCGGGAAAAATTCTGTATCACCTCGTCATACAGCATGCTGGTTGCCCCGTTCAAGCCGGAATCATTGGACAGAACAAACATATTTACCCTTTCCTTTTTATCCTCCGCCTGCTTTAATTCCTTTACTATCTCCTCCGGCAGCGTCTGGGGCAGTCCGCTTTTCAGGCAGTCGCAAATCACTTTTTCCAGCGAATCCAGCTTCCACGGAAAATCCCGCATCGTATTAAACAGTGCAAGCTGATACAGCTCATCCAGACCGATTTCCCACGCTTCAAATTCATGGTTTGTCACCAGCAGGCTTGCTATCCCCAGCATATCCCGGCTTGCAATATAACGAAAGGTAACCGCCAAATCCAAAAACCGCTTATGCGGACAGTGTTTCAGTTGATTCTGGTTTTTCTCATAGTTAACCAGCCGCAGCACAATCCGGTCCTTTACCGCCTTAAAATCTAAAATATCGGCAATCTCGATGTTCTCCCTTCGCACCTCGGTATATCGGTATATGATTTCTTCCATAATCACGGAAATCGGCTTCCCCATCTGATAGCTTTCAAAATAGCTGTTGAGATAGATATTGGGGCTGAGCTTATCGCCTTTCTTCTGTATGGTTATACCGTCCAGTACAATTCCGTTATTCTTTGTCACCTGATGAAGCAGCACCTCATAACCGTCTGCCTCCTTACCTGCCTCTGCCATCCTCTGTACCAGACATTCCGGCAGATTATCTTTAATATACTCCAAAAATTCCTGATAATTCATCGCATAATTCTCCTTCTTCATCATAATAAAATCTGCACTTCCGCCGTGTCTTTTACGGAACCACCTTTATGGAGAATAAGCTCTTTTTTCATGATAACCGGAAAACCTGTATTATCACCGGCTAAATGTTAATGAGAAAATGATACGAAATGTATCTTAGATAAAAAATGTAATCCGTTATGTGTGTTTACTCATCATAACGGATTACACGGTTTGCGTCAAGCAGATTCCGATTATTTCACAATTTTTTCAAGAAAACGCACCAGGGTTTTCATTTCCTCCTCCGTGCCAATGGTAATCCGGAGATAGTTATCAATCCTCGGCTTATCAAAGTAGCGGATAAAGATTTTTTCCTTTCTTGCCTCTTCAAAAATTGTCTTTGCCGGTATACGCCGGTGGCTGGCAAACACAAAATTTGTACTGGACTTCGGGTAAGTAAATCCAAGCCGGGTAAGCTGCTCCTCAAACCATTCCCTTGTGGCGATAATCCGCTTCACGGTGGCTTTAAAATATTCATCATCCTTCATACTGGCAGTCCCCAGTACAATAGACGGATAATTCATCGTGTAGGAATTAAAGCTGTATTTTACATCATTTAATGCCTTAATCAGCTTCTCGTTTCCCATCGCATAACCAATCCGCAGTCCCGCTAAGGAGCGTGATTTGGAAAATGTCCGGACTACCAGCAGATTCTCATACTCCGGCAAAAGGGAGCATGCGGATTCCCCGCCGAAATCAATATACGCCTCGTCTACAATAACCACTGCATCCTGATTATGGGCTAAAATTTCCCGGACAAAGGAAAGCTCCACGGCAAGCCCTGTCGGTGCATTGGGATTGGGAAAAACCACCCCGCCGTTTTCTCCGTAATAATCCTCTGCCACAAGGCGGAAATTCCCGTCCAGAGGCATTGTCTTATAGGGAATACGGTATAAATCCGCCCATACATCATAAAAGCTGTAGGTGATATCCGGAAAAACAACCGGTTTATCAGAATAAAAAAAGGTAAGAAAGGACATCGCCAGCACATCATCCGAGCCAACCCCGACAAATACCTTATCCCTGCTGATTCCATGATAATCGGCAATCGCCTCCGCTAATTCTCCCGACTCGGAGTCCGGATAAAGCCGGAGCCTCTCCAAATCCAGCTTTGCCGCCATTACTCCGGGTGAGGGCGGATAGGGATTTTCATTTGTATTTAATTTGATAATATCCTTTTCTTTCGGCTGTTCTCCCGGTGTATAGGGTACCACCCTTCTGATATTTTTTTCCCATGGTTTCATCTTAGCATCTCCCTTTATCTATTCCCGGCTGCAGCACTTTACTCTTCATTCATCTTCGCCAGCTTCGCCGCCTGGTCCGCCGCCGTCAGGCTGTCAATTACCTCATCAAGGTCCCCGTCCATAACCTGGTCCAGTTTATGGAGGGTAAGCTTGATTCGGTGGTCGGTTACTCTTCCCTGCGGAAAATTATAAGTGCGGATTTTTTCAGAACGGTCACCGGTTCCCACCTGGCTTTTCCGAAGCTCCGCCTCCGCATCATGTGCTTTTTGCAGCTCCATATCATATAGCTTTGCCCGTAAAACCTTTAACGCCTTGTCCTTATTCTTTAACTGGGACTTTTCGTCCTGACAGGAAATCACGATGCCGGTGGGGATATGGGTCAGCCGCACTGCGGAATCTGTGGTATTGACACACTGACCGCCGTTTCCGGATGCACGGAACACATCAAATTTGCAGTCGTTCATGTCCAGTTCAAAATCAACCTCCTCCGCCTCGGGCATAATCGCAACCGTCATGGTGGAGGTATGGATTCTTCCTCCGGATTCCGTCTCCGGCACACGCTGTACACGATGCACGCCGCTTTCGTACTTTAACCGGGAAAATGCACCCTTTCCGTTAATCATAAAAGAGCACTCCTTAAATCCGCCAATCCCGTTTTCATTTAAACTGATTAACTCTGTCTTCCAGTGCATCCTGTCCGCATATTTCTGATACATTCTGAACACCTCAGCGGCAAACAATGCCGATTCGTCTCCGCCCGCACCGGCACGCAGCTCCACAACAACATTCTTGTCGTCATTGGGGTCCTTGGGAAGAAGTAAAATTTTGAGTTCGTTTTCAATGCGCTCCACCGCCGCTTTGGAGTCATTTAACTCCTCCTTTGCCAGTTCACGCATTTCCTCATCCTTTTCCTCATCCAGCATGACAAGGCTGTCCTCTATCGCCTGCTTAGCTGCCAGATACTCTTTATACTTGCCGGCAATGGGCGCCAAATCGCTCTGCTCCTTCATCAGCCCAGTGTATTTCTCCTGATTATTCAATACATCCGGGTCGCTTAACTGCTCAAGCACGGATTCATAACGTGCCAATATATCTTCCAATTTATCAAACATATCTGTTCCCTCTCTTTTCACAAGTGTGCATACACAACACGGTCAAGACCGGCATAATCCTTCTTCGCCTCTATGTCCCGAAAACCGTTTTCCTTCATTAACGCCGAAACCGGCTCCTTTTGGTTACAGCCTGTTTCCAGAAATAACCAGCCGCCGTCATGTAAATACTGCGGCGCCGTTTTCACAATCTCCCGGTAAAAGTCAAGTCCGTCCCCGCCGCCGTCCAGCGCCAGCCTCGGTTCATGCTCCCTTACCTCCGGCATCAGCGTATCCACCACGCCAGTTTCAATATACGGCGGATTACTGACAATGATATCCTGTTTTTCGCTCACTCCTTCAAACAAATTGCCACATAAAACCTCTGCGTCTAAACCATACTTCTCCAAGTTTCTTCCGGCAACCCTTACCGCCTCCGCCGAGACATCCGACAGCGTTAACCGGAGCTTCTTATAATAAAGCTTTAACGAAATGCCAATACAGCCGGTACCGCAGCATAAATCCAGCAGGCAAAGCTGCCCCGTATCCGTCCGGCTTCCTTTCCGCTCCCAATCCTCCAAAACGGCGCTGGCGGTTTCCACCAGAATCTCCGTATCATTTCTGGGAATCAGAACATGCTCGTTGACAAAAAAGGTATAATCCATAAAATGTGCATAGCCTAACAGATATTGTAACGGATAATGCCGGCATCTTTGCTCAAGAAGCCAGTTGTACCGCTCTTCCTTATCCCCGGGCACCTCTTCGTCCCCATGCATCAGCATATACATGTAATTTACGCCCAGCACCTCTTCCAGCAAAGCCTTGCGCTCATATTTTGCATATTCATTCCCGCTTTTTTCCAGCCGGTCTTTCCCTAAACATAATAATTCCTGGATAGTTGCCATTCTCTATTCCTCAGCATCCTTATGGGGCTGTTCCTCATCCTGCCCCGAAGCTTCCCCGTCCTTTTCTTCACGCTCTTCCAAACCGGTGTCTGCCACAACACGCAGATTTTCTTCTTTACCTGCCTTACCAATTCCCTGCGCCTGGTTTACGGCGTCCACATAGGGCTTACCGTATAAAACCGCCTCCACGGAAATAATTGCCACCTGAATCATTTCCTCTTGCGGCTCCTTCGTGGTTAACTTCTGTACCCACATCCCAGGCTTACTCAATAAATCAAAAAAGGCATTGTCCGTCCTTCCCGCCATACGGATAAATTCATAGGAAATCCCCGCCACTACCGGAACAAGCAGAAGCCGGAGTAAAAACCGCAGCCACATCTGCTCCGCAGTAATAAACATAAACACAAAAATACTGACAATCATCACGATAAATAAAAAGCTGGTACCGCAGCGCTTATGGTATCTTGAATGCTTTGCCACATTTTCCGGAGTAAGCGCATCACCGGATTCATAGCAGTTTATCGTTTTATGCTCTGCACCGTGATACATAAATACCCGCCTAATGTCCTCCATCTGGGAAATCAGCACAACGTACAGGATAAAAATAATCAGACGGATTACCCCTTCAATCAAGGATAAAAGAATCCGGTTTTCCACCCATTTCCCGATAAACTCCGCAATTCCCGCCGGAAGCAGCATAAATAACGCCACCGCAATCACAATAGACACCAGCACGGTAAACCCGATGATTACGCTTTCTGCTTTTTCCTTAAAAATATCCTTGAACAGTTTATCCGCCTTTGTCTCTATTTCATCCTCATCATAAAAGGAGGACGAATAGGTCAGGGTTTTCATGCCGATAATCAGGGATTCCGTAAAATTTACAACGCCCCGGATAAACGGCACCTTTGCGAATGGATGCTTTTCCCCAAATGACTGGTATTTATCCAATTTTACTTCTATTTTCCGGTCAGGCTTTCGGACAGCCACTGAATACCCTTCTGTCCCCTTCATCATTACGCCTTCAATTACGGCCTGCCCGCCCAGCGTCCCTTTTGGTAATCGTTCTTCCATCTTAATTCCTCAACTTAAAATACTACAATAATGTTCATAAGCATAAACGCAAAAGTGGCTGCCGCACTAAGAAGAAATCTTTCTTTTGCCATGGCAAAACAGGAATAAACCTTAGTGTGACAGCCCCTTATCATGTTACTAATTAGCCTGATTAACTCCGTATTTACGGTTGAATTTATCAATACGACCGCGAGCCTGTGCAGCCTTTTGCTGGCCGGTATAGAAAGAATGACACTTTGAGCAAATCTCTACGTGAATCTCTTCCTTAGTGGAACCGGTTACAAACTCATTCCCACAGTTACAAACCACTTTTGCCTGATAATAATTTGGATGAATTCCTTCTTTCATTACTATACACCTCTCTAAACTTATTGGCAGATTCCAACCCGCCTAAACAACTTCTACAGTTTATCATAACCTGAACGGTAATGCAAGCTTTTTCTTTACAATCCGGTGTTATTTTCGCAGCAGCGAGCGTTTAATCAAATCCAAAAATTCCCTGTTGCTCTTGGTTCGCAAAAACAGCCTCAGTACCTCTTCGATGGACTCATCTGCCCTGTTGCCGGAAAACTCCTTATGCATTGCATAAACCGCTTCCTGCTCCAGCGCCGTCAACAATAAATCATCCCGCCTTGTACCGGACTTTGCAATATCGATTGCCGGGAATATCCTCTTTTCCGAAAGCTTGCGGTCTAACACAAGCTCCATATTACCGGTTCCTTTAAATTCCTCAAAGACCACATCATCCATTTTGGAGCCCGTCTCTACCAGTGCGGTAGCCAGAACCGTCAACGAACCGCCCTCCCGCATATTTCTTGCCGCTCCGAAAAACTTCTTCGGCATATGGAGGGCTGCCGGGTCCAAACCACCGGTCAACGTTCTTCCACTGGGGGGAACCGTCAGATTATAAGCCCTTGCCAGTCTGGTAATGGAATCCAGCAGAATAACCACGTCCTCCTTATGCTCCACCAGCCGTTTCGCGCGCTCCAAAACCATCTCGGATACTCTCTTGTGATGCTCCGGCAGTTCGTCAAAGGTCGAATAAATTACCTCTACATTCGGACCCTCAATAGACTCCCGGATATCCGTAACCTCCTCCGGACGCTCGTCAATCAACAAGACAATCAGATGCATGTCCCGATAAGTCCTGCTGATACTGATGGCAATCTGTTTAAGAAGGGTTGTCTTACCCGCTTTGGGCGGTGCGACAATCATTCCTCTTTGTCCCTTACCGATAGGCGCCAGCAAATCCATAATCCGCATGGATACCCCTCTTGCGTGTTCGTTCTCCAGCCGGATACGCTCTTCCGGAAAAATAGGGGTCAAATCTTCAAAATTTTTCCGCTTCATCGCCTCTTCCAGCGTATATCCGTTAATGGTCCGGATATATAGCAATGCGGCAAATTTCTCCTTTTCCGTCTTGACCTTCTGGTTACCGGTTATAATATCGCCGGTTTTTAAATTAAATCTTTTAATCTGCGCCGGGGAAACATAGATATCGTTCTCCCCCGGAAGATAATTTGCACAACGGATAAAGCCAAAGCCGTCGGTCATCACCTCTAAAATTCCGTTTGCCTCTTTACCGCTGTCCAGCGTATAGTCAACTGCCGAGACATCCTGTCTGGCATGCTCTCTTCTTTGCGGATTCTCCGCTTCCTTTTTCTGCTCCCGATATGCCACGCTTTCTTTTCGCGCTGTTATTTTCTTTCCCTCCGCCTTACCGGTATTTTCCTTTTCCGGCACCGCTTTAACCGGAACCTGCGCCTTTTCCTGCTGACGGCCTTTAACCGCATTTAACAGCTCCGCCAGTTCTTTTTTCTTCATGGTGGTAACACCCTTAATTCCTAACTCCTTCGCTGCCTGCTTTAACTCCTGTAGAGTCATCTCATCATAATTCATACTGTCTCCTCATTATCGTCCTCATTTTATCAATCTGTTCCGGGTAAAATTTGAATAAAGATATAGATATGTAACTATTCCGATTATACCATACTTTGGTGGAATGTAAACCCTAAAATTTCTGATGCTTTTTCCTCAACTTTTTCGACAAAGAATCTTGCAAGGCGGAAGAGTAAATGGTAAGATTAAAGTCAGCGTGGTTATATGACAATAAATAAAAGGTGGATAAAAATGGACGTATACGAAAAATCATTAAAATTACATGAAGAATGGGCAGGTAAAATAAGCACCGAGCCAAAATGCAAGGTGGAAACCCGGGAGGATTTATCCCTTGCCTATACACCGGGCGTGGCAGAACCCTGCAGAAAAATAGCAGAAAACCCTGCCGACGTCTATAAATATACCCAGAAAGGAAATACCGTTGCCGTTATCTCCGACGGCAGCGCCGTATTGGGGCTGGGAAACATCGGCGCAGCGGCAGCCATGCCGGTTATGGAGGGAAAAGCGGTTTTATTCAAATCCTTCGGCGACGTTAATGCCGTTCCCATTTGCCTGGATACCCAGGATACCGATGAAATCGTCGATACGATAATCCGCATTGCCCCTGCTTTCGGCGGAATCAATCTGGAAGATATCTCCGCCCCCCGCTGCTTTGAAATTGAACGCCGGCTGAATGAAGCCCTGGCGATTCCGGTATTTCACGACGACCAGCACGGTACCGCCATTGTGGTGCTGTCCGGTATCATCAACGGTCTGCGCATTACCGGTAAAAAGAAAGAAGAGTGCCGGGTGGTCGTAAACGGCGCAGGCTCTGCGGGAATTGCGATTACTAAGCTTTTGCTGACCTATGGCTTTAAGCAGATTATCATGTGCGACCGGAACGGTATTCTCCAGCCGGGCGACGAAAACCTTAACTGGATGCAAAGAGAAATGCTGGCTGTGACAAATCCGGAAAAGAAAACCGGAACACTTGCCGACGCTTTAGTCGGCGCCGATATTTTTGTCGGCGTTTCCGCTCCCGATATCGTATCTGCCGATATGGTAAAAACCATGAATAAGGATTCTATCCTGTTTGCCATGGCAAATCCGACTCCGGAGATTATGCCGGATGTGGCAAAAGCCGCCGGCGCCAGAATTGTCGGCACGGGACGCTCCGACTTCCCTAACCAGGTTAACAATGTTATTGCATTTCCGGGAATTTTCAAAGGCGCTCTGGAAGGGCGTGCTTCCGTTATTACTGAAGAAATGAAGCTTGCCGCCGCCGAGGCAATCGCTGCTCTTGTATCCGACGAGGAGTTAAATGACGACTTTATTATGCCTGAGGCATTTGATTCACGGGTTGCCGATGCAGTGAGCAATGCAGTAAAGGCACACATCAGATAAGGTACTGCGCCTGCCGACAGCGTGAGGAGGAAAATTATGACAAACGAAGGATTGGTTCTTTACAAATTGATGGTACTGTATATGTTGGACAGGGTAGATTTTCCACTGACCACCTCGCAGATTTCCCAGTTTATTCTGGACAAAGGCTATACCAGCTACTTTAATCTGCAAATTGCGTTAAACGAGTTGATTGAAAACGACTTTATCAAGCCGACAACAGGACGGAACCACGCTTTATACCGTATTACGGAACAGGGGAAAGAGGCGATAGAACTCTTTGAATTTAAAATCTCCGACGCCATTAAGCTGGATATTCTCAATTACCTGAAAGAACAAAAAATTGAACTCCGCAATGAATCGGCAATTTCCTCCGACTACTATCCCTCCAACAACGAATACATTGCGCAATGCAGCATCAAGGAGCGCAACCAGACCCTTGTCGAGATTAAACTGGCGGTTCCCACCAAGGAACAGGCAATCCATATCTGCGATTCCTGGAAGGATAAAAGCGAGGAAATCTACCAATATCTGATTTCCCAAATCTGGCAGACGGATTAAAGCGGAAGCCGTAAACAAAATACTTTCCCAATCAATACCCGGATTTTTCCGCCTTTTCCATCACCTCTCCGATATAGGTAAGAATTTCCTCCCTTCCCTGTCGGGACAGGGCGGAATAGGGAAAAAGGACATCTTCTTTTCCCATCTCTAATTTTGTACGAATAATCTTTAGATTTTTCTGTAGCTGGGAGCGCTTAATTTTATCCAGCTTTGTTGCAATGATTACCGGAGTAAATCCGTTATGCACAATCCAGTCATACATCATTTTATCATTTGCCGACGGTTCATGGCGGATATCAATTAAAAGAAAGACCAGAACCAGCTTCTTTGAGGTATGAAGATAATTTTCAATCATTTTTCCCCATTTCTCCCGCTCGGACATGGATACCTTTGCATAGCCATATCCCGGCAAATCCACAAAGTAAAACAAATTATTGATTTTATAAAAATTGATTGTCTGGGTTTTCCCCGGCTGCGAAGAGGTTCTTGCCAACGCCTTTCGATTTAACAGACCATTAATCAGCGAAGATTTTCCCACATTGGATTTTCCGGCAAAGGCAATCTCCAGTCCGTTATTTTCCGGAAGCCTGCTCGTTATCCCGCATACCGTTTCCAATTCAGCGCTTTTTATTACCATCTCTTATTCTCCTCTATGCCTTTAATATAATCTTCTGTTTCACTATCCCCTCCGCAATCACCTCTGTCATCCGGGATACATAAACAATCGTAAGCCCCCCTGTAATTTCCGTTTCCAGCTCCTCAACGTTCTTCCGGTTCTTATCCGGCACCAGCACCCTGCGCATTCCCGCATTTTTTGCCGCCAGCAGCTTTTCCTTTAAGCCGCCAATAGGAAGAACGCTGCCCTTTAGCGTAACCTCTCCGGTCATGGCAAGCCTGCCGTCTACCGGACGGTTTAACAATGCGGAATAGATTGCCAGCGCCATCGTGATTCCCGCTGAAGGACCGTCCTTCGGTGTTGCCCCTTCAGGCACATGAACATGAACGACATGCTTTTCAAAATAATCCCCGGGAAGCTTCTTAATTTCCGGCAGCGTGCGGACATAGGATAATGCAATCTGTGCAGATTCCTTCATGACCTCGCCCAGATTTCCGGTCAGGGTAAGTCCTCCCTTTCCCTCTAAAAGATTTACCTCAATCTTTAACGTATCGCCGCCGACTCTCGTCCACGCAAGACCGTTTACCACACCAATCTTATCCAGGAAATCCTGCTCGTCCATCCTGTATTTCTCTACGCCCAACAGCCTCGGCAGCTTTTTCGGAGTCACCCGCAGCGACTTAAACTCCTCCGTAAGAATACCTCTCGCCGCTTTTTGCATAAGCCTTCCGATTAGCTGTTCCAGCCTCCTGACGCCTGCTTCCTTCGTATAATGGCGAATCAACTGATAAATCGCCTCATCGGTTATCTGAAACTGCCTGCCTGTCAACCCGTTCAGCTTCAACTGCTTTGCCACCAGATAAAGTCTGGCAATATGGAATTTTTCATTTTCCGTATAGCTGTTTACTTCAATAAGCTCCATGCGGTCACGTAACGGCTCGGGTATCGCAGCTGCATCATTGGCGGTTGCAATGAATAAGACATTACTTAAATCCACCGGAACTTCAAAATAATGGTCGGTAAAATATGCATTCTGTTCGCCGTCCAGCACCTCTAAAAGTGCGGATGCGGTATCCCCTTTATAATCACTGCTGGTTTTGTCAATTTCGTCCAGTAAAATTAACGGATTATTTTCCCCCGTCTTTGTAATGGCAGTTACAATTCTTCCCGGCATAGCGCCGATATACGTTTTCCGGTGTCCCCGGATTTCCGCCTCATCCCGAATCCCTCCCAGTGCAATCCGGGCATATTTTTTATTCAACGCCGTTGCAATGGATTTTGCAATGGAGGTCTTACCGGTTCCCGGCGGTCCCACCAGACAGAGTATCGGTGCGTCTTTTCTTCCGCTAAGCATACGGACTGCCAGATAATCGACAATTCTCTCCTTAATCTTTGTCAGCCCGAAATGGTCCTCCTCCAGCTGCCTGGCCGCCTGCTTTAAGCTGTAAGCGTTACTGCTTTCCTTATTCCATGGGTATTCCAGCACCGTTTCAATATAATTACGCAATACCGCACTCTCAGAGGAGGCATAGGCAAGATTGCGAAACCGTTTGATTTCCTTTTGCAGCTTTTCCTTTACTTCCTCCGGCGGATTCACCTCCTCAAGCATGCGCACATATCTGTCCCCCTCATCCTCTGCACTGTCCTCTCCCAGCTCTTCCTTAATCAGCTTCAGCTGTTCCCGCAATACATATTCCCTTTGGTTTTTGCTTACGCAGGCTTTTAATTTCTCTGCAAGCTCGGAACGGATATCTGCAATCGCAATCTCATTAAGTAAAATTTCCAAAAGCCTGTCCACACGGTCGGCAAGTACAAAGCTTTGTAAAATCTGCTGTTTCGCCTCCGCCGTTATGGGCACTGCTTCCGCCGTCATATCCACCAGTAATTCCAAATCATTTACCCGGTTAAGCGCTGTCAGCGTTACCTCATTCGGTAAAAGCCTGCTCTTCTCGCACTGTTTCAAAACCCCTTTAAGGGAACGGAGCCTCGCTTCCCGTTCCTTCTCGTCCAGTCCATCATCCTGCTGCACTTTTGAAAGCTGTGCCTGATAGCAGTCCTTTTCAAAGGTAAAATCCTCCAGCACCGCCCTCTCTTTTCCGGTTAACAGTACCCTCACCAGTCCTTTCGGAAGCTTCAGCACCTGCCGGACCTGCACCACTGTTCCCACTGAATAAAGCTGTTCCTTAGAAACCGTATCCGCTGCATTTGCCGACTTTGCCGCAATTACAAACATATCCAGATTCTGCTCCATTGCCAGATTCACCGCACGGATAGAAGTCTTATTTTGTATATCAAAATGTACGTTGGTTCCCGGCATAATCACCATATTGCGAAGCACCATCATGGGAACCCGCTTTTCTTTTTCCGTTGTATTTCCCATATTCCTTCCTCACTTTATCATCAGATAAAGAAATGGAACCTGTAATTTTCACAAGTTCCATTCTTTTCACGCATACTCTGCGAATCTTAATCCACTCTCTGCCTATGCAATCTCACCGTTATTTTTTTTCGGATGACGTTTCACAAAGGATTTCCGCGTCCTCGGAGCTTCTGCATAAATAATCTCCGGTTCTCCGGTACCCTCCACTGCCTCTTTCGTGATTACACAGCTTGATATCTCCTCATTAGACGGAACTTCATACATCAAATCCATTACCACCTTCTCAATAATTGAGCGGAGCCCTCTTGCACCGGTTTTTCTTTCCATTGCCTCCTTTGCAATCGCCTTCAGCGCACCCTCTTCAAATTCCAGCTCAACACCGTCCAATTCAAAGAGCTTCTTGTACTGCTTGCAGACTGCGCTCTTCGGCTCGGTAAGAATTTTCACCAATGCCGCTTCATCCAGCAAATCCAGCGTAACGGAAACCGGTACACGACCGATAAATTCCGGAATCAAACCATATTTCACAAAGTCTGTCGGCGTCACTTTCTTCAAAAGCTCTCCCACATTTTCGTCCGTCTTTTCCGACAGCTCGGCACCAAAGCCAATGGACTTCTTTCCTATACGATTCTCAATCACCTTTTCCAGACCGTCAAATGCACCGCCGCAAATAAATAAAATATTCGTGGTATCAATCTGGATAAATTCCTGATGCGGATGCTTTCTTCCTCCCTGTGGCGGAACAGAAGCCACCGTACCTTCAATAATCTTTAATAATGCCTGCTGGACCCCTTCACCGGAAACATCCCTCGTGATGGATACATTTTCAGACTTTTTCGTAATCTTATCAATCTCATCAATATAAATGATACCATGCTGGGCACGTTCAATATCATAGTCTGCCGCCTGAATAATCTTAAGCAGAATATTTTCCACGTCTTCACCCACATAACCGGCTTCCGTCAGTGCGGTAGCGTCCGCAATGGCAAAGGGAACATTTAAAAGCTTTGCCAGCGTCTGGGCAAGATAGGTTTTACCGGAACCGGTAGGACCCACCATAATAATATTACTCTTCTGCAGTTCTACGTCAAAATCTTTATCGGAAAGAATACGCTTGTAATGATTATACACTGCAACGGACAGTACTTTCTTTGCCTCTTCCTGGCCAATTACATACTGGTCAAGAAATTCCTTGATTTCCTTTGGTTTTAACAAATTGATGTCGGAAGACTCATCAAAATCCTCCAACTCGTCCTCGATAATTTCAGAACAAACCTCGATACATTCATCGCAGATATACACATTCTGTCCGGCAATCAGCTTTCTCACCTGGTCCTGTGTCTTATTGCAAAATGAACAACGTAAAGGTTTTCTGTCATCTCCGCGACCTGCCATAGCTACACCTCGTTTTCTAAATTAGTCAATCTTTTCACGATTGGCAATTACGGAATCAATCAGACCGTATTCCACCGCTTCCTGTGCGCTTAACCAGTTATCTCTGTCCGTATCTTTTTCCAGCATTTCAACCGGTTTACCACATTCCTTTGCTAAAATTTCATTTATTTTTCTCTTTGTTCTCAAAATATGCTCCGTGGTAATCTTCATATCACTTGCCTGGCTTCCACTCGGCATCCCACCCATCGGCTGATGTATCATAATCTCCGCATTCGGAAGCGCCATGCGCTTTCCGGGCGCGCCTCCCGCAAGCAAAAATGCACCCATGCTTGCCGCCATTCCACAGCAAATCGTCGAAACATCACATTTAATGTAATTCATCGTGTCGAAAATACCGAAACCTGCCGAAACAGAACCGCCGGGACTGTTAATATATAACTGGATATCCTTTGAAGGGTCTTCCGACTCCAGAAAAAGAAGCTGTGCAATGACAATGCTTGCCGTTGTATCATTTACCTCTTCTCCAAGAAAAATAATTCTGTCCTTTAATAATCTGGAATAAATATCATAAGAACGTTCTCCCCTGCTTGTCTGTTCAATGACATAAGGTACTAAACTCATACAAAATCCTCCTTAATTGCTAAACTCATCCGCTTTGGCAGCCGATATTACTTTTCTACCGCTGCTTCGGTTACCAAATCTACCGCTTTCTGTACTGCGATATCCTGCTTAATCGCTTCTTTCTCAGATTCCCCAACCAAATCAGTCAACTGTGCCAAATCCATCTGGTACATTTCCGCCATCTTCTTTAACTCTTCATTCAGCTCTTCTTCCGTAACCTGGATATCCTCGGCCTTTGCAACCGCCTCTAAAACAAGACGGGATTTAATTCTTCTCTCCGCCTCCGGAGCAGCGCTCTCCAAAAACTTCTCTTTATTCATTCCGGTAAACTGGAAATACTGTTCAACGGACAGACCCTGATAACTAATCTGCTGTGCAAACTCGTTCATCATCTGCTCCTTTGTCGTCTCAATCATCGGCTCCGGAATCTCCATTGTGGAATTTTCAATAATCCTGTCAATGACAAGACCTTCTTTTCTATTCTTTGCTTCCTTTTCTTTCTTCACCTGCAGTGTTGCCTTAATATCTGCTTTATATTCATCCAGAGTATCAAATTCCGATACCTCTGACGCAAATTCATCATCCAGCTCCGGAAGCTCATTCTCCTTAATTCCGTTAAGCTTACACTTAAATACCGCCGGCTTTCCGGCAAGGTCCTCCGCCTGATAATCCTCCGGGAAAGTAACATTAACGTCAAATTCATCCCCGATATTTTTTCCGACAATCTGCTCCTCAAAAGTATCAATAAAGGAATGTGAGCCTAAAACCAACTGATAATTTTCTCCCTTTCCGCCCTCGAAGGCTTCGCCGTCCACAAAGCCCTCAAAATCAATGATTACTTCATCCTCTAATTTTGCTGCCCTGTCCTCTACCGGAATGTTTCTTGCATTCTGCTTCTGTACTGACAAAAGCTCTTCGGCAACATCCTCATCCGTCACCTCGACCTCCGTTTTTTCAATTTCAATATTCATGTATTCCCCCAGAGTAACCTCAGGTTTTACGGCAACTGTGGCAGAATAAATAAAATCCTTGCCCTTTTCCATCTGCACCACATCAACCTCCGGACGGGATACCACATCTAAATCACACTCATCCAATGCTCCCGGGTAGGAACTCTCCATACATGTATTTGCAGCATCCTCATAAAACATCTCCGGACCATAGACCTTTTCCAAATATGTCTGAGGAACCTTGCCTTTACGGAAGCCGGGTATGGAAATCTTATTCTTCTGCTTCTGGTAAGATTCCTTCATTGCCTCTTCAAACTGAGCAGCCGGTACCGTAATGGTAAGCTTTGCCATATTCTTTTCTAAATTTTCCACTGTTAAACTCATCTTTAACAATTCCTCCTTAATATATATCCTTTTATTCTTTTGCAGTCTTCCTTTGTTAAAGGGCAGTCTTCTTTCTGCACTAATCAGTCAATTATAGCATGCGGTATATGGAAATGTCTAGTGTTTTTTTGCAAGGAAAAGGTCGTAATTTACCTTTCCTGCAAAAAGTAAATTACGACCTTTTTTACCCGGACTGCTTAAGTCCGATTTCCCGCTCATTACCGGTGAAAAACCGGTGCAGATATTGTCCGCATCGATTTCCCTCAGGGCATGATTACTTACCGGCAATCTGGTTCATCTGAGCTTCTACTAACTTCTTGGTCATCTGTCCACCGACAGAACCATTCTCTCTTGAAGTCAAATCACCATTATAACCGTTCTTTAAAGAAACGCCCACCTCAGATGCGCATTCCATTTTGAACCTGTTCATAGCATCAGACTTCTTGCTAGAATTACTTGAACTTGACATAACAGTTCCCTCCAAATCTATATTATTAAGACATTCTCATGTCTTGGTTATAGTATTTGCAGGGAACTGTTTTTTATTTAGGTAATAATTGTTAAAACCTTTTTTCGTTTTTTCTTATTTCGCTTTTCTGCGAAGAACAACTATCCCGCCCATCGCCATCAGCATTATCATTCCCATAACGGCAACCGGCGCTTCATCTCCTGTCTTTGCAGAACCGGTGCTCCTCAGGGAACCGACAGAAGTACTGGAGGTAGCAGCCGGTGTCGGATTCGGATTATCGCCAGGAGACTCTGTTGTCGCCGTGCTGCCGCCGGTTCTCTCTGTAGTCGGTGCTTCACTCGGCTTCTCAGTTGTCACATAAATCTCTCCGGTTGTCCCCGGGTCGGGGCTTCCGCTGTCTATCCTCTCCGTAGTTGGCTCCTCTACCGGCGCCTCTCGGTTATACAATACTGCATAAGTTGAAAACTGGCTTGTCGTAACCGTATATGTGCTTGGATTATTATCCATATCTACCAGAGAAGTACCGGTAAAGTTATCGCCGTCCTGGTGAATACGGACAACCTCCAAACCGGGTTTTCCTGCCATATCTCCCAACGGAATCGTTACCGAAACCGCCGCACCGTTACCTAATTCCGTTACTCTGGTGCGTTCCACTACTCCGTTTGCATCCGTCACAATCTTATATAACGACAAATCCAGATATGCGCCGACAATCTTATTGGAATCGGTCACTGCGTACATCGCCGTTATTTCATTTGCAGAAACACTGGTTACCTTCATCAGGGTTGCATATAATTTAAACTCCACGGTTCCGCCGTCATCAATCAAGGCTTTATCCTTTTCGGTAAAGTTATAGTTGTCATACTCAAAAATGGAATCCATATTATCTGCGGTAACCTTCGGCGTTTCACTGGTCGTAATCTCCACGGAAGTATTCATTCCGGAAAGCACCATTTCAATATAGGTGGTAGGATAGATTACCATTCCACCCTCAATCATAATGCCCACCGTCCTGGAATAAAATCCGTCTGTAGCAACCAGATTATACATTCCGTCCGGAACACGGTCAAAGACAAACTGCTCACCCGCATTTATCTCCGATGCCATTATACACATATTTCCGTCAAAGAGACCTACCGTTATTTTTCCCTCACGGTTATCTGCATATCTTGCCGTACCGGACAGGGAAATACCTGCCGTATCAGGCGACAGAGTACGGAAATATCCCTCATATTCTAACACTTCTTTTCCTTCCGATACTGCGGTAATCTTATAAACATAGGTGGCTGCCTGTGTTAATCCGCTCAATACTGCAGAAACCGTTACATTTCCGTTTGCATCCTCATTTGCTATTGACTGTGTCTCTCTGTAACTTGTATCCGTATATTTGCGGTATGCAACGGATACCGATTGAATCGGAAAAGTTCCCTTTCGTACAAAGGCGCCTACTGTTGCCGAAGAGGTACTTATATTGGTAATCGGTTTGATTTTCATGCTCATTGGTGTAAATACTGCCTGCTCCGAAAGATTTCCTGCATTATCCGCTGCCTGAATGGAATAATTACCGGTCTCTTTTACCTCAAAGCTTCCTTTATAAGTATGCCCATCTCCGACCTTTTCCATTTTTACAGCAAATTCCCTGGTACCGTGCAAAACCTTTATCGAATCTCCGTTTACTCCACTCACCTCATCCGTAATCGTAAAGCTGACCAAAACGGAAGCATTGTTTCCTTTTTCCGGAGTTATCGTAATTACCGGAGCCGTCTTGTCGTGCTTAACCGTAACAACATGACTGTCCTTATTGTCACATTCCACACCGGAAGCGCTGACGCTCCATGCCTTTACATTTTCTTCGCCTTCCTCCGTAATGCGCAATACCTGCGACGGTCCCTCAATTTCCACAGCCGCCTCCGCATTTCCTCCGGTCTTCCAACGGCGGTAACTGGTAACCACCGGAGTCGGTAATTCTTCGTCCGTCTCGGTTACATTCTGAATCGTAATCTCCGGCTCTGTTCTATACCAGCCGTTTTCCCCATCCGGTTCTGCCGGTACAACCGTAATCTCCGGACAACCCGGTTTTGCCGTGGAAATATTGGTAATCTCATTTTCCCAAACCGTCTTATTTCCGGCTTTATCTGCAAGGATAATCGTATATTTTCCCTTAGTTTCTGCCTGGAAGCTTCCTCTATACACGCCTTTTTCATTCGGCTCACCCAGTTCACATTCAACCTCATTGCCGGTGCTGTCCGTTATGGTTACATAGTCTACACCGCTTAACTCATCAGATGCAGTAAGGTAAATGGTGGTATCTTTTGTCCATTCCGTACCGTCATAAAATACCCGCAGCTTCGGATTCTCATCATCCACCTTAAGCGTAAACTTATCACTGTCCACGGTATTTCCGGCATTGTCCGTCACCGTGGCATAAACCGTATAAGGACTGCTGCTGCTGGGACCGATACTCTGGGTAAACGTCTGCTTCTCCGTTTTATTTTCGGGATTATCCACTCTTTTTTCAATATCCGTATCGTTAATATGCCAGGTTATCCCGTAAATTCCGGAAATTGTATCCGTAACCTCAAGTTCAGCCACACAATTCCGATAATATACCATCTTATCCTCGGATACCCCGGACTGATTCTTCACGATATCAGTCTGGTCCTCCCCTGCCTTCACCACTATCGGGGAAACTACCGGTCCCGCCTGCTCAACACTCCATTCGTAATTGTCACTGTTACTATTATCCGGTCTTAACTTAATCGGTGCGCTCATATTTCCGGCTTTATCCACCGCATAACAGGTAATCACGCCAACTTTTTTATCTGCATCCTGAATGGAATTCCGAAGAATACTGATTGTTGCAACTCCGGTATTCCGGTTAAATCCCACCTCGTTTGTTGTCGGCCCGCCAAACAGACCGTAATGCAGGGAATCAAGACCCGATGCATTATCTTCATAGCGAATCTGAATGGTAATTATCGATTTTATATAGGTACCAAAATCCATAACTCCACCGATACCCGGGAAGAACAGACCTCCCTCCGGAATCGCTGTCGCACTATCATACTCCAGCTCGGATGTATGAACGGTATATCCCTTATACTCCGGTCCCGACTTGTCGTATCTCACCTTAAATGCTTCATCATCCGTCACCGCTCCGGTTCTGCTGTCATAAAGCTTAACTCTGAGGCTCGGATTCACGGAATCCTCCTCCCGCAGCTCTCCGCCGTTTTCAAAGGTTTTACCACCGTCCCTGGAAATACATACCGTATCGTATCCTCCCAGACTGTTTACCTCCAATACCGGAAGCAGCAACAGGCTTGCCGACTGATACCACAGATTATCCGGATCCTGCTCCTCACTGAAATAATAATTCAGCCCCAGCTCCGGCTTTTCCTTCATTACGTGGAACTGTCCTAATCCGCTTCCCTGATTACTTCCCTCCAAATCTCTCAGATACCGTATCTCATAATTTGAATCCGTCGGAGACGAACCGAGAATCTTAAAATCGCCCGTTACCTCCATGGATTTCCTGTCGTCTTTATTACGTGCAGGCTCCGTCGTATAGGTAATCGATTGAATCAACGACTCCAGTTTATCATCTCCCACAAGTTGATTCCCCGGTATGGATGTCTCCAATTCTACGCTGAAATAGTCAACCGGCGTATCTTCACCGGCACGGATAACCTGTTTGGAGGTTTTTGTCCGCATGATAATGGTTCTTCTCAGAATATGGCAATCCTCAACAACAATGTCTCCTCCGTCAATTTCATAATTGCCCTCGTCGCCTGCCGGCACATGCAGCTCCCAGGAACCGCTCGGCAGGATAATTCGGTCCGCATCAGCCACATCCTTTGAATTATATTGCGGTTTTCCCGTTCCGGTGTAAACGACATACACATCCGGCTTTCCGGCATCCGTTGCCATCTCCGTCGGGAAATTATCCGGTGCATCCTTTGTCCCATCGTATATTTTCGTTTTGTTCTCCTCCGGTACAATCACCTTTATCCGCTTCGGATGTATCTTAATCGTCAACGTAAAGACTTTTTCCGCATCCCCGTTTCCCGGTTTAACGGTTATCGTAAGCTTCGGTTCTTTTCCGTTCTCTGTTCGTTTCAGAGGACCTCCCGCCGCCGTGGATACCACTACTCCCTTTGTATTATCTCCATCCCGGTATCCTGCGATAATTCCATATTTTTCCAAGTCTGTCTGTCCGGAAAGGCTGTAGGTAAATGTCGGATTCTCGTCAATCCTGCCATCCGTATAGGTATACGCCGCAGTGAAAGACTTTGCATCGGCAGGCTTCAGATAATCATACTCCAGCGTCATTTCCTGGTCTTTGCCGTCATTTGTCATCCCGTTAAGAATAAAACCGGCATACGTATACACAGGATATAACGTAACGATATCCTCTTCGGACTCCGAATATAATCTGTCCTGGTAAACGGATATCATTGTTGTCTCCGGTTTTACAATTTTTTCCGCATCCACGGCAGGACCGATTTTCCATGTCAGAAATTCATATCCTTCCTTTTTCTCCACGATATCTCCGGTCAAAAAGAAATAATCATCCTGGTCATCCCGCACATGGTATACCACGTTCTGCGTAACAAAATCAGTTCCGGCTTCATCCTTTGCATACCGGATTTGATAAGGTCTGCCATCCCATTTAAGCGTAATCGTCCACTGCTGCGACGTCATTCCGGAAAAGTTAACCGTCACCTCCGAACCTCCCTTTTGGAAATTCTGGCTGGTGCCGCCGGTAACACCGCTTAACGAACACTTTGGTCTCGTCAATTCCTTAAGGGTTACTGTACCGCTTATATTACTTCCTGTTCCGGTTACCGGGATATAAAAGCTGGTCGCTCCCCTTTCTACGCTGCCAATAGCTCCCTCCACAACGTAGTCCACCTTGTCGGCATCATTATTGATATCATTCCCCTTTATGATGTTTACCTTATATTTTGTCAAATCTCTTCGGCAGTAAAACACAATCATCGGATTTCCGTTTGAATCCCTGTCATTTGCTTTTACCGCAGTAAAATCCGTAATTTTATCCGTACATGCCCTGTCTGTATACCATCCTGCAAAATTATAGCATCCGTCAGCATTATGACCGTTAGCACCCATATCCGTATTTGCGCTTGCAAGCACGCTCTCCAGCACCGTCTCCTCAATCTGATATGTATAGTCCCCCTCCGGCGTACCGGAACCATTGTCTTCATTGGAGGTAAGCCTTCCCCCGCTTGAAATCATTTTTTCACTGCCGCTTGCGTCAATATACGCACATATGTAGGAAATTTCTTTTCTGCTGCGGGTATCCGCCAGACCCGAATTCAAATCCTCATCCTCTAAATCATTTTCTTTATCTGTGCCAGATACTCTCTGCCCCGGCTTTCCTTTTTCATCTGCCGGTATCTCTCCATCTGTATCCGACCTTCCCGGACCATCCTCCACATATACATCGGAAGGATTGGTGACCGACTCGGTCGATGAGGTAACGGCAGTATCGGACGGAACCGTCTCCGTCGCTTTTTCCGTTGGATTACCGGGAACTGCTGTATCCGAAGGTGTTTCCACAAGCTGTTCCTCCTGCAGCTCCTTCTGCATCATTGCGGCGTCCTCATCATCAATCAGTTCTGTTGCCGAAGAGGTCAGGAAATAGGACTGCGAAACCAGCATGACCATAACCATGACAATAGCGACCACTCGTTTTCCCGCACCGGTACTCCAGTCAAAGCAATAACTGATAATGCTGATAACGGCAACCAGCGCCAGCACCGGATAAGTCAGTACCTTATGCCTCTTTGCCACCTTTAACAATTTTTCAATCAATCTGTTTTTTGTTTCCATTTCCATCACCCCATATATTCATCTTGTCAATATTCTTAAAATTCGCTTCTGTATAAGCCTGCCATGCTCTTCCGTAGTCAAAAAATAAGTCCTAAATATAAGTATTATGTATATTTTTACTAATATAGGATATCGGCATAAACCCGGTTATTTTTAATATCCGCAGGAAAAAAACGCCTTTTGGCTATACCATCAGATAAAAATATACAATATTTTGGAATAGTATAGCATAGATTGTTGCAAAAGAAAAGATTTTTTCCCTTATTTCTCTCAATAGATATTACATTATTTATATTCATCCACAAGATATAGTGTTTCTTTCTTCTTCCATACATGATATTTTTTCATCCTTACCCTGTTTCTCTTTCAACATTATCACAGGTATAATCTTGACCAAAAAGAATACAAGTGATACTATAGATATTGGTTTAATTTAATAGGAAATTCACGGTTCTTCCCGTCGGATTTTCCGAGGAAAAATAATGAAAATGAGGTGTACAGAAATGACAAAGACGTTTGATGATTTACTTGCAAAGGTTACCGCCTGCAGCATAAAGAAAGTTGCGGTTGCGGTTGCTCAGGATGATGCCGTATTGGAGGCGGTTGCCGAAGCAAAAAAGCGTGGTATTGCAGAGGCCGTTTTAGTCGGTGACGAGGAAAAAATCAAGGAAGTTGCCGCAAGCATCAACATGGACTTAACCGGTTATGAAATTATTGATGTAAAAGAGCCTTATGAAGCCGCCCTTGCTGCAGTTAAACTGGTACATGACGGTAAAGCCGATATGTATATGAAAGGACTGATTGATACCAAGTCTTTCTTAAAAAGCGTATTGGATAAAGAGGTCGGTCTCCGTACAGACAAAACCTTATCCCATGTATGTATTTTCGATATTGAAGGACACGACGGATTATTATTCTTAAGCGATGTTGCTTTCATTCCTTATCCCGACCTTGAAGCCAAGGCAAACATCATTCGGAATACAGTGGAAATTGCCCATGCATGTGGAATTGACAACCCGAAGGTTGCTCCTCTGGCTGCCGTCGAGGTGGTTAACCCGAAAATGCCGGCTACCCTTGATGCTGCCGAATTGACAAAGATGAATGAAAACGGCGATATTACCGGATGTATTGTAGACGGTCCTCTTTCTTATGATTTGGCGATTGACCCTGAAGCGGCAAGACATAAAGGGGCTACCGACCGTAAAATTGTCGGCGATGCCGATGTTTTACTCTTCCCGGATATCCATGCCGGTAATATTACCTATAAAGCGCTTGTCCATAACGCCCGCGGGGTAAACGGCAACATTTTAACCGGAACAAAAGCACCGGTTATCTTAACCTCACGTTCAGACGACTTTGAAACAAAGGTTAACTCTATTGCTGTAGGCGCCGTTGTTGCGGAGGCAATGAACAAATAATATAACATTTCAGGAGGATATAGTTATGGCTTACACTATTTTAATCATCAATCCCGGCTCCACTTCCACGAAGATTGGTGTATACGAGGATGAAACACAGGTATTTGAAGAAACTTTGCGGCATCCCACCGAAGAAATTGCAAAATACGCTTCCATTATTGAGCAGAAGGACTTCCGCAAAGAAGTAATTTTATCCGTGTTAAAAGAGAAAAATTTCGATATCAAGACGTTAGACGTTGTTGTGGGACGCGGCGGATTATTAAAACCGATTCCCGGCGGCACTTATGCGGTAACCGATGCTTTATTAGAGGATTTACGAATCGGCAAGCAGGGACAGCACGCTTCCAATCTTGGCGGTATTTTGGCAAAGGAAATCGGCGACGAAGTCGGCGTTCTTTCCTATATTGTTGACCCCGTTGTTGTGGACGAGCTGGAACCTGTTGCCAGATATTCCGGTATGCCGGAGCTTCCCAGAAGAAGTATTTTCCATGCGTTAAACCAAAAAGCCGTTGCCAAGCGTTATGCTAAGGAAACCGGTAAATCCTATGACACTTTAAATTTAATTGTCATTCATATGGGCGGAGGGGTTTCCGTCGGTGCCCACAAAAACGGTAAGGTGGTTGACGTTAACAATATTTTAGACGGTGAAGGCGCTTTTTCTCCGGAGCGTGCCGGTACCGTTCCCGTTGGCGACTTAATTAAGCTCTGTTATTCCGGAAAATATACCGAAAAGGAAATCTATAAAAAAATTTGTGGAAACGGTGGATTTAACGGCTATATCGGAACCAACGACATGCGTGATTTAATGAAAATGAAAGCAGAAGGCAATCAGGAAGCCTCTGATTTAATCGATGCTTTCCATTATCAGATTGCAAAGGATGCCGGCGCCATGGCGGCTGTGCTTGACGGCAAGGTAGACCGGATTATCTGTACCGGTGGTATTGCCTATAACGCAGAAACCATCGAGGCATTAAAAGAAAAGCTTGGTTTCATTGCCGACTTTACCGTATATCCCGGTGAGGATGAGCTTCTTGCCCTTGCCCAGGGTGCGCTTCGTGTGATGAACAAAGAAGAGGAAGCACAGGTTTACTAATCTTCCCGGTATCTGTTCAGATTCCAAAATTGAGGCTGTCATGTAAAAAATGTCTATTATTTTTTACATGACAGCCTCTTTTTATATAATTTGGTTTACATACATCCAGTTCCGGCGAAACTCCCTCATCAGATTCCAATATCCGCCGCCCTTTAATCCATATTCCGCAATCAGATTATACTTTGCCTGTATGCTTCTCAGCCTGTAAAATCCGGCACTTCCATATGCATATATCGCATAAAATCCTTTGTGTCTCAAGCTCTATTTCAGCAATCAACTCAATAAACTGGTTTCTCTCGCCACGCCTGCCGGCTTCCAATGCATTATTGTAATCCAAACGGTGCACCGGAGCAATTACACAAGGAAGATACCCATTCTGTATAAGCTTCGTATTCATGGCAAGCCTTGCTGTTCTTCCATTTCCATCTTCAAACGGATGGATATAAACCAGTTTACGGTGCAGCTCCGCCGCATATTCAATCGGATTCATCCTATTTTCATTTTCTTCCATCCAGGTTGACAGTCTCTTCATTTCCTCTTCCAAATCATCACATGCTACCGTTGTATAACTGCTTCCCGAAATGAAATTTTCTACCGTTTTATACTTTCCAGCTATTTCTACCTGTTCTTTTTCCATGAGAAGCCGGTGTATATGCATGATATTCTCAATCGTAAGCGTTTTTACACTCATTAAATCGTACATGTAGTCATATGCCTGTCCGTGCCCATATGTACGCAGGGCATCCTTCAGCGGCTTTCCGCTTACTGTAATTCCATCCTCCAGCAACACTTTCGTCTCACTGATTGTCAAAGTATTTCCTTCCAATGCTTCTGAAGACCATACAACATCAATCCGATAAAAATCCTTTACCTGTTTTAATAATGCTCCTTCAAAAGGTCTCTTTTTACTGATTTCTGTTTTTGCTTTATCTACTTTATCTATTTTATGTTTTGTATCGTCATTCAGCCTTACCGGTGAATAATCGATTACAATTTCTTTTATCTCCATTCTCTATCTCCTTTTTCCAAATCAAAATTGCTATTTTGATTCTTTACCAGCAGCACCTTCATTCTATGTAGAATGGAGGTCAAACCACTCTGTAAAACGGTTATTTCCAAGCTTTATTTTACCATGTTTTGATGATTCTGACAAACGGCTGTTGCCATTTATTTTAAACAATATTTATTCTTATCATTTAAGACTACTGGCTTAACCGATACCTGCCGGTTTACTGTGACCCAAAAATTTAGGCTGCCATGCAAAAAATTTTTTACATGACAGCCTATTCTTATATGATTTGGTTTACATACATCCAGTTCTGGCGAAACTCCCTCATCAGATTCCAATATCCGCCGCCCTTAAATCCATATTCCGCAATCAGATTATATTTTGCCTGTATGCTTCTCACGTCCTCAAACCATACTACATGAGAAATCCCGTCTTTTGTATAATAAAAATACGGTGCCTGTGCATCCTCATCATATAAGATTTCCGCTCCATACAATGCCGCTCTTCTGACTGCCTGCAGATTTCCTATCGTTTCCGCTTCCGTCACTCTGCTTTCATAAGGGAGGGGCCAGTCATATGCATAATTGGGAATCCCCATGTCAATTTTCTCCGGAGAAATTACGGATACTGCGTAGTCCAATACACGGCGCACGCTGGGAATTGGGGCAACCGCCATAGGAGGACCATACTTATACCCCCATTCATAAGTCATTAAAAATACACTGTCCGCTGCATTTCCGATTCCCTGATAATCAATCCCCTCATATAAAAGTCCCGGTTGATTATCCGCTATTTTGGGCGGCACGGCAACACTGACAAGATAGCCTTCCGCATTCATTCTTCTCCTTGTCTCTCCGATAAACTCCACATAGAGCTCCCGATATTCTCCCGGAATAAATTCAAAATCGATATCCAGAGCCTCATACCTCTTCTCCCTCATCGTCAGCAAAATATTTTCCAACAGAATATCTCTCATCTGCGTATCAGTAAGAAGCCTCACCACCAACTGGTTATTGAAGCGTTCATAGCGGTCAAGAGGAGTAATGACCATTCTTTTCCGGTTACCAAAACGCACCGCCGCCGCCAGCAGTCTGTCGTCATTCATCGGAATCAACGAACCATCTTCATTGTAGCCGTAGGAAAAGGGAAGCAGCTCCTGTAGATAAAGACAGCTCTCTTCCAGGACAGACTCATTAATAAATGCATAAGCATAACCGAAAATCTCTATATCCCTTTGCTCTGTATCTTCATAAAAAATGACAATTTGTCTGCCCGGCAATAAGAAATCTTCGTTAAGCAGATACGAATTATTCCGCACCAGCTTTAGTACCGTGGTCTGAAAAGCATCTGCAATACTTTGCAGCGTGTCGCCATCCTGAATCGTGTATATTGTTTCCGGTCTCAATATCAGTAATGCCTGCCCAACCACCAGTTCTTCGCCGGCAATCTCGTTATCATAAGCCAGGCGTGCAGCAGATATCCCAAACTGTCCGGCGATACCCTGCAATGTATCTCCAGCCTTTACTACATATATTTCCATAACCGTATCATTATCCAACATTGTTATAATAACCTATGCCAAACCGATACATTTATGCTTATGATTACAAAATTCACATATACAACCATCTGTGAAATTTCCTGTCTGCCGGCACAATTCTCTTGGATTCATTTTAATTTACTTTCCTTTAGAGGAATTGTTTCATCGAGTATCGTTTTCTATGTTATTTTCATCCGTGTCCATATGCGAAAGCGGACGGTTTTTTCTCCGGTCTGCCTTGATTGCTTCATATGCAGGCAGCAACAGCTCTTTTAATCTTATTTCCACGCCTTTACCGTAATATTGTTTCCGGATACTGCTGCATACTGTCTTATCTTTATAAGTTTCCGGAATTTCCTGGATGAATTTTTTGATTTCCGGCATGCATTCCTGTATTTTGGGCGTATTCCGGACAATGGCCTGTTTTAAGTCCTGGTTATCCAGTTTCAACAGCTTTTTTGCAGACAATATTTTTCCGTTCCTCATATAAATGGTTCTGCTTCCGGTAAGCCTTTCCGTTAAATCCGGGCTGTCCATATATTGCTTTAATTGTGCATCTGTTGCTTTGCTTGAAAATGCATTCCCATTGTCGTAGATTGGTGCAAGCTGGCGCATGCCGGTCATTTCATTTAATAAGAGCCCCCAGTTACCATTGTTGCGGTCTTTGTTGTCAATCAGGATATCTATAACAGCCATGTCCCAGAACCGTTCTTTGACGTTATCCACCTGCCGGAGTGTCGGATTATATTCCAGATGCAGCAGCTGCTCATCTAAGTCTACATTGTCACCTGTGGCAGAGCTTTTCATCTGCTGTTCCAGCATGGATTCCAGTTCTTTGTTTGCACCGTTCTTGATAGTCCGCATTTCCATGAGCTTGACTACCGGTTGGTCACAGAAATCCTTGCAGGCAACGATGATTTTATTGTTCCGGTATCCGAGCATCGTTTCGTGTACATCATATCCCAATATGGCATAAATGCGGCTTCCGATGTATTCGGATAACGGGGATGTCACATAATCCAGTTCCTGCAGGTTTTGGAAATATCTGGACGGTTTCGGGTATTTGATGATGTAAAAACAATTATGATATATAATTCCGTCCTTATCGCCTGCCCTGCCGCCATAGAGACCGTGCCGTATGCTCTTTTCACACGTTGAGAAATCTATGATTTTCTGCATGGCGTTCACCTCGCTCTTCTTATTTTCATACTACCGGGTATCTGTCCACCATAGTGTCCCACTGCTCATCGGTCAGTGTCCCGTCTTTTGTATAGTTTTTGCACAACACGTCTATGATGTCCGCCACATGCGTGTATTCAATGTTTCCGGCTAAATCCAGTTCCTCTGCCTCCTGCATTGTGTTTTTCAGGACTTCGGGAACCGGGAAATCAATGGGGATATCGCCGTTAATCCACCTGAATTTTTGCTTTTTCTCCATAATGGTTTTCCCTCGCTCTCTTTGATTATATTTCCGGCAGAAAAAATCAACTTATCTCTTTTACCATACACTCTTTCCGGTAAAAGCAGATTCCATATTTCCGGATGTTCCGGTATCCCTCCTTATGCAGCACTGCCGCATAATTCTGTTCCTCAATCTGCCTTAACGCCTCGTCACAGCCCGCTTCCATCCGGTCAAACTCCTTTACCACCTTTAACTCCATGATTACCGCCTGTCCTCTGACTGACAAATGCTTAAATAAAATATCCGGTCTTCCGTTTCCGCTTTCCCGGTTGGAAACCACAGTATAGTGATGGCAGCCTTTTAACAGCCCACATAAGAAACCGTGATAATAATTCTCCGCATAATCATAAAAGCTTATGGTTTCCAATAACAGCTCCGACACTTCATTTTCAAAGGTTTCGCAGTCCCCCTCCAATATCGCTTTATGGAGATTGTCCAAATCTGCTGTTTTCAGTTTTTTGTCGAACCATTCCAGAATGGTATTCCGGTATATGCCAGCCACCTCTTTATTCGGTACGGTTAACGTCAGATATATGGTTTTTTCGTCAAACCGTTCTTTTACTTTCTTCAGATACCCGGTAAAAAACAGGAAATTCCACAAATTATCCTGCGTCTTATGGATATCCTCATAGGTGATGTCCTCATGAACCGGCTTTTCAATCGTCCCTCCTGCCAAAAGGTTTTCTATCTCCTGTTTTACCACACTATCAGCTTCCTCAATCAGCTCCCGGATAATGCTGTTGGACGAGGTGTTCGACCAGTACGGTCTGGGAAATGACACAGTATTTTCGATTGCCATATCCACATAATTAAGCACACTCCACGGATTGTAAACCTCTGTTTTTCCGAACAGGTAACCGTCATACCAGTCTTTTACTTCACTGACCTTTGCCGACAAATCATAATCCGCCAGCATCTGCTCCACTTCATCCTGCGTAAATCCAAAATACTCCGCATAATCCACATTCAAAATAGAATGAACCGCCAGATTGTTCAGTCCGGTAAAAATGCTCTCCCGGCTGATATGCAGGCATCCGGTAATCACAGCAAATTCCAGACTTTCATTAGTCTTTAATGCCGATTCAAACAGGGAGCGGATAAAGGTAATCATCTCCTCATAGAAGCCGGCAAAATAGGCATTTTCCAACGGTACATCATATTCATCAATCAAAATAATAACATTCCTCTTATGGTACTCTTTCAGGCAGTCCGATAAGAACTTCAAGGCAGTTGCATATTCTGCTTTTCCTGCTTTCCGCAGCATAATCTTCTCATACTGGTTTTGTTCATCCTCCAATAATATATCTGCATTGAGGATATATCTGTGCCGCTTAAATTCAGCTGAAATCTGGTCAACCAGCATCGTGTATGCCATATCAAAATCCGGCTGCTTGGCGGACTTTAGCGACAAGGAAATCACCGGATACTGCCCCATATGCTTTGTATAGTCCTCTCCTGCACTGCTAATTTTCATTCCGTCAAAGTAACGCCGGTTATCGGTAACATTCCCCTGTATATCCGTTTCCTGCTCAAAAAAGGTTTTTATCATACTGAGGGCAAGGGTTTTGCCAAAGCGGCGGGGTCTGGTAAAGAGATTCACGCTCCCTCCCTTATCCAGTATATCCTTAATCAAAAGCGTTTTATCAATATAGTAGTATGGTTTATCGATGATTCTCTTGTATTCTTCTATTCCAATCGAAACCGGCTTATTCCCATTATACTATTTCCTCCTTGCATCATATAGCGTTATTGTAGCATACCATAGGGAAAAATACTATAACAGAAAATCACCGAAACTCAATAAATCTGATGTTGACAGTTGAAAGAGAGCAAAACTCCCACAACCGACATAAATACGCCATTTGCGGGAGTTTCTTGTTTTTAACTCTCTACGCTCTGCAATCACATCTTCCCTTTAAACAATTTCTTATAAGCCTGCATTTTTCCTCTCGGCACTCTCATTACCGGCTGTTTTGCCATCTTCTTAAATGCCGCTTTCCCAACCTTTATTATTTTGCTTGAATGGATTTCAATCAAACTTAACTTCTTGCAGTCATAAAATGCATAACTTCCGATAGTTTTGACATTCTTTCCAATAATAACGGTTTTGAGGTTCTTACATCCCCTAAACGCATTTTTACCGATTTCTTTCACATTGTTACCGATGGTAACCGTTTTTATCTTCTTATTGCCACGGAATGCATTTGCGGAAACCGACGTAACCTTATACTTCTTTTTCCCAATTTTTACTTCCTCCGGAATCTTCACCGAAGAAGCCTTTTTATTCTTTACTCCTATATATTTTACCGTCTTTTTCTTCGCATCCACTACCTTGTAAATCCCGTTTTTCCCAATCAATACGGTTCCTTTTTTAACTTTTTTGGAACCGCTTTTGATTTTCAGCTTATTATCGACAACAGATTTTTCTTCCGTTTGTGTTTCAACCGGAACCAGCGTCACATTGCCGACAACAGCCTTTTCCTCATCCCCTGCCGGACGCTCTGTTGCCGGCTGTTTGGATTCTTCTGTTTTGTTCTCTGTGCTGCTTTCTCCAATATATTTATATGGAAGATTATATTTTTTAGCATATTGTTCAGCATAGGAATCCTTTGCTACAAATAATGTTAAATTGCTACAGCCTTTAAAGACATTACCCCAGATTTCCGTCACGCTGTCCGGTATCTCTATGCTCGTTAAGCCGCTGCAACCACTAAAGGCATCACTATAGATAGTTGTCACACCATCCGGTATCTCTACACTTGTTAAGCCACTGCAACCTTCAAAGACTCTCTCTGCGATACCCATCACGCCGTCCGGTATCTCTATACTCGTTAAGCTGCTACAGCCACTAAAGGCATAATACCAGATATCCGTCACGCTGTCCGGTATCTTTATGCTCGTTAAGCCACTGCAGCCACTAAAGGCATAATACCAGATACGCGTCACGCTGTCCGGAACTATATATTGACCTTTTTTACCTGCCGGACAACACGCTAATACACTTTTATCTTTTGTTAACAATACCCCTTCCTCACTACAATAGTGTTGATTGTTTTCCTCAACACGGATACTCGTCAAACTACTACAGTCAGCAAAGGCACGAACCCCGATATACGTCACGTTATCCGGTATCTCTACACTCGTTAAACCACTGCAGCCACAAAAGGCAAGATTGTAGATAGTTGTCACGCTGTCCGGTATCTCTATACTCGTTAAACTGCTACAGCCATAAAAGGCTCCAGAATTGATATCCGTCACGCCATCCGGTATTTCTATACTCGTTAAACCGCTACAGCCAGAAAAGGCATCTTTCCCGATTCTCTTCACGCCATCCGGTATCTCTATACTCCTTAAACCGCTGCAACCATAAAAGGCCTCATCATCGATATACGTCACGCTATCCGGTATCTCTATACTCCTTAAACCGCTGCAGCCAGAAAAGACATCTTCCTCAATTCTCTTCACGCCATCCGGTATCTCTATACTCGTTAAACCGCTGCAGTCACTAAAGGCATAAGCCAAAATACGCTTCACGCCATCCGGTATCTCTACACTCGTTAAACCGCTACAGCCAGAAAAGGCATGACCCCAGATATACGTCACGCTATCCGGAATTATATATTGACCTTTTTTACCTGCCGGACAACACAATAATTCACTTTTATCTTTTGTTAACAATACCCCTTCCTCACTACAATAGTATTGATTGTTTTCTTCAACACGGATACTCGTTAAGCTACTACAGTTAGAAAAGGCACTATTTCCGATGCTCATCACGCTGTCCGATATCTCTATACTCGTTAAACTGCTGCAACCAGAAAAGGCAGAATCCCCGATACTCGTCACGCTATCCGGTATCTCTACATTTGTTAATCCGCTACAACCAGAAAAGACTTTTCCACTGATATCCGTCACGCCATCCGGTATTTCTACTCTCGTTAGACCACTGCAGCCAAAAAAGGCAGAATTCCCGATTTTCGTCACGCTGTCCGGTATGGTCACACTCGTTAAACCTGTGCGGTAATAAAAGGCGCCACCTCCGATTCCTGTCACTTTTCTATTTTCTATCGTATCCGGTATTTTTACTACAGTAGCACTTCCCAGATATATTGCAATTTCCACTGTTCCATCGTCTAAAACATTATACCTATAATCCCCGCTTGTCAAAGTTTCCGCATGTACATTTAATCCCCCTGCACCCGGTACTGCCAGCATGCCGAACAGCAATGCCAAAATCATCATCCATGCAGTCTGTTTTCTTCTTACTTTCATAATTCCCCTCCTTTTTCCCATACAAAGTTTTACTCATTCCGGCTTATGTATCGCTTCTCATTTATTATAGTGTTCATCCAACACATTGTCAACAAACTATGTTTCTTCAAGACACTTATCTGTTTCCCATTTTTTTCATGTTGTATAATAGATTTATTGTTGATATCCGGATGAAAGTTCCGAAAAACTGTATAAAAAATTAATGTATTATGCTTATATTAGATAACCATATTTTACGAAAGAGGTGAATGAATGTCATCATATCAACCAAAGTATCATACACAAAACGAAAAATAACCCGGACATTTCCTAAATGAAATGTCCGGATTATTTTTCTAAAAAAAGATATCCCAATCCTTTTACTTATTCGCCAATTCAGCCTTAACAGCTGCGGTAAGCTGCGGAACAATCTTGTTCAAATCTCCGACAATACCGTAATCAGCCACGTCAAAGATTGGTGCATCCTCATCCTTGTTGATTGCAATAATGATGTCAGACTCTTCCATACCTGCCACATGCTGAATTGCTCCGGAAATACCGATTGCAAAATATACATTCGGACGAACGGTCTTACCGGTCTGTCCAACCTGCAAATCTCTCGGCAGCCAGCCGGAATCAACAACCGCACGGGAGCAGCTTACCGTTCCACCGATTGCATCTGCAAGCTCCTGCAAAATCTTGAAGTTTTCCGCATTTCCGACACCACGTCCTCCGGATACCAAAATCTTGGCATCCATAATATCCACTGTATCAGATACCGCTTTTACCACCTCAAGAATTTCTACATACTTGTTATCCGGCGTAAATCCTGGATTGAACTCCTCAACATTTGCCTTTGCGCCCTTAATCGGCTCAATTTTCTGCATAACGCCCGGACGCACGGTAGCCATCTGGGGGCGGTTATCCGGACAGGCGATTGTCGCAATGGTATTACCGCCAAATGCCGGACGCGTCATCAGTAACTGGTTATGCTTCTGCTCCTGGTTCGGAATCGGATTCAATGGGAAATCACCGATTTCCAGTACAGTACAGTCGGCAGTAAGACCGGTCTGAACTCTTGCAGACACACGAGGACCTAAATCTCTACCGATTGCCGTTGCTCCGACTAAAACGATTTCCGGTTTATACTTATTGATAACTGATGCCAGTGCGTGTGTATAAGGCTCTGTTCTATACTCCTTCAATTCCGGATCATCTACAACAATAACCTTATCTGCACCATACTCTGCCAGTTGGTCTGCCAAATCCTTAATACCGGAACCAATCAGAACAGCCGCAACCTCTGTACCAAGATCTTTTGCCAAATCTTTTGCTTTACCAAGTAACTCAAAAGCAATACTGCTTAATTTATTGTCTACCTGCTGTGCAAAGACATATACACCCTTATATTCTTCTAAACCCATTTTATTCACCACTTTTCCTTTTCTAAATTAAATAACATGTTTTGTAGTCAACTTATCCATAATGTAGCTTACTGCTTCCTCCGGAGAATCCGGGGTAACCTTCTCACCGGCACCCTTTCTCACCTTATCAGAAGCCTTTGCAATCTTAGTCGGAGAACCCTTTAACCCAAGATTTGCATCATCAACATCAATCAGATTAGCTCTACCCCAAACAGTAATTTCCGCATCAAATGCATCGAAAATTCCACCCGGTGTCATATAACGTGGCTCGTTTAACTCGGCAAGAGCAGTTACCAGACAAGGCATCTGTGCTTTAACCATATGATATCTGTCCTCGTACTGACGCTTAACAATAACACTGTTTCCCTCAATCTTTAAATCCTCTGCATAGGAAATAACCGGAATCCCTAAATGCTCGGAAATCTGAGGTCCAACCTGTGCAGTATCCCCGTCAATAGCCTGACGGCCTGTAATAATTAAATCATACTCTAAATTACGGATTGCACCGGCAAGCGTTGTGGAGGTAGCCCAGGTATCTGCACCGCCCAATACTCTGTCCGTTACCAGAATACCCTTGTCTGCACCCATAGCTATCGCTTCACGAAGAACCTCCTCTGCCTTAGGAAGTCCCATGGTTACTACGGTAACCTCAGCGCCATACTCATCCTTTAACCGAAGCGCTGCCTCAAGACCAGCCTTATCATCCGGATTCATAATGGTAAGCATTGCGCCTCTATCCAATGTTCCATCTGGATTAAATTTAACTCCACCCTTTGTATCAGGTACCTGTTTAACACAAACAACAATCTTCACGTTAATTACCTCCTAGTTTAAAATATTTGCAGAGATAACCATACGCTGAACTTCTGAAGTTCCTTCGTAAATCTCTGTGATTTTAGCATCACGCATCATACGCTCAACGTCGTACTCTTTAATGTAACCATAACCGCCGTGTAACTGAACTGCTTTTGTGGTTACCTCCATCGCAACCTCTGCGGCATATAACTTCGCCATAGCTGCCTCTACGGAATAAGAAACCTTAGCGCCGTTCTGGTATTCCCCTTTTTTCATTGCAGCCTTATACACTAACATCTTGGCAGCCTCAACCTTTGTTGCCATATCTGCCAGCTGGAATTGTGTATTCTGGAACTGGGCAATCGAACGTCCAAACTGCTTTCTTTCCTTTACATAGTTAATGGTTGTCTCCAATGCGCCCTCTGCGATACCAAGAGCCTGAGCAGCAATACCAATACGTCCACCGTCAAGCGTATGCATGGCAATACCAAATCCCTTACCCTTAGCGCCTAATAAATTTTCCTTGGGAATACGGCAGTCGGTAAAAATCAACTCGTATGTGGAGGAACCACAGATACCCATTTTATTTTCCTTTGTACCGAAAGTAAATCCCGGAGTACCCTTCTCAACAATAAATGCGGAAATCTCTTTCTGCATACGTCCGCGTTTCTCAACCTTGCCGGTTACTGCGATAACAATATAAATATCCGCTTCCTTACCGTTGGTAATAAAGCACTTGGAGCCGTTTAATACCCACTCGTCACCGTCCAATACTGCCTTTGTCTGCTGTCCCTGCGCATCTGTACCCGCACCCGGCTCGGTCAGACCAAAAGCGCCTAATTTCCTACCGGAAGCCAAATCAGGAATATATTTCTCTTTCTGCTCCGGTGTACCGTAAGTCTGAATCGGGTCTACACAAAGGGAAGTATGTGCAGATACGATAACGCCTGTCGTACCGCAAACCTTTGATAACTCCTCAACGCACATAACGTAGGTCAGCGGGTCGCAGCCCTGTCCGCCTAATTCCTTTGGAACAGGAATCCCTAAAAATCCTGCTTTTGCCATCTTCTCTACTGTCTCTCTTGGGAATCTATGTTCTTCATCAATTTCTTGAGCAAGAGGCTTAACTTCGTTCTCGGCAAATTCTCTGAAAAGAGTCTGTGCCATTTCATGTTTCTTACTTAATCCGAAATCCATTTTCAATTTCCTCCTATAAAATTGTTATGCCCTTTATTACTGAGCATCCATTGGTGTCTTTGTCCTGTCTGCATTATACACATAAAATCCCTTGCCACTCTTAACACCAAGATTACCGCCGCGAACCATCTTGCGAAGTAACGGGCAGGCACGATATTTGCTGTCCCCAGTCTCGTTGTAAAGTACGTCCATGATTGCAAGACAGATATCTAATCCGATAAAATCACCTAACTCCAGCGGTCCCATCGGATGATTTGCACCAAGCTTCATTGCCGCATCAATACCGGCTACATCGGAAACGCCCTCCATCTTAATGAATGCTGCCTCATTAATCATCGGAATCAAAATACGGTTTACAACAAATCCCGCAGCTTCATTCACCTGCACCGGTGTCTTGCCAATCTCTTCGGAAATTTTAACAATCTTTTCTACTGTCTCATCAGGTGTATTTACACCGGCAATTACCTCTACCAGCTTCATCCGGTCTGCCGGATTAAAGAAATGCATACCAATCATCGGACGGGTAAGACCATTGCCAATTTCGGTAATGGAAAGACTTGAAGTATTTGAAGCGAAAATACACTCCGGCTTTACCAGCTTATCCAGCTCGGAAAATGTAGTCTTCTTAACATTCATATCCTCAAATGCCGCCTCAACAATCAAATCACAGTCTGCACAAAGATTTTCCTTTAAACCAGGGGTAATGCTGTTCAGAATACCGTCTACCTTCTCCTGTGTCATCTTTCCTTTTTCCACAAGTCTTGCATAGCCTTTTGCAATCTTGTCCTTGCCGCCTTCAGCCCACTCCTGCTTAATGTCGCAAAGTGCTACTTCATATCCCTCAACCTGAGCGAATGCCTTAGCAATACCCTGACCCATGGTTCCTGCACCAATAACGCCAACCTTCATTCTCATATCCTCCTAAAAATTTTTTTGAATAAACCGTTTGAATTCATCTACGTTTCGTTCAAACCGCCATTCTTATTTCACCCATCCGGGATGGCCGCCATGACCATCCCAAATGCGCTAAAATCTGATTATTTGTTCTGGAACGGTACAACCTTTAATTTCTTTTCCTTATCCTTCTCCAGGAAATTGCCCATTCCTGCTTTCTGGTCCTCTGTTTCAAAGCAGTCGCCGAATAATTTTTCTTCGATTACGATTGCCTGCTCCATATCTACCTGCAATCCATCATTGATTGCTTTCTTACAGTTCCGCACAGCAATCGGCGCCTGTGCTGCAATGCCTGCCGCCATCTTCTTCGCCGCCGCCATCAGCTCCTCTGCCGGATATACCGCATTCACCAGACCGATACGATATGCTTCGTCAGCCTTAATATTCCGTGCGGTATAAATCATCTGTTTAGCCATGCCTGCACCGACAAGACGTGCCAGTCTCTGTGTTCCGCCAAAGCCCGGCGTAATGCCAAGACCAACCTCCGGCTGTCCGAACACTGCATTTTCTGAACAGATTCGGATATCGCAGCTCATGGAAATCTCGCATCCTCCGCCCAAAGCAAATCCGTTCACTGCGGCAATGACAGGAAGAGGAAATGTTTCCAGCTTGCGGAATACATCATTTCCTTTCTTACCGAAAGCTTCTCCCTCTGCCTTGGTAAGGGAAGACATCTCACCGATATCCGCACCGGCAACAAAAGACTTGTCTCCGGCACCGGTCAGAATCAACGCTCTGGTCGTGTCCAAATCAACTGCATCCAAGGTTTCATTTAATTCATCTAAAACCTGGCTGTTTAAAGCATTCAACGCTTTTGGACGGTTAATGGTAATTACTCCGACAAATCCGTCCTGTTCATATGTGATAAACTCCATGTGAATATATCTCCTTTATTTATAGTCCGATAAGATGTCCTCTTATCTCTTTCTCTTCGGATTAGTCACGCTCAACGATGGTAGCGCAGCCCATTCCGCCGCCGATACAAAGCGTAGCAAGACCCTTCTTTGCATTCTTCTTTTCCATCTCATGTAACAGTGTAACCAGGATACGGCATCCGGAAGCTCCGACAGGATGTCCAAGTGCAATCGCACCACCGTTCGGGTTTAACTGCTCGTCCTTGAAACCAAGGTCCTTTTGTACCGCAATAGACTGTGCTGCAAATGCCTCGTTTGCCTCGATAATATCAAAGTCCTCAATCTTATAGCCTGTCTTAGCCATAACCTTCTTCGTTGCAGCTACCGGACCAATACCCATAATTGAAGGGTCAACGCCGCCTAATGCTCCGGCAATAAATGTAGCCATAGGCTTGATACCCAGCTCCTTGGCTTTCTCCTCGCTCATGACAACGATTGCTGCCGCACCGTCATTGATACCGGAAGAATTAGCAGCGGTAACAATACCGTCCTTCTTAAATGCCGGGCGAAGCTTGGCAATGCTCTCTGCCGTCGTTCCCGGGCGAGGACCCTCGTCGGTGTCAACGATAACCGTCTCTTTCTTTTTCTTTACTTCTACCGGAACAATCTCATCCTTAAATGCACCGGACTCCACTGCTGCTGCTGCCTTCTGCTGTGACTTCGCTGCAAATGCATCCAGTTCTTCTCTTGTAATCCCGTATTTTTCACATACATTTTCTGCTGTGATACCCATATGATAATCATTAAATGCATCCCATAATGCATCGTTTACCATGGTATCCACCATCGTATTGTTACCCATTCTATATCCGAAACGAGCCTGCTTTAATGCATACGGAGCCATTGACATATTCTCCATACCACCTGCTACAACAATGTCGGCATCTCCTGCCTGAATCATCTGTGCCGCCATATTTACACAGTTAAGACCGGAACCACAGACAACATTAACCGTAACTGCAGGAGTCTCAACCGGCAGACCAGCCTTAATGGAAGACTGACGTGCCACATTCTGTCCAAGTCCTGCCTGAATTACACAGCCCATATATACATGGTCAACCTTATCCGCAGGAACACCTGCTCTGTTTAATGCTTCCTTGATTACGATAGCACCTAATTCCGGAGCAGGAGTCGTGCTTAATCCTCCGCCCATAGTTCCGATTGCTGTACGGCAAGCGCCAGCTAAAACAACTTTTTTTGACATATTAAAATTCCTCCGTTTAAAATTTTGCGGATACAAATGAAAACCAATGGGACTGCTTTTCCTGCCTGAATTCATCCGTCACGCAATCTGCTAACATGATACCATAATTTTCATGAAGTTGCAACCAATTATCCGTTCATCCGACTTGAAAATTATACCCGTTTTACTCCCTTTTCAACACATTTCCCACATAACTTTTTAATCCCGTTTATTCTTTCTCTTTCCGCCTCTCTTCTCCGGTTTCCTTCTTCTATTTTGCCGGTCATTTTCCTTTTGTCTTTCTTCTTTTCCCTCCGCCGATTTCATTTTTCTGGGAGGAATCAGACATTTTTTATCAAACCCGATTAAATCCTGACGTCCGGCTTTCAGTAAAGCTTCCTTGACCAAATCATAGTTTTCCGGTCGGCGATATTGAATCAGTGCCCGCTGCATAGCCTTTTCATGCGGATGCGAAGGGATGTACACCTTTTTCATCGTCCTCGGGTCTACCCCGGTATAATACATACAGGTGGAAATCGTAGATGGGGTCGGATAAAAATCCTGCACCTGTTCCGGCATATAACCAAGCTCCCGAATATGCTCTGCCAGGATAACCGCCTCCTTAAGTCCGGAACCCGGATGCGAGGACATCAGATACGGAACCAGATATTGCTCCTTATGCAGCATCTCATTGACACGGTAAAATTTTTCTGTAAACTGCTTGTAAACGGCATTTCCCGGTTTACCCATCAACGAAAGAACAGAATCCGCCACATGCTCCGGCGCCACCCTGAGCTGCCCGCTGATATGGTACTGGCACAATTCCCGCAAAAACGTATCCTGTTTATCCGCCAGAACATAATCAAACCGGATTCCCGAACGGATAAATACCTTTTTTACGCCGGGGATTTCTCTTAACCTCCGCAGTAATTTTATATAATCGGTATGGTCGGCGTTTAAATTTCGGCAAGGCTCGGGAAAGAGACATTGTTTCTCCGGACATACTCCTTTTGTCAGCTGTTTTTCGCAGGAGGGCGCCCTGAAATTTGCCGTAGGACCGCCTACATCATGAATATACCCTTTAAAATCCGGTTCCTTCGTCATCAGTACGGCTTCCCGGATTAACGATTCATGGCTTCTGCACTGTACCGTTCTTCCCTGATGAAAAGTTAATGCGCAAAAGCTGCAGCCCCCGAAGCAGCCCCTGTTACTGGTGAGGGAAAATTTAATTTCCGAAATAGCCGGGACACCGCCTTTATCCTCATAGGACGGATGGTAATTCCGCATGTACGGAAGCTCGTAAATATCATCCATTTCCTGCATAGTCAGCGGACGGGACGGAGGATTTTGTACAATATACCGCTTTTCCCCATACTTTTCAATTAACGGCTTTGCCACATAGGAATCGGTATTTCGGTATTGGATATTAAAGCTTTTCGCATATTCCAGCTTATTTTCCTGCATGGCTGCAAATTCCGGCAGCATGATTCCTTCATAAACAGAAGCCGCATCCTTTGTTTTGTACACCGTTCCGTTAACAAAGGTAATATCGCTTATCGATAACCCGCTGTTTAACGCATCCGCCACCTCGACAACCGCATGCTCCCCCATTCCGTAAAGCAGCAAATCTGCTCCCGAATCCAGCAGGACAGAGCGCTTTAATTTTCCCGACCAGTAATCATAATGTGCCATCCGCCTTAAGCTTGCTTCAATTCCCCCGATAATTACAGGCGAATGTTTATAAACCCGTTTAATCAGGTTACAGTATACAATAGTTGCATAATCCGGTCTTTTTCCCATTTCCCCTCCGGGAGTATATGCATCCTCTTTTCGTTTCTTTTTGGATACCGTATAGTGGTTCACCATTGAGTCCATATTGCCGGCAGTCACCAAAAATCCAAGTCTGGGCTCTCCAAATTCGGTGATGCTTTCTTCATGCCGCCAATCAGGCTGTGAAATAATGGCAACCTTATATCCGTTTGCCTCCAACACCCTGCTGATAATTGCATGGCCAAATGAAGGGTGGTCCACATATGCATCACCAATCACATAAACAAAATCCGGCCGTTCCCATCCCCGATTCAACATTTCCTTTTTGTTTACCGGTAAAAATCCCATATCCAACTCCTTAAATCTACTTCTTTACATACAAAAAGCACCAGCATTTCGTCAAAGTGATACCTGTCTGGCGCTTCTTCGTTTTCGTTATTTATTTAAATAATTTACAGATTTACCTGCTCCGACAACCACTGCTTCCAATGCTGCAGGACTTACCAGTGCATGGATTCCCGTGCTTTCCTCCACCAGCTTATCCATACCGTAAATCAGACTGCCTCCTCCTGTCAGCACAATTCCGTGTTCTGCAATATCTGCTATCAGTTCCGGCGGTGATATCTCCAAAACGTTATGAATCGTGTCCAGAATCTGCGCCGTCACCTCAGCAAATGCTTCAATGGTTTCCTCTGAGGACACAATAATCCGTGCCGGAAACCCTGTCACCAAATCTCTTCCTTTCACTTCCATCGTTACCGGTTCCTCCCGCGGATAAACCGAACCAACCGTCATCTTAATCTTTTCAGCAGTGGGTTCACCGATTAATAAATTATATGTCCGCCGAATATACTTAATCATTGCTTCGTTGTAATCATCTCCCGCCAGCTTCAGCGAATTACTCTCTACAATTCCGCCAAGAGAAATCACGGCTACATCGCTGGTACCGCCACCAATATCCACAATCATATTTCCCCTGGGCATTGCGATATCAATATCCGCCCCGATTGCCGCTGCAATGGGCTCCTCCATAATATCCACATGCTTTGCGCCTGTATGGTAAACGGAATCCTCTACTGCACGTTTTTCCACCTCGGTTATTCCACTGGGCACACAAACACAAACCCTCGGTCTGCTCAACATTTTCTTTTTCTGCATTGCCGTTTCAATAAATGCCTTCAGCATTCTTTCCGTAACGGTAAAATCCGAAATAACGCCCTGCTTTAACGGTCGGATTACTTCGATATTGGCAGGCTCTTTTCCCATCATCAGCTTAGCTTTGTTCCCAAGGGCAATCAGCTTTTTCGTCTTTTTTTCAAATGCCACTACGGACGGCTGATTAATCACTATGCCTTTTCCTTTCACGTACACTAAAACATTTGCCGTTCCCAAGTCAATGCCTATATCCATATCGAACATGTTGTTTTCCTCCGTTAATCTATATCCTTATCAACCAATTATTCATATTTAAAAGTCAATTACTTACATAATAACAAAAAATACAGAAAAAACAAATACTTTTTTGCTTTTTCTGTATTTTTCTATAATTATTTTTATTCAAAATCGTTGGAAATCAACCGATGCTCCTGGTCTCCGGTAGACATTTCTCTATTGTGCGCCTTGGAAACCGCATTATCAACAAATTTCAATACACGGTCCAGATTACCGCTCTCTACCTCCTGCATCCGTCTTCTCAACATATTCTCTGCGCTGGAATCACACGGATATCCAAGCTTTTCTGCATGATTTTTCGCTATGGCAAATACATCCATATCCGTAATCCGGTGAACCTGAACCAAATGTTTAAACTGAGAAGAAATCACAACATTATCTTTAAATATTTTTGATAGCGTTTCAATCTGACCGGTCATAATTACAATCACATCATTGCTCGAATTGCTGACAATCTGATATATCTCATCCAGTTTTTCATTGGATATCACGCCGGCATTTTCAACAACAAGACATCCGCCCTGCAGCTTTCCGATTGCATCACTGATATTGGCGCGATTCAATGCCCCCGCTTTTATCTTGGCAATCGTTTTATTCCTGCAAATACCCATTGCATAAAAGCTTCTTGCAAAATCTTCAGCTATCGTTGTTGTTCCAAAACCATATTGTCCCAAAACAACAATATTTCTAGGCTCTGAGGGATTCTCAATAATGTATTTCATCGTCCGGATAATCTGGTCGCTGATTGCATTTACAGAAAGATATTTTCCTAAATACTGTTCAGCTCCTACAGGCAATGCATATTCTCCGGTAGATGTGGAAGCGGCTGCGGAAGCATTACCCGTTGCTGCATGGCTCTTTGCTTCCTCCAACGCTATCCTTGCTTCCTCTGCTTTACGCGCAGCTTCCTCTGCAAGTTTCTTATATTTAAGTGCTTCTTCCTCTGCTTTACGCCTTGCTTCCTCTTCTCTCTGTCTTGCCTCTTCTTCCGCCTTACGTCTTGCTTCTTCCTCTGCCTTTCGTCTTGCTTCCTCTTCCGCCTTACGTCTTGCCTCTTCCTCTGCCTTTCGCCTTGCTTCCTCTTCCGCCTTACGTCTTGCCTCTTCTTCTGCCCTGCGCCTTGCTTCCTCTTCCGCCTTACGTCTTGCCTCTTCCTCTGCCTTTCGCCTTGCTTCCTCTTCCGCTTTACGTCTTGCCTCTTCCTCTGCCTTTCGCCTTGCTTCCTCTTCCGCCTTGCGTCTTGCTTCTTCCTCTGCCCTGCGCCTTGCCTCTTCCTCTGCCCTGCGTCTTGCCTCTTCCTCTGCCCTGCGCCTTGCTTCCTCTTCCGCCTTACGTCTTGCTTCCTCTTCTGCCTTGCGCCTTGCCTCTTCCTCTGCCTTTCGCCTTGCTTCCTCTTCCGCCTTGCGTCTTGCTTCTTCCTCTGCCCTGCGCCTTGCTTCCTCTTCCGCCTTGCGTCTTGCTTCCTCTTCTGCCTTGCGCCTTGCTTCCTCTTCCGCCTTGCGCCTTGCTTCCTCTTCCGCTTTACGTCTTGCTTCCTCTTCCGCCTTGCGTCTTGCTTCCTCTTCCGCCTTGCGTCTTGCTTCCTCTTCTGCCTTACGCCTTGCTTCCTCTTCCGCCCTGCGTCTTGCTTCCTCTTCTGCCTTGCGCCTTGCTTCCTCTTCTGCCTTGCGCCTTGCTTCCTCTTCCGCTTTACGTCTTGCTTCCTCTTCCGCCTTGCGCCTTGCTTCCTCTTCCGCTTTACGTCTTGCTTCCTCTTCTGCCCGCTGTCTTGCCTCTTCTTCCGCCTTACGTCTTGCTTCTTCTTCTGCTCTTGCCTTAGCTTCTGCATCTTCACCGGCAGAACCAAAGCTTATCATATCATCGTCATCATCATCAAAGTCAATATTGTAAGCACTCTGTACATCATTTTCTTCAACCGGACGCTGCCGAACCGGTATTACACTAATCACATCACCATTTTCATCAACCAGAGAATCCTTTTTTGGTTTCTCCTGCTGAACATGTTGAGGTGCTGTACCAGAATCTACCCAACTGATTTCATTCTGCTCATTTTCTCCTCCGGCAGAATCATTATCCCCCACAATAATTGTACTGGCTCCGCCTACTACCCTCACCGGCTCGGGAACCGGTACATGCGGTTTTTCTCCCGGCGTTTTTGATTTTTCAACCGCTGCATTTATCTCATCAACATTTAGTGCAACGGTACTTTCCTCTGCCTTAGGAGAAGCTTCTTTTCCTCCGGTATTTGTTATGTCTATTCCTAAACCTGCCCCGCCTGCTCCATTGTTTAATAAACTGCCTTGTCCTGCATTCGGATTAGACAACGTAGGACCGTTTCCATTTGGATTAGACAATGTGGGACCATTTCCGATTCCACCCAATCCACCGCCCGATTCTGCTTGGGCAGACTCCGGCTGAAGCCCTGCCGCTTTCATCCGTTTTTTCTCTTCCAGCTTCGCCAATTCCTCCGGTGATATAGTCCTGAACTGTGGTTTAGGATTACCGGAAGGCGACTTTGATGCGGTGTTATTTGCTGTCTTCGCATTTTTATTCTCCGCCTCTGCTTTAGCTGCTTTCTCCTTTTCTACTTGTGCTCTGATTGCTGCAATTAATGCTTCTGTTTGATCCATTTTCTTTTCCTGCACCCGCCTTTCTGCCTCAATCTTAGCTTCTTCCTCCGCTTTAAATCTGGCTCTTTGTTCTTCCTCTGCCTGCGCCGCCGCCAGTCTTCTGGCACGTTCTGCCGCCAGCTTAGGATTATTTCTTATCTCCTCTTCCTCTCGCTGTCTGTCCTCCCGCTGCCGTTTTGCTGCATCTCTCTGTTCAAATGCCAAAGCGCGCAACCGCTGTTCTTCCTGTTTTTTTGCTAATGCTTCTTTTGCCGCAGAAGTTTCCGCTTCTCTTTTCATTCGTGCTTCTCGCATCTGTGGTGTTTCTTCCATTATTCCGGAACCAAATGCCCCATTATTCTGATTCCTCATGTTACTGTTTTTTGCATTTCCACCACCACTTTTCAACTGAATTGCCATACCCTATCATCTACTTTCCTTCAAATCTAATAACTTCCGTGTCATTTCATCCGACAAAAGAATTCTAAATCTTAGCTCTTCTCTATTAACTATATTCCGACCATGCTCTACTTCATGCACATTTAACCCCGACAAAACATCCACATATTCTATTTCAACATTTTCAGACGTTTTAGCCTCGTCATTCCCATACATTACCGTTTTCTCTTCAAATTTTTCTTCCGGTATTACCTCCTCATAAACAGTCTCTTCCGGCATTGTTTTCTCCAGTTCACCATCCACTAAAATATCAGCTTGGAAAATATGCTCTTCCGGCATAATTTCCTTATAGATATTTTCTTCCAGTAGTGCTTCTTCTGGTTCATCATCCATAAAAGCATCCACTTTCGGAGCTTCTTCCTCTGGTGTTATCTCTTTAAAAACAGTCTCTTCCGCTATAACTTCCTCATAAACAGTCTCTTTCGGGATGTTTTCCTCCAGTTCACCATCCACTAAAATATCAGCTTGGAAAATATGCTCTTCCGGCATAATTTCCTTATAGATATTTTCTTCCAGTAGTGCTTCTTCTGGTTCATTATCCACAAAAGCATCCGCTTTTGGAGCTTCCTCCTCTGGTGTTATCTCTTTAAAAACAGTCTCTTCCGCTATGA
>JAMPFJ010000013.1:63226-72410 GCA_023664535.1 Bacteroidales bacterium
TCCGGCATAATTTCCTTATAGATATTTTCTTCCAGTAGTGCTTCTTCTGGTTCATCATCCATAAAAGCATCCACTTTCGGAGCTTCTTCCTCTGGTGTTATCTCTTTAAAAACAGTCTCTTCCGCTATAACTTCCCTATAGATGTTCTCTTCCGGTATTGTCGCTCCGAGTTCATCATTCACCAGGTTATCTGTCTTCGAAGCTTCTTCCTCTGGTGTCGTCCCGCTGAAAATGTTTTCTTCTGTTATGATTTCCTCATAGACTTTCTCTTCCGGAATCGTCTCTTCCGCTATAGTTGCTTCTTCAAGCTTCTCTTCCTTTAAGACATATTCATCTGTGAAAACAGCAGTCGGAACTATCTCGTCAAAATCAATAATTGTTTTTTCTTCTGCAAAAATAATCTCAACAGTCGGTTTTTTATCTAAGTTATTGTCCTGTTCCTTATTCCCCTGTTCATCTCCCTCTACCGGCGTTTGCTGAATATCCGTCGTTCGATAAGATGCAAAATCCAAATTCTCTACCTCAAACTCATATTCATCATAACTGGCCTTCGATTCAAATCTTGTGGAATCTTCTCCGCTATAATACTCTTTATTGTCAATCATCTGATGCAGAAGATCTGCCGTCTCCGGAATCTGTTCCTCCATCAATGAATCAACATCCGACTGAACAACAGTAATAAAGCCTAACGAATCCAGTGGCTGCTGCTCCTCCTCTTCATTCAGATTAGCAAGAAATTCCGCTTTTTTCTCTTCAAAAGAGGATTCCTCCATCTTAATTTCCGTTTCACTTAAGCTCTTTGCCGAAGCAACAAAAACATTTTCTCCTGTCTCCTGCTCTTTGTCGCTTTCATTTTCTGTACCTTGTGTTTCTTCGGAAGAAGCCTTACCGGACATCTTCTTTGCTTTCTTTTCTTCCTCCAGCTTCAGTGATGCCTCTAAAGCCTCCAGCTCAAGTCGTTCTGCTTCCTGCTTCTTCGCTTCTATCTCAGCAACCTCTTCCGCAGACATCGCTTCTAAGGAATCCGGAATAATTGCGTCCAATTCCTCATTCATTACAACCTGCCCTACTGCTTTTTTAGGGGGCTCCAATACACTTTCAATAATTCCATCAACAATCTGCTCTTCGTCTGCCAGCTTCGGGCTTTCAACATTTATTCCAAAATCATTATCTTGACTCTGTTTTGTGCCCACTGCCTCACCAAGCGCATCTGTTGCTTTTTTTACATTCTCCTTTACCGATTCCGCAACCGACATTACCTGCGTCTTAGCTTTTGTCGTATCAATATCTTTAACCGCTTTGGCAACCTGCTTTGCAGATTCTCTTATCTTTTCTTTATCTATCTTTTTGGATAACAGCTTTTCTAACGCTGCCTCCCGCTCCTGCTTAATCCGCTCCTGTTCTTCAGCCGCTTTCTCCTCTTCGGATTTTTCCTCCGGCTCTTCAGCGGTCTTTTCCTCTTTTTCCTGATGGTTGTCATCATCCTCATCAGACTGCTTTGGAATATCTTCCGGCAAATCCTCTGCATTTTCATTTTTCTTATTCTTTTTCTTCCGTTTCTTTGCAGATTCTTTTTTCTTTGCCGGTTTTACATCAACCGCATCCTTATCCTCTGCCTCCACCAATATTTTTGCTTCCGGTGGATACATTCTCAAATAATCTGCCTGTAACAGCTTCTCTTCCTGTTCAATTAAATCACCAAACAGTTCTTTATCTTCCGGCTGTTCTTCTCTTGGAAATACATAAAAATATTTATCTACATCCAATTTATCATCAATATACTCAATGATCGGCTTCACATAGACGGAATTTTTAAAATTCTCTAATATATACTGGCTTTCTTCCAATGCCTTGTCCTTACGCCCCAGCTTGTCATATAAAAGAACCGCTTCAAAATTCCATTTATCCTCAGGCATCCGTTCAAGAATCGGAATCAAAATAGATGCCAATTCCTTTGCGGCAGCACCAGTTGCCTTCTTCATCAGGTATTCAACATAATCCTTTTGAACATCCTCTTCACTACTGTAAAACTGATACTGCTCATAATATCTCTTTGCCCTTGTATAATATCCCAATTCAAGATAAAGCTGAATGAGTTCAAATATAATGCGGGTTCCCATCGGGGACATCTGATGGGATTTTAACAGAATCTTCCTGCTGTCATAATATCTTTTATTTTCTCTGAAAATTTCTCCACTGATTCTTAAAAATTGCGGATTAATTGACTTATCCAAATCCTGGGTATCCAGAATCTTCAATGCTTCTGCGTATTCTTTTTGTTCTGCCAATTCCTTTATACGATTAATACTGGATATACTGATTCCCGTACTCACTAACTTCACCTCGTAAATATCGCTTATTCTAGTTTACCATATTGTGAAATCTTTGACAATAAAAATCCTCCAATTATTCCACTAAGAAGCCCCCCGATATGTGCAGCATTATCAACCCCCGTCGTAGTTATTCCGTAATGTATGGTAAGCACTGCCAGAAAAAATAACCTTACCGGCGTTAAATTTTCCGTTTTTGTATCTTTTCCCACCAAAACAACCATCAGCGCACCGATTATCCCAAATATCGCTCCCGAAGCGCCTGCACTTACTGCCTTTTCCCCGATATCATGATAATATACCAGGGACACAATATTACCACAGATTCCGGAAAGGAAATACAGGACAAAATACGGAAAACTTCCGATTCTGCGTTCCAATTCGCACCCGGCATAAAAAAGCAGTAACATATTGTTTAACAAATGGGACAGTCCAAAATGAAGAAATATGGAGGTGACAATCTGATACCATGCTCCCTGCATAAATGTGTCATAACTCAACGCCCCCATTTTCAACATAATTTCCATATCATAAACCGCATAGTAACCGCCGTTTATGAGGATAACCAGTAAAAAACAGATGATATTGACTATGACAATGATTACATTCACCGGTGTCAGGACAAATAAACCCGCCCTTTGATAAGATTTTCCCGGTCTTTGAACTCCCTCATCCAAATATTTGTACAAATCATCAAATTGCTGAGGCTGGTTTTCAAAAACATAAATCCTTCCCGTATCCTCTGCCACCAGCCAGACATTGGAAAGCCGTTCAACAAAAGCCAGCACCTCATCCTCAAATATTCCGTTCTCCACTGCCAGCAAATGAAGTATTCGGACAGGTTTTCGATATTTTGCCGCTACTTTAAATTCTATCCGGATATCTGCATTTTGATACTGTATAATCCGTACATCTTCCCGAAATCTGCTCAGCAGAACAACATAAACAGTCTGGTCCGTGTCCCGGACCAATACTCCGCCTTCAGCTTCCTCCAATGGGGCATACCCCTTTTGATATAACAGGGTAACAATCTGTCTTAGCAAATCATATTCCTCCTAATACATAAGGAAAGTGACTGAATCCCCCCAGTTCAGTCACCTTCTACATCTATTTCTTACATGACCATTCGCTAAAACAAACCCTTTTCAAAAAACTCTTAGTTTTCAAATACTTTAAGCACTTTTTCCAAAACGGTATCTGTCATATCTCCTCTGGTCTTTTCATATTGTAATCCGGATTCCATAATTTCCAATAATTCCATACGGTATTTTGCGTCAATAGCTCCCCGTTTAATGTACTCCATTAATATATCCTTCATCGCAGAAACATTAGGAAGCCCTTTCATTCTATTGCACATTTCTTCATAGTTAAATCCTACATTTACCTTAAGGTCTTCCTCTTTACGTCCACAGATTGCACATTCCTCATCTCCAGCGGCATTGATATACCCACAGTTACAAATCCATGTCGTTCCGTCAGATTTATAACGCTCAACTGCATCTTTTCCACGTTTATCCTTCAAACCGTCAAGACTTCTCTTTGACATTTCAATATCAATCGGGTCGGTATCCGGTGCAAATACACCCTTAGCCGTTACATATTTCTTCACATATACTTTAACATCCTTGATTAACGGAATATCTTTCATCGGAAGCTTGCACTCTACAAAATCAGCCTGCAACTTTGTGATATTGTTTTTCTCAAACACAAAATCAATTCCCTGCAAAAGAAGCTTCTCCTCATAATAATTAGTCAGTTCAATATCACAGCGGACAGCCTTAATCTCGTCCTGATTATAATTATAAAATAACGGCGCAATCTTTACTACATTATCCTCGCCGGCAAGGGTAACCTCCACAGGTCTCGGCATTAACATATTATAGTAATTGCTTACATAAATTCTCGAGGTTACTACTTTGTGGATTGCTTCCTTCTTGCGGATAATTACCGCTGTACCAGATGCAACCGTGCCGACAGCATTATTGGAAAAGCCCGTATAGTTAAGCTCTACTCCAATAACTGCATTTGCCCCTTTGGTTCTCGCCACCTGCGTAAGATTCAGAATCGCATTCTCGCTGGCATTTTCCAGCTTATTTGTAAATGCTGTGCTTTCCTGAGTAGACAGTTCCGCCAGATTAGAAGATAAGTCCTTGAAGAAGTTAGAGCTTAAAGCAATCTGTCCGTTGACAAAACCAAGATACTCTACCACATCGTATCCTTCAAAACCACTTCCGGTTGTTAACATAATTTCTCCCATAATCAGAGTCCTCCCAAGTTTCAAAATCTGAAACTATTATAGCACATATTATAAGATTAACAAAGCACTTTTTATATAATTTGTATTTTTTTCTAAGATTTTTTGTTAAAAATAAACTAAAACAAGAAACTTTATCTATATTGCTCCATTTTTTGTTATACTATAACCATACAGATTTATTCCATCAGAAAATAACCTTTCCGTTTGTGCGGATTAACTGTTAGGTAAGGAGAAATTTATGATTATTGACTTTCACACCCATGCTTTTCCCGATGCGCTTGCCGCACGTACGGTTGCGGCATTGGAAAAGCAGGGAAAAACCAAAGCGTTTTTAAACGGCACATTGGATGCCCTTCGTGCTTCAATGAAAACAAACCATATTGACTACAGCGTTATTCTTCCCGTAGTGACCAAACCCTCACAATTTGATACGGTAAATCAATATGCGGCAGGCATCAACAATACAGACGGCATCATATCCTTTGGCGGCATCCATCCCGATAATGACAACATTCCGGAAAAGCTTGCCTATATCAAATCCCTCGGTTTAAAGGGCGTAAAACTTCATCCCGATTACCAGGGTCCCACTTATGTTGACGACGAGCGTTATCTCGCCATTATCCGTGAATGTATCCGCCTCAATCTGTGCTGTGTTATCCACGCCGGATTGGATATCGGGCGTCCGGTTCCCATTCATTGTCCGCCGGACCGTGCATATATCATGCTGCAAAAAGTATTAAAAGACTTTACCGCAGATTCCAAAATTGTCCTCGCCCATATTGGCGGGCATCTGCAATGGCAGCTGGTAGAAGAGCTGCTGGTGGGACAGAATGTTTATTTTGACCTTGCCTACAGCCTTCCTTTCATTGAACAGGATACGCTGCTTCGTATTATTCGAAGCCACGGCTCCCACCGAATACTTTATGCCACTGATTCCCCCTGGTCCGGACAGAAACAGACTGTTGACTTTATCCGACAGCTTCCCCTCAGCCGTGAGCAGATTGACAACATTTTATACAAAAATGCCATGAAGCTTCTGGACATAAAATGAGGCTGCCGCACGAAGAAAAATGCCTGCCTGTTAATCCTGCAGAACACAAAAAAACTTCGTGCGGCAACCTCTAGTCAATCGGCTTCGGTTTCCGGTTCTCATACCGATAGAAATAATATTCCAAATCAAAATAGGTATGTTCATCACTTTCTCCCGTCATTTCCCAGTTTTCCTTTTCATCAAGATTAGGAAAATATTTATCCGCCTGATATGAATAGTCAATTTTTGTTACATGTGCTGTATCACAGTACTCATATAACATGGCATAAATACTCTCCCCGCCAATAACAAATATTTCATTGCGGTTGTATTGCTTCAATTCCTCAAATAATTCTTCCTTGGAATGTACAACCACCGCATCTTTCACCAGATACTCTTTATCACTTGAAAGGATAATATTTTTTCTCCCTTTTAACGGCAGCCCATTCGGAAATTCTGCCAGCGTTTTTCTTCCCAGCACCACAACATTTCCCATTGTCGTCTCCCGGAAAAACTTCTGGTCCTCCGGAATCCTTACCAGTAGTTTATTACCGTTTCCAATCGCCCAATTTCTGTCTACCGCAACAATTAACTGCATGCCTTTTTCCTCCTCGTTATCTTTCAGCCCTGAGCAAAACCCACCATTGCCAAAGCCCAGTTGTGTAATAGAATGGGCAGCTGCAAAATAGAATTTTGCCCAGAAGTATTATCCTCTCATACCGCAACGGGAATATGTTTAATCTGTTCACCAGTCTGATAATTTTCGACTATAATATCATCCGTTGTAAATTGATAAAAATTCTTAATCTCGGGATTCAGCGAAAACTTTGGTGCCGGATAGGTTGGTCTTTTAATCAATTCCTTTACAATATCAATGTGCCTGTCATAAATATGTGCATCCGCAATCACATGCACTAATTCTCCCGGCTCCATATCGCACACCTGCGCCAGCATATAAACCAATACCGCATACTGTACCACGTTCCAGTTATTTGCTGTTAAGACATCCTGCGAACGCTGATTTAACACTGCATTTAACGTCAGCCTGTCACATTCCGGTTTCTTCGTGACATTAAAGGTAACGCTGTATGCGCACGGATACAAATTCATTTCATGTAAATCCGCATGCACATAAATATTTGTCATAATCCTTCTGCTATAGGGATTATTTTTCAAATCATAAATCACCCGGTCCACCTGGTCCATCATGCCTTCCTTATACTGATGCTTTACTCCCATCTGGTATCCGTATGCTTTACCAATCGAGCCTTCCTCGTCCGCCCATTCATCCCATACATGACTTTTCAAATCATGGATATTATTAGATTTTTTCTGCCAAATCCATAGCATTTCATCCACCGCAGATTTAATATAGGTTTTCCGGAGAGTCAAAGCCGGAAATTCTTTGGATAAATCGTATCTGTTCACCACCCCAAAACGTTTTATGGTATAAGCATAACTTCCGTCTTCCCATTTCGGTCTGACCTTTTCTCCCTCCGTACTGCATCCATGCTCAATAATATCTGTACACATATTAATAAATAAATCATCTGCGTAACTCATCTGCTCTCTCCTGTCATTTTCATCTCAATTCAATATCTGCCTGTCATACACAAACGGAACTGCCGCATTAAGTAAGATTTCTTTACGCTGTCATTTCAACAAAATAAGCAGACACTATACAATCATTCCCTGTGTCCTTTGTTAAAACGACAGTGTAAAACAAAAGTACTTATTACGACAGTCCCGAATACCTGTTATGCAACTGCATCAATATAATTTCCTTTTGCCGCTTCCTGCTCAAAGGATTTCTGATTCTGGCTATAGGGGTCATCTCCGTATACCCGCATTGTTGTTCTTGTAGTTCCTCCTGCAATATAAGTTCTTCCGCACTCCGGGCAGGTTGCTATTTTAAGGGATACCGTAGCCGAAACCAAATCCTTATTTTTCTCATTGCCTTCCGCTATAGCGTTGGTAACATGTTCCTGCTCATGTGCCATTACCTTCGCATACGATTCCTCAGGCGAAATATTCCCCGGAGTTTTAAATGAAACCATCTCATCGGAAGCATCCTGATATTTTCTGTTCTTACAGGTCTGGCACTCCACAGGCTGCACCTTGCCAGAGCTTGATACGGTATTATCTGTATTCACCGGAGTTACATAACTCACATTTGCGGTCGGAATAATATACCGATTACTCATTCCTACTGAATCTAACATATCTTCACTCCTCTCTTCGCCGATACAGCTATGAGCATAACATACTATCTCCAAAATACAGTTGTTCAAAAAGCGGAGTTTTGCTCATGGCTATACTGATAAATTATATGCTGTTCAAGCTTCTGTTGTTTTTCTATTTATTTCTTCTTAATTTTATCGCAAAAGGAAAAATTTCTCAACCTTTACTTAACAACTTTTTCCATCTATATCCCCAAATAATTCAGAAATGCTTCTAATCCCTTTACAATATCCTCATAGGTCTTTTCAAAATCCCCGGTATACCACGGATCAGCCACATCCCGTTTATCTTCCGTAAAATCCAGCAGCCGGAAGACTTTATTTTCTCTGTCTTTACCGCAAATTCTTTCTATATTTATTATATTCTGACTATCCATGCATATCAGATAATCATAATCATGATAATCTGTTCTCTTAAGCTGTACCGCGCTCTTCCCCTCACAGGAAATACCGACCTCCTCTAATTTCTTTTTGGTGCCATGGTGGACAGGATTTCCTCTGCCATTCCAAATTTCCTCTGCACTGGTTGCGCAGGAACGGATATAAAACCGGTCTGCCATTCCTTTTTTCTTTACCATATCCTTTAATAAAAATTCTGCCATTGGGGAACGACAGATGTTGCCTAAGCAGATGAAAAGTATTTTTATCATATCTCAAAAACTCCTTGTATTTGCTGTATTTCCTTGATTTATCGGCTTTTCCTGCCGTTTGTGATTACCCTTTCTTCTTGGCATATCGTAGTCTAAATTGGCATATCTTTTCCCTCAAAAGTAGTAAATTGAGAGATATTATGCCATTTTACTACTCGGCTTTTGCCATCCGCTCCAACTCCTCTTTCGCATCATCGTAACCGATGTTTATCAAAAATAAGAATATCACCATATGAAGGTTTGTTTACATGTCCAACCTTAAAAGCAGGTTCAAGAACAATATATTTTGCTTCATATCCCTTTTTTAAAAGCAAGTGAACACAAACTAAGCAAACAAAGTTTTCGTTTGCACTAAAAATTGGGATTTAGTCTATACCGATACACTACCTCATCACCGTCTTCTCCAAACAAATACTTATAGCCTTCTAAATCTTGTTCGCTTTTTCCTGCAATTTCTCCGAACCTTTCTACAAATTTTGAAAAGGCACTTTCTTCTTCTCCAATTTTAACAGCTCCCAGCTTTTCAAATATATGTTGGCTATGCAGATTATTGGATGAAATACGAATCAGAAAATATTCAACCTGCTTTTCTTCACATACTTTTTTAGCAAATAATCGGATTGCCCTCGGCGCTATCCCCCTATTTCTTTTATTTTCAACCAAGTCAATCCCTATCT
>JAMPFJ010000014.1 GCA_023664535.1 Bacteroidales bacterium
ACTGGAAAACCTCTGTTATCAGTAATCACAATACAAGTATAACAGAGGTTTCTTTTAATGACAATAATTTTTTGGCTTGGGAAGGCGTAAGAAGGCGTAAAGCGATACTGTCAAAGTAGTGAATGCCACCCCGTCCGTAAGGACGGTAAGCTGTCCGTAGGACAGCTAGCCCCCCCGGCAGGGCGCAAAGGCACTTTTGATAGAGCGTAGCCTGTCGAAAGTGCTTTTGCGTTACTTTCGCAGAAAGTAACAAAGGCTGTGCCTGTCGGCACAAAATATGACAGATAAAAAGAGAGAAGAGAGGAAGGTGCAAGATTATTGGAAAGGACAATCAGCGGCATGATGGGAAAAGGTTCAGTCAGCCATAATACGAGAACTTTTAGTGCAAAAAATGTAGATAAGGAACGGAGCAGATATAATGTGGAGTTCTGCCATTCGGATATCAAAGAAGTATATCATAAATTGTTTGATGATGCCTTAGAGCGTTATAACGCAAAGCAGAAGCGGAGTGACCGAAAAATAAATGATTATTACGAAAAGATAAGGCAGGGCAAGCAGGAAAAACTTTTCCATGAAGTTATTTTTCAGATTGGCAATAAAGACGATACAAATGCCAAGAGTGATGAAGGGCAGCTTGCAAAAGAGATACTGACGGAGTTCATGGAAGATTTTCAGAAAAGAAATCCCAATCTCTATGTATTCTCAGCGCATCTGCATATGGATGAAGAAACACCGCACATTCATATTGATTTTGTTCCTTTTATCTGTAATAGCAAGCGTGGGCTTGATACAAGGGTAACATTGAAAGGCGCATTGGCGGAACAGGGCTTTAAGGGTGGTACAAGAAGTGCAACGGAGTGGAATCAGTGGATAGAATCGGAGAAACAGGAACTTTCAAAGGTTGCAGACCGGTACGGAGTGCGATGGAAACAGTTGGGAACGCATAATAAGCATTTGTCGGTGCTGGATTTTGAAAAGCAGGAACGGGCAAAAGAAGTCGCAGAATTGGAACGGACAATATCCAGTGGCAAGGCAGAACTGTCGCATATTATTTATCAGCAGGTTCTGGCAGAGGAAGAAACGGAAAAGATTAAACAGGAAAATGAGGCTGTTCGGCAGGAAACAGAGGAACTTTCCGTAACCAATGATTTATTGCGGGAACAGGCAGACGGATTGTTGAATGACAGGGAAAAACTGCTCTCTAATAATCAGGCGTTGGAAGAACAGCAGAAAAGATTACAGAAGGAAGTCGAAAAAATGGTGGATTCTAAAACCGCTTTGGAGCGTAATATACACACTTATGATGAAGATGCCAAATGGCAGTTGCCAGAGCCAAACGCATTAATGAGCGCAAAAACTTATCGAGATAAACACGTAATGCCACTTGTATTGAAATTAAAAGAGATTGTAAAAAATCTTACGATAAAATGCGTTAATCTTATAGATCAGGTTAAGCAGTTAAAAGCAAAAGTTACAAAACAGTCAGAGGATATTGTTTTCTATAAAAGCAAGTTGCACCAGCAATCATTCATATTGGAGCAGTTGCAGGAAAAAGCGGATGATTTTGAACGAGTGAAACGGTATGTTGGAGCAGATAAAATTGATACGATTGTGGCAAATGCAAGGGAGTTGGAACGGATTGCACAAAACAGGAATCAGCATAGCAGAGCGTATGGCATGAGCAGATAGGAAAGGGTGAGGTGATATGATGAATGACAGAGATTGGGGAGAATCGTATTCTATGGAAAATGTTTTAGGGTGTGAATACAACATGGATAACGGTTATGTAGAGGTTTATTATTTGGATGGTAATATCCTGCAAATGAAGTGTGAGGAAATAGAAGTAAATCTGCGAACTACGGAATATTCGCTTGCAAAACTGCATAAGCTGCTGGATGATAAGCTGATTGAGTATGTTGCGATGGCATTATCGGGAGAACTGCAAGCCTATTGTGATATAGAGGCGGATATGGTAAAGAGTATGTTCGGTACGATTGTTCAAGGCTATCTGAAACAGGGATACAATAAAGCTATGGCAGAAGCATTGGCGAGAGAATTTTTTAGATATGAAAGTTGAGGGAGAGTATGAGCTTTGCGAAAAAATAATTATATAAGAGGAAAAGGCGGGCGAGTATAGCATGCCTTTTCCTTAGTGATGTTTTTAACATGGTGCTAGCACCACGCATAAGAGAGATATTAGATAATATTTGTTTATACAGATTTCGGCAAATATTTGTTTAGTATTATTTTATGGAAAAAATTTGGATGATGTGATAATATTATTTTGGGATTTTGTATGAAAAACAAAACAAGAACTTGTGTTCGGGTTTAAAATGTGCTATTATAGATTAAATGGATGGATAGATTTAAGGAGTAATTTTATGAAAAAAATAGATACATCAGCTACAAATATGGACAAGGTAATAAATCAGCTTTTTGAAGGCGATTGCCTTGAGTATATGAACGAAATACCAAATGAAAGCGTAGACATGGTTCTTTGCGACTTACCATATGGAATGACACAAAATGAATGGGATTGTTATATTTCTTTGGATGAGTTATGGAAACAGTATAATCGAATTATTAAACCGAATGGGGCGATAGTATTAACTTCTAATGGAGTTTTTACGGCAAAGCTAATTTTAAGTCAGCCTAATATATATAAATACAAGTGGGTTTGGGAAAAATCAAAGCCAACTAATTTTCTAAATGCTAAGAAACAGCCACTTCGAAAACATGAAGATGTGTGTGTGTTTTATAAGAAACAACCGACATATCATCCGCAAATGACACAAGGCGATCCCTATGATAAAGGAGTAAGAAAAAATCAATTGTGTGGGAATTATGGTGATTTTGAGCCAGTCCATGTGGCAAGTGAAGGCGAGCGTTATCCGACGGACATTATATATGTTAAGACTGCTGAATGTGAAGGTGCAGTGTTGCATCCAACGCAAAAGCCAATAGAATTGGGGAGATATATGATACGAACATATACAAATCCGGGGGATGTTGTATTGGATAATACTTTTGGAAGTGGCTCTTTTTTAGTTGCTGCTTTAATGGAAGGAAGAAATTTTATTGGTATTGAAAAGAACGAAAATGTAGCATTGTTTAAAAGAGAAGAAATTGATTATATAGATGTTGCGAAAAGAAGATTATTTTTGGCGTGGGAGCAATTAGATAAAAAGACACGTAAATATATAAAGGAACAAAATCTTATTTCTGAATTTGAGGAGAGGTAGATGTGTATGGGTACAATTGTTAGACGTAATGAGAGAAGCTGGGCGATTGTTATTATTTCAGAAATAAGAGCAATGCTCAAAGGAATGAATTTGAAGATTAAAAGTGCAGGTGGGGAGAGCACACTTTCTGTAAATAAGAAAAGTATGTTTCCTGATGTTTTATTATATGAAGATGAGGCACAGAATAGAATTTTACAGGGATGGGAACTCAAAATGCCGGATGTTTTAATCACAGATGAATTATTGATCAAGGATGCGGCTAGAAAAGCAGATGCTTTAGGTTTAAACAGTTTTGTAATTTGGAACTTTACATATGGAAAATTATATGTAAAAAATGTGAATGGCGATTTCGAAGAATCCAAAGCATGGAGCGGAACAAACCATATAAGAAGCCGTGAGGATGTGGCAACATATAAAACGGAGTGGTTGCCAATTATAAAGGATATTGTCATGACAGTAAATGAGTTTTTAGTGAATGGGACAATATCGGCATCCTCTATTGAGGCAACGATATCTGATGGACTTATGACAGAAATAATCCAAAGAAATAAAGAGCTGGTTGCCGAAAACCTTATTTTGGAAGTTAGCAGCAATATGGCAATGGAGAGTCGGCTGAAAGTATGGTGGAATATATTTCATGAGGAATATGATAAAGATGAGAATGATATGTATTCTGCATATGCAAAATCTATTTTGTTAAATTGGACAAATAGAATTATGTTTGCAAACGCAATAAAGAAGTATCATAATTGCGCTTATATTATAAATAAAATTGATAGTACATCTACGCCGTCAGATGGAAATGCAATTATAGATGAGATTATAGAACAAGGGGATTTTTATAATGTATTTAAAAAATTGGAATATAATGAGATTGTGCCAGAGGACACATGGATAGACATTGTGGACTATAATCAATTCTTGGTTGAAAATAAAATAGAAAAAATTGATCAGATAGTTTTACAGGAAATACTAGAAAAAACAGTTAATACAGCAAAGAGAGAAATAAGAGGACAATATGCGACACCATATTGTTTGGCAGATTTACTGTGTCAAATAACGATTAATAATTGGAATGAGGAGTGCGCAGATTTATGTGCAGGAACAGGAACAATTGTGAAAGCAATCATCAAGAACAAAACAGAAAGATTACACAATTCCGATGTTGCCTTTGAGACTACATGGATAGCTGATAAGTATGCATATCCATTACAAATTGCCAATATTGCAGTAACGAATATAGAGGCATTGAATATCCCGTTAAATATATTTCAATCGGATGTATTTGCTGTAAATAGTAATAACACAATAGAAGTAAAAAGTCCGATTGATGGTAGGGGAATTGAAAAAGAAATCCCCAATTTTGGTGCTATTGTTTCTAACTTGCCATTTGTTGAGTACAATAAAATAGCTGCGGATGAAATAGAATATATTAGTGGGTATAGACAACAGATAAAAGACAATACAGGTATAGAATTTACGTTAGGGAAGACAGATTTATATAATTATTTGCCTTTTAAATTGTATGAGTTATTAGAAGCTGGAGGAAGGTTAGGAATTATTTTATCTAACTCATGGCTAGGTACAGATATTGGTAAGAAGTTTTTTGATGCATTACTGTATTATTATGATATTCATGCAGTAGTAATAAGTAATTGTGGACGTTGGTTCAAGAATGCGGATGTTGTAGCAACTTTACTAATATTGAATAAAAAAGATATTATGATACCAAATCAGGAATTGGAAATAAACTTTTGGATGCTGAATAAGGATTTAGAACAAATTAATAGCAATGAGAAAGAAACAATCGTAAATAGTATTGTGCTAGGAGAAGAAATCGACAGTACAGTGGCTTCTGTTAAAAATTATTCTATTGAAATGATTAAGAGAATTACAGGCAAGGGGATAACATTAAATGCATTGTTTCATGATGTATCATGGGTTAATGAGTTGGCAGAATGTTTAATTCCGATTGAAGAAATTCTTACTGTAAAAAGAGGGGAACGTAGAGGATGGAACGATTTGTTTTATCCGTCCGAAAATAGTGGGATTGAGAGTGAATATATTAAGCCAGTGCTTAAAAATCCGGCATTATTAAAATCATATACAGCACAAACGGATATTGTTGCATTTTGTTGCCATAAATCGAAAGATGAATTACGACAATTAGGGCATATAGGGGCTTTAAAATGGATTGAAAAGTTTGAGAACATTAAGAATGGAACAGGCAAATTATTGCCAGAAGCATTAAAACGTTCGGGCAGTTTTTGGTATGAAATGGATGATGCAACAAGAGCAGATTTTGTGACTGCGCTTAATCCGGATAAACGTTTATTTGTATCAAAGTTCGAGGAGAGTACATTCGTTGATCAGCGTTTTACGAGAATGTTAATGAAGAATACAAATATATCAAAAGATTTATTGCATGCATTATTGAACTCTTTATTTGGTATGTTTGCAATTGAAGCGATTGGTTTTGGTAGGGGATTAGGCGTATTGGATGCAAGTAGTACAAAGCTGAAGAATATGTATATGATAAATCCGCAGATTATATCAGACACAGATGCTTTGGAGATTGTGGAACTGTTTGATAAAATTAAAAATCGTAATGTTATGGATACGGAAGATGAGCTAAAAGATGCGGATAGGGAAATATTTGATCTTAAGATTTTGAAAGCAATAGGACATGAGGAATTGTATAGTTCAATAAAGGAATCTCTGCTGTCAATGCAATTTACTCGGCATACAGTTAAATAAGTAGGAGGGATTTAAATGAGTTCAAAGGTTATTAGACATGGAGAGGTAATATCATCAGATATAAGAAAAACTATTTCGCTTCGGTATCATACGATAACAAAAGCAATTAATGAAGAATTTTGGGGGTCTTCTAGTGATTCAATGCATAGTTTTTATGTAGGATCATACGGAAGAGGAACTGCAATAGATTCAAGTGATATTGATATGTTAGTGGAATTGCCGGAAGACGAATACAATAGGTATGATGCACAGAAGGGAAATGGGCAGTCAAGATTTTTGCAAGCAGTAAAGAATGCAATTGTTTTAGCTTATTCTCGTAGCAATGTAAAAGCTGACGGTCAAGTTATTGTTATTGATTTTACAGACGGAATTAAATTTGAGATATTACCTGCTTTTTCTAATATAGATTATTTTGGAAATGTTACATATACATATCCTGACACTAACATGGGAGGAAATTGGAAATCAACTAATCCTAAAGCGGAACAAGAAGCTATGCAAAAGAAGAATACTAATTCAAATGGATTATTGTATGATACATGCAAACACATTAGATATATAAGAGATAATAATTACTCCAGTTATCATTTGTCAGGAATTTTGATTGATGCGTTTGTATATGATGCTATACAAGGATGGCATTTTTTAACTGAGGGGGAGCAACATGTGGATACAGGTATTACATATGAGCAGGCACTATTAAATTATTACAATGAAATTTCGTATAATGGATATATAACGCCAAGCATATTTGCTCCGGGGAGTCAAATGCCTATTGATGTATCTAAGGGGTGGAGTGTGATAGGCAAGATTTTAAATTATATGGTATAGAGAGTGTGAATAAAAGTGGAAACAATGGTTTATAGGGAAAAGCTAAAATCTCAAATAAAAGATGCGTATGGAAAGGTTCTTTATACGTATACAGCTCATCATAAATTTGCAGCGAGGCTTATTAAACAAAAAAATGCGATTAAGGTTGTCCAGATTACCTTAACAGCAATATCTACAGTTGGCTTTTTAGCAACAATTATTACAAATCAAGTTTTGCTTAGTTGGCTTGGCGGTACAACAGCGGCTTTATCGCTAGGTTTAAACTTGTATACAAAAGATTTTAATTTACAAGAAGATATTCAAAAACATAAAGACGCTGCGGATGATTTGTGGGATGTTCGAGAAAAATATATTTCGCTTCTTACGGATTTTGATATCTTAAATGAGGATAATATTAGAGAACAACGAGATAAATTACAAGATGTGGTATCAAAAATAAACAGAAAATATCCTGGAACAGATAGTAAAAGTTATGTTGCTGCACAAAATGCATTGCAAAATCAAGAAGAGCAAACATTCCAAGAAGGGGAGGTAGATGAATTACTACCTGATAAGTTAAGGGATAATGGAACAATGTAGAGAATGTAGAAAGGCACTGACTACAAATATAAAGCAAATTATTAAAAAGAAAAATAATATGTCAATGAGAGGATGAAATTATGTTAACAAATGAAATGGTTATTAAAGCAATAGATAGTCAAGCAAAATCTGTCAAGACCAAGAGCCTTGATATATCATTTAATGAGTTATTGGATATGTATAATAATCAGGAACTGATTATCAATCCCGATTATCAGAGAATGTTTAGATGGTCAGAGGAAAAACAGTCTATGTTTATCGAATCGTTAATACTTGAAATGCCACTTCCGCCTATATTTGTAATAGAGAGTGAGGATGGGAATTATGAATTGATTGATGGATTACAAAGAATCTCAACATATTTGCATTTTAGATATAAAGATATAGAAGATAGCATTCGAAAAGACTTCTGCTCTGATAGAATTCAATCAGAATTGGTTTTAGTAGGATGTGATATAGTAAAAGAATTAAATGAATATTCTTTTGATACTTTGCCTAGGGCAGTTCAATTAAAGCTCAAGCGTAATTTTATTAGAATGGAAGTTTTGAGAAAAGAAACAGATACAAATTTACGTTATCATATGTTTAAAAGGTTAAATACTGGTGGAGAATTGTTGAGCAATCAGGAAGTGCGTAATTGTACAATAAGATTATTAGGAAATGACTTCAATAATTTTATTATAGAGTGTAGTGAGTATGAATATTTTAAAAAAGCAATTGCTAATGTTGTAGATGAATATGCAACTACTAAAAAGGATCAGGAGTTAGTGCTTAGATATTTTGCATTAAAAAATAATTTAGTAAATTACAAAAAAGATTTAGATTTCTTTTTGACAGATTATATGGAAAAAGTAACAACAAGGGATTTGCCATTTGATTATGTTCAAGAAAAAGAATTGTTTGAGAAAACATTCAAATGTCTTTATGAAATTGATGGAAAGAATGCTTTTTCAAGTGTTATAAGTTTAGAGGAAAATAAATTCAAAACTGATATAATTATGTATTTTTATGATAGTTTTACTTGCGGAATAGCTCAATGTGCAGATATATTGGAAACAAAGACACCAAAAGCTATGAAGAAAGCACTGAACTCATTAAGAAAGAATACGGATTTTTTGAAAACAAGAACTGGTGGAAAACGAAATACAGAAGAAAGAATTGCATTAGTAGAAAATGCGGTAAGAAATTGTTGATATGCAGGATATACTTGAATTTAGAAGCGATATGGAAGAATCTCTTTCTTGGCGAATAAATGAAATTATAACTTTGAAAAATATGTTGCGTGAGGATAACAATGTTCCAGTCGTAAAAATACTTATTGTTATGTTGTATGCACATTTTGAGGGATTTTTTAAAGATTGTTTGGAATGTTATATTAAATATATAAATTCGACAGAATTGGAATTATATAAATTTGGGGATTCTCTTATAGCAGCATCTTTAAATAGAGAATATGCTGCTTTTGAAAATATGAATAGAAAGTGTAAGGAATTGATTTCTGTACCACCAACAGAAGAGTTTTTACATAAATTTCATAGAAGAAAAGAATTAACACAGAAAATGACTTCTGATTATTTATATCGAAAAATACGTATTAATGAGAAAATAATAAATACAAAATCAAATCTTGATTATGCTGTTGTGCAAGAGAATATGTATATTTTAGGATTGGATTATAACTATTTTTTGGACAAACAAAATAATATCACAAGATTAGTTCAATTAAGAAATTCTGTAGCACATGGGTCGCAAAGAGAGCCAATAGATTTTATAGAATATGAGAAAATTGAGACAGATATTTTTGAGATAATGGAAGAATTAATAAAATATTTATTTCTGTTTTCTGCGGAAGAGAAGTATCTTAAATGACTTTTGATAGAATGTTTATGATAGCAGTTGAGAAAATTAGTAGGTTTTAATATGTACGAATGAAAATGTGTTATATAAAAATGTAGCATGGTTCTATTTTGGTTCTAAAAAAATTGAAAACCTCGAATAACATGGCTAAAATAGGAGAATATGAACACAAAATCCAATAAAATGTGCGAAAAAGCATTACAATTATGTTCCCTACGAACCGTGAGGGTGGCAGGACTGTTGGTTCCGGAAGGGTTGCATCTATCATCGAATAATTGACAAAAAGCTAGATTTTATGGGGCTTTCCTAAGATTAGGGAAGCTCCTTTTTTCGGCAAAAAACGCTTTAGTTTAATGAAGTGGCTCTAAAATGGTTCTATTATTCTGAAAATCAAATAAAAAAGCTGCGGTAGCCTTAATTAGATGGGTAGACGATCATTGTGTACTTCCAGAGTAAACAACACCCTCATCAATTTTATATATTATCATACTGGCAAACATAAGTTGGCGCATGGCATTATCTTCAGAAACATTTAGATTTTCATGTGCTTTAGGATTGCGTAAAGCGAGCATTTGCATATATATGTTTGGTTCGTGCATTGATTTCTTTAAAGGCATTTTTGACCGCATCTGCATAAAATCCTGCAATAAACTGACCTTTGGAAAAAGTTTGAGATTTGGGATGTGTATAATCCCAAATATCGCTTAGTGGTTGTGATTGCTTTTGTGCAGATAGACAATATGACCAAAGAGGCGTCCCAAAACAGCAGGATGTACACCTCGTGGAAGAAATAGGCGCTCTTTAAGTCGAGATAATTCATTACTGTAAAAAGGTTCGGTTTCATATATATCTTTACTTAATTGAGCTAGATGATTTTTATGATAAATTTTTACAAATAGAACTTGTGTTCGAACGTGGTTTGTGATAATATATAATTATAGAGGTACGAAGGGATTGACAAATCGGATATTTAAAGAAGGAATCACGATGAATGATGTATATCAAGTATGTCCGCAATTTGAAAATGAAAAGTATTTGTTAAGATTTATTTTGGAAGAAGATTGTCCTGGTCTATTAAAAGTGTATTCGGATAAAGAAACAGTGCCATTGTCTAATAGTGATAATCGTGACGGAGATGATTTTTATTATTGTACGGAGAGTCGAATGAAACAGGTTCTTGATTATTAGTTTTTTGAATACAATAGAAAGGGTTTTGTGCGCTGGTCAATTGTTGATAAGTATAAAAATGAGGTTGTTGGCACAATTGAATTGTTTCATAGAGATGCAAAAGATTATTTTACAGAATGCGGTTTGTTACGACTTGATATAAAAAGTGACTATGCAAATGCGATTGAGAATATTTTATCTTTGATTATTTTGCCATCATTCGATATGTTTCAATGTGACAAAATAGCAACAAAGGTTGTGCCTGAGGCAAGCGAAAGAGGACATGCATTAGAAAAAATAAAGTTTATCCTGTTAAGTGAAAGGTTGATAGGATATGGCGGCACAGAATATGAGCATTATTTTTTGTTAGACAGGTAACCTTTGAATTTCCATTGCCGACTGTGATTTTAAAAGATATTGATTAAAATGGATAATTATTATGAAGAATGGAATACTATAGTAGGAGAATAATATTTATGTGTATCATATAAATGGTAGCAATATTAGAATATAATGAAAAATGTGTTTGATATATTGCAGTGTTTATGGTAGAATATAGAATATTATATATTGCAATGGAGGTGGGACGATGATAGATATCATGGATGCAGCACGTTATTTAGTATATTTGTCATATCATGTGAAACGCGGTTCATTAACTCCACTCAAATTACAAAAGTTACTTTATTTCTCTCAGGGTTGGAGCTATGTGTGGGATGGAACTCCACTTTTTCTAGATGAGTTTGAAGCATGGCAATATGGACCTGTTAATGTAAAAGTGTACAATTGGTTTAAGCAATATGGCAGACAGGAGATACCAGAATTTGAAGGTAAAGTTTGTATATTTTATAATATGGATGATAAAGAAACTTTGGATGCTATCTGGAATAACTATTATGCATACAGCGCTTTTGAGTTGGTAGAGTTGACTCATGCTCAAGAGCCTTGGCAAATTGCATATGAAAATAATGAAACAATAAAAAATCAAGATATTAAGTCGTTTTTTCAGTCAACTTATTAAAGTTGACTGTTTTTTTAAGGAGTTAAATATGGATATTTGTTTAAAAGAAATTCTTGTTGAAAATTTTAAATCTTATGAAGATATGCAAAAAATAGAAATTGCTAATTTAGGTGTTTTTATGGGAGCAAATAGCAGTGGTAAAAGTACTGCATTACAAACTTTATTAGCAATAAAGCAAACAATGGAATGTAATAGTCCGGATGTTAATTTGCTATTGTCAGGTAAGTATGTGACATTAGGTGATTTTGATGATGTCATTAATCAATCGACTAATGCCGATTTAAAAATGGGAATTGCTGTTGAAGGCGATAGTCAAGGAGAAGATTATGGTAAAAAGAATAAAACTGAAATTATTTGGACGTTTCAGAAAGATAATACCAGACAAAGTAAATTAACTAATATGCAGTTTAAAATAGAGAATGAAGATGTTCAGTTAGCATTAGAAAAAAATGATATATATAGGATATTTGTAAATGGTAATGATACACAATTGTCTGTAAAATTGATTAATTTGAAATTATCTGGGTTTATTGTAAACTATAATAAAGAGTTTAATGAATTATTCCAAAGATTTATTAATGATTTAATAAAAAATATAAGTTCGGAGAAGAAAGTTAGCATAATTGAAAAGACCAAGATGGTTTCACAAAGTGGTATAAACCAATTATTCTATTATATACTTAATTGTAGTAGAAATATAAATGTTAACACAACTAGAATGATTAATGATAATGCAGAGAATGTTACAAATATGATTTTAGATCTTATAGATGAATATTGTGAATTTCAGTTTAAATATTTCAAAAATTATATTCAATTTCCATACGAATTAAGGCAAACATTGTTATTTGCTAATATCATGCAAAAAGAAAGTATTGAACCTATTGAAAAATTATACGAGGAATATAGACAAAAATTAGATACATATAAAGAAAAGGGGATAACGAGTTGTGATGTACAAGATGAATTACCACGCACATCTATTTATTCACTTAAAAGTGTAGATAAAGGAAAAGATTCTGAAATAGATATAATTGCGGAATCGTTTACTATATATAGAGAAACGATAAAGAATGTTATAGAAAGGATTTTCTATTTAGGTCCAATAAGAGAACAACCGCAGGGTCTTTATAATGTTGGTTTTGAAACAATACCTAAATATGTAGGCAAATCTGGTGCATACTTCGCCTCGGTTTTGTTACATGAAAATAAAAATAAAGAATATATTTTACCTAATGGTTGTATGGAAAAAATGGATTTATTAGAAGCTGTAGATGAATGGGCAGTGCATTTAAATATAGCAAGCGAAATTAAAGTGGAACAACGCAATTCGTTTGGATTTAGTGTGTCTATAGCAAATACACAACAAAAACAGTCGGATATTATGAATGTTGGAATAGGTACGAGTCAAGTATTGCCCGTTCTTATTACAGGGTTATTGTCGGAGGAAGGAGAGTTGTTGATTTTTGAACAACCAGAATTACATTTGCATCCCTTTTCACAAAGTAGGCTTGCAGATTTCTTTGTCCAGTTAGTCAAAAAAGGTAGACGAATCATAGTTGAGACGCATAGTGAATATTTTATTCTTAGATTAAGGTATCATATACTCACTAATGGTATTAATGAAAATCAAATCACTATTAATTTTTTTCAAAATAAAAATGGGACGCGAATTAGCAAAGGGATTCTATCCGGTTATGGAACAATACAATATCCGAGTGATTTTTGTGATGAAACACAAGAACTAATTAATGATTTGATGAATGCGGCATTAATGAAAAAAAGGAATGAAAATAATGAAAAATATACTGATTGACCCAACGATGTTTAATATAAAGGATCGGGATGAAATACAAAAAAATTGTGATTTTTTTCAAAAAATAATATGGTTATGCGATTCAAAATCTATATCTATATGTATTTATAAAGGGCTAATTGACAAAATATTAAATCGGCAGATTCAACCTTTTCCTATAAATATTAATGAAGTGGAAGATCCAGAATTAAAACAAAAATTATTGATTTTGAATAATAGTTTTGTTCAAACTATTAATTCAAGTTTTATTGGAATTGATATTGACTCGTGTGAAGGTGACCAGGAATTAATAACTAATAGGCAAGAATTAGAAAATGATACAGATTATTACGAATTGTTTTGTATGATGATACGTCCATGTTATAAAGAGGTTGATAATATTGAGAATGTAGTTTTGGTAGGGGAAAAAAGTGATGGAGTAAATTGTGGAGAAAACGTTGAAATTTCATGTAAATGTTTGATTAAACAATTTTCAAGAATTTATCTATGGGTTAGTCCTTCATATTTGGAAAATAAAAAAGAGAAAGCATTCTTTGCTCTTAAAGAAGTAGTGCAGAACTCGAACAAGTTATTTGTTGAGATGCCTATAACTGTGCGAGGAGACCATCATAATAAAATTCAAAATAAAGAAATTAATCAATATAGTGATTTGACTGCTAAAAATAAAAGAGTTTTATCATTATTAAGATATTTTGGATTAGCAAAAATAATTTTTGAGAGATTTAAACCAGATACATCTCAATTAATTGGAACAATAATTATAGATAATGTTCGTGATGGTGCTGGAAGTGAAATAGTTTCGGGTTGGATATATTGTCAAACAGGATTTAAATGTTACGTTGAAATGTATTTTCCTATTGGAATAGGTTATAATTTGAGTACATATACAGAAGAGTGTTTAAGTTATGATATTGTAGAAAAATTAAAGACAAGATTAGCATTGTAAGTGGCTTTGTACCGAAAGTCATGAGTGTTCGAGCCACGGTTGATAATAGAACACATAGTTAACATCTTGGTATTTGTTCCTATTGCAAAATAAAGAGGTTTCGGTAGGTTTGTGGCTCTATTTTGGATCTAAAATTTTTCAAAGCCACAAAAAATAGGGGTAAAATGGAATAATACAGATAACAAAAACGCCTATAATCAAGCAAAGGCAACAAGATTATAAGTCTTTCGAACCTTGAGGGTGGACGTACAGTAGGTTCAGGTCGTGTGGCTAGTATCATTGAGTAATTGAAAGAAATACAGTAAATTTAAGGGCTTTCGGGGATTTCTCCGAAAGCCCTTTTCGCATGGAAATAATAGATTATGCAAGGCACTTTGACTCCATTTTTTGGAAAATGACCTTGTGGTGAGAAAGTTATATTGATGGGGAACAGGCATTTCAACTGGAATTGACGGACAAAAATGATGAAATTATAGATAGAAGTAGAAAAAGAAAAATCTTTCGTTGTGAAGTCCTGCATTTTCCACGCCCAATAGTAAACCGATTCCCACTCAGGAGAAAAAATGTGCAAATGGTTCCCCAAAATGTGCAATCGATACCCAGATAGTTAAAATGCGGCAGTATATATGCTAAAATTAAAAAAATATGCAGATTTGGGAGGGCTGTGCAATGGAGATTGAAAAAAAGGTAAACGGAAAAGAAATTACGATTTTACCGGTGGGGCGTCTTGATTCCAATACGGTGTCGCAGCTTGAGGAGGAAATCAACGAAAACATTGATGATGCGGAAAAGCTGATACTGGATTTTGCAGGACTGGAGTATCTCTCGTCAGCCGGTCTGCGTGTGCTTTTGTCTGCCCATAAGACATTTATGAAAAAGGGAAGCGGGGAACTGTGGATATGCCACGTCAATGAGATTATTCACGAGGTTTTTGAGGTTACGGGCTTTTTGGATATTCTCAATATTGCGGAATAAATACGGAGGCGGGATATGAAAGAATTAACAGTTGATGCAACATTGGAGAGTATTCCTGTCATCACCGCATTTGTGGATGAACAGTTGGAGCAGTTTGACTGTCCGGTGAAGGCGCAGGCGCAGATTGATATTGCCATTGATGAGCTGTTCAGCAATATTGTTCACTATGCCTATCATCCTGAGGTAGGACCGGCGACGGTGCGGGTGGAGGTATTGGAAGAGCCGCTGTCTGTGGTGATTACGTTTATTGACCAGGGTGTGCCCTATGACCCGCTTGCGAAATCTGACCCCAATGTGACGCTGTCCGCACAGGACCGGGAGCCGGGCGGTTTGGGGATTTATATTGTCAAGAAAAATATGAATGAAATTACCTACGAATATAAGAATGGCAAAAACATTTTGCGAATACGCAAGAATTTGTAGAGGATTTTGCCTGTGCAGAGATAACGAGGGAAGAGAATATGTCAAAGCAGAACGACCACGGAGATTTATATCGGGAAATAGTCACCAATATGCTGGAGGGTGTCATGGTAATCAGCATGAACGGCAAAATTACCATGCTCAATCAGGCGGCGGAGCATATGCTCGGTCTTAACCAGAAGGATATCGGCAATTCCTTTGCCAATGTGTTTCTGACCAGAGAGGGCACGGATTCCTTTACCGAGGTGATTCTGGATACTATTTACGGAAAGGAAAAAGTAAGCAATAAGCCTGTGGATTATACGCTTGCAGGAGAGAACAGAAACCTTTCCCTGACCACCAGCTATATCCATAACGAGGGGGAAAAGTCGGTGGTCGTGGTGATTGACGATGTGACGGAATTAAACGAGCTGCGTGATGCACAGACAGCATTGGACAGGATTCGCAGGCTGAACAAGGAATATGAGAAAGCCAAGGATGAGGCAGTCAGGGCAAATGAGACCAAAAGTCTTTTTCTTTCCAACATGTCCCATGAAATCAGAACACCGATTAACGCCGTTCTCGGCATGAATGAAATGATATTGAGAGAGTGTACCGACGAGCAGCTGCTTTCTTATGCGGCGAATATCCAAAGCTCCGGGAAAACACTTTTATTTCTGATTAACGATATATTGGACATGTCAAAGATTGAATCCGGTAAGATGGAAATTGTCAAGGTAGATTATGCCTTTGCCGACCTGCTGATGGATTTGTGGAACGTTATTTTTTTGCGGGCACAGGAAAAGGGGCTGACGCTTTCTTTTTCGCTGGATGAAACCATGCCGAAAACCCTGTATGGGGATGATGTCCGTATCAAGCAGATTGTGACGAATCTGCTGACAAATGCGGTCAAGTATACGCCCCAGGGAAGCATAGAGGTGTATGCGGCATACGAGAAAACAGCAGAGGAGCAGATTAACCTGATTTTGTCCGTCAAGGATACCGGAATGGGAATTAAAGAGGAGGATATGGGCAGGCTCTTTGAAAGCTTCCGGAGAATTGATGAGGAAAAGAACCGGAATATTGAGGGTACGGGTCTGGGAATGAATATTACCATGTCGCTGCTGAAGTTGATGGACGGTGATATGAAGGTTGAGAGCGAATACGGAAAAGGCTCCACGTTCACGGTCACAATCCCGCAGAAAATTGTGTGCGGGGACCCGGCGGGCAGCTTTGCAGAGATTAAAGGCAGACAGGAGCAGAATTATCTCAAAAAGCAGCAAACCTTTGAAGCGCCGGAGGCAAGCGTGCTGGTGGTGGACGATAACGATATGAACCGGAAGGTATTCCAGTCCCTGCTCAAGCGCACAAAGATGAAGATTACTGCGGCGGATTCCGGGAAGCAGTGCCTGGAGCTGGTGAAAAAAGAGCATTTTCATATTATTTTTATGGACCATATGATGCCGGAGATGGACGGGATAGAAACGCTCCACGAGATTCGTAAGCTTTCTGATTTCCCCAATGAAGCTACGCCGGTCATCGTGCTGACGGCAAATGCGCTGTCCGGTGCGAGAGAAGCTTATTTGCAGGAGGGGTTTGCCGATTTCCTGACAAAGCCCATTGATGGAGACCTGTTGGAACAGACCGTGGCGAGGTACCTTCCCCAGGAGCTGATACGGGAAAAGGAGATTGCTGCGCCGGAGGCAAAAGCGGACAGTGTGAAGACGGATGAAGAGGTTTTTCAGGCATATGGAATTTCGATTGCAACCGGTCTGTCCTATGCCAAGGATGATGCAGAAATGTATCTGCAGCTGGTGAGGATGTTCTTGAAGGAGTGGGAGAAGCGGGAGATTATGCAGCAGTTCATTCTGGCGAAGAATATGGCGGACTATGCGATTCTGGTACATGGCCTAAAGGGAAATGCGAGGACGCTCGGTGCGGATGCCCTTGCCGATGCGGCATACGAGCACGAGATGCACAGCAAGGCACAGGATGACGCTTATGTGGCGGCACACTGGGACGATTTGCTTGGAGTATGGGATAAGACGCTGGAGGGATTTCGGCTCTACTGTGAAAGCTGCGGCGGGGAGAGTGACGAAGAAGCTGAGGCGGTAAGCAGTGAGGGAAAAGAACCGCTGCAATTATCCCGGGATGATTTGGAAAAGGTTGCCGTGTTGCTGGATGATTTTGAGACGCAGGAGGCAGTCAGACAGTTAAAGACGTGGATTGACTGCGCACTGGAACCGGAAATGCATGAGCGTATCAAGGATGCGCTGACTGCTTTGGAGGATGAGTTTGACGAGGAAAAAGCAATCCGGCTATTAAGGGAATAACGGATTGGGAAATTTAAAACAGCAGGCTTTATGTCGGCGCTGCGGCATAGTCTGCCTTCTATAAAAAGGGCGGCGCAGAAATGAGGAGAAAATGGCACTTGGAGAAAAGAAAAAAATTGTGGCAGTGGACGACAGCAGCATTGTATTGAAAATGCTGCAAAAGGTATTGGAGAAGAACTATGACCTGCATGCATTTTCGGGTGGTATGCGAGCACTTAAATTCTTAAAGGATAAAACGCCAAATCTGATTATTCTGGACATTGACATGCCGGAAATCAACGGTTATGAAATGTTGAAAATGATTAAGGAAAAGGAGCATTTAAAGGATGTTCCCGTTATTTTTCTCACTTCCAATAATGATAAGAAGCATGTGGTAAAGGCTGTGGCAGGCGGTGCGAAGGATTATGTGGTAAAGCCGATTGATGCGGATATTCTGATGGATAAGGTGCGGGCGCTGTTAGACACAGAGTCTGAAAATGATACCATAAACTGGAATAATATTTAATCTGCGGGCATTGGTTTTACATATTCCACACAGAGCATGGTGATGTCGTCAAACTGCGGCGCATCGCCGGTAAACAAATCAATGTCCGCTTTTACGGCGGGAAGAAGGCTGGCAGGCGGCTTATCGGTATTTTGTGCAAGAATATCGGTAAGCCGCTGCATGCCGTACAGCTCATGGTCCGCATTGGTAGCCTCCGTCACGCCATCGGTATACTGAAAAATCCTGTCTCCGGGCGAAAGCTGTATCCGCCCGCTTTTATATTTCATGTTCTCCATTCCTGCCAGTACAAATCCGGCGTGCAGCTTATAGGGCTCATAAGCGCCGCCCGCTCTTGCGATAAAGGGCATTTCGTGTCCTGCATTGACAAAGCAGAACTCTCCCGTTACCAGATTAAGCACCCCTTCAAAGGCAGTAATAAACAGTCCCTCGCTGTTGGATTCGCACAGCAGCTCGTTCACTTCTGAAAATACATCGCCTAAATCAATGCCTGGTTTTGTGTGGTCTTTAATCAGAGTTTTTCCGATTACCATAAAGAGTGCGGCAGGAACACCTTTCCCCGATACGTCGGCAATTACAATGGCAAGATGGGTTTCATCCACCATAAAGAAATCATAAAAATCACCGCCGACCTCCCTGGCGGGGTTCATGGTAGCATAGATATCAAATTCCGGACGCTCCGGGAAGGCGGGAAAAATACGTGGCAGCATATCCGCCTGAATGTGGGTCGCTACATCCAGCTCCGTGGAAATGCGCTGACGCTCCTCGCTGTCCTTAATCTGCTTTTCTAAAATGCGGCGTGTCCGCCCGGCTACGGTAGTACAAATGGAAGAAAGTCCCAGCAGAATAAGGGCGCGCGGAACCACAAAGAAAAGGGTGGAATTGTACAGCATTTCCCCGGTAGGGATGCTTGTATTATAATCATTGGGATTGAGAAGCATATTCAAGTCGCCTTCACCAAAATAAAGTCCGATATAAACAGAGGCGGAAAAAAGCAGCCAGGACGCAACGAGGGTTATGCGGGTCAGATTTTTGGAATAATAGTGGCAGCTTAATAAAAGCGGCAGCGTCCATGCCAGAACCCCGTGCTTGGGCATGGCGCTGGATAAAATAAAAATGCCCAGGATGCCGCAGAGTAAAACCGTGTATTTCAGCCATGACGGCTTGCCGCCGGTTAGCCTGCAGAGTAAAGCTGGCAGAAGAAAACAGATAATCAGGAGGGGCATGGCGGTATTCATGATAGTTTTTGGAACAATAAAAATGCCGACCAGATTTAAAAACCATGCCAGTGCGCCTACGCCGGCACAGACTGCCAGGCATTTAGCGGCATATTGGTTGGCCTCCGTCTCGTTCTCGAGGATAACGCGCAGCTCCAGTTTCGTATTGATATTGTGGTTTTGCTTTTTTTTCTTTTGTTTCAATCCCGCACCTCACATTTGTCTAGTAATAGTAGGTAATTGCGAAACTCTGTTTTTGTCAGCATCCGTTGTACAATGTAGACAAAGCAACGCAGGTACACTTTCGTTGCTTGTCGCACGTAATGGTACATAAGGTGCCAAAAAACGGCACCTAAGTACCAACGGCTCCAAAGCACCTGCTTATGCTATTTGTCTACATTGCACAACTAGATTTTGAAAATAGAGAGTTTCGCAATTACCTAGTCTAGTAATAGTATTATAGCAAATCAGCCTACAGGCTTCCAGAAGCATCCCCTGCGAATGATGCCGTGAAAAATGCAATCTGTGCCTTTTTGTTTGTGGAGTTCTTTCGGGATAAGGTTTTCTTGAAGACAAAGGGCTTACATGGTATTATGGACAAGAGGAGCATGCAATAGATACCGAAAAAAGCGCAAATGATACCGAAGTTATATATTTCTTTTTGTATATTTGATATAAATAAAACGTGTTCTGTCAGATGGAGATGGGCAAAAGCCAGAGGAAAGGCATAACTACAGATAAATTTCAGGAGGTGCAGGATTGTGTTAAAAACAATTAAAGGAAGGCTTACGACCAGTGTAATCGGAATTGTTGTGGCAAGTATTTTGTTGAACACGGCGGGCATCATTGTCGTTGCGGGAAAACGTATGATTCAGGACCAGACGCAGACGCTGCAGTTAAATGCAGATAAATATGCGGAAGAAATCAATACGTGGATTGAGAATGAAAAGATGCTTGCAGGCGGAGCGGCAGACAGTATAGAGGCCGGCGGGAAAGTGGAAACGGATTTTATTCAGTCGGTAGTGGATGCCCATGCAGCGGGCAGGGACGAGCTGTTGAACCTGTATTGCGGAACAAAGGACAGCCGGTTTATTCAGTCGAACAGAGAAGCGGAGATACCGGAGGGATATGACCCGGTACAGCGGGGATGGTATCAGCAGGCGGCGGAAGCGGGAACAGTCATTGTGACAGACCCTTACTGGGATGTGTTGACCAATCAGATGTGTACGACGATTGCTGCCCCTATTTATATCAAGGATGAACTTGCAGGCGTTATCGGTTTGGACGTTACGCTTGGCACAGTGACGAATCTGACAGGAAGCATCAGCTATGAAGAGGGTGTGTACGGCTTTTTGGTAGACAGTAACGGACAGTATGTAGCGCATAGAAATAAAGAATATGAACCGACAGAAGATACGGCGGTAGCTGCTGTGGACATTCTGCCGGAGTTAAAGGAGATACTTGACGGCGAAAGCAGCGATGTAATAAAAATTTCGGACTATGACGGCAGCGAGTGTTATTTTGCGGCAGCAGGAATTGCCGGCAGCGGATGGAAATTAGGCGTAGTAGTGCCGGCGGCAAATATTGTTGGCTCCCTGCTTACCATGCTGACGGTGGCGATAGTCATTGCGGTTATTGTCATTGTATTTGTCGCACTGTTTATGGCGGGACTGATTGGGCGGATGCTGGCACCGATACAAATGTTAAAGCAGTTTGCGTCCGGAGATTTTTCCGAGAATGCGGTCAGTGAAAGCGGGATTCCGAGCCAGTACAGAAATGAAACCGAGCAGATTCAGACAGCGACAACGGAAGTGAGACAGCAGATTAGGGAGATTATTTTAAATACGAAACAGGAAGCAGAAAATATCAGTACGATTGCCGAGGGAACATCGGCAAACATGAATGTGCTGAACCAGGACATAGCCGGTATATCCGGACTGGTCAGCCGTGTTATGGGGCAGACCAATAAAGCGAGGACAATGACGGAGAGCATTGAAAGCAATGGACGGGAATTGGGAAATGCCATAGAAAATGTGGCAAAAAAAGCAGAGGAGGCAGTAGAGCAGTCCAATAATATTATGGAGCGTGCAGAAAAGCAGCATGCAGCCTCCAGGCAGTCTGCCGAAGAGGCAGTTGCCATTTACCAGGAAACCAGAGGAGACTTGGAAAAAGCCATTATCGACAGTCAGCAGGTTCGCGAGATTGATACGCTGACGGAGGAAATACTGGCGATTAGCTCCCAGACCAATCTGCTGGCGTTAAATGCATCCATAGAGGCGGCGAGAGCCGGAGAGGCAGGAAAGGGATTTGCTGTCGTTGCAGAGGAAATCCGGCTGCTTGCGGATAATTCAAGGGAGGCTGTGGATAAGATACGCCAGGTGACAGGAAGTGTGACGCAGAATGTTACGTTTCTCTCCGAAAACTCTGAAAAATTATTAGAGTTTATGAATGGAAGAGTAATGGATGATTACAGGGGAATGACGGAATTGGCAAAGATATATCAGCAGGATGCAGAATTTTACAGTGATATATCCGGTGATTTGGGCGCATCTTCCGAGGAGATGAGCGCCAGCATGAGTGAAATTAACGAGTCAATCCAGGTGATTACAGAGCTTGTAGGTGTGATTGCAGAATCCATGCAGAGCATAGAGCAGTCTGCGGAGGACTCTAATGAAAATTCCCAGGCGGTTATGGAGCAGATGGAGGAGTTGTCCCGTCTGAGTGAGCTGTTGAAGGAAACGGTAGCTTCATTCAGAGTATAAGGAGGATGAAAAATCGATATTACAGCACGGCTGTTATTGAAGAAAATGCAGAGAGGATGCGGCGGAAGCCGCAGCGGGAAAGCAGGTGGAAAGATGTTAGGTGGTGCTGTATATATAGCATTGATTCGGTTTGTAATAAGTCTTGCGGGAACAATTATATTGTTTTCGCTGATGAGCGAGCCACGGTTTAATCACAAAAAGGCGGCTGTCTGTTACGGCTGTTTTAGCGCAGTGACGATTATACTGGCATGTATCTGGTATATTGCCGATTGGGAAAACTGTGTGAAGATGGTGGCATTCATGATGTTTATGGCGTTTTCCGTCTTTGCCATATATATGAGCAGGGACCCTGTTTATTTGTCGGTGTATAAGCTGGCGCTGACCTTTTATCTTCTGGCGCTTTTTCTTGTGGGAGGAATTGAGGTTGCGGTACTTTTCTTTCATCGAAATGTATGGGCGGATATTATCACCCGTGTTGTGTTGATTTTTGTTATGGCGCTGTTTATTGACAAAAAAATAAAAAGCTCTATACGGGAATTTTCGCATTATGTGGAAAATGAGCTGGACCGGTTTAGCGTGGCGGTGATGATTATCAGTATTCTTTTCGGCATCGGGTTCATTTTAAATCCGAACAGCCAGGAACAGACCCCTTACCGTCTTTTTCAGATTGCGATGAATTTCTTTTTGACCGGAGCCCTGCAGCTTTTAATATTCCGTCTTTATCTGCATATCGGAAAGGAGAAAGAATACCAGAAGGAAAATCAGCTGATGCAGATGAATCACAGGCTGCTGGAGCGAAATATGGAATTGCTGGAGGAATCCGTAGAGGAGGGAAAACGAATCCGGCATGATGCAAGACACCACAATGCGGTAATTGCGGAATATGCCCGCCAGGGACAAAATGAAGAGCTGCTGCAATACCTGGAGGAATATAAAACCGGGACGGAGGGAAATGTCGCAGAGGTGATATGCGCCAATACGGCAGTCAACAATATTCTTATGGCTTATACCAGAAAAGCGAGAAAAGAGCAGATAACGGTTACGCTGGATGTAAAGCTTGGGGATAATCTGGCTGTGCCCAATATAGATTTGGTGACGATATTGGCAAATGCTTATGAAAATGCTATTTATGGCTGCATGGAGGTGAAGAAGCAGTCAGACGAAAGAGAGTGTTTTATTCATCTCATGCTGAAAAGAAAGAAAAATAAACTGGTTATCTGCTGTAAAAATACCTGTGTGATAGAAACCGAATTGAAGAATGGCCAGCCGAAGCCGGAATTTACCGGAGGTATCGGGGTATCGAGTATTATTAAAACGGCGGAAAATTTTGAAGGGGAATATGACTTTAAAAATGATAACGGGGTATTTGTTTTCCGATTGATTATGAATATTCCCTCGTGATATAATATTATCGGCGAAAGTCGATGACCTGCACGTGCTTTAGTAGGTTGCATGATACAAAAATATACAGGCTTTCCGGACAGAAAACACGGTTGCCGAAACGAAAGAGGTGCAGTTTATGTATCGTATAGCGCTCTGCGATGATGAAACAGCAGAATTGAACAAAACAGAACGAATGTTGAGCAGCTATAAGAAACAACATCCTGAGACAGATTTTATTTTTGAATGTTTTGAAAGGGCGGATGAGCTTGTCTATATGGTTAAGGAAAAGGGATATCTGCCGGATTTAATTTTAATGGATATATACATGCCGGAAAAAATGGGGATTGAAGCGGTGCGGGAACTCCGTGCGGCGGGAAACGAAGGGAGAATTATTTTCCTTACCACATCCAGGGAGCATGCATTGGAGGCATTCCAGGTGGATGCAGCACAGTATCTGGTAAAGCCCCTGGCAGAGGAGGTGCTGTTTCCAATACTGGACAGGCTTCTGCGGGAGGTGGAAGAGGAGCGCAGAAAATATCTGGTGCTGAGAATTGACGGAAGGCTTCAAAAGGTGGCGTTAAATGACATTGTCTATTGTGAAGCGCAGGGAAAGAACCAGTACCTGTGTCTTGCAGACGGTACGCAGCGTATGCTTCGTACCACCATGGCAAAGATTTCGGAAATGCTCTCGGGATATCGGGAATTTGTAAGGATTGGCATTGCTTATATCGTGAATATGGATTATATCGACAGCATAACGTCACAGGATGTTTTTTTAAACAACAAAAAGAAAATATACCTGCCCAGAGGGTCCTACCAGACGCTGAGAGAAAGGTATTTCGGTTATTATTGTGGGGAAGAGGATTGAAGTCAGAGCTCCGGCAATAGCGGTTTAATTTGCAATAATCCGCCGGAACCGGTCCACATACCGTTTATCAAAATCACAGTCTTCATATCCTGTTTCATCGGCTTCCTTATCGATTCCCAGCTTCATGAGCTGTATGTCAAATTCCTCCAGCTCCAGATAGGTGTCTTCCTCATAGCGGGCAATGTCCTCATTTACAGACGGCTGCATAAAGACAATTCTCTTTCCGTCCAGAACTATCGTGTAGGAAAATTCCCCACGTCTCTCGTAGCGGTGAAGGGAAAAAGTCTTCTGTCCAAATCCAGCCTCGACCTTTGCCACATCCTGATAAAAATAGCTTTTCCCCTGCGGACAAAATGGCGTGTGCACGATAATTTTTTCTTCCGTCACATAGGTAGTACTGGTTACACAAAAATAACCTGCTACAAGCCAGACTGCCACAAAAAGATACCAGTATCTCCGAACTGCTTTCCAGCCCGAAATCTTATTTCTACGGCTTTCTTTATCTGTAATTCCAGCGAATAAAACAGATACGAGGAGCATAACCGGAATCATAATAAGAATGATGAGCAAGGTTTCTGCCCATGGTTTTATTTGGGAAAACAGCCATTCCGGCGGTGCAAACATTTTATCGATTTGCATCATGAGAAAAATCATCAGGACAATCCCCAGAACACAGGAAATGATTGCTGCCGGCAGCAGATACCATGTGGAGCGGTTATTTTTCCGTACCCGTTTCGGCTGATAACGTCTCTTTCTCAGGTAATTCATCCAGATTCCGGTGAGAAATGCCGTAGAGATGATGGCAAGTGCAGCATTGAGGGGTAATGCACTCCATCTCTTTATGGAGATATTAAGAAACAACCACAAAACCGGTCCCGAAAAAATAAGCGTTTCTCCAATCGTTTCTGCAATGGAGGGACAGCGCAGCTCCTGCAGGCACTCCGACAAATCCTCTTGCCATTCGTCGCCTAAGGAATCAAATATCTCATTATATTTCTCCACTACAGCAGCATTGGTAATTCCTTCCTTACTCAGTGTCCGGCACAGATTCCGCTTAATTTCCAAATCCCCTCTCTGATTTTCCAAGGATTCCGCTTTATCCAGCAAAACCACCTTTAATTGTTTTTCGTCCATTTGTCTTATATCCAGAATCTGTTCAATGGAGAAATCCAGAAACCGCAATAAGCGGATTTTCCGCAGCTCCTGTACATTTTCCTCCGAATACGACCGATAAGAATTTCCCTCATCCCGTTCTACCTGCAACAGTCCTTTGGACTCATAATACCGAATACTCTTCGCTGTTAGCCCGGTCAGTTTTTCTACATCTTTGATTTTCATAAGCATTCTCCTTCGCTTCAGTCTGTTATCATATCTGACAGCAATAATCTACACCTTACCCCTGGGGAAAGGTCAAGACAAAACAGAAAAATTTTTCTCTTTGCTTGTGGAAATGATAACATAATCCAGGCAGAAGTTCCAACTGTACCGGGGAAAAGGGGAAAAATTTGCTCAATCGGTCGGTCCAAGTATTATATCAAGAAAATTTATGCTGTATTTATTGTCGTTTTATAGTATAATTATACTTAAATTGTAATCTGTTGGCGATAAAAAAGGGGATTAGTATGACTTACGATGAATGGCGAGAACGGTATAAAAATCGGAATGATATAACTTCAAGATTGACGCATTTGACAAAAGGGGATACAGAAGATGATGCGTTTCATACGTTGTTAAAAATATTAGAGGATAAAAAGTTAAATGGAAGCACAACCAGTACAGGTTTTATCATTGGAAATAAAAAAGCAGTGTGCTTTCAAGAGGCTCCGCTTGACGCGATTGCAGAAAATTTGCTTTATGAAAAACAGTTAAGAGAAAATACGAATGGCAAGGTTAGATACTTACCTTTTGGCATTCGATTTAACAAGGCACGTATTTTTACGAATGGTGGCAGACCTGTTCTTTACGGGGAAAAGGAATTGTTAAAACGATTGCTGCCCGAAGAAGAGCATTGGAGAATTGTTAACTATGATTTAAGTGATGATAATCATATGATAGACTGGTCGCACGAGAGGGAATGGAGAGTGCCCGGAGATTTAACCTTTGAATATGATGATATTGAGGTATTATTACATTCAAATGAGTATTATCGGAGGTTTATCAATTATTGTATTAATAGTAACCGGTTAAATATTTTACAGGAGATTAATGGAATAATCGTTATGGATACGATTTTTTTCTAAGGATAGAGGTTTGGAGAAATTGAGAAGAAATTTAATAATATTATTAAGTTTTGGCATGTGTAATGGATGATTAGTTTTTCGAAGTGTCCAAAGTATTGACGATAGTGAAAAAAGTTTATATTATAATATTTTAATCGATAGCGATACTAATAGAAAATATTGATTATATTAGTGCATTTACAATAGAGCGGTATATGGAGGATACAAATGGGATTATTTACAAAAAAGATAGGAACGGTTTTCCTAAAAGAAACAAGTGATGCAAGTATATTTATAGATAAGTTACAAATGCTTCGTGAAAAGGCACAGGGGGAAATGAAAAAAGAAATTGAAACGCAGATTAAGTTAGCGACTTATGGTGAAGTGGGAGAAAATAATGTTGCTTTTGAACTGAAAAATAGTGGAATGGATATGTATGTGCTTAGGGATATTTATCTCGAAATTGGGGATTTATCAGCGCAGATTGATTACATAGTCATAACGAGGAAACATATTTATGTGTTGGAATGTAAAAATCTGATTGGAAATATTGAAATTGACAACGGAGGTAATTTTGTTCGTACATATGAGTTGTCTGGCAAACGTATTAGAGAAAGGATTTATTCGCCAATTACACAGAATCAGAGACATTTACAGATTTTAAAAGAGGTTGGAAGAAGTAGTAAAGGAAATTTTTTAGCTAAGCTGCTATTTGAAAAATCTTTTGAAGAAAATTATAAATCTGTTGTTGTTCTTGCAAACCCCAAAACATATTTAAATGCTAAATTTGCCAAAAAGGAAATTAAAGAACAGGTTATTCATGCAGACCAGTTAATTACATATATTAAAAATATGGAGTTATCAAAAGATAATAGCATGACGAGTGCAGATATGCTTAATTTAGCACAGTTTTACTTAGAGAATAATCGGTCTAATAAGTGTGATTATGCTAATAAATATGAAGAGTTATTGAGAGCTGTTGAGACAGATGAATCAAAAGATAATCGTTTGGAAAACAGTGCAGGAGAGCAAGCAGAATCAACTTTTAAGGAAAATGCCATAAAGGAGGAAAAGACAAAAGAAGTTATTATTAGCGCATCCAGGGAAGAAGCAACAAAGCATTTAAAAGCTTTCCGACGTGAGCAGAGCCAAAAGGAGAATGTCCCATCATATTTTATATTTAATAATACCCAAATGAATGATTTGCTAGATAAAAATCCAAAAAGCAAGGAAGAATTATTAAAGGTTTCCGGTTTTGGAAGTGTGAAGGTTGAAAAGTATGGGGAAAGAATATTAGAAATTTTAAGGGATTATTGATTGGAGTACCACATGAAAGAACAAGACTGGAAAGGAAAACATTTTTCCTTTTTCTCAAACAGGGAATGCGAATATTTTCCCTGTCATCAGGGAGCAGATTCAGAAAATTTTAATTGTTTGTTTTGCTACTGCCCGCTTTATCCATTGGGAAAGGATTGCGGCGGAAATCCGGTTTTTTTAGAGAACGGGATAAAGGATTGCAGCCAGTGCAGACTGCCTCATAAACCGGAGAATTACGGCCAGGTGATGGAACGGCTTGCGCAGACGGTGAAGCGGACGCCGGAACAGTAAGAGCGAAAGAAGGGAAGAAGCATATTGACATTTCTTTGGCTTGCCGTTAATATTAAGGCATAAAATTTTAAATGAAATATTGCTCTGCCTGAATCCTAATGGTTGGAAGCAGGCAGATTAGAGGGAAATTCGGTGAGAATCCGGTGCAACCGCCATTACTGTGTTAAAGATGATGGACGAAATTTTTGTCCGGCACAATGCCAAAGCATAATCATCTTTTCAGTCAGATTACTCGCATATTTCAGGATTTAGCTTTTGGGTGAAGGAAAGGCAGATTTCATTTCGGGTGGTTCGGGATGTTTTTTTGTTGTGCTTTGCTTTCATTGAAGGCAGAGCCTTTTCTTTTCTGAGATTCCCTTAATCGACATAGATAAAATGATTTTCATACGGAGGGATTAAGGATGAAAACAAAAACGACTTCAAGATGGTTTACTGCTTTGCTGGCGCTTGTCATGGTCTGGATGATTTGCCCGGTAAAGACCTTTGCAGTAGAGGAGGGTGCAGGTGCCGCCGGGATTCCGGACGGAGCCGGTACAGTGGAAGCTCCCTATCAGATTGGGACGGCGGAGGAGCTTCGTTGGTTTGCGGATAAAGTAAACTCCGTGCCGAAGGCTACCTCAACGCTTTGCGCCGAGCTGACGGCGGACATTAATCTGGGCGGTGAGGAATGGACACCAATCGGGTATCGTGATGATTATAATACTTACGTTTATTATGCCGGTACATTTGACGGCTGCGGAAGGACGGTATCCGGGCTGAATATCCAATCGTCAAAGCAGTACAGGGCAATGTTTGGCTACGTAAAGGGTGCGACGATAAAAAATCTGACCGTAAAGGGTACGGTGGAGGTATCGCCGGCAAGTTCTTCCTATGCGGCAGGGATTGTGGGTTACGGTTCGCCGGTGGTTCTGGAAAACTGTACAAATGAGGTGAATGTTACCTCTGCCACGAAAGGGTATGTGGGCGGTATTGCTGCCGCAACATATACAGGAAGCAGTATTACCGGATGCGTGAATAACGGAGCAGTTATGGGTTATGGCGACTATGTGGGCGGTATTGCCGGTACGGCGACCGGAGGGACGGAAATCCGGAACTGCTTTAATAACGGAAATATAGAAAATACGGGAGTACCCTCTTCTTCTGCTCATTCGACTGGCGGAATTGCCGGCGGAATTTCCAGTGCTTCTTCTGCCACAGCTGTAGTTTCAATGTGCGTCAATACCGGGGAGGTGGCCAGCACGCTGAAACGTACCGGCGGGATTGTGGGAAGTCTGGGAGGAACGGTTGAAAGGTGTTTTAATACGGCGAAAGTGACGGGAACCTACGGTGTGGGCGGAATCGCCGGCGACTCAAGCGATAAAGCGTCGCAGGTTGTCGCCTGTTACAATACAGGTACGGTAAAAGGGATTACGCCGAATGTATCATTTAATGATATAAATGCAAAGGGCGTAGGCGGAATTATTGGCGGCGTGTCGTCGAATACAAATAAGGTATCTCTTGATAACTGTTATAATGCCGGAAGCGTGGTATTGGATACGACGCTTTCCGATGTGCTGTCCGGTGCGGTTATCGGTGACAGCAGCGGGAAAAATTACAGCGGTGTGGAAACGGCAGGGCTGGGCACCGCAGAGAATTGTTATTATCTGGATTCCGCTGCCAGACAGGGTGACGGACGAAATGCGGACGCTTCAGGAATAACCGCCAAAACGGATGCGGAAATGTCTGTGCCCGGGTTTGCGGCGCTGCTTGGAGAGGATTATATTGATAATACAGACGGAAAATATCCGCTGCTGGCATGGCAGAACCCTAATGCAAAATATGCCGTGCATTTTGTGCTGGAGCCGTCGGGAGCGGTGCTGTGCGTTACGGATGCCGAGGGTAAGGAAGTCGCACCGGAGAGCGGAACGTCTTATCTGTTGGAAAACGGCGTTTATTCTTATACGGTGTCCGGTGACGAATGTGTGGAGGCAGCAGGCAGCTTTACCGTAGCTTACGGCGGACAGACCATATCCGTTGGGTTAAAGGTAAAAACATATGATTTTGTCTTTCATCTTACGCCGGAGGATGCCGGACTGGAAGTGGAGGGACAGACCCCGCTGGCGGACGGACGCACCTACCGGTTTTCCAAAGCGGGGAATCCCTATGCCTATACCGTGCGGGCATACGGCTATGACACCCTAAGCGGAACGGTACAGGTAACCGGTGACAGGGAAAAGGACAGCTGTGATTTGTCCATGGTTAAAAAACCGTTATATACCGTCTCTGTTCCTTATACGAAAGAGGAGGGAGGCGCAGACGGTGAGGTAACGGTACGGGTGGCGAGTACAGACTATCCGGATGCGGAAATATCTGCAAATGAGGACGGCACATTTTCCCTGCCAGAGGGGCAGTATACCTATTCCGTTTCCTGTGCCGGATATAAATCAGTAAAGGGAGAATTTGCCGTGGAGGGGGCGGCGCTTACCCTGCCCCAGGCAAACCTGGAGATTCAGACCGCATGGGACGGGGAAACGGTTACCGAGCCTGTCCAAAACAGTGAGGGTGTCTATCAAATCACCGGACCGGATGAATTGATGTGGTTTATGAAAAATGCTCCGCTGACAGCCAGTGCGGAACTGACGGCGGATATCCGTATCAATGAAGAGGTTTCGGAAAATGCGGCGGCACCCTTTGTCTGGTCGCCAATCGGAGCATCAAGCAGCAAAGCCTATACCGGTGAGTTTAACGGCAATGGGCATAGTATTTCCGGTATATATGTTGACGGGAAAACGTCAAGTAACGGCGGACTGTTCGGTTATGTGGGAACGGGCGGACTGGTTCATCACCTTACCCTTTTTGACAGTGTGATTACCGGTAACGGAAATTATTACGGCGGTATTGTCGGTGATTTAAAGGGGACGGTAAGCAACTGTCATGTGGAGGATACGGTGTCCGTAACCGGAAAAGCGTATGTGGGCGGTATTGTCGGTGAGCTGGATACGGGTGGAACCGTCAGTGCGTCTTCCAATGCCGGTAAAATAAAGGATACGGGAACAAGCGGCTATGTGGGCGGTATTGCCGGGCGCGTATATTCTGCCGCTTCCAATGCCCTTACCGATTGCGTGAATACCGGAAATGTCAGCGGATACAATTATGCAGGCGGGATTACCGGGAGCATTTACATGGGCGGAACGTTAAGTAACGTATATTCTGTCGGAAACGTGACTGCCACAAATTCTGCTTCCGGCGCCGCCGGCGGTCTGGTGGGAGGACTCAGATTCGGCACAATACAAAACGCTTATGCAGCCGGCTCCGTATCTGCCGCACGGCAGGGCGGCGTGATTGGTTATATGGAAAATGCAAACAGTACAAAAACATTAAATCGGGTATACTGTCTTTCCGGTATGGCGGAAGAGACGGTAGGCTATGAAAACGGCTGCAGCATCCAGGGTGCGGCGCAGAAGTGTACATCAGATGAGCTTAAAAACATTGCGGACGCTTTAGGCGATAAATTTTTTGAAAATGATTCCGAAATAAACGGAGGCTATCCGCTGCTCTGGTGGCAGGTGGGGGAAAACGTTGCCAATCCCGATGCACCGGAGCCGGATGCCGAAGGCTGGAACGGCAAAACGGCATCGACAGCGCCGGAGCAGGAGAATGGGATTTACCGGATTTCCACGCCGGCGGAACTGAAATGGTTTGCAAAAGCAGCAAAAGCTACACCGGATATTGAGGGCGTACTGGCTGCGGACATCGATTTGAACTACCGCCCGTGGACGATGATTGGCGGTGCAACGGCGGAAACGGCTTTTACCGGTGCTCTTGACGGAAACGGATATACCGTAAGCAATTTATATCTTGATGAAAATTCCGCAGCAGGATTATTTGGATATAATGCGGGCAGGATAACGAACCTTAATGTAAAAGGCTTGATTCACAGTACGGATAATCTGGCGGCGGTTGCGGTTTATAATGGTGGAACAATCGCTGACGTAACGGTAGAAATATCGCTGATTGGCGGAAACCACATTGCGGGAATTGCGGCTTATAATGAAAAAGGCGGGAAAATTTCCGGCTGCCGCAGCGAGGGAAGTATTAGCGGCGGACAGTATGTGGCAGGAATTACTTCCTCTAATAAAGGAGAAATCGAAAATTGCGGAAACAGCGCCAGTGTTACCGCAAACGGAGCCTTTGCTGCCGGTGTGGCGGCTGACAATAGTGGAGGTACCGTGGCAAATTGTGCAAACAGCGGTCAGATTATTGGAAAAGCTGCCGTGCGGTATGCCTATACCGGCGGGGTAATCGGTAGAAATGACGGAACGGCAAAAGCGTTATACAACCGTGGAAATGTGGTTAGCCTGGGGAGCTGTGCAGGGGGCTGTGTGGCAATCAATACCTCCGGCTCCAAAGCGGAGGGGCTCTATAATGTCGGCGACGTATGCGGCTCCTATATTGATACAGAGGATGGAGAGGATTTCCGTGTGGGCGGTGCTATCGGCGAAGTGGTTAACGGGGTAAGCGGTGCTTATACGTTGGAAACACTGACCATACAGTGCGGAGGCACGCTGGCGTCTTTACAGGAAATAACGGAAAAGGCGGGCAGCCTCGCCGGCGTGCTTCCGGAAAAAAGCGTTATTGACGGCAGCGTATCCCTTGGTGATTTGCAGGCAGGGGATGAGGTAAAGGCGGAATATGCAGGCAATGCGGAAAATCCTGTTTTTGTCTGGTATTCCTTTGACGGGGTGGACGAAACGGTATTGTCGGTATCGGATACCTATGTTGTTCCGACAAATATGGCAGGAAGAGTTCTCTGCGTTAAGGCTATGGAACCGTCCCTTCAGGGCATTGTCTCCGGTCAGTCGGGGAAGATTGACGGCTTTACCGGAAGTGTGCAGATTAGCGGTTATGCTGTTGTGGGGCATACGCTGACCGCCGAATATAAGGGAGAAGAGACGAATCCGGTTTATCAATGGTACCGGGGAAGCGCAGCGATTGAAGGAGCAGATAAGGCTTCTTATACCGTAACCGAATCGGACAGGGGAAGAATGCTTTCGGTAAGGGTGACGGGAAAGAAACCGGGTTATGTGGAGCGGAAAGCAGGAACTGCGCAGACCGAAGCCGAAGCAGGAATCTGGCCGGATGAACAGACGGATGAGCCGGTGAACATCGCCGGCACGTATGTAATTACTACTGAGGCGGAATTAAAATGGTTTGTCAACCAGGTAAACGGCGGGACGCCTTACCTCAATGCAAAGCTGGCGGAGGAGATAGAGCTTACTGCCGGGAACTGGTATCCGATAGGCTCGTCGAAGTATCCGTACACCGGTACGTTTGACGGGAACAAAAAAGCCGTTACCAGTTTTCGGCTTACGGCATCCTCCGGTGAACAGGGATTTTTCGGTAACATCGGCGGCAAAGGTGAAGTAAAGGGGCTTTCCGTGTCGGGTACGGTTATCGGAGATACGGATGATGCCGTATCGGTAGGCGGTATTGTCGGATATATTGACGGAAAAGTGACGAACTGTTCCTTTACCGGAACCGTAAGCGGTGCCGGAGATGTGGGCGGTATTGTCGGGCAGGCTGGGCTTAACAGTAAGGTCAGTCAGTGTATTAACCGGAGTACCGTACAGGGAAAAGAAAATACAGGCGGTATTGCCGGCTCGGTTTCTTATGGAAATATCAGTGAATGTGTGAACGTCGGATTGGTAGGAAGCGAAAATGTTACCGTTTCGGCGGGAGGTATTGCCGGACTGATGACAAATTATGCGGTGATTAACGCCTGCTGGAATAAAGGCGGAATAAGCGGAAAATCCAAGCTGGGTGGTATTGCCGGAGACGCTTCGGTTTGCGCTGCGCCGCAGGGCTGCTATAATATCGGCACTGTGGGACCGGGGCTTTATGCCTATGGCGTGCTGGGCGGGCTTTCCGGTACTGATTATATTTCAGGAACTAAAGGAAGCTTTTATCTTGCGGAATCAGAAGCGGAGGCAACGGATAAAACGGCACAGGGCTTAAGCAGTGCAAGCATGAAAAAGGAGGGCTTTGTGACATTGTTAAATGCACAGGCAGGGAAAGACTTTTTTGTGCTGGACAGTAAAGAAAATGACGGCTATCCGCTTCTGGCATGGCAGATTGGCGAAAGCGGAGAGGGAGATACCCCCGAAAATCCTGATGAACCGGAGATTTTAACGGTAGTTTTCACTCTGTGTGGAGATGCCCCCCACGGTGTAAATGTCAGCCATACCGCTTACACGGAATGGATTGAACCCACAACCTGTACGCTTCCAAACGGTGCCACTGCATATGATTTGTTTAAAAAGATGATGGGCGATTATGGATTTGCTTTTGAAGCGAATGCGTACAGTTATGTTTCGTCGATAACGGGACCGGATAACGTAAAGCTGGAAGAGCTTGCCAATGGCGCGTTCAGCGGATGGATGTACACGATAAATGATGAATTTCCGGATTACATGGATGCGGTAAAACTGAAAGACGGCGATGAAATGCGGTTCTTCTATACTGATGATTATCGGGAGACGAGCTGGAATCCCGACGATTCGATGGTAGAAGCCGTGATGGAACTGATTAAAGAGATTCCTGTACCGGTTACATTGGAAAGTGCAGAGAAAATCGAAACGGCACGGGATGCCTACGATATGCTGAATGAATTTCAGAAGAGAAGCGTCGGCAATTATCAAACGCTGGTAAAGGCAGAAAGAGAGCTGGCAGTATTAAAGGCAGATGAGACGGATGTTGCGGCTGCTGCAGGTGCGGAAGAATTGATTTCCGGGATATCCTTACCGGTTACGCTGGAAAGCCGGCCGGCTATTTTGGCGGCAAGAGCGGCGTATGACGAATTAACCGCAGAGCAGAAAATGCTGGTTTCCAATTATGAAGAACTTGTTGCGGCGGAAAATGCGCTGGCGGCATTGACGGCGTCCCACACGGAGACAGCGGCAATCGAAAAAGCGACAGCCGATTATAGGGTATCGCTGGGAGTACCGCAGGTCGGTTCCGTAGGCGGCGAATGGATGGTGCTGGGACTTGCCCGGAGCGGCAGGGAGATACCGGCTGGTTATGCCGGAAATGTAATGGAATATGTAAAGGAAAATATTGATGCGAAGGGAAGGCTTCATCCGGTGAAATCCACGGAGAACTCCCGGATTATTCTGGCGTTGACTGCCGCAGGCTACGATGTAACCGATGTGGGAGGATATAACCTGCTTAACGGTCTGTCGGATTTGGATTATGTCAATGGGCAGGGGATAAACGGCGCAATCTGGGCTTTGATTGCCCTTGACTGCCAAGGCTATGAGATTCCTGCCGTTACGGGCGGCGGAGTACAGACTACCCGTGAAATGCTGATACAGAAAATTTTGGATGCGCAGCTTGAAGGCGGCGGATGGTCGCTGACAGAAAGCACCCCGGAAACGGACATTACAGCGATGGCGGTTCAGGCGCTGGCACCGTATTACAATCGGAATATGGCGGCAAAGAAAGCGGTCGATGATGCGCTTATTTGTCTGTCTGCCCTGCAGCTTTCCGATGGCAGCTACAGCAATGGACAGAGCTCCTGTGCCGAGTCCTGTGCGCAGGTTATTGTAGCGTTAACCGCCCTTAAGCTGGATGCGGACGCTGACACCCGGTTTATGAAAAACGGGCAAAGTGTGCTAAAGGCTTTGTGCAGCTTTTATGCAGAGGGCGGCGGATTTAAACATACGGCAGACGGTGCAAGGAGCGGAATGGCGACGGAGCAGGGCTTCTATGCATTGACGGCTTACCGGCGGTTTTTGGACAAAAAGACTCCGTTGTATGAAATGACGGATGTTACCGCCGGGAAATCCGTACAGGAAGCTTGGATGCAGAATCATAAGCATGTATGGGATGCAGGAACGGTGACAACACCGGCAACCTATAATGCGGCAGGAGTGATGACCTATACCTGTACAGCCTGCGGAACACAAAAAAAGGACAGCATTGCCAGACTGACGGTGGAACGGGTCCGGCAGCTGAAGGTGACAGCAAAGGGTGTAACCGAAATGACCCTCTCATGGAGCAAGGTGAAGGATGCGCAGTCCTACACGATACAGCAGAAGACAAAAGGGGGGAAATGGAAAAAGGCAAAGGTGATCATTGCCGGGGAAAATGCTGCCGTTACCGGAACAAAGGCGATAGTAACAAACCTGAAAGCGAACACGGCATATTCTTTCCGGGTGAGAGCAAATGTCGACGGAAGGTCGGGCGAATACTGCACAATAGCGAAATTCCAGAAAACGAAGGCGGCAAAGAAGCTGAAGAAGCCTGCGGCAATCCGGAAAAAGGACTTAAAGGTAAAAGCGTCAGGCGCAAATCAGCTTACGGTAAGCTGGAAGCATATAAAGGATGCGTCGGGCTATATCGTGAAGTGGTCGGCAGACGGAAAGAAGTGGAAATCAAAAACCATACCTGCAACGGGAACAGGATATACGCTGAAGAAGCTTAAGGCAGGCAAAACATATTCAGTGAAGATTGCGGCAAAAAATAAAAAGGGCGTAAGCCGGTATACGACGGTAAAGGCGAAAACGAAGAGGAAATAATTGTCCTGCTGTGGTATAATATGATAGGGCTGGCTGCGAAAGGTTTACCGGCTTTCGCAGCCAGCTTTTGATGCGATAAGGAGGCACAGGCATATGGAGCAAAAAAGAGAAGCTTATCTGGCATTACTTCGTCAAAAGCAGAGGGAAACCGGACGTTATCCGAAGAAATCCGATTTTTCCGAGGAGGAAACGGCGATGATTAAGTCCTTTTTTGGACCATGGCCGAGAGCGCTGGAGGCGGCGGGGATAAAAGAGCCAAGAACAGAGGATAAACGTGCCCGCTGGAAGCAGAAACGGATAGAGCAGAAAAGAGCGGCCAATGCCAGAAGAAAAGCGTTAAAAAAGCAGGAGGTGCCAGAGAGTGAATCGAAATAAATGGAAAAAAGCGGCGGCTTTGGCAGGAATACTGTGTTTACTGGTATTTACATTCTGGTATGGCGGAGATTCGGAAAATTTACGGGGATTCTCTCTGTCGGAGCCGGGCGTGGAGACGGCAGAGCGGCAGAGTGAAGAAACCGGTTTGCTGGAAGAACCGCTGGAAGAAGCTTCAGTGGAAAAAACAGCACAGGAGCAATCGGTCTCCGATAAGGAAAATCCTCCGGCGGAAGAAAAAGACGATGGCGGTTTTTTTAACCGGATTGTGATGAACATCAAGCGGAAAGGCAAATCCTCTGACGAGGAGCGGCAAACGCAGAATAATAAGAAAGCGCAAAGCAATGCAAACCAGGCAGTGAAGAAGGGAAGCGGTGAGAAGAATAAATCCTCCAATACAAAGCAGCCGGATAATGGTTCAGTTGAACAGGAGATTGGGGAGAGAAAAAACGCCGGGGTAAAAAGTGATACAGAATCGGGAGAGCAGACGGCAAAGGATAAGAAAAATTATCCACAGATAAATTTTGCAGATACAACAGCGGACCGGACAGATGGAGGAAATCAGAATACGGCAGCGGAGGACACGGTAACCTGCACGGTGGATATCTCCTGCGCCGTGCTTTTATCCCGTATGGACGAATTAAAGGAGTCGAAGAAGAAAACGGTGCCCGCCGATGGAGTGATTCTGGAAAAAACACAGGTGACAATCAAGGCGGGAAGTACGGTGTTTGATGTGTTAAGGAATGTTGCAAAGGCAAGGGATATTCATCTGGAATATACTTATACGCCGCTGTATAAGAGCTATTATATTGAAGGAATCAACAATCTGTATCAGTTTGATGCCGGAGATTTATCCGGCTGGATGTATAGCATAAACGGAGATTTTCCGGGCATCGGCTGTTCGGAGCGTAAAGTGAGTGAGGGCGATGAGATAAGATGGCTTTATACCTGTAGCTTAGGTAAGGATGTGGGTGGTTATTTTGAGGAGTAATTGGCAATATCATCCGGCGGTTAATTTCATTTATTTTCTTTCAGTAATCGGATGCAGCATGATTTTGATGCATCCGGTTTGTCTGGCAATCAGTCTGTGCGGGGCGCTCAGTTATACCCTTTATCTCTTTGGCTGGCAGGCGGCTAAAAGGGGAATGCGGGTGCTTTTGCCGGTTATGCTGCTGGCGGCAGTAATCAATCCGGCATTCAGCCACCAGGGGGTGACGGTTCTTACCTATCTCCCGTCGGGTAATGTGCTGACGCTGGAATCCATTTTGTATGGACTGGCGGCGGCATGCATGCTGGGGGCGACGCTTCTGTGGTTCCGCACAGCAGGAGAAATTTTAACTGCGGATGATTTTGTGTATCTGTTCGGAAAGGGCTTTCCGGTTCTCGGGTTGATATTATCCATGATTTTGGGTTTCATCCCGAAAATCCAGAAAAAATATACCGAAATCCGGACGGCGGGAAATGAGCGGAGAAAAAAAGAAGAACAGCGGGTAGAGGAACGGTATGGCGGAGGAAAGCCTGTAGATAAAATGAAATTATTATTAGCAAAACGCATTTTACCCCTCCGGCAGGGAATCGAATATCTTTCCATATTGATTACCTGGGTTTTGGAGGATGCGGTAAATATGGCGGACAGCATGAAAGGGCGGGGATACGGTCTCGAAGGACGGACGGCATATACCCTGTACCGGTTTACCGGACGGGACAAAAAAATGCTGGCTGCCCTTTTGCCTGCGGTGGGATATGTTTTGCTGGGATATGAAACCGGCGGGCTTGCCTGGACGTATTTCCCGCAGACAGAGGGGGCGTTATCCGGAGCATATTCCGTCAGCATTTATCTTGTTTACTTGTGGATGTGTATGCTGCCGGTAACGGCAGGCTGTATAGAGGAGAAAAAATGGCGCAGATTGAAATCAGGCATTTGACATTTTCATATGATACGGACAGTGCATTTTCGCTGCGGGATGTGTCGCTTTCGGTAAAACGGGGAGAAAGCCTTTTGCTTATCGGGGAATCCGGCTGCGGGAAAACGACGCTGCTGCGGCATATAAAGCCGGATTATATGCCACAGGGGATAAGAAGCGTGGACAGCAGAATCCGGATATGTGGGAAACCGGTGGAGGAGCTGGAAGAGAGGGAGCAGGCGGCGCTGGTGGGTTTTGTGGGACAGCATGCGGAGGCGGTCCAGGTTACGGATACCGTGTGGCATGAATTGGCATTCGGATTGGAAAGTCTGGGATATCCCCAGCCGGTTATGCAGAGAAAAATTGCGGAAATGACGGCATTTTTTAATCTGGAGGAAATTTATCATAAAAAGCTGGACTGCCTTTCCGGCGGGCAGAAGCAGCTGGTAAATCTGGCGTCCGTCATGGTAATGGAGCCGGAGGTTCTGGTTTTGGATGAGCCTGCCAGTCAGCTTGACCCCATTGCGGCGGCGGAATTTTTCCGGATGATAGAAAAAATTCGCAGGGAAATTGGGACAACAATTATCCTTTCCGAGCACAGGTGGGAGGAGGCGTTTTCCCTGTGCGACCGCATCCTGCTGATGGAGAGAGGACGCATAGTGATGGAGGGGACGCCCGGGCAGGCGGCGTATGCGCTGTATCGGGAAAAAGGCTCTCTGGCTAAGGCACTGCCTGCGTCGGCACAGCTCTATTTTGCATTTTCGGAAAAAGAAGCTGTCGGGAAAGAAATGACGGAAAAAGAGATGACCGGAAAGGTGCCCCTTACGGTTAATGCCGGGAGACGCTGGCTTGAAGAAGTATGCCGGGAAAAAGGGATTGGCAAAACCTCCTTTAGCTGTCCGGAAAAGGCACCGGTGGAAAATAAGGGCGGAATTGAGGGAAAAGAAAGGAAATGGTCAGGCAAAGAAAGAATTTTGCCGGCGGTCCGGGCGAAAGAGCTTTGGTTTCGGTATGAACGTGAAGGGAAGGATATTTTAAAGGCGTGCAGTATCAATTTGGAAAAAGGAAAGCTTACCGCTGTTTTAGGAGGAAACGGAACCGGAAAATCTACGCTGCTCCATGTACTGGCGGGACATTTTCCGGCATACCGGGGAAAAATAGAATTGCAGGAGGAAAGTATCGGAGTACTGCCGCAAAATCCCCAGGCGATGTTTGTTAAAAAAACGGTAAGGGAAGAGCTGGAGGCTTCCGACAGCCTGGCAAAGGAAGAGACGCAGTTATCCGGTAAAGTGTTTCTGGTGGAAGAGGTTATCGAATTTTGCAGGCTTGGGGAAGTTCTTGGACAGCATCCTTTTGACTTATCGGGAGGACAGATGCAAAAGCTTGCGCTGGCGAAGCTGCTGCTGGAAAATGATGAAATTCTTTTGCTGGACGAACCGGGAAAAGGGATGGATTATGCCTTTAAATCGGAAATGGGAGAACTGCTTAAGAAGCTTACGGCACAGGGAAAAACAATTTTAATGGTGAGCCATGATGTGGAATTTTGCGCCCGGTATGCGGATGTCTGCGGAATGTTTTTTGACGGGCAGATTCTGTCGGTAACGGATACCCGGGAGTTCTTTTTGCGGAATGTTTTTTATACGACTTTTGTGGTCAGAATGTGCAGAAACCTGCTGCCGCAGGCGGTGCTGGTAGAGGACGTACAAAAGGCGCTTGGCGGAGCAAGAGCGGAGGAAGCATCTGTCTTGCGGGAAGCTGAAACGGCGGATTTTGTGAAAAAAGAGGAGGAAGCATCTGCCTTGCGGGAAGCTGAAACGGCGGATTTTGTGAAAAAGGAGGAGGGAATATCTGCCGGACAGGAGGGCGAAACGGCGATTTCTGCGGAAGAAAGTGGCGTAATGAGCCGAAAGAGCGAGGAGGAAAAGACAGCCGTACCGCTTTTAAGGGAGGATAGGAAGCCTGTATGGAAATATTGGATTTCTTTCGGAATATTTTTTCTGGTTATGCCTCTTACGATTTATTTTGGGCATATGGTACTGCTGCAGCGGAAATATTATTTTATCTCAATGCTTTTAATCCTGGAGGCAATCCTGTCCTTTTTCTTAAGCGTTGAACGGCGCAAGCCGAGGCTTCGGGAAATCATGGTGATTGCCGTGTTCAGCGCAATTACGGTGACCGCCCGGGCGGCATTTTATATGGTGCCCCAGGCAAAACCCATGGCGGCAATGGTTATTCTGTCGGGAGCCGGTCTGGGCGGTGAAGCGGGTTTTTTGGTGGGGGCAATATCAATGCTGGTATCAAACCTGTTTTTTGGACAGGGACCGTGGACGCCGTGGCAGATGTTCGCCATGGGGATGCTGGGTTTTCTGTCGGGTATTTTCTTTAAGCAGAATACGGTTTGCAGCAAAAAGAAAAAATACGGAATCTGCCTGTTTGGGCTAATATCGGTGATTTTGGTATATGGGGTGATAATGAATACTTCTTCCGCTTTGCTCTATCAGGAACAGGTGAATTTGAAAATGATACTGGCGGCATGGGCAATGGGTTTCCCCTTTGACGTTATTCATGGGGTGTTTACGTTTCTCTTTTTATGGATAGGGGCAAAACCGGTGTTGGAAAAGGTCAACCGGATTCGCAAAAAAATTAAATAGATTCCGGTTTGCCTTTTGGATTCCTTATATTTTGGACATTTTTTGAAAGTTGTAGATAATCAACACGGTTGATTTAGGGTATTGTGGATAAAACTGCGGAAACTCAAGGAAATAATTGACTTGATATTGATGGGATGATAAAAAGACAGCAACCTGGACTTTGCAATGAAAAGTGTGGCTTAGTCTCATACAGTCTCAAGTTAGTCTCATATAGTCTCATTTTGGGAATGAGATAATGAGACTAATAATAGGTGAAAAGTTTTGAGCTGAATTGGAGATGAAATGGTGAGTGTGGAAGCAGGTGTAATGGACAACCTGACAGCCACATAAATTTATTATTTCATATTGGTATTGTACTAATTGAATCAAATACATTATAATGTCCATAAGTGATTATCTTTCTATACGGATAGTTGTGTTTGGCGATTCAATTATACTGGTTATTTAGGGGGTAATCACTTCTTGAATTAAATATCCTTAAATGAGAGGATTAACAATTTTTGTTTTGCAGAGTAAAATTGGTTATACTTGGGAGGTGTATTGATGGAACCGGTAAAACGTTTAAAGAGAGAGCTTAGGGCGCAGGGAACAGTGATTGGGTTGTACAAGGATACGGTGGAGATTAACGGACAGGTTTTGGAATGGGATTATATCCACCACGACGGGGCGGCGGCAGTAGTGGCGGTAAATGAAGATGGGAAGCTTCTTATGGTGCGCCAATACCGTAATGCTTTGGACCGGTTTACCCTGGAACTGCCGGCGGGGAAGCTGGATGCTCCGGGAGAACCGACGCTGGAGTGCGCGAAAAGGGAGCTGGAAGAGGAAACCGGGTATCGGGGTGAGGATTTTGAATACCTGCTTACGCTGAATACCACGGTGGCATTTTGCAATGAAAAGGTTGATATTTATCTGGCGAAAAATCTGAAAAAGACCGCACAGCATTTAGACCCGGAAGAGGAAATTAACGTGGAGCTTTGGGATATCCGGGACTTACAGCAGATGATTTATGAGGGCAAAATGACGGACGCCAAAACGGTAGCCGGGATTATGACCTATGCGCAAAAGCAGGTGAAGCAGTCCTAGAACCGGGGGTTATTTTATCCCATAGAAATAAACGAGAACCAGGATTCCCAGGATAATGCGGTACCATCCGAACACCTTGAAATCATGCTTCTTGATGTACCCCATCAGGAATTTGATTGCCAGAATGGAGATAATAAATGCCACAAGCATGCCGACGATTAAAACGGCAAATTCAGTGCCGGTAAATGCCAGCCCGAATTTTAACAGCTTGATGAGGCTTGCGCCAAACATCACCGGAATGGCGAGAAAGAACGTAAACTCCGCAGCAATTTCACGGGAGGTACCGATTAGGATACCGCCGATAATGGTGGAGCCGGAACGGGAGGTTCCGGGGATTAGGGACAGCACCTGAAAAACGCCAATGAGAAAGGCATCCTTAAAGGAAAGCTCTTTCAGCGAAAGGATTTTCGGGGTGCGCCGTTTATTGTAATTCTCGATAAGGATAAAAATAACGCCATAGGCGATTAGGGCAAGGGCAACTACCGTGGCATTATGAAAATGCTCCTCCATCCAGTCGTCAAGGGGAAGCCCCACAACCATGGCGGGAATGCAGGCAAATACGATTTTTAACCAGAGTATAATTTTATCCATATGGCAGTAATTGTTGCAGAAATGCTGTATGCTTCCGGCAAGTCCGCCATCTGCCTGTTTAACAAACCAGCTTTTTTTCGGTGCGTTTTTCTTTAAGTGGAACGGCCATAATTTATTCCAGTACAGTACGACAACGGCGAGAATGGCGCCAAGCTGGATAACCACATTAAACATTTCCATAAAGGCGTCGCTTTGCCGCAGCTGGATAAATTCGTCTACTAAAATCAGATGTCCGGTACTGCTGATGGGAAGCCATTCCGTGACGCCTTCTACAATGCCTAATAAGATTACCTTTAACCATTCAATGATGTTCATGCTTTGTCACCTCGTACTATATTGTATTTTGCTTTTTGGTCTGCTATGCACAGATTATCCCATGTTTTGGAAAAAAGGGCAAGAAAAAATATTTCCGCCAAAAAACGGCGGAAATATCTAGTCGGCGCTTTCGTAGATAAGGTAGTTTGAATTGAAATAGGAGTATACCGTTTCGGAGATGGAGGTAATATAGTTAATGGCATTTCCGCAGTTACTGCTCATGACACAGAGAATGTAATCTCCGCCAGGGGAATAGACGATGGCGGCGTCATGCTGCGTCTCGTTGGTATCGCCGGTTTTATTGGCGCACTTTGTCCCCTCCGGAAGTCCCCGGGGAATCTTATTGATATGGGTCTGGTTTAACAGCAGCTCCAGAAATTCTTCGGAAATTTCCGGGTTTACGCATTTTCCTTTGTAAATTTTCTCCAGCAAAAGCCCGCAGTCTACTACCGTGGTATAATTTCTTCCCGGTGAGGACGGTGCCCGGTATCGGGTAGGCACCAGGATAGACGTAATGGTGGTGTCCTTGTAGCCGTTTTTGTCAATATATTCCTGTATGACCTTTCGTCCGGCGATATGGCTGTGGTTTTCGCCGCAGTTCATCACCATCAGATTAAATGCGTCATTGTCGCTGATGGATATCATTTGTGCCATTAACCGGTCAATGTTCTCAGTTCGTTCCAGTGTTCCTTTCTCCATCAAATCATAAGCCGCCGCAGCACAGTATAATTTAATGAGGCTTGCGGAAAAGTGCTGTACATTATTGATGACAAGATATTCATTATTGGCAATATCCTTGACGTAAACTGACCATGTACCGGAATAGCCATCCGTCATGGACTGCAAAACGCCTTTTAACAGGGGAAGCCCCTCCACGCTGGTTTCCAGACTGACGGAATCGTTTCTTGTTCCGTCCGTTCCGACGTAGACACCGTCCGGCGTCATGGTATTGGTAAGGACGTAACCGTCTTCGCCGATATATCTGCCGTCAACCCATTGGTTAGTCTGCATCACGCCGTCCTCGTCAAAATAGTATTGATGATTGTCCATGATGTACCAGCCGGTTACCATGGTACCGTTTTCGCGGAAAAGATAGCTGGCGTCATCTACCATGAGCCAGCCGGTAAAGCGGGCATGGTTGTTGGTCAGATAATAGGTACTGCCGTTAAATGTGGCAAAACCGGGTTTGGGCTCCTCCAATTCAAAAGTACGGAATGCCTCCATCACTTCCGGCAGCTCGGTGGTCCGGTCTGCCAGCCCTAAATCAAAGAGCGCAGTCGAATCCTCTGTTGTTTCGGAGCTCTTGGTAGTCTCCGTGGTGGAGGCGGTGTCTGGCTGTTCTATCGAGGCTTTTTGTTCTGTTGAAGCCTGCTGTTTACTCGCCGGCGGAACAAATACAGAGAGCAGAAAAATAGCCAGAACAAAGAGAAAAGAAATAATCACGATGGTTTTTGTGTCCACCTTACTGATATCCGGATAATCTGCCTGCTGGCTTTGCGTTGCTTCCGTATCCTTTATGGAGTTTTTTGTCTGCTCAATATCCTGCTTTTCGTTCATGTTTTCCTCCGTAATAACTGCTGTCCGAAGCTTAAGAAAAACTTAAGAATTATCTCTGGTTATTATATAGAAAAAACGAGCCGTTTTCAAGATACCTCGCTAAAAAATTTTCAAACGTTTTATCTAATTTTCATTTTCAAGTAAATCGGGCTATGTTATAATTTTTTTATCGTAATAGCTAATTGCGAAACGCTTTATTTTCAAAACCGAGTTGTGTAATATAGACAACATTATAAGCAAGGCGCTTTGGAGCCGCCGGTGCTTGGCGAGGTATTTTCGAGCCTAGTACCGTTGCGTGCGACAAGCAGCGAAAGCGTGCCTGTGTTGATTTGTCTATATTATACAACGGACGTTTGCAAAGACGGCGTTTCGCAATCACCTATTTTTATCGTAAAAAAGAGAGGAGATTAGCATGAAAAAGACGTTAATTGTAGTGGATATGCAGAATGATTTTATTGACGGTTCCCTGGGAACCGTGGAGGCGCAGGCAATCGTGGAAAAGGTAAGGGAAAAAATTAAGAGCTACCAGAGAACCGGCGGGGAGATTATTTTTACCAGAGACAGCCATACCCGGGATTATCTGCATACCAATGAGGGGAAGCATCTTCCGGTGGAGCATTGCATTGTCGGAACCGATGGCTGGAAAATAGCCGACGGTCTGGAGGTTCCCGGAGCGAAATATGTGGATAAGCCCGCTTTCGGCTGGATGAAATGGGAGGAGTTTGCGCTTGAAGAGGTGGAGCTGGTGGGGCTTTGTACGGACATTTGCGTAGTGTCCAATGCGCTGATTATCAAGGCGGCTTATCCGGAGATTGAGGTGACGGTGGACGCTTCCTGCTGCGCAGGGGTTACACCAAAGACCCACCAGGCGGCATTGGAAACGATGAAAATGTGCCAGGTTAATGTCATTGGAGAGTAAAAAGGAAAAAATAGAAAACTTTTTGTAAAATATACTTGACATAATGTAATCTGACGCCTATACTTATGAGTGAATCGGACAGGCGTCAGATTTTTTCATGCAGTAAAGAATAACGGACGCTGCTGAAGGTTAAGTTTTGCTCATTTCCAGGAGCAGAGATGCAGGGAGGTTGGATAAATGAAGCTGGAGGTTAAAAACATTACCAAGTCCTTTGGGGATAAAGAGATACTAAAGGGAATTACTTTCTCGGTCGAGAGCGGTAAAGCGCTGGGACTGCTGGGGAGAAACGGAGCGGGTAAGACAACGACAATCCGGATTTTAATGGATGTATTTCACGGAAATAGCGGGGAGATTCTTTTAGACGGGAAACCGTTCAACCCGAGAAAGGTACAGATTGGTTATCTGCCGGAGGAGAGAGGTCTTTATCCGAAGCGGGAGATATTGGAGCAGATGACATATCTGGCAAGGCTGCGGGGAATGGGCAGAGCTAAAGCGGTGGAGAATGCCAGAAAATGGCTTGAGCGGCTGCAGGTAGCCCAGTACGAAAAGAAACTGCTGGAAACACTGTCCAAGGGAAACCAGCAGAAGGTGCAGCTGGCGTCCACGCTGGTGTGCGACCCGGAGATTGTCATTCTGGATGAGCCCTTCAGCGGTCTTGACCCGGTTAACTCACAGATTTTGCAGGAGGTTGTACAGGAACTGATTTCGGAGGGGAAAATCGTCATTTTTTCCAGTCACCAGATGAGCTATGTCGAGGAATTTTGTGAGGATATTGTGATAATTAACCACGGCGAAGTGATACTTGACGGGAATCTGTCGGAGATTAAGCGGGAGTTTGGGAAAAACCAGCTTGTGATTAGCGGTGTGGGGATTTCCGGGGAAGATATGGAAAGGCTGCTGAAGCAGAAGCTGTCTGCATTTTTGGAGATAACCGGAAGGAAGAAGGAGGAAATAATTGTCAGACTTCTTGACGGAGTGGACAGAAAAGGGCTGTTACGCAATCTGGCAGAGCTGGAGGAGTTGGAGATTGAGCACTTTGAGACATATAAACCATCATTAAATGATATTTTTGTGGCAAAGGTGGGTGAGGAATAATGAAACGTTTTTTGACGGTATTTGAATTTGAACTGATGAGCTATATAAAAAACAAGTCTTTTGTGATTACAACGATTTTGGTGGCGGTACTGCTCGGTGGAATCACCTTTTTACCCAGATTTTTTGATATGTCTGATTTGCTGGGAATCGAAAGTGACGGGAGTGGCATTGAAGATGGTATGGGAATGCTGGGAATCAATGAGGACGAAGGAGAGCCGGTGGTGCTGGGAATTGTGGACAGGCAGGGATATTTTTCCGATTTGGCAATGTTAGAGCAGGCATTTCCGAATGCCGAATTTTTGATGATGGACAGCGAAGAGGAGTTAAATCGCGCAGTTGCCGATGAAAAGGCTGATGCGGGGTTTTATGTGATAGACGATTTGCATTACCAGTATCATGTATTAAATCGGGAAATGTATGATGAAAACCAGATGATTTTTGAACAGCTGCTGGGTATGCTTCACAAACAGATATATTGCCAGGAAAATAATTTGGACTATGAGCGTTTTGCAGCGGACTATGAAGCGCCGGTTTCCTGTGAGGAAAAAATCCTCGGCAAGGATGTGGGGGAGAATTTCTGGTACTGCTATGCATTGGTGATTATTATTTTTATGATTATTATCCTGTATGGCGTAATGATTGCCACCGCCGTTACAACGGAGAAAAGCAACCGTTCCATTGAGGTGCTGGTAACCAGTGTGGACTCCAAGTATCTGTTGTTTGGCAAGGTGTTTGCCGGTGCGGCAGCGGTGGTTGTGCAGCTTGCGTTAATTCTTGGCGTTACCTTGATTGGCTATAGCGTGAACCATGAAGCATGGGGAAACCATCTGGATGTTCTGCTGGACATTCCGGCAGAGGTACTGGCAGTGTTTGCCGTATTCGGAGTCGGCGGGTTTTTGTTCTATGCCTTTTTGTATGGAGCGATGGGCGCATTGGTTTCCAAGACGGAGGATATCAACAAATCTGCCGGAACCTTCCAAATGGTGATTATGCTGGTATATATGGTTGTGCTGTGCCAGTTGGAAAATCCCGACGGTGTGTTGATGAAGGTCTGCTCTTTCCTTCCGCTTTCTTCCTATTCTGCAATGTTTGTCAGAATCGGCATGGGAAAGGTGGCAACGTGGGAAGTGGTTGTTTCGGCAGTCATTTTGTTTGTCTCTATCTTCTTTGTGGGCTGGCTTGCGGCAAAGATTTACCGTATGGGTACCCTGCGCTATGGTAATCCGATTAAGCTCAGCAAAGCGTTAAAGGATATAAAGCATGCAGAATAGCAGTCTGTAATCAGTTGCAGGTAATTGCGAAACATAAGTTTTGCAAATGCCCGTTGTATAATATAGACAAATCAACACAGGTACGCTTTCGCTGCTTGTCGCACGCAATGGTGCTAAGCTCGAAAATACCTCGCTAAGCACCAGCGGCTCCAAAGCACCTGTTTATGATATTGTCTATATTATACAACTGGGTTTTGAAAATAAGGAGTTTCGCAATTACCTATGCAATCAGTTGAAGTGCAAGGAGGGTGATAAATTTGTACTATTATCTGGGTATGTTTTGCGGTATGGTATGCGCATTTTTTCTGGCGGCATTTTTAAAATGGGGTATCGGAAAACTGGGAGGAAAGGTTGGTTTAAAATGGATGCAGGGCGCCTATGATGAACGGCAGCTGCTGGCAAGAGGGAAAGCGTACAAGGCTGCCTATTTCACCCTGATTTTTTATATGCTGATAATTGCAGCGTTAAAGGAAACAGGGATACCGGTTTTTATGTCGTTTTGCGGGTTATGGCTGGGCGTCTGCCTTTCCGTTGCTGTATTTGCAGTAATCTGTATTTTGAAGGATGCCTATATGTCCCTCTATGAAAATGCCAAAGGGGTGATTTTGATGTTTTCCGCAGTTGCCCTGCTTAATCTGGTAATCGGAGTCGGGAATATTTCAGAGCAGCGTCCGCTGCTGGAAAAAGGCGTGCTTTCTGCCGATTATCTGAATCTGATAGTGGGCATTCTGTTTATGGTTATCGTTATTGTTTTCTGTGGAAAAGTGCTTTATAATAAAAAACAGGAAGAAGACGAGGAGAGCAGTCTATGAAGAATTTGAGGATGAAGTCTGCCCGGGCTGCCCTTGACTTGTCGCAGCAGGATTTGGCAACAGCGGTAAACGTGTCCAGACAGACCATCAATGCGATTGAGAAAGGGGATTATAATCCGACGATTAATCTGTGCCGGTCAATCTGCCGGGTACTTGGTAAAACGCTGGATGATTTGTTCTGGGAAGAATAAAGAGGAAAATTATGGCGGAAAAATATATTATGATTCACGATATTATGAGTGAGCATAAGGACAGAATGTTAAATTTAAAAAAATATTATCCCTTTTTTGTTCTCTGTGATACGACGTTCTCACAGTATAAAGAGGGGCGGTACAGCGATTTGGACATGGGCTATATTACCATGGCAAGTTTGCGGTTTTTTATTCATGAGAATAATTTTCAGGAGAGTGAGATTACTTATGAGCAGTACCGGCAGTTTCTTTCGGAGCTTCTCCGCAGGGAATTTCGCCTGGAGTTGGAGGAGACGGAAGAAAAGGAACTGATTGGCTACATTTTTGATAAGATAAAAAATGACGGCAGGGCGTTTAATTTTCCCTATTTTGACCCGGAGGAGCGAAAGAAGAAAACGGCAAGAGTCAAGCTGATTGACAGCCGGATTGTGGACGGAGAGGTACTTTATCATGTGACGACGGACGGGATTGAATTTTATCTGGATACGAAAGAGATTAAAGAGGAAAGTAATATTTCCGTCCAGCAGCTGCTGCTGGAGAAAATGATTCAATCCGAGAATTTTGCGGGAGGAATAGAGGTTGTCAGGCGGATTAACAATGAGGTGAACAAGCTTGCCCTGCAAAAGAAAGAGGTTTTGGACTTATTAAGCTGTGATGTGTTTTCCGGAGCGAAAGCGGGCGAAGAGTATATGGCGACGGTGGCAAAATGGTTTGATGAGGAGTCGAGGCTGTTTGAAAAGAACCGTGCGCTGATTGATAAGGTGTCCGCTAAATCACCGGTGGTGAATAAGGATATCCACCGTCTGGATACGGAGTTAAAGAAAACCATTATCCGGCACGGCGAGCTGATTAAAGAAACCATTGAACTGCAAAATATTGCGGACGAGATGATTGGGCGGGCGAAGCTCCGTAAGCTGCGGCCGGTGTTTAATTTCCGGGATGCGTTGAAAAAGACGATGGATAACGACCGGGCGGATTTGCTCGGGGCACTGGTGGCGCCGCTGTTTATGCCGAAGCTGGTAAAGAGCTTTGGAATGGGCAGTATTGACCGGATGCTGGACAGCCGGACAGATAATGCGGATTTCGGAGAAAAACTGGAGAAAAAACAGATTGATACGGATTATGTCTTTGCGGATGAGGCGGAAGAAAAACGGATTGCCGGAAATTTTGGCAGATTGTTTGAAGAATTGTTGGAACAGCTCTGGAAGCATGGGAAAACCACGCTTTCAGAGCTTATGGCAATTTATGAAATTAAATTCGGCAGGGAGATTTATAAAAACGGGGACGTATATTCTTTTCTTGTCCATCTGGCGCAAAAGGATAAATACAACTTAAGCGCCATGCAGGACAAGCAGGATACCTTTTTGGAGGGGCTGGTGATGGACAGTCTGAGCATGGAGAGGAAAGACCGGTATGGGCAGCTGGCATTTACGATTATTTTTAACACGGATAATATACTGAATTTCGGAGAGGGAAAGGATGAAGCGTTTACGATAACGGATATGCGTTTTGAGACGGCGGAGGCGCAGTTTTTAGGATAAAGTCATTGACGATGTGTATACTTGCTGTATATACTAAGCGGTAAGAAAGATTTTATGCAGGCAGCGATTCAGAAATAGGGAAATTCACGGGGGGGAACGGTATGTGGTTAAAATGGTTAATGCGGCTGTTTAAGTATATCCATAGCCTGATGCATGTATTTTTTGTGGGAATCCTGGTGGTCATTTTTTTTATTCTCGGACTGTTTAACCCGTTTTTCCGGACGCTTGCGTTTTGGCTGCTTATCGGCTGGCTGATTTACGGAGTGATTGACCAGATTTTTCTAGCAAAGGTGATGCGGGATAATCCGGAGCTGCAGGAGATTGTAAATTCGGTCATGGCAAATGTGCAGCTGCCCGGAACGGTGCCAATCGGACAGGAAATTACGCTTTGTGAGCTGCCAGAGAAAGATTACAAGCTGACAGGGCGATGTCTGAATGAGGAAAAGGGGATTTGGAATATCCGTCTGCTTTATGAAGGCTCCTATCAGATGTTTGACTGGAAGCTGGTATATCATGAACAGTTTTTGCCGCAGATGATGCCGGCGGATGAGGAGGGGATTCCGGCAAAAAGCCTGTGGGTCAAATGCTACCAGAGGGATGCAGACGGTCCGGCAAGGTGGAATCTGCATTTATTATGGCGTGACGGGGCAATCTATAAGGATATTGCTTTTGATACCCTTTTTTATATCCGGCAGTTAGAGGAAAGCTATGAAATGGAGTATGAAGAAGATACGGATGCGGTTCTTTTGCTCAGGAAAACCGGGGCAGATGAGGAAGTCTGTCCGGAGAAGCTTAAAATTCCCCATGCGGGAATGGAAGCGAAACCGCAGCGGATTCGTTTCGGCGGGCTTATCATGTTTGAAATGAAAGAAAAAACCGTTTATTTTTCGATTGGCGCAGAGTATGAAGATTTGGCGCTGGGGCAGATGGGCAGCTATTATGTGGCGGGACGTTATGCCGGGGGATTGGACGGAATATGCTGCAGGGACTTACATATTATAGAGAAAGCATAGTAATACATAATGAGGAAAAAGAGATTATGGAAATGAAAAATCTGGAAAAAGCGATGGATATTTATGCAAAGCTGATAACCGGGGAGGATATCAGCCGGAGCGGGGCAAACGGCAGTCTGTATGATGATTACTACGGTAATGCGGAGGTATATGAAATTGTCGGGGTGTTATTAAAGAAATTGAACCTTAATCTGTATGAGTATAAGGAAAGCCTGTTTTTGTCCGCCGGGGACGGGAACAGGATATTCGGTTATACCAACGAGGAATTGAAAAAAAATATGGGCTTAAGGTATAATAAAGAATTATATCTGTGCTATTTTATCATGTATGAAATTCTGCTGTTGTTCTATTCCGATTCGGCGGCCTATCAGTTTAAAGAGTATATCCGGATTGAACAGGTGATGGAGGAAGTCACGAAGGCGCTGTCTGTCTTTACCGGGGATATTGCCGTTTATGCCATGGAGGAGGAGAGGCAGGAGAGCTTTAAGACGGTGGCGCTGCTGTGGGACGAGCTTCCGGCGAGTACCGGACAGGAGCAGGAGGATATCCGGGCTTCTAAAGCGTCAAAGGCGGGAATGGTAAAGCTTACGTTTAATTTTCTGGTGGGGGAAAAGCTGTTTGTGGAGGTAAGTAAACGCTATTATCCGACAGAACGGTTTAAAGCCGTTGTGGAGAATTATTTTGAGGAGTACAGAGGCGAGATTTATGCCGCACTGTCAAATAAGACAGATATTCAGGGAGACGCCGTTCCGGCAAAAGAATAGAACCCGGGCATGCGCCGGCGTGCCGTGACAGAGGAGAGAAACCATGCCAAATATAAACCGAATTCGTGTAAATAATGTAAAATACAATTTTGGAACCCAGAGCTATGATGATTTTTCCATGCGGATGTATGGGAAAAATACGCTGTACGACCTGGCAAACGGCGGCGGGAAAAGCGTGCTGATGCTGCTTTTGCTGCAAAATCTGATTCCGAACTGTACGCTGGACGAGAAACAGCCGGTGGAAAAGCTGTTTCGTAACGGCGGGGGCAATACCACAATACATTCTCTGGTGGAGTGGAAGCTGGATGATAAGGATATCAAAGAAGGATTCCGCTATATGACCACCGGCTTCTGTGCAAGAAAGGCAAAGGAGAAAGAGACGGCTGACGGCGGACAGATTGCCATGGAGGCAGCCGATGCACCGGTTTCCGACACGGCAAAGGATACCGGGGCAGGAGGAAAGGACAGCGCATCCATAGAATATTTTAATTATTGTATTTTTTACCGGGAGTATAACGACAATGATATTGTAAATCTGCCCCTGCAAAACAGCAGGGAGAGGATTACCTATACCGGACTGAAAAATTATCTGAAGGAATTAGGGAGAAGAAATCTGAACCTTAAGGTTTTTGTGTTTGAGCGCAAGGGAGAATACCAGCGTTTTATCAGCGGATACGGTCTGTTTGAAAGCCAGTGGGAGATTATCAGAGGAATCAATAAGACGGAGGGGCATGTCCGGACTTATTTTGAAACCCATTATAAGACGACCCGTAAGGTGATAGAGGATTTGCTGATTGAAGAGATTATTGAAAAGGCATTCCTGGTAAAAACGGAGCAGGACGACGTCAACGAGGATATGGCGAAAACACTGCTGGATATCAAGGATAAACTGGTGGAGCTTTCCAGAAAGAAAAGCGAGATTGCTAATTATGACCGGGAAACCGAGCTGATGCATTTGCTGGAGGGCAGGGTGTCCTCCTTTTTGTCCCTGTATGAAGAGCGGGACAGAGTGACGGGAACCCTCGGCGATATTTATGTGACCGGGGAGGCGTTAAGCCGGCAGGGCGAGGAAGAAATCGCTAAAATGGAGGAAAAAAAGGCGGAGATGGAGCGGCGGCTTCTTCAGGAGCGGAGAAGGCTTGAAGGTCTGAAAATCGTAGAAGACCGGTATGAACTGGAGAGAATCAGGGAAGAGCTTGGCGTGCTGGAAAGGCATGTGGCAAAGGCGGATGAGGAGCTTAATCAGGCAAAGGCGGAGCTGGATTTAAAGGAGAGCGTAAACGATTATCTGCGCTATCTTGAAGACAGGGCGCAGATGGAGGAGAACCGGGCGGCGATTGATGCGTCGGAGGATACCAATTCAGACCAGCTGGAAAAGCTTCACCGCTATGCGTACACGAAAAAGCAGATGGACGATGAAAAGCTGCGGGACAGCAGAAGCCGCCTTGAAAACAGGAAAAAGGAGCTGGCTGCCCTTGAGGAGGAGTTGGAAACCCTCACCCACATTGACGAGGAAGCGACGGTGGCTCTGGCGGTTGCCAGAAGTCATAAGGAGCGCTTTGCGGAGGAATATTTTAACCGGATGGAGGAAATCCGGGCTGTCCGCAGGGAAATTTCCATTTTGGTATTGAGCGATTTAACGGAGCTTAGCGGGCAGCTGAAAGAAGAGGAGGAAGAGCTGCGGCAGAAAAAGGAAGCGGCGGAAGCGGCATACATGGCGGATATCCGGGAGGGGAACGAAAAGGAGAGGCTGCTGTATGTGGAAAATGAGGAATGGAAAATGGCAGAGAAGGCTTTGGAGGAGGCGGAGGAAAAACACCGGGAATATCTGGCAAACCGGGACCGCCTGAAAAAGATGGTACAGATATATGGAGTAAAGGATGCGGCGGCGCTTTATGACACGATAAAGGAGAGGGCGTTCCGCCACAGAGTTGCCGCTGCCGGGCTGGAAAAGGAGATTAACCGGGTAAAACGCCATTTGGAGCAGGTGAAAGAGGGAAGAATCTTAGAGGAATCGGAGGCGGTGTCCAGGGTAAAGGACTATCTGGAAAGCCGGCACGGGGATTTTGCGCTTTCCGGCGTGGATTATCTGTCCGCCCTGCCAAAGGCGAACCGGGAGGAGCTGCTAATCCGTTTTCCGATGCTTCCTTACGGCGTGGTGACAAAACAGTTTGGACTGCTGAAGGAGGACGAGCGGATTGGTACGATTGATTTGGAAAACCAGATGGTGCCGGTTTTTGACTGGCAGATGCTGGAGGCCCCGTATATTCCCGATGAGCAGGAAGGAATTTTGTTGATTGCAAAGGATAAAACGCTCTTTTTGGAGGAGGATGCTCTTGCCACGGAGCTTTCCCGGCTGGAAAAAAAGCTGGCGGAAATGCAGGAGGAAGCGGAGCGGCTTGATGAGATGAGCGCCACCTATGATGAAGATTTGGACTACACGGCAAAGCTTACCGCATCCGCATTTTTACATGCGGAAAATGAGATGCAGGAGAGAAAGGAAGCCGTGCTGGAGCATAAGCGGGCGGCGGAGAAGCTGGTTGGAGAGGTGGAGAGGATAAAGGCGCATGGAGAAAAGCAGCAGGAAGAAGCCCGGAAATTGGAGGATTTGCTGCAAAACAACCAGAAGGAGCAAATTAAACTGGCGGGGATTGAAGCTGTGAGTAATCTGGCGGATGAGACGAAAAAGCAGCTGGATTTTTATGAAGCGGAAGTAAAACGTCTGGAGAAGGATACGGCTAAGGCGGCGTCTGCAAAGGAGGAGGCTGCGCTGAAAAAGGAAGAGCTTTCAAATCAGATTCTTCATATGGAGGAGCAGCTTCAGGAGGTGCTGTCGGATTGGGAGAACATTTATAAGGCTTACTATACGGATGAAAAATTTACTGCGGTTAATCTTTCCGAGGAGCAGCTGAGGGCGGAATTTCTGGCGGCTAAAGGTGTTGTGGAGCAGGCAGCCGTCGTATTGGAGGATAAGAAAAAGCTGATTGCCGCATTGCAGGAGAGCATGGAGAGAGGACTGAAAGTAATCCGGCGCAGAAAGGTGGATTTGGGGGTACTGGAGCAGTTAAGGGAAAGTAATGAGCTGCACCCGGTCAAAGAGGAATGGATTAACCGTTTGAGCATGCATTTATCCCGGATTACCGCACAGACGGAGCAGTTAAGGGATGAGCTGAAGAAAAAAGAGCATGAGGCGACCCGTCTGGAGGGACGGATTGAGCAGGCGGTTCAGGGGTTAAAGGAACGGTTTGGTGAGGAAGCGGTTTTGGAAATTGACAGTCTGCTGGGGCTACAGGATGATTCGGCAGATGAAGGGAAGGGCGTGACAAAGGAGGAGGCAGTTCAGGCGATTGCGGAGGGCGGCCGGATTTTGAACACCCTTCAGGAGGAGATAAATGCGTTCCGGCGGGAATACCAGCAGTATGTGAAGAATAATGGCGTCATTCTTGACCTCTATAAGGATGTGAAGCGTATTGTGGAGGGGGAAGAGCTGGACACGGCAAATGCCGAGGTGCTGGTTAAGGAGCAGGAGGAAATCCGTGAAATCTTTGAGGAGAGCCTGTTTGCCTTTGACCGGAGCAAAAAGGCGTTGACGCGGGCAAAGCAGGAGCTGCTTGGCTATAAAACCCAGACGGCAAATACGTTCTTTACGATGGGGGCGTTTGCACTGGCCGATTCGGTCAGGGATGATGTGGAGGTGCCGGAAACCTATGAGGAGGCAAAGGCGCTGCTGGAGAATATCCGGGAAATGATTGCTTTTATTGCGCTGGAAAAGGAGCGTGTGGAGCAGGGAATTGAGGATATGGAGGCAATCAAGAATAATTTTGAAAACCAGTGTATTGAGCGATGCAGGGATGTGCGCACGGAGCTGGAGAAGCTGCCCAAGCTGTCCCGCATTCAGCTGGACGGTGAGGCGATACAGATGGTGAGCCTTGCGATTCCTTATGTAAAAGAGGAATTTATCAAGCAGAGAATGTCCGATTACATTGATGAGGTGGTAAACGGCGCTGATAGGTTTACGGATAACCGGGAACGGATGAAATATATGAAGGATAAGCTTTTGCTGAAAAAGCTGTTCGGCGTTATGGTGAAGGACATGAATTCCATTAAGCTGAAGCTTTACAAGCGGGAGAGGATGAAGGAGCAGAGCCGTTATCTGCGTTATGAGGAGGCGGTAGGAAGCACCGGACAGTCTCAGGGAATTTATATCCAGTTTCTGGTGGCGATTATCAATTATATTTCGGGGATGTATGCGCCGGGTGTGGAAGCGGCAGAGCTGAAGAAAGTGATTTTCATTGATAATCCCTTTGGTGCGGCGAAAGATATCTATATCTGGGAGCCGATTTTTGCCATGCTGAAAACGAACAACGTGCAGCTGATTGTGCCTGCCCGGGGAGCAACGCCGGCGATTACCAGCCGGTTCGATGTAAATTATATATTGGGGCAGCAGCTGGCAGGAGACAGGCAGCAGACGGTGGTCGTGGACTACCGGAGCCAGGTGGCGCAGGAGGAAATCGAGTATGAAGAGCTTGAATACAGCCAGGCGGCTTTTGATTTTCTGTAAACCTATTTATGCCTTATATTGCAGCTCGATTTTTTGTTTTTTGCACAGCCGTTCAAATTTTTCACAGAAATCCTCGTATTCGGACAGAAGAAAACCGTATTCCGAGCCCAGCCAGTAACGGTATTTCTTCTGCCGGGTTACCACCAGCAGATGCCGGTAACGGGGAAATATGGATTTGCTGACAGCAAGCTTATCCGTCAGGATAATCCGCTGAATATCGGTTAATGCAATCTGTGTATCGTCAAAGGATAAGAAGGTCTCGTCCCAGTAAACCTCAAAGGGACAGCGGCGTTTGCCATAGGTGATGCGGATTATCGACACGATAAGGCAGCCCAGCGCACCGAGGTCTAATAAGCAGATGTATACCCGCAGCAGGGAAAAGGTAAACGGCTTTATTCCGAATATGATTATCGTACAGGGAATAAAAATGGCGATGAGAATAAGGATTTGTATGTATTCGCATTTGGCGATACGTTTGTAGGGAATAAGGAAAAACTGTTCGTTGGAAGTATTGCTTCCCAATAAATTATCCGGCATATGGCACCTCCGTTGGTAATTATATTATTTTCAAACAGCGTAACATGAATGAAAAGCCTTGTCAAAGGTTTAGTGCTGTCATATCCGGAAGAATGTGTTATAATCATTTTATTGTTAAAAATAGTCAGGTAATGGAAGGAGACAGGTATGCAGGCAGTATTGGAAAATGAGGAATTAGTGGTAACCGTCAATCATTTCGGCGCAGAGCTTTCCAGCATCGTCAAAAAGGAGACCGGAACGGAGTATATGTGGAATGCGGACGAGCGGTTCTGGAAGAGGAGTGCGCCGGTGTTATTTCCCTTTGTGGGAAGCCTGAAAAACAAAGAATTTCGTTATGAGGATAAGGCATATCCTATGGGGCAGCACGGTTTTGCACGGGACATGGATTTCTCGCTTGTCTCCAATACCGGTACGGAGTGCTGGTTTTCTTTGAGCTCCGATGAGTCCACCTATGAGAAATATCCCTTTGCGTTTACCCTGGAGATTGGATACCGGTTATCCGGTAACTGTCTTAAGGTGATTTGGAGGGTGGTAAACGAGGATGAAAAACCGATGTATTTTTCTATTGGCGGACATCCCGCATTTATGTGTCCGTTAAACCGGGAGGGAAAACAGACGGATTATTTTATTGAATTTGATACGGACAAGGATTTGGTTTATTCCACACTGAGCGGGAACGGATTAGTGGAAAAAACGGATAACCTGTTAAAAACAAACGGAGGGAAAATGCAGGTGACAGAGCATTTGTTTGATGCGGACGCACTGGTGGTTGAGGGCGGACAGGCACACCGGGTATCGCTTTGCGGATTGGAGGGGAAACCCTATCTGACAGTGAGCTTTGATGCTCCGTTATTTGGGCTCTGGTCGCCGGCAAAGAAAAATGCGCCGTTTATCTGTATCGAGCCGTGGTATGGACGCTGTGACAGTGAAGAGTTTAGCGGAACGCTGCAGGAGCGGGAGTATGGACATCGGTTAGAGATTGGGGAAAATGCCGAATTTTCCTTTGATATAGAGATTGTATGACATGAAATAAAAAATGCCATAATAATGTTGTCTTTGTTTGGGGATTACCTTATAATGGAAAAATATTTATGGATAGAGGACAGGAGAACAGCATGAGTATTCGGGCAACAGCAGCGGTATGGGCGGGGAAGCTTACAACAAAAATATTGAAACTGATGGGGAGCGGCGGAACCTCTCTGCCGGGCAAGGTGGTTCTTAAGATATGTCCGGATATTCTGGGGCATTTGGCAAAGAAGATGAAGATTATCTGTGTGACCGGAACCAACGGCAAGACGACAACCTGCCACATTATCCGGGATATGATAGAGGCAGACGGTCAGACGGTGTTCTGTAATGATGCGGGCGCAAATCTGCTGGGCGGCGTGGTTTCGGCATTTGTCGGGGCGGCTTCTTTTGGCGGAAAAATCAGGACGGATTATGCGCTTTTGGAGTGCGACGAAGCGGCGCTTAAATCCATTGTGGAGCATTTCGGCGGTCTGGATGTAACGGCAGTGGTGACCAATGTTTTTCGTGACCAGCTGGACCGTTACGGAGAAGTACTGACAACGGTAAATAAAATCCGTGCCGGGCTGGAACAGCTTCCCGAGGTGAAGCTGGTGCTGAATGCGGACTGCTCCTTAACCTCGTCGTTAGCAGATTTACCGCACAGTGCGGTTTATTATTTCGGGATAAATGGTCCCCTTTACGAGGGGACGTCGTCGGATATTTCGGATGCGGTGTACTGTATTCATTGTAAGACAAAATACCGGTATCATTACCGCACCTTTGGACATTTAGGCAGTTTCTACTGCGAAAACTGCGGATATCAGAGGCAAAAGCCCGATGTGGCGCTGACGAGGGTTTCCGAGTGGAGGGACGGCTCCGAGGTAGTGGAGATGGACGTGTTTGGAAAACCCTTGGAGGCGGAGGTTATGCTTCCCGGGGGCTATAATCTCTACAATGCTTTGGCGGCTGCCGCCATCGGTCATTTAATCGGGCTTGAAGAGGAGAAAATGGCTGCCGTGTTCGGCAGGCTGACTACCCATTTCGGGCGGATGGAGCAGGTACAGCTGGGAAAAAGCGCCCTTCACCTGGTGCTGGTGAAGAATCCGGCGGGATTTAATGAGGTATTGCAGTTTCTGATTCAGCAGCGTCCTACCGGAAATATTGTCTTTGGGCTGAATGATAATTATGCGGACGGCAAGGATATTTCCTGGATTTATGACGTGGAATTTGAACGGCTGACGGAGGCGGCGGCAGGGGCGGAGCATTTTTATTTTACGGGAAAACGTGCCTATGACATGCAGCTTCGGTTGAAATATGCGGATTTTGATACGGACAGGTTCAGTGTGGAAAAGGATTACAAGACGCTGATTACCCGGCTGGAGCAGTCGGGGCGGCAGACATTTCTTGTCCTGTCTTATACCTGTATGCTGGAATTTCGGGATAAATTAAGCGAGTTTGTCCCCCTGAAGAAATATGCAAAAGAATAGCGCATAAAGGTATGGGGATAACCCTTTGGAACAGTTTGGGAAAGGACATGGAATATATGGCTGAAAAAAGTTTGCATATCTGTCATTTATATTATGATATATTGAATCTTTATGGAGATAACGGTAACATCCGGACAATGGAAAAGCGTCTGGCGTGGAGGGGAATCGGTTCAACGGTAACCCGCCTGTCCTTCGGGGAGGTCCGGCAGGACGAAGAATATGATATTATTTTTATCGGCGGCGGACAGGATTTTGAACAGGAGCTGCTGGTGAAGGACTTGTTTGCCTATAAGGCGGAATGGCTGAAACGGGAAATTGAACAGGAAACCGTAATTTTGGGAATTTGCGGCGGTTATCAGATGCTTGGCAGATATTACGAAGCGGCGGACGGTACAAGGGTTGAATTTCTGGGCGGAATCAATGTCCATACCACGGCGTCGGATAAGCGGATGATTGGTAATTTTATTTTTGAATATACCGGGGATGACGGGGAAACCTTTCCGGTTGTGGGTTTTGAAAATCATAACGGGCAGACCTGGCTTGGCGACGGGGTAAGACCCATGGGGAAAATGATAAAGGGCTTTGGCAATAACGGAGAGGATAAAACGGAGGGCGCGCGGTACAAAAATGTGTTTGCGACCTATTCCCATGGACCGCTTCTGCCGAAAAATGCGGGGATTGCGGATGAACTGCTGGGGATTGCTTACCGGCGTAAGTACGGCGAACCGCTGCCGCCGCTTGAGCATGAGATGGAGGATGCGGCAAGGAATGATATCATGAAACAACTGGGGTATCAGGGAAAGGGAAAAATATGATAACGCTGCTTTCGGGGATATTGATTAAAAATAAAGAGGGCGCTTCCGGGCGCAAGGCATACGGCACACTTTGCAGTGTCGTGGGAATCTGCCTCAATATTTTTTTGTTTGCCGGAAAGTATTTTGCCGGTGTGGTCAGCGGTTCCGTTGCCGTTACCGCAGATGCCTTTAATAATCTGTCGGATGCAGGCTCTTCCTTTATTACGCTGGTGGGATTTTTGTTTGCCGGGAAGAAGCCGGATACGGACCACCCCTTTGGGCACGGACGTTTTGAATACATATCCGGCTTTGTGGTTTCCATGGCAATTTTACTGATGGGATTTGAGCTGTTACAATCCTCTGTGGTAAAAATCATCCACCCTGAGCCGGTGGATACCGGAAGGACGGCGATGATAATCCTTGTTGTCTCCGTGCTGGTAAAGCTGTATATGGCATTTTATAACCGCAGGATTGGCAGACAGATTGATTCGGCGGCAATGCGCGCCACGGCGGTGGATTCCCTGTCCGATGCGGCGGCAACCACCATGGTTTTCCTCGCCATGCTGCTGATGAAATATACCGGGATAAATGTGGACGGATTTTGCGGCGTGCTGGTGGCGTTGTTTATCGTCTATGCAGGATTTAATGCGGCGAAGGATACCCTGGACCCGCTGCTTGGCAAGGCTCCGGATAAGGAATTTGTAAAAGCCATTGAAGATATCGTGATGGGACATGAGCTGGTGGAGGGGATTCATGACATGGTGGTACATGACTATGGACCGGGAAGACGCATGATTTCGCTTCATGCAGAGGTACCGGGGAATCAGAATATTTTTGTCATCCACGATATGATTGACCACATTGAGCGGGAGATACATGAAAAGCTGTTATGTGATGTGGTAATCCATATGGACCCTGTTGAGACGGACAACGAGGAGATTGCAAGAATGCGGGACATGGTAGCGGATAAAGTGAAGGAAATTGATTCGCGGATGACGATACATGATTTTCGTATGGTAGCGGGACCCACCCACACCAATCTGATTTTTGATGCGGTGGCGCCCTATGAGCTGAAGCTGGATGCCGGGGAGCTGCGGGAAAAAATAGCGGAACTGGTAAAGGAGATAGACGAGAGCTATTGTGCAGTGGTGGAGATTGACCGGAGCTATGTCTGATATCCGGGGATAAGGCATAATAACACAGAATAGACACATATTTTTATTAAGGTATCATGTAATGAAAAAAAGAAGTAGAGCGGCGGGCAGCTGCTTTGCGCTGGAAAGCAGGAGGAATGGCGTATGACAGAGGTGATTTTGCAGGGTTTTGCGGATGTGGTTAATTTATGGGGAGCGGATGTGATTTCCGGTATCGGGGATTTTTTGGGAAATATGGTGATGGGCGCTTACCGCAGAGGGTACAGCTATGGTTACGGGTATGGCTATTTGTCCTATCTGGTGTTTATGCTGCCGGCGCTGATACTGGGACTCTGGGCACAGCTGAAGGTAAAAACGACCTTTAGTAAATATAATCAAATCAGTAATTCCGCAGGGATGACCGGTGAACAGGCGGCGCGGATGATTCTGGATAAGAACGGGCTTTCCTATGTCCGGATTGAACAGGTTTCCGGCAGCCTGACCGACCATTTTGACCCGAGGGATAATGTTATCCGGCTGTCTTCCCCGGTGTACGGCTCTACTTCCATCGGTGCGGTTGGCGTTGCGGCACATGAGGCCGGGCATGCGGTACAGCATGCGGAGGAGTATGCGCCGATTAAGCTTCGGAGCGCAATTATTCCGGTTTGTAATTTCGGCTCCAGTGCCGGTCCGATTCTGATTATGGTAGGATGCTTATTTGCCGGCAGCCAGATTGGAAGAAGTCTGATATTCTTCGGGATTCTGCTCTTTTCGTTAATGGCGGTATTTCAGCTGGTTACCCTTCCGGTGGAGTTTGATGCGTCGGCAAGGGCGTTAAATGTCATCCGGGACAGCGGGATATTTGAGCAGTCGGATTACCAGGGGGCAAAAAAGGTACTGAGTGCGGCGGCGCTGACTTACGTTGCGGCGCTGGTGACCACGTTATTACAGATTCTTTACTATGTAGTCCGGTTTCTGGGCGGCTCGCGGAGAAATGATTAACGGCATGAAACGTAATCGTTCTGCATAAGAATGGTAATAATTGTAATAAAATCGAAATGATTTATTAAGGAAACCTTTATTTGACGAATGGAGTGCATAATGCTATGATAGCAGAGGAAATCAGATACGGCGTTTAGAAAGGACAGCGTCGGGAGAACAATATGTTTCAACGAATAAGGAGGATATCTGGATGAGAAAATTATATAAGAGGATGACGGCAGCACTGCTTGCCGCAGCTATGGTTCTGGCTTTGCCGGCGGCAGGAATTACAGCGAAGGCTGATGCGGTGACAGAGGCGGACCCGTCGGATGTTTATGTGTCGTTTGGCGCAGATTTAAGTGCAAATGAAAAAGCGACCGTACTGGGCCTGATGGGGATTACCGAGGCGGATTTGGCAAATTATACGGTGGGTCAGATTACTAATGCGGATGAGCACAAGTACCTTGGCGATTATCTGGATTCCAGCGTAATCGGTTCAAGGGCATTATCTTCTGTTATTGTGGTAACCGGAGAAGAGGGAGAAGGCATTGACGTAGAAACTAAAAACATTTCCTATTGTACTCCGGGAATGTACACCAATGCGTTGATTACGGCGGGAATTGAAGATGCCGACGTCATTGTGGCAGGACCCTTTGAGATAACCGGAACGGCAGCTCTGGTAGGCGCCATGAAGGCTTATGCCGAACTGACCGGAGAAAATGTATCTGCGGAAAATATGGATGCGGCGGTAAATGAGCTGGTCATTACCAGCCAGATGGCAGAGGAGGTGGATTCTGAAGCCGTTGAACAGCTGATGGCATTTGTCAAGGCAAAGGTGGTAGAAGGCGGCCTGGATAATGAAGAGGCAATCAGCGATGCCATTGATGAGGGCGCAAGCCAGTTAGGAGTCAGCATTACGGACGACGAGAAGCAGGCGATTATTTCCCTGATGCAAAAAATCAATGATTTGGATTTGGATATTGACAGCATGAAGAAGCAGGCGGAGGATTTATTTAATAAGCTGGAGGACATGGGAATCAACAAAGAAGAGGCAAAAAATTTCTTCCAGAAGATTATCGACGCAGTGAAGGATTTCTTTAGCAGTATCTTTAATTAAAAAGTTTTCCGTGAACATAGTGTGAATTTGATTGTAAAATTTACAAATAGTGGTAGAATAACCATGGTAATTTGTGTGGCAGGCGGATAGCAGGCTTCGGTTTACAGATTATCATGGTTTTTTCTTATTCTGCGTATACTACATAAAAAATCCGCTGTTATGTCCGGCGGTTTGGCAGAATAGGAGGCTGTTATGTTTTATGAATTGAAACGCGGAAGAGTGGGGCTGATTACCTACGAAGAACTGAAAAACGATTATGTCATGTATGATTTTCCGGAACAGACGGTGGAAGAGTGCAGCGGGAATCCATATAATTTCCGCAGCGACGCTTATGTGGTGGATGATTTGGTTTTTGCCGTGTTGGATATTCTTCATTTACTGGATGTGTTTGGAGAAAAAAACCGGATGGCGCTTTACATCCGGCAGGATTTGTGCCTGTTTGTTCTGATTAAAGATGAGGACGGCAGTGTCCGAAAGCTTTTTGAGCAGGTGGTAAAGCGTTATGAGGAGGAAGGGCAGGGCATGAAGCAGACGGTGCCCGAAAAGTTTCTCTATCATTTTTTAAACCGGCTGATACAGGATGACAGGAAGTTCCTGGAAAACATGGAAGTCAACATGAGCGTATTGGAAACAAGGATATTGAAGGAGCATGTAGACCCGGTATTTATCAATGAGATTTTACTGATGAAAAAAGAGCTCATGTATATCTGGAATTATTATGAGCAGTTGATTGATATCGGGGAAACCCTGCGGGATAACGAAAATGATATGTTTCCCGAAGAGAATGTCAGAAGATTTACGATTTTTACGGACAGGGTGGGGCGGCTTAGTGAGAATGTCAAGCATTTAAAGGAATATACGGTTCAGCTCAGGGAAACCCATGATGCCATGCTGGATTATAATTTAAACAGTATTATGAAGCTGTTTACGGTGGTTACCACAATTTTTCTGCCGCTGACCCTGGTCGCCGGCTGGTATGGGATGAATTTTACCAATATGCCGGAGCTGGGATGGAAATACGGATATCTGGGCGTTATTGTCGCCTCTGTATTGATGGTGACCTGTTGTATTATTGCGTTTAAAAAGCACAGGCTTTTATAAATATACTTAGGAGGGTCTTATGATAAGCAAAATATTGATTATGGTTTTCACGCTTGTGATTTTCACAGGATTGTTTGGAATCCGGGCAAAGACGTTAGGAGGGAGGATGCTTTTTTTGTGTGTTTCCGAGTTCGGCTCAGCAGCGCTGGCATTTTGCCAGCTTAATGCTTACGGGCTGCTGGGTGGAATTATGCAGAGTGTGTTCCGGCTTATCAGTCTTTTGCTGCTGGTGGTGATGTTTAAACCTGTCTGTAAAAGCAAGCAGATTTTTACGCTTCGGGATATTGACGGAATGGGTAAACAGAAACCGTACTTATTTGCAGCGGTTACGGTTCTTTCCATGATTGCCATCGGTATTCCGGCAACAGGAACCTTTACCGGCATTCTGTATTCGGAGGTCGGACTGCTGGCGGGAGGATACGGGGTATTTACCTATGTGGGACTGCTGGCGAATATGGCAGGTATAGCGGTACCGGCGGCGCTGCTTTTACCCATTCTGTCGAGGGCGTATTTCCCCGGTGCGGAAAACGGTGTGGAAACGGCAAAGGCAGCCAGCTGTACGCCCCTGTTCGGGGATATGGTACAATGGGGGTGCGCCGGCAAAGGTCTTACCGCCTGTTATCTTGGCATATCCCTGCTTCTGGTTATATTTTGTATTTATCAGAAGCCGGTTATGGCAATGGGGACAAAGCTGATTGAGAAGATATTTGGTTAGGCGGTGCGGATATGGAAAATAATTATGGTATGTTAATGATTTTACTTTTTCCTCTGTTGGGAGGGATAATCGGATTTTATCTTGGAAAGAAGAATAAAGAAACCAGAAACGACTGGGTGGATATTGTCATGGCTGTGGAGCTGGTAATGCTGGCATATCTTGGCTATGTGATTTTTTCTAAGGATGTGGAGATTTCTCTGACGCTTAGCGATTTGCTGGGACTGGGACTTTCCCTTAAGCTGGATGCCGTCCGGTTTCTGCTTTGCATTGCGGTAACGGTGATTTTTGGTGTGATTACCCAATTTATGAAGGAATCCATGAAAAATGAGGCGGGGAGCAACCGGTTTTATCTGTTTTATCTGTGCATGCATAGTATGGTGCTGGGTGCCTGCATGACAGACAATTTGTTTAATTTCTTTATGTTCGTTATTTTTGCCTTGCTTTTTGGCTGCCCGATGATTATGCACCGCCAGGACCGGCAGGCGTTGAAAAGTGCAAAGGTTTATTTATTTTTTGTTGTGGCAGAAACGGTTTTGCTTCTGACCGGAGTTGTCGTTGTGTTCGCTTATCTGGGAAGTGTCAGCTATGCCGGTATGTATAACTCCGTGATGTCCAATGGCGGAAGCAGCCCGGTGCTTATCGGTGGACTGCTGGTGTTTGCAGGCTTTGCCATGTTTGCCGGAGTATTTCCGGTACAGTTTCAGGTGACCAGAGGCTGTTCCTATGGGCTTATGGAGATATCGGCGATTCTTTCCGGTGTGGTGTCCAAAACCGGTATTCTGGGTATGATGCTTCTGGTGTCAAACCTTTTTGTCGGAAGTGCGGCGTATGGCAGAATCCTCCTTGGCTTCGGGCTGGTTACCGTGGTATGGGGACTGATTCTTACGCTGACGGCAACGGATATCCGCAAAATTTTAATGGGACTGGATGTGGCGGTTAACGGATTTAATATGGTCAGTGCTTCTCTGATGGCATTGTGTGGAGAGGCAAACGGATATGCGGTGAGAAGCAGCCTGTACCTCCTGCTGGTCTCCTCCCTGTCCATGACGGTGCTTTATATGGTGGCGCTGGAGCAGGTAAGAAAGGTGAAAACCTATGAAATAAAAGGATTGATTGCTTCCGGTAAAGGAAATGTGCTGTTGTTCACCGTCTGTTTTTTAGCCTGTGCCAGTCTGGCGGGAATCCCGGGAACAATGGGATTTCTGGCGCATTCCATGCTGTTGGAGTCCCTGTTAGACCAGGTGGGCTGGAAATGGCTGACGGCGGTATATGTTATTCTGTGGGCATTTTTCATGACGGCGGTAGCCCGTATCCTGATGAAGCTGTTCATAAGCAGAAAGGATGAAACTATCCGGATTCTGGCGACGGAGGAAGAACTGCAAAAGGAAACGGAGGAAGAGAGGATGTCTGCAGGGCAGCAGGAAAAACAAAAAAATCCATATCAGTTTGGGGAAATACTGCTTTTGCTGATGGGACTGCTGCAGGTAGCTGTCGGAGTTTTGCCGAAATTATCAGTGGATAAACTGGGGAATGCAGTTGCTGCTTTTTTCCACAGTGAGGAGATAACCGGAGGAATACCGTATTTTACCGGCAGTGTTTTTATTGGGTTTATCGTGGCGCTGGTTCTTTGCATAGTGCTTTATCTGAATCTGGTACATGGGATTTTGTTACGGGCGATAAGGGACAAGAAGAACAGGCATTTGGAGGAGAGCCGGAAGAATGTGGAATAATGTGATGGATAACAAATTTTTCAAGATTTTTATTGAACATTAAGCGTATTCGTATTAAAATAGAAGTAGTGTTATGTGACAAATGTGCATTCCGGCGAGATGAATGTAAGCTGAGCATAACTACATAATTTATATTTGGAGGTTACCAGCATATGGAGAAGAGCGAGATTAAAGAAAAGCTGTTGGAGATTATCGAAGAGGAGATGCCGGATATTGAAGCGGATAAGCTTGATATGGAGGCTTCCTTTGAAGAGGAGTATGGGGTGGATTCGGTTTCCCTGATTAAAGTGATTGTGGATGCGGAGAAGGCATTCAGCGTAAAATTTGATGACAGGGAGCTGGCATTGAATAAGTATGAGAACTTTGAAGATGTGGTAGACATCATTGAAAAAAAGTTACAATAGTGAAGGGGGTTTAAGATTATGGCAAACAAAGTAGTTTTACCTGTTAAGTATCCGGCTATTACATCATGGCAGTGGCATGCAACATTATTTTCGATATTGGGAGAAGATGAGAATGCAAAGAAGTGGATATACAGCAACTATATCCAGCTGCGCTGCTATAATATTGCGGAATATACTACCGGTGATGAAATTCTGCTATGTGATATGATGCCGGGAAGCAGTTCGCTGAAAGAATGTCCGTACCTGATTTTTTCACTGATTACCAAGCCGCAGATTGAGAGCTATTGCGGAGATGTAATTGATTTTATCGTAAAGACGATAGACCTTGGCGGATATATTTACGGTGCGTTTGATGAAGCGAGGATGATTAGTAATGTCAATGTAGATTATAAGTTTTCCCATGAGCTGTTTATTTACGGCTATAACCTGGAAGAGGAAATCTTTTATGTGGGAGATTTTACCTTTAAGGACAAGTATGCTTATAATACGGTTACCTTTGATGCGGTAAAACGGGGCTTTGAAGTGCTTTCTGCCGGTGAGGACCATGTGTTTAAGGATGATTATAAAGGAACCAGAGGGTTATATGTCATTCAGAGAAATACGGATAATAAGTATTATGATGTGGATTCGATTTTGATTAAGAGGACCTTGGAGGAATACCTGAAGGGAGAGGATACTAAGGACCATTTCCGGATGATGCGTAACCGTTTTGACGATACGGTGTTCGGGGTGAATGTTTATGATGCGCTTCAGAAAAGGGTGGATAAGCAGCTTCATGAAGAGGAACCGGATTTTGATATCCGTGCCCTTCATATTGCATACGACCATAAGGTATTAATGTCAGACCGGCTGAAATATTTAATGGCGAATGAAATAATCCCGTTTGACCAGAAGATGTTGGATGAGTATGCAGAGGTGGTAGAGAATATGCTGGCTGCCAGAAATCTGTTAGTACGTATTTCCGTTACCGGTGAGATTGAGGCGGGAGAAAGGATAACAGACTATCTGCAAAAGTCAAAAGAGACGGAGACGGCGATTTTGACAAAGGTCGTGGAATTGTTATAGTATGCTGTCGGTATATTGCATGAATTCAGGTAGTGGCTGCTCTGACGAGCAGTCACTTGTTTTATATAACCTGCTAGTACCGGAACGCAGGGAAAAGGTAAAACGCATAAAAAATCCGGAAATGAAAAAAAGGAGAATCCTTGCCGGGGCATTTCTGCAATACGGTCTTAGCAGGACGCTTGGTATTCCTGTGGAAGAAATTTCCTATAGCTATGGGGAGGGCGGGAAACCGATGCTTTCGGCAGATACCTTAAAACGGACACAAAGACCTTTTGTTGATTTTAATCTTTCCCATTCGGGCAGTTATGTTGTGCTTGCTGTTGACGATAAATGTGTGGGGATTGATATCGAGGGGAAAAAAGGGGAACGGCTTGCCGTGGCAAAACGCTGTTTTTGCGAAGAGGAGTATGAAGACATTATTGCCGGAGGGACGGTGGAGGAACAGAGAAGGCGTTTTTTGCATTACTGGACCTGTAAGGAGGCATATCTGAAAAGGAGCGGAGAGGGGCTGCGCATGCCGTTGAACTCTTTCCGGGTTGTCCGCCGGGAGGGACTTTCTTATACAGAGGAAGGAGACGCATGGTTTTCTGTCTGTTATCTGGAAAACAGTGAATACTGTCTTTCGCTCTGCAGCGAAGACAGAAATAAATTGGAAAAAATACAGGCAAAAACCCATAGGGATAGTTGTCTGGCTGCTGTGACACCACAAGATATAATAGCGCATATGGAAACTGGAAAATATTGACAAATATATTTGAATTATTTCCTTGACACAAAATGGGAAAAGAGGTACACTGTTAAAGCGTGATAGTTACCTTGCGAATTACACAAAAGGTATTGTAGCAGTGATAAGATAAACAACGGCTATAATCAATATTGCTAAAATTTGTACGCAAGGAATGGTATTTATGGTTGTTTTGTCTAAAGTTCAAAAAAGCTTATTGACAAGCAGGCAAAGGAATACTATTATTTAAATAATCAAAGAAAAAGGAGAGGAATGACGATGAAGAAATTCACAAAATCCGTTGCTGTTGCATTGGCATTGGCATTAACCTTAAGCTTAGGTACAGGTGTAGATGTAGAAGCTGCAGCAAAGAAGAAAGCAACCGTTAGTAAAGTTACTGCTGTTGATAAGGCGACAGGAAAGACTGCTGTTACTTTGGCAGTAGGTAAATCTGCAACCATTCAGGCTACAGTTACCGGTAAGAACTTAAAAGCAGCGAACAAGAAGGTTACATTTAAGACATCCAATAAGAAGGTTGCTACCGTAACCGCTAAGGGTGTTGTTAAGGGTAAGAAGAATGGTAAGGCAACCATTACAGTAACTTCTAAGACAAATAAGAAGAAATCTGCAAAGGTTAAGGTTACTGTTGTAAAGAAGAATGCACCGAAGATTACGAGTGTTAAGTTAAAGCAGACAAAAGCTACAGTTACTGTTGGCGATAAGTTAACAGTTAAAGCAACCATCGGTCTTAAGAAGGGCGCTAAGAAGGCCGCTGCAAACAAAGTTGTTTGGACAACTTCTGACAAGGCTGTTGCTACCGTAACCGCTAAGGGTGTTGTTACAGCAAAGAAGGCTGGTAAGGCAACGATTACTATCGCTACAACAGATGGCTCTGCAATTACTAAGAAGTGTGTAGTTACCGTTAAGGCAAAACCGGTTGAGGAGACTAAGAAGACTACTGTTCTTGCTCCTAAGGACGGAACTGTAACCGTTGATGTAGAGTTTACTAATGCGGCTGATGTACAGAAGGATGTAAACACTTTGGCAAAGGCTGCTGTTAAGGCAGGAGATGATATTCAGGTTACACTTGATGGTAAGACCTATACTGCTACATATGACGGAACCAATGTAAAGATTAACGGCAAGCTGTTCGCAGAGTCTACAACTGCAAAGAATGCAAAGAGCGTTAAGGTAACTGTTGCAGTTAAGGCTGACAAGATTGCTGCTGCTATCGCATTTGCTCCTGCATCTGTTACTAAGGTAACTGTTGACGGAGTTGCATTTACAAACATTACAGCTACTACCTTTAAGATGGGTACAAAGACTTATAACTACAAGGTAGATGGTAAGAACATTGTGGTTGAAGGTGATGTTGCTGCTGATTTCGCAGGACTGAACAAGTATGTTACAGCTACAGTAAAATAATTAGAATTGTATCAGTGTTCTGATTAGAAATAGCATTGAGATTAAGCTGTTAGACGGCAAGTTTAACAGCTTAATCTGTGTTATGGGTATAACAGGTAATTGCGAAACTCTTTATTTTCAAAATCTAGTTGTGCAATATAGACAAAT
>JAMPFJ010000015.1 GCA_023664535.1 Bacteroidales bacterium
TAAAAATCCAACGACAATCCCCAAGACATATTTCTCACCTCACAAACCATGTTTCCACTTTATCATTGACAATTACAATCAATTCTTTTAAATGTTTCAAATCTCCGTTAATTTTATCTTGAATTCTCTTTTTCAACGTCTCCACACTGTCTGCTGGATAGTTTTCCAGGTTAAGGACAATTCTATCCGCCTGATTTACAGTTTTGTCTGCAATATTGCGAATCACCCCCTTAGCTCCAGTAGTTGATTCGGGCGTATAACAATCAAACACCCGTCCATTAATCAGATAATCCGGATTTTTACCAGGTTTAATACCATATCCATTGCCACCCTCCACTTCTTTCAGATTGGTAATATCATAACCCTCTGCTGCTAAAATATTTGCCGCATTATTCTGTGAAGCAATTCCGGCACCATTTCCTTCGGCGGCCCCCCCCTGCGGTTCTCCCCCTTTTTTCATTGTTGGTTTTGTCGGTTCCGTTATTTCATCTGGTGTTTTTCCAGTTTTAAATCCCTTAATTGCCTCATCATCGTATCTTTTAATTGCATCTGCCGCATCGTCTCCATACTTTTCTATCGCCTCTGCCGCATCATCTCCATATTTTATGATTTGCTCAATGATATCATCCACATAGCCTTTAGACTGTTTTATTGCCTTTACCACAGCATCCGTGAAATTATCCAGGCTTTCTGCCTTCAGTATCTTCCTCACAAGGTCATCCGTTAACCCGACGCTCTTCTTCCCTAATATCCAGTCCAGTCCGGATTTCCCAAATTTCTCGGACATTTCTATGATGACCCCTGCTCCTATGTCCATCTTAAGGATATGCTTTACACACCTGCTTAAGTCTTTGACATCCCCATACTCTTTCAGCAGCCGCTCCGTACATTCCGTTCCTATTGTTCTGACAAGCTCACTCCTGAGAATATTTTGCAGGGTTTTCTTGGCAGCCAGCCCTCCTACACTGATTCCTACCGTCAAAACAACATTCCAGCTTGCACTGTCTATCAGCTCTCCCCCTGCATCAGGGTCTCCGTTCAGATAATCAAGCATGATGATAAATGTGCTCATCATGTTGTTTAACGTCATCATCATGCAGGCTATGGAAACCGCTGCCGTCACTGCCCCTGCGATTCCTCCTGCCATCGTCGCAGCACATGCCATCGTCTGGATAGATTCCGATATTGCCGTGATTGCCTGCGCCAAATCGATTACGGAGCATAACGTATCCGCCAGAAATGCAGTTGTGACTGCCTGCGGACTGCTTCCTCCGTTCAATCCGCCCGTAATCTTATACTCCCCTGTACCGGTCTCCGGATTCATCACAACATACCCGGTTCCTGACCATTCGTCCATGGTGACATTTTCTGCCGGAATGATAACCGCTTTGCCGCTGTTGACAGCATTGATAATTTCCTGCTTTATCGTTTCGTCTGTATTCAGTTTTTCAATCTCTGTAGACAGGTTGCTTTGGGAGAGGGTCAGGATATCTGTATCTTCCTTTGCGGCTGTCTGAAGAATAGAAACCGTTGACACGCTCTCATTTCCTGTCAGTTCTTCCCATACCGTGCTTTCATACAGGGAACCGCTCATTCCGGCACTCATCATATATGCTCTCGGAACATCCGCTTCCCCCTCTAAACTTACCACAACATGGCTGTCCGTGTCCACGTCAATGTACAAACTTCCCTCGCTGAGGCTGGTTATCCTGCCGTATAAGGAGCTGGTTCTCACCTCATATCCGGTTATGCCTTCACTAAGGCTTCTCGTCACCGATACATCATACATATCCGCCGCTACAGTGTCGGCGATATCCACCTGGGCAAAGTAGAGCTTTCCGGCAAGGGCAAGCAGCTTTCCAAGATACGCTTCACGGTACACATTTTCTTCTGTCACGCTGTCCTTTAGGGCTGCCGCTTCGTCATACACGGACTGCAGCTCCTCTGCCGTAATGCTCTGGCTGTCCAAAGTCACCGCATACATGGAGCCTGTGGTGATGTCATTTGTTACACTGGTATTCCTGCCGCTGGAGGTTAAGTTAATCGTAAAGCTTCCCCTTGTGCCAGGGGTGGATTCCAGATACTCTTCCCCCTCTGCCACCACCTCATTATCCACCAGCAGCACCGGCTTCATGTAAACTGCATATGCCGGTATGTCAAAGATACTGCTGTAACGGTCATAAATTTCCTGGTCCGCACTGCTGGCAGGCTGGAAAGATAACAGGATATCCTTTCCCTGTAATTCACTGGCGGTAAAGCCTGCCAGTATATCTCCGTTTACCGCAAAGCTGACCTTGTCCTTATCGGAAGCTTCTGTCTGGGCAAAGGTTTTGCTCTCCTTTTCCACCGCATACTGCAGGGAAAGGGGCAGGCAGCTTACTTCCTCTTCTTTAATCACCCGCTTTCTTGCATAGGTTTCACTTAAATCCTCGGACTGAAGCTTTTCCTCCCACTGGTCTAACAGCGTTTCTATCTGTGCAGCATCCCCGCCCCTGGTGATATTTTCGACTGCCTCGGAAAAGCCCTGTTCTTCCAGTGTATCATAGATATTTTCCACGGATTCGTATGCCTTAATGCCGGTATCCAAATCTATCCAAAGGGGTTCCCCGCCGGCATTTCCAGCCCCGCGGTAATCCGTATACGGAACATATGCCCTTACCCAGACATGCTCCATACGGATATAGACAATCTCCTCCCCTCTGGTAAGGCGGGTAACCGGCGTTCCGGCAGCGGCTAAGATATCTGCCGCATGGCGGAACGTGTCTGCTCCGGTAAGGGATAATGCCTGCTCCCCGGTAAGCAGAATATCCCCTCTTACATACTCTGCGGGATAACCAAGATGGCGGAGCATGGCAATCAGCAGGCTTGCCTGGTCAAGGTCGTTTCCGCCCATGGCATCGAATGTGCCTGCCGCACCTTTCCGGCTTCCATAGTAATATTCATATCCGATGTTATTTTTCAGGTAGTTGTAAACCGCAAGCGGGTTTTTCAGTTCTTCCGCTTTTTCGATAATGCGGTCATTCAAAGCAGTATCCTCTTCCGTTACAAGCAGGGCCTGCTCCGGTGATACGGCAGTATTTCCCGCCCCTTGGCTTACCTTCTTCGTACCGTTTACCCCTGCTATGTCGTCCGATGCACCGCTCCCCGCTTCTGCATTTTCTTCGGAGGCGATATACTCCTCATCCCCGGCTTCCTGTACCTCGACCTCATTTGGCAGGGTATCTCCGTAGGTCTTCGGCTCTTCTTTCCCTGCAAGAAGCTCTTTCAACTGTGCAGACTCCGCCATGGCTGCTTCCCTATCTCCCCCGGCTATGGCATTGCCAAGCTGTTCGAGGATTCCCTGCGCCTCTTTTTCCCCTGCCTCCAGCTCCTGGCAGAAAGCTTTCCTGCGCCCCTCAAGGATATCTGCCGCTTCACCGGACAAGTCTTTCGTTATTTCCTGCTGGGCTGCCAGCCAGTTCCTTGTCTGTTCCTTGGTTTCTGACAGTTTTGCTGACAGCTCCTCCGCCAGTGCGCCTGCACGGTCTTCTTCTCCACTGTTAAGCACGCTGTCCAGCTTTTCAACGAGCTTTTCCGTCTCTTCTGACCCTTCAGCAAGGTTTCCGCCGGCTGACTTTACTGCTTCCTGCTGTTTTTCAACAGTTTCTTTATTCTGTACCGCTGTTCCTGCCGGACTGCCGGTATCCGCCTGACCACATCCCGACAGCAGGCTGACGGACATTGCAAGAACTAACACGATTGACAGGATACGGTTTCCGATTTTTCTATGATTCATCCACATGGCTTATTCTCCCCCCTTTATCATCTCATCCATCAGCACGATAAAGACCATCGTATCCTCCACATTATCATAAATGCTTCCGTTCTCTCCCTGCACGGACAATATCTCCTGCATATGCTCCTTCGTATAGCTTCCGCCCTGTATCTGCTGTTGCAGTCTTGCCAGCATTCCCTGTTCCAGAAATTCTGTTTCCGAAAAATCCCCGGTATACCGCTCCGTACAAAACAGCTCCATCCCGCCATCATCCGTAATGCTTAGCTGCATTTTCCTTAATATAATGGCATATTCCGCAGTGAGAAGGATACGGGACTGGTCTTTTTCATTGTATCCGAACCCGCCATCCGCATGACGTCTTGATGCAATATACCCCAGCGCATTTCCTAACCTGCCGGAATCTGCTGCCGGACAGCCCATCTCCCGTATATACATTTCTGTTTTCAGTACCAGCAGCGTATCATACAAATCACTTTCATAACCGCCTGTTAAGCCAAAACCGCCATCTGCATTCTGCTGCTGCCAGATTCTCCCCATCGCCTCTGCATCCGGTCTTCCCCAGACTGCATGGCACTGCTCATCCACATTCCACGCATCACGTCCCGACAGCCATGTATCATATGCCGGACTTTGTACTGTTTCACCGGCAAGGGAAAGTACGGCAAGTGCATCGCAGGTTGTGTTCATCAGCCCGTCTCTTGACCATGAACCGTTTTCGTCTGCCTGTGCCTTTAACCACACTGCTGCACGCTGTCTTGCCCCACGCAGGATACCCAGTTCCTCTTCGCTAAGCTTTCTACCGGCTTCCTCACCCTCTCCGGTTTCCCCGGTGGAAGGTGTATCTCCCTTATTTTCTCCGGGAATTACCTGCCCGGCATTCAGCTCAAATCCAGCCTGGCATTCAAGGATATTTCCATTTTCATCCTCTGCCTTAAGGAGCAGAACATAGCTGCCGTTTTCCATTTCTTCCGTCCGGATTTCCCCGAGAATGGCTTCTTTAATTTCCTGCTCCGCTTCAGCTATCAACTGTAATTCTTCGCCTGCTTTTCCAAAAAACAGCTGATAATTTTTCAGATGTCCTTCAGCGGATGCCGTACCAACAATCTGAAGGCTGCTGAAATCTTCATTAAAAGCAATCCTTTCGATTTTACTAATCAGTAAATACTCCTGCTCTTCTCCTATGTCCGGGTTTTCTTCTTCCCCGGATTCCTTTACCCAGACCGATATTATCTGTTCAGAATAAAATTCGCCGTCTGTCACGGAAACGGTAAAATCATACATCCCGCTTTTTTGTATGCAGATTTCTTTTTCCACGGGTAATCTATCCGTAATGCTTACTGCATTTTCCTGTTCCTCATTCTCTGCATTCAGATTCATTTCATATCTGCTTCTGCCTCCCAATGCATCATCAAAGCTTCCCAGTAAGACAGTAACCGGTACACCGATTTCCGCTTCGTATGTATCCTTTGACAGGCTGAGTACCGGCGCCGCATTGGTTACCAAATCAGCCGGTTCCGTGGAGACAGTAACATCAATCAGTCTTGGCAATATGCCGGATGACGATTCTGACAGCCTTGCATTCACTCTTACATACCTTCCCTGTATTCCGGCAAGCTCCGCTCCGTTGCTTACTGCCATGCTTTCAGAATAGTTTTCTCCATCCTCGCTGACTGCAACCGTTACCTCAATATCCGAATCATCCGCGCGCACGCCGTTCCACATAACATGCTTCCAGTCTGTCGCCTGTACTCCGGCGTCACATACCGTCGTCCATATACCGTCTTCCGACATTTCCTGTGCAATTTCCTCCTCTAAAAATGTCTTCTCATAAAATCCTTTTTTCTCTGTCTCCAGTTCCTTTTCTTCCTCTCCCGCATCATAGACATAATAGATATCACTTTCATCCCCCTCTATGTAATTCTGGCTTGTATTCATCACAATATGCTTCGCTATGATTCTCCCCCGCAGGCGGAATATGTTGGCATTGACATACACTGTACCATTTGGGGCATACAAAATTCCGTCCAGTGCAATCTCCGAGCCGTTCAATGTAATGTCTCCCTGTTTTGCATACATCACAACTTTTCCATCATTATAGGTGCTTCCCTGATTCAGATTAACCGTAATATTCTCCCCTGCGATGACATACCCATTCCCGGCAAAAATAGTTCCGGCAAAAGTGATATCCTTCTCCGAATAGATGGATTTCTCCAAAATGGCAGTATCCTCCGAAAAGGTTTTACTTTCCACATAGCTTTCTGTGTCTCCTGCCTTTTTCATCACATCCGCATCCAAATCAGGCATTTCCACCGGCTCCTGATTTTCATTTGCCTCATCAATATGTACCTGCCAGCCATTCATGTTTACCGCTCCTACCGTATCTGCCTTTCCTGCAATATTCAGGATAGAACCCTGATAAATATAATCTTTACCGGAATATACATCTCCCGTGATATAACTCTGCCAGCCATACATCGCAAGATTCTCCTCACCGCTTTTTGAAAACAGGGTATAGGAAAGAGCCTCCGGCACCGCCTTTTGCTTCAATGCCGGAACGTGAACGGTACGGGTAACGGATTTTGTTTCACCATTGCCATACGTTAACCGCACTCTTAGCTTATAATATTGTTCTACCGCAGAGGGTTCTGCCTTTACCTGCCAGTTTTTCTGCACAACGGCATTGGTCTTCACCTCTCCAATCTCTATTGTCTCCCTGCTGCCCTCCGCAAAGGAAAGACCCTCCGGCAGTTCCAGGCTCACACGGACATTTTCCATCGTCTCTGCTCCGATGTTCTCCATATAGGCATTCACCGGAAAGGGATTCGGCGCATAACGGTTATCCACCGCCTCCAGCTCCGATTCCGAGTACGCGCCAAGAATCAGCGGTCCGGTAAGCTCCTGCGTTAACTCGCTTAACCCATAATAGGTTTTATATTCCCTGCTTTCTCCCGGCGCCAATGCTTTTTCATACCACGTTGCGGCCACTGCGCTGTCACCATTTCCACTTCCTTTATTGATTTTCAGCTCCCAGTTTGTGTCATTCAGCCTTCTCCAGTTTGCAAACTGTACTTTATCCGGACGGTCCTCTTCACTTTTAAAGAATCTTCCCTGTGCAACCACCTTCGGATTGCGAAGACTGTTAAAGACCTGCCAAATTTGTGGTATTTCCTCTCCTTCAAACTCTGTTTCTGTGGTAATTTCACCATACCCGGGAATCCGGAACGGTGCACGGTCATTTTCGCCCAGCTGGGTATCCATCATGATACGGCATCCCACATTCCTGTCCACATCTGCATTATTTGTCACAAGATATTTTACCTCAACTACATCTTCACGTCCGGTTGCGCTGTTCTTACAAAAAGACAACGTCTGTACAATATGGATACCATTTCTATTCTGCTCTGCGGTATGGCTTGCCGCATCCGTATTAAACGCTGCACCTGAGCCTGAAAAACTATAGGCAGCCCCATCAATACAAAAGGTTGCATAGGAACTACAGCTCGCAGGATATCCATATAATAAATTCTGATTATTATCTGCGTCATTTTCCGGATTTCCCCCTGTTGTTCCCATGGAAAATTTCCCTCCACTATTCACAAACAGTCCAATGTAATCATTCACCATCAGGTTTGTATTTGCCATTTTTACATTTTCATGTTCCTCGGCATGTACCCTTAGCCCATACCCATTTCCCGGAATACATCCCAATATCAATGCCATAATCAAAATGCAGGCTAATGGTTTTCTGCTCTGGATTTTTAAATGTTTTTTCCTGGTATCTCGCATTTTTCTCCTCCTCGTTCGTCCATATTTTCCCCAAATCACTATTCCGGTAAGCATTCAAAATTTCAAGAGATTACCTTTTCCGCTTACAAAAAAGTGTATAAGTTGTTGATTATCATCAATAACCTATACACTTTTTACCCTCTCACAGTGGTTACATGACCGCCATCCTATTATTTTTTCACTGGCAGCCTGCTTTCATTTGATTTAGTAAAATTCTCATTCCAAAGAATCTGATTTATGTATTTAATATTATATACTTGATTATTATAAAATGCAAGAATAAATAACATCATAATTAAATCATAAATCAGACTTTCAAATCGTTATTCTCTTTCTCAAACTGTTTTTTCAAGGGAAGGTAATATAGAAGCAGCATGAACAGCGGCTGCTGCCATGACAAGCCTATGACATATTCCGTCAGCTTCAGACCCGCAGATAAAACCCCAACTGCAAAGGCAAGCACGGAAGAAACCAGAATAAACCACTTGGTAAACACTACCTCAGATTCTGTAACAATGTCTTTCTTTCTGATGGTTATCACCCTGAGCAATATTGCAAAAATCAGAATAGCTATTGTTACAAATAGTACTGATACGCCTATCGTAAGCAAAATGGTCAATCCGTTTACTCCCTCAATGGCAAGATTCGCTAACGGCGTAACATCAGAACCGTCAATATTGATGTTGTCCACATATTCCATTAGATTTTCGTCTGACATATGATATATATATCTTATATACCCTATTGAAAATATCCAATTAAGTATGGATACTGCGGCTAACAGAACCCGCCTGATAAACTCTTTTTTCATCCCTCATATTCCCCTTTAACTCCATTCCCAAAGCCAATATTCTCTATAATCCGTTATCAATAAAAATGCGGCTGCCCTCTTTCGATTTTTCAATCTTAATCTGCTGCGGAATATTTTCCATCAATTCCTCCCGATGGCTGATAATCCCCACCAGCTTATTCGCACCCGACAGATTAATCAGAATATCCAGTGCGCTCTCCATGGATTTACGGTCTAGTGTACCAAACCCCTCGTCAATAAACAGCGCATCCATCTGGATACCGCCCAAATTTGAGGAAACCGTATCCGAAAGCCCCAGAGCCAGGCTGAGGGATGCCTTAAAGCTTTCTCCTCCCGACAAATTACCCACAGGCCGCCGATGACCGGTAAAATTATCCAGCACCTCCAGATTTAACAGCGTATTACTCTGCTTATCCTCCGGATTTTCCTGCCGGAAAAGCTCATACTGATGGTCACTCATCGGAAGCAGCCTGCGGTTTGCCGCTGCAATTATCTGGTCAAATCCCGCTGCCTGTATGTACTGCTCCAAGGTAATCTTTACCCTCTTAGGAATCTGTCCGGTAACCAGCTCATAAAGACGGGCGACGGTAACACTTTCTTTTTTATACCGCTCCAAATCGTCCATGCGGTCAAGGATTGCTTCCCTAATTCCCTCATTCCGTTCAATGCGCCGCTCCGCCCTTTCCCTTTTTGCGCGGATCGTCTCCACAACAGCCGCCTGTGCCGCTATTTCTTTTTCGAGAGCCGTCTCGTCAACATATACTTTACCTCCGGCATACGCCAAAGCCTGCTTTAACCCCTCGGCATTGATTTTCACCTTCGTTTCATAATCTGCCTTTTCCCTCTCTCCCTCTTCAATCATCTGCTCTTCCACAACATACTGCAAAAATTCTTCTTCCGTGGCAAATCCGCTTTTCATTAACGCCTCCCGGAAATCCTCCTTTAATTCCTGCTCCCTGCCCCGAATCTCTTCGGTGGCAGACCGGTTCGCAGCAAGTGCCGACTCCTGTCCGGTTCTTTCCTGCTGTAAATTATCCTTTGCCTGCCTTGCACTGTCTATTGCACGGTTAATCTCCTCCGCCTTATCCTCGCACTTTTTCTGCTCTGTTTCCGCCTTTTCCAGCGTCTCATATTCCAAATCCGCAATGCTCTTTAACAGGGCTTTCCTTTCCGTCAGCGCATTTTGGTTTTCACTCTTCTTTTCCCCATGCCGGCTTCTTCTTTTTTCCAGCTCCTCCGATTCTTTTCCCCGGGCAGCCGCCAGGCTCTTCTCCTCTTCCTGCAGTCTTTCGCACGCTTTCCGGATACTCTGCTCCCAATCCGAAATATCCGTCTGCTTTCTTTCTATCCGCTTTAACGCCTCTTCCGCCAGATTCGGTAATTCACTTAATTCTTCATCTCCCCGGTATTCGATATCCGGTAAATCATTTCCCGCTATTTCCCGAAAGCTGTCCCTAAGTAATTTTTCATCCGCTTTTATCCCTTGTCTGCACCGCTCAACATCTAACAGAAGCTCATCCTTTTCCTGTCTGGCTTTTTCCTCATTCTTTTTCCCAGCCTCAAGCTCTTTCTCGGTAACCGCTTTTTCCGGAAGCTTCGCCGGCTCCGGATGATGCAGGGAACCGCATACCGGACATTTTTCCCCCTCCTGCAGATTTCCAGCCAGCAGCCCTGCCCTGCAGTTGTCCAGCATAATTTCCATCTGCTTTCTGCGCTCTTCCGCTTCCTGCCACTTTTTTTGTATCTTCGCAAATGCCGCCTGCTTTTGGGCCAGTTCTTTCTGCCGGTTTTGATATGCCGGGATATCCGTATGGTTCAACCGTTCTGCCCGCTCCTTTAACGCCAGAATTTCCCTTTGAGCATTCTGGGCGTCAGCCCGCTCCGCCGGTTTATCCTTTAATGCCTGTATCGACTGCTCAAGCCCGGCAATCCTGTCCTTTAAGGCTTTTTCCTCTTCCTCCAGCGCCAGTGATGCTTTCTCCAGTTCTTTCCTTTCCTGTTCCAGTCCCTTTATTTCCTCGGCAAGGCGTTCTCTTTGGGCATACCGCTCAAAATCCTCCCGCAGCCTTTCCGCCCTTTTCTTAAGCCGCTCCCCCTCTTCTTCTCTCTTTAGCGCCTCATTCCAAGCTTCCTCCGCTTTAACCTGCTTTTCCTCTACCTGCTTAAGCTCCTTTTCCCACTTTGCAATTTCCTCCTTTGCCCGGACAAATTCCCTCTCCTTGTTCTTCCATAAATCATATGCCGGCTTTACTTCCCTTACCGCCGTTTTTCTTTTTTTCAGCAGCTTTACTGACTCCTCGATTTCCGGCTTTCTTTTCTCCAGCTCCTCCTTTTCCCTTTGCAGCTTCTCCGCTCTTTCCAGCGTTTCATTATTGGTTTTTGCCTGTGCCAGTTTCTTTTTCTGTTCGTCTAAATGCTTTTCTTCCTTAGATAATTCTTCCTGCTTTATCTGTGAAAGCTTCTTATCCTCCTCGAGAACCTGTCCAAGAACCGCAGCCATTTCCTTTACATTCCATGCGCTTTTACTTTCCAAAGCCTGCTCCTTTAATGTCAAAAGGGACTGCGCATATACGCTTTCCTCCGCTGCCTCCGCACCATCGAAATACTGGATAATACTCTGCTCCCTTTCTTTTTTCGCCGCAAAGCTCTTATCCTTCCGCTCTTTTAATTTATCCCCGATTTTTTTATACCCCTCCGTCATAAAAATGGTACGGAGTATCTCGGTTCTTTCATCCGTCTTTGCATTAAGCAGCTCCCGAAATTCTCCCTGGGCAATCATCGCAACCTGTTTAAACTGCTTTGCATCAATATGCAAAAGCTCCTTTACTGCGCCATCTACAGCGCTTTTTCCCTCAATCGGCGTATTATTCCCGCAATAAAAAACCGCCCGCTCCTTTTGTCTGGTCGTACCCTCCCCCTTCTGCTTTGCCCGCTCATAAGCCGGCTGGCGGTACACATGATAATCCTTCCCCTGGTGGGAAAAATAAAAATCGACATAGCTTTCCGTTTCCGGCTTCGCATAGTCGCTGCGCAGATTCTTCGTATCCCGGTAACTTCCGCTGGTTTCACCATACAGCGCATAGCAGATTGCATCGAAAAGCGTTGTCTTTCCTGCACCGGTATCCCCGGAAATCAAAAACAGCCCCCGCTCCTCAAACTGTGCAAAATCAATGTCCGGCATAACTCCGGCATAGGGACCGAATGCACTTATCTTTAATTTAATCGGCTTCATCTGCCACACCTGCCTCTCCTGCCGCTTCCAGCATTACCTTTAACTCCTCGCCACTTATCTCACAGCCGTACATCATCCGGTAAAAATCGGCTATCAGCTCTTTAAAGGATTTTTCCTGCGCAGCCTTTACCGTTTCAAGCTGTTCCTTTTCCCTGGTGTGGGAATTGTCGTAATCAATTTTCATCGTATTGGGATAATGCTGCCGGATAATCGCCATTGCTTCCGGAATGGGGTGCTCGTCCGTAAGCGTTACATAGATATAATCATCCGGGGACAGGATATTTTTCTTATCCAGAAGCTGCTCCAGCCTGCCCGTCAAATGCCGCATTTCCCGCCTCGGCCGCAGCTTAATCAATTCGATATCCGTATTTCCTTTACTGCCCAATGTAATGAGGGGCACGGATTTTTCATTATCAATCTCACTAAGGGAGTACTTTAGCAAAGAGCCGGAATACCTTACCTCGTTTCTTCCCACCCTTTGCGGGGAATGGATATGCCCCAGTGCCACATAGTCAAAGCAGTCAAAGCAGTCCGCTCCAATCTTTTCCACCGTTCCCACATGCTGTACCGCAGCATTTTCAGAGCCTCCGAGCCTCGGTTCCTCACTCTTCCCTGCAACAAACTGATGTGCCACTAAAATATTCCGCTCCTTCTCGTTTATCCCGGCGTTTTCCAAAACAACCCGTACCGCTTTGTCATAGGAATCTATCTCCGCCTCCGGGAAAAAATGCTTTACCTGGGACGCCTTCACAAAAGGCAATAAATAGATATTCACCCTGCCGTATTCATCCTCTACCACCTGCCGGTAAAGCTTTCCCTCATATTTTGACGCAATATAGATATCATTCGTCTCAAACAGGGTGCTTCCAAAATTCAGCCTCTCATCCGAATCATGATTGCCGCTGATAACAAATGTTTTTATCCTCCTTTGCGCCAGCTGGCAGAGAAAATAATCAAATACGCTGACCGCCTCCTCACTGGGGACAGACTTGTCATAGATATCCCCTGCCAGAAGCACTGCGTCAATTCCCCTTGAAGCCCCAATCTCCAAAATCTGGTTCAGCATATATTTCTGGTCTTCAATCATGCTGTAATCATTCACTGATTTTCCAATATGTAAATCCCCTAAATGCAGTATTTTCATCTGTCCTGTCTCCTTTATATACGTCGGTATCAAATAGTAATTGCAGACAACTGGTTAGTCCACAAAGGTCAGAATAAACCAGGTATATTTTCCCTCTTCACTCTTTACCTGTATGCTTCCTCCCATACCCTCAATAATGGACTTTGCCAGGGAAAGTCCTATTCCGACACTGTTGGGATTAACCTCCTGGCGCACCCGGTAAAACCGCTTGAAAATATTGCCAATCTCCTTTTCCGGTATTCCGCTTCCCTCATCCTTTACATAAATCCGGGTATAAACCCTCGTTTTCTCCACCTCCAGCCGGATAGCCTTACCCGTTCCGGAGTAATCCGATGCATTTTTCAACAGGTTAATCAGCGCCTCCACCAGCCAGTCGCCGTCACAAAGCATACCGCACTCTCCGTCACAAACCACAGTTAACTCCTGGCAGCGCTCCTTCACCAGAAACTGCACCCCCTCTGCCGCCTGCATCAGTAACGGAAACAGCTTTGTATCCGTCCTTTCAAACTGAATCGCCCCCGCTTCAATCCGGGCAAGCTTTAACATGGATAATACCATCCATTCCATACGGCTTAACTGATTTTCCGCTTCAACAAGAATCTGTTTTCTCTTTTCCGGTTCCGCTACCTTATCCTCAAGCAGTAAATCCATAAATACGTTAAGGGACGCCAGCGGCGTCTTTAACTGGTGGGAAATATCCGAAATAATATCCCGCAAAAACACCTTTTCTTCCATTTCCCGGTTCTTGCTCTCCTTTAACGCATGCACCATTTTGTAAAAATTACTGTATAAAATTCCAACCGTTCCCTCTTTATATTCCTCTGCCGGCGGCTCTGCTCCCTGCTCCATAATATCCGTCATAATTCCGGAAATATTCTCAATATCCCGATAAACCGAATTTAAAATGCGGTAGCATAAGAAATACAGGACAATCAGAAACAAAGCGACTGCTGCCGTAAGGCATCCGGTTTTCCATGTGAATCCCCCCCAAAGAACGGTGGCAGAGCAGCCAAAGATAACCAGAAAGAAAAAAGATACCATCCAATATACTCTTTTAAATCTGCTGCGCTCATAATTGCTGTACATACTCAATTTCCCCATTTGCTCTGTCTTTTAGCATCCTACTCTCCCCGCTTTTTAAAGCGATAGCCTACACCTCTGACCGTTTCAATCCAATCCGCATCCTCCTGCAGCTTATTCCGCAGACGCTTCATATAAACGGACAGTGTATTGTCATCCACAAAGGAATCTCCCGTATCATATAACCGCTGTAACAGCTGATTTCTGCTTAACACAAATCCCTCATTCAATACAAGCTCTTTTAATAAACGCAGCTCGCTGGGCGTACATTCCACGTTTTTTCCCTGATAAAGCAGACGAAATTCCTCGACAAAAAACTGGTGCTTACCAAAGCAGCAGCTTTTTGGGGCATTATTCTCCACAAATTTTAACCGCCGGATATTGGCGGCAATTCTGGATAACAGCTCCTTTAACCGATATGGTTTTGTCACATAATCGTCTGCGCCAAGGTCAAGCCCCTGTACAATATTGGCTTCCTCGCCGACTGCCGTCAGAAAAATAATCGGTATCTGCGGATTTCCTCTGCGGATTTCCCTGCAAAAATCAAACCCCGTCCCATCCGGCAGCATAACATCCAGCAAAATCAAATCCGGGTGCCGCTCCATTGCCTCCCTTGCGGCGCTGAGGCTGCCTGCATGGATAACTGCATATCCCTCTGCCTGCAGCGCATATTCCGTTCCCATGGCAAGGGCAAAATCATCCTCCACCAGCAATATTGTTTCCGACATGTTCCACTCCTCATTCCAATTTTCTTCTGATACAAGCAATGCTTTATCCGGCATTCTATAGACAGTTTAACGAATATCCGGCAAAAAGTAAAGGCTGGATATTACAGCTTCTCCGCAATATCCAGCCCTTATCTTTAATTTCCAACTAATATTTATATACGTTTACCGTTCTTGTTCCAAATGCCAATGCCCGCTCATGCGTAGCAATGAAAATATCAATATGATTTCCGACTACTCCGCTTCCCCTGTCCTCTACCGTATACACAATTCCGTCAATGACTACCTGTGTACCAAACGGCAGTATACTGGTATCCGCAGCTATTGTCCTTCCCTCGGTCGGTATCGTTCCGCTGGCAGTCTGGTTATGCCCTCCGCAACATGCACTGCACCCACAATAAGCAGTAATGGTAAAGGAACCAATCAGTTCACCCGAATTTGCAGCGGTAACCGGTGTTGTCACCGCACCCTGGTATGTGTTACTGCTGCTGGACTTACTGCCCGTATTTCCGCTTCCGCCGGAGGAATTATTCTTTTTCTTCGCCTCTGCCAATCGCATCGCCTCTTCGGCAGCCGCCTGTTCCGCTGCGGCTTTCTCCGCTGCCTGACGCTCTAACTCCTCGGCAGATACGGCAACGGCATAGAGCCTGTCCACATTGATGAAATCCGAAGACACATATCCTGTCTGACCATCCTCTAACATAACCGGAAGCCATGTAATCTCACTTTCCTGTGTTTCCTCTGTTTTTGTTTCTTTACTATCTTCTGTTTCCGGTGCTTGAGCCGTATCCTCAACGGATGCCGCCTGCGCTTCTATTTCCTTAGCTGCGGTATCCTCTTCCTCCTCTAACACCGTAATTGTATCGTCTTTTTCCAGTACCACTAAAATCTCAGAATCCGTAGATTTTTCCGAACGGATATTCACACCATCCTCTAATACCGTACCCCGCAGCGTTACATAATCCTTGGCAAGCTGCTCGGCACTCTCACCGGTCAGTACATAATCCGTTAACACATACCCTTCCACATCACCGGATTTAATCTTTGTCCATTCGCCTTCCGTGCCTTCCACAATGGCAATGGCACCCGGATTCATGGAACCCACAAATTCCGCCTCCGTACTGGGGTCTTTCCGAATATTCAATGTCTCCTCTACATTTGCAATACATTTTCCGTCAAATTCACTTTTAACTGCCTGCTCTTCAGCATTCTGATTAGCCGCTTCAATATATTCTGCCGCTGTCTTTGTCTCTGCAAAAACAGCCTCCGTTATCGCCTCTGTTGCGGTAACCGACTCCGTGCCGTTAACCGTTTCCATAGCCTCGGATTTCTCCTCCGTTGCCTGCTCGTCCAAAACCGTCTCATTCTCTTCACTATTGCCGAACAAAGCTTCTTTCACGCTTACCTCTGCCGCCTTTTTCTCGCTTTGTGGCTCAGTGGCATTCACTAAAACAATTCCGCCTGCCAATACTCCGGCTACTACAAGTATACAAATACCAAGCTGTAGATTTCTCACAAAATATCTTCCGTTAAAAATATTCTTTCTGATATAAAGCTTATAGCGTTCTGCCATTACAGCTCTTCTGCTATGTCTCATTGTTAAACTTCCTCCATATTAACTGTCGGGTTCAACTATGTTTTCGGCTGACCTTTGCTGACATATACGTTATGCAAGCCATGAAACCCATGTCAAAATGTTACAAACTTGTTACATGCTGTAATATAACATTTAACAAAATAATTGTCAAGTCTACATTTTCTGGCGTGAAATTCTTTTTTTCTCAATTTTAATATAATTTTCCCTTTAAATATGTTAAACTATCATTAAGTTTTATAGAAAAGGGCAAAAAATCCACCGAAAATTGTACAGATAGCACAGATTTTGTCCCCATATATTTACAATTATCGGTTATTGTCTAATATTTTTTTCTTTTTATTTGCATAAATGTTAACAAAAAATTCATAATTTGGAGGACAAATTGATTATGGCACAGCTGCGACTGGATAAATATCTTGCCGATGCCGGCATCGGCACACGTTCCGAAATAAAAGCTTATGTCCGGAAAGGGTTTGTCCGGATAAACGGCAGCCCGGCAAAAAAACCGGACGTTCACCTCGATGAGGAGAAAGACAGCGTAACCTTTAAGGGAGAGCTTATCCGGCATACGCCCTATGTATATTTCCTGTTAAACAAGCCGGCGGGATATGTCAGTGCGGTTAAGGATAATACCGCACCCACCGTTTTGTCCCTGATTGACAACAGGTACAACGGTTTATTTCCCGTGGGACGGCTTGACAAGGATACGGAGGGGCTTCTTCTCATCACCAATGACGGTGCGCTTTCCCATAAGCTGCTTTCCCCCAGACGCCATGTCGATAAGACCTATTATGCCGCCGTGGAGGGAAAGGTAACCGACACCGATATCCAAACCTTTGAACAGGGAGTAGCCGTCGGCGACGAAGACCTTGATGTTGCTCTCCCCGCCAGGCTCCGCCTGCTGACCACTGAGCAAAAAGAGGATTCTTTTCTTTCTTATATAGAAGTAACTGTTCACGAAGGGAAATTTCATCAGATTAAACGAATGTTCCGGGCTGTGGGAAAAAAAGTAGTCTACCTTAAACGGACAGGCTTCGGTCCCCTGGCTCTTCCTGCCGACCTTCCCACCGGTGCGTACCGGGAACTGACAAAGCAGGAGCTTGAGGAACTAAAAAGCTGCTGTTAGCGGCCGTTTATTTCCTGTTTCGTCACTTTAGCAATTTAAAGTGTTGACACATTCCACATATCATACTAAAATGGGACATGTATTAAATGTATCGAAAAACAGAGGTGAAATCATGAATAAACAGCAAAATTTCAGTATCGGTTTTATCGGGCTCGGTTTAATCGGCGGGTCGATTGCAAAATCAATACGCCGGATTTTTCCCGATGCAGAAATTCTCGGCTTTGACGTCGACCAATCGGCTTTAACCCATGCCCTGGCGGATAAAACTTTAACGAAAACCGTAACTGCCATTGAGGCCATGGGCGACTGCGACTATATTTTTCTGTGCGCTCCTGTGCACTACAACATCGCCTATCTTCCCATACTGAAACGCATTATGAAGGATTCCTGCATTCTTACGGATGTGGGCAGCGTAAAACGTGACATCTATCAAGCTATCCACGACAACGGGCTTGACCGCTGCTTCATTGGCGGTCATCCAATGGTAGGCTCTGAGCGGAGCGGCTATGACGCCGCAAATGACCGGCTCATTGAAAATGCCTATTACTTCGTCACGCCGTCCTCCACTGTAGAAAAGGAGCGGATAGAGGAATTTCGTACCTTTTTGGAGGACCTCGGCGCAATCCCGATTATTTACAGTCCCGAGCAGCATGATGAACTTACGGCATATATCAGCCACATTCCCCATGTCATCGCTTCCGCTTTGGTTAATCTGGTCGCCGCCAAGGAGGACAAAAACGAAATGCTAAAGCAGCTTGCCGCCGGCGGCTTTAAGGACATTACCAGAATTGCCTCGTCCAATCCCGTTGTCTGGGAACATATTTTATTGAGCAATCCGGACAATATTATTTCCGGGCTCCGCACGTTTATCGGCGAGCTGGAAGAGATGATTACGGATATTGAGACGGAAAATGCCCGGAAAATCTATTCTTTTTTTGACTCTGCCATGAATTACCGCAATTCCGTTCCGGAGCATGCCACCGGCGTTATCCGGATGAACTATGATGTCTATGTGGATATTCCGGATGAGGCGAATGCCCTGGCAAAAGCCGTGACATGTATCGGCGAAGCCGGTATCAACTTGAAAAATATCGGAATCACCCATAACCGGGAGGACAATGAAGGGGTTCTCCGGTTATCATTTTACGACAATGATGCGGCTGTTGCCGCCACCACCCTTTTAAGAAGCAGCAATTATCAGGTTTATAAGAGATAAAATAAAGGTTAGCGCCACAGGAGGAAATTATGCTTATACCACATCATAAAAGTTTACACGGAGAAATAACCGTACCGGGGGATAAATCCATCTCCCATCGAAGTATTATGCTGGGTGCCCTGGCGAAGGGCACAACAGAGGTAACCGGCTTTTTACAGGGGGCCGACTGCCTGTCTTCCATCTCCTGCTTTTCCCAAATGGGAATCGAAATTGAAAATAACCGGATTGAAAACACGGTAAAAATTCATGGAAAGGGACTGCACGGGCTTACCGCTCCGTCCGGCATTCTGGACGTGGGAAACAGCGGGACAACCACCAGATTAATGTCCGGTATTCTTGCTGCACAACCGTTTACCTCCACTGTGGATGGGGACGCCTCCATCAGGAAACGCCCAATGGGAAGAATTATGTCCCCGCTTTCCCTGATGGGCGCCGGTTTTGAAAGCCTGAACACGGATAAATGTGCCCCGTTCCGGATTACCGGCGGCAGCCTGCATGGAATAGATTATCTCTCCCCGGTAGCCTCCGCCCAGGTGAAATCCGCCATTCTGCTTGCAGGACTGTATGCCGAAGGACATACCAGCGTTACGGAGCCTGCACTGTCCAGAAACCATACAGAATTGATGTTTAACGCTTTCGGTGCCGATATCAGAATCGATGGGACTACGGTTACCGTCTCACCTGCCGCTCAACTGAATGCACAAAAAATGGATATTCCGGGAGACATTTCCTCCGCCGCATATTTCATCGCCGCAGGTCTGCTGACACCAAACACGGAACTTACCGTTAAACATGTCGGTATCAATCCTACCCGGGACGGTATTTTAACCGTCTGTAAAAAAATGGGGGCAAAAATCACACTGTCCAATGAAAGGATGGATACCGGAGAACCGGTGGCGGACATTACCGTATCCACAAGCGCACTCCACGGATGCACCATTGAAGGGGACCTTATTCCGAAGCTCATTGATGAAATCCCAATTCTCGCCGTCATGGCAGCCTTCGCCGATGGCACGACGGTTATCCGGGACGCACAGGAGTTAAAGGTCAAGGAATCAAACCGGATTGATGTAATGACCGCCAATCTGTCTGCCATGGGCGCAGACATCGAGGGAACCGCTGACGGTATGGTTATCCATGGCGGCCACCCTCTCCACGGCGCCGTTATTGATGCACGGCTTGACCATCGTATCGCCATGAGCTTTACTATCGCCGGCAGCCTGGCAGACGGCGATACGGAAATCCCCGATGCGGAATGTGTAAATATCTCCTATCCCGATTTTTACCGTGACCTGGCACAGTTATCCCGATAAGCCGTTAAGTCAAGACCACCGGCTTAGCCTGCTCTGTCCCTATAAGGAGTTGTCACCTGCCTGCGCCGGAAGGCGCACTGAAGGTCTGCCAACTGCACCATAGCCGGGACTGTCGCTTTGCTTTCACTGTGACACAAAAAATCGCCATCCATTTTTAAGATGACGATTTTTTGGTTTGATAGCCTCTTTAATTGTCCTGTGGCTTTCCAAAAAGAATTTGAACAAAATTTCTTTTCCCATACAGGATACGGGCAATGTAAACAACTGTATTTTCCAACCGATAAAAAACCGTGTAATTCCCGCATACAAGAAAACGGTAATCAGTTTCTATATCAGTAACAGAGGCGAGCAGCGCACCGCTTTTAGGAAAATCGGCAAGCATACGGATTCGCTTCATAATTTTCGCAATCGTTCCAATCGCCGCCTGCTCATTGCAAAGCTCCTTTGCAATATATTCCTTTGTCTGCTGTAAATCGTTAATTGCCTCCGGTGAAAATTGAATCTTAGCCATTGGCAACACCAAGCAGCTTTTCGACTTCGGCAATGTCTGTCCAGCCTTTTTCCTGTGCAGACTTTTCGCCTTTGGAAAGTTCTCCCATCAGCTTAATTGCCGCTTTCGTTTTCTCGTATTCCTCCATATCGACAATCACATATCTGCCTCTGCCGTTTTTAGTCAGGAACACAGGCTCTCCCACGGCAATATCACGCAAGACTTCTGTATAATTTCTTAAATCCGATACCGGCTTAATATTTGGCATAAAACTCTCTCCTTTCAATCTTGCTGTAATTATCATACCCTAATTTATCGTAAAATACAACAGCATGATTGAATTTTTATTATTGCCGCCTTTACAGTCCCATCAGCTCACGGATTATCCTGTCCGCTTTACATATTCTGATTAAATTCTTCCACCGGCATAGGCTTTGCATAATAAAATCCCTGTGCCGTGTCACAGCCGCAATCCATTAAAAACATTGCCTGTTCTTTTGTTTCCACACCTTCTGCCACCAAATCCAATCCGATGGATTTTGTCATCTGAATCGTATGCATAACAATTTTCTGGCCACGGTCCGAGCCGATAAAATCCTGTAAAAACCCACGGTCAATTTTAATGACATCAAACTGGGTATCCTTTAACGTGTTAAGGGAAGAGTAACCGGAGCCAAAATCATCCATCAGCAGTATGTATCCGTTTTCCTTCAATAAAGTAATTCCACCGGACACCATGTTGTCTTCTATGGTTTCCGTAATTTCAATTTCCAGATATTCCTTCGGAATCTGGTACTTTTCCACCAAATCATTCAATACCTTAATAAAACGGTTATTTTTCAAATGCACTCTCGACACATTCACGGAAATGGGAATCGGCTCAATTCCTGCGTCAATCCAGTTTCGGATTGTTTTACAGGCTTCCTCCCAGATGTAGGCGTCCATTTTGGTGACAAACCCATTTTTTTCAAACAGCGGAATAAAATCTGCTGGAGAAATAACCCCTTTATCGGGCTGTACCCAGCGTACCAATGCCTCCGCTCCCACAATCTTCCCACGTTGAATACTGTACTTGGGCTGAAGATACATCACAAATTCATGGTCTGTCAGTGCCTTTTCCATGTGGTCTTCCATATATTTACCACTTAAAATGCTATCTTTCATTTCCTCTTCATAAAATGCCACATAGGTAAGCGCATTCCCCTTAATGCTCTGCCTTGCCAGCGCCGCCCGGTCACCATATTTACGAAGAGGTTCCTTCATGTCCTCCACAAACGACACCCCGAACACCAAGCGGTACGCAATATCCTTATAGCCTAACAGACTTTCGTTAACCGTCTCGATAAAATTAAGGATATCCTCTCTTGTTTCATAATGCATTAACACCATGAACACATCCGCCGTCAGCCGGATAAACAGCTGGTCCTTATCGCAGATAACCTTCAGCGCTTCAATAAAGAAATTCAGCATTTCATCTCCGAAGGCCTCACCGTACATTTCATTGATTGCCTTGAATTTTGCAACGTCAAACTGAACCAGCGCATAGTTCTTCTCCGGATTCTGTTTTATCACTTCGTTGGCAGCCCGGATAAACATTGTAGGATTCCGGTCATTTGTTACACTCTGGGAAAGCTGCAGCCGGTAGATTTCCTCCGCATCCAGCGCACAAACCACCACATTCATCTGAATGACCGCCCCTGCCTCATCCTTCATCAGGAAACACTCCACCTTATGATAGGTATAAATCTCCCCTTCCGCACTCATACGCACAGAAACGCAGACTCTGTCCTCTTTAATCGGTATAAACTCCACACTGCCCTGCATTCCCGCCATAATCTTATACAAAAAGACGTGATACGTCGCCTTGTCTTCCGCCTGCACACACCGGGACAAATCCTCCAGTGCATTAGATATCGTTTTCTTTCCTGAAAGTAACAGGCAGTTCCCGTTCACAATATTCCAACCTTTATTTACATCCCAGAACATAACCAATACATCGTTCATCGACTGTATGATATTGATTACTTCCTTTGAAAATGCCATGGATAATCAATCCTCCAATCCAATTAACACAACCCGATTCATCAAGATACATCGTATGTATACATATTAACAGAAAAAGCAAAATTTGTCACCAAAAAACGGAATATTTATTCGCTTTCTTTTTCCGGTCTTTCCGTGTCCTTTTTCCGAATAAGCATAGCATCTCCAAAGGAAAAAAAACGGTACCGCTCCTTTACTGCCGTCTCATAGGCATGTAACATATTTTCCCTTGTCGAAAATGCCGATACCAGCATAAGCAGAGTGGATTCCGGCAGATGGAAATTCGTAATCAGGGAATCCACTGCCTTAAACCGGTAGCCCGGATAAATAAATATATCTGTCCACCCGCTCCCCGCTTTCACGATTCCGTTTTCATCCGCCACGGATTCCAGGGTTCTGGTACTGGTGGTTCCCACGGAAATTATCTGGTTTCCCCTTGCCCTGGCGGCGTTGATTTTTGCCGCCTCTGTCTCTTCCACCACATAAAATTCGGAATGCATATGATGCTCCAGAATATTATCCGTCTTCACCGGACGAAATGTGCCAAGCCCTACGTGCAGGGTTACACGGGCAATCTCCACTCCCTTTTCCGTTAACTGCTCCAGCAGCTCATTGGTAAAATGCAGCCCCGCCGTAGGAGCAGCAGCAGAGCCCTCATGCTTTGCATAGACCGTCTGATACCGGTTTCGGTCCTTTAACTGATGGGTAATATACGGCGGCAGCGGCATCTGTCCGAGCCGGTCTAACAGCTCCTCCCAGATACCTTCATAGCCAAAACGGATAAGCCGGTTTCCCTCTTCAACAATATCAATGACTTCCCCGGTTAACAGACCGTCACCAAAGCTGATTTTCGTCCCGACTCTTGCCTTTTTCCCCGGCTTTACCAGAGTCTCCCAAACCTTTTCCTCTCTCCGCTTCAACAAAAGCACCTCAATCGACGCACCGGTTTGCTCTTTTATCCCCATCAGCCTTGCCGGGATTACCTTAGTGTCGTTTATCACCAAACAGTCTCCCTGGTTTACATAATCTAGTATATCGTAGAAATGCCTGTGGACGATTTCCCCGTCTTCCCTTCCCACCACCATAAGGCGGGAATCGCTTCGCTTGTCCAGCGGGTCCTGGGCAATCAGCTCCTCCGGTAATTCATAATCAAAATCCGTTAATTTCATCTCTGTTTCCCTGTTCTGAGTTTTTATGCCCTAAGCTCAATTCCCATTTCCTTTAATGCGTCCAAAACCTTTTCTACAGCCTTATCCACCTCGGCAGACTCTAAATTTCTGTCCTTCGCCCGGAAAATCAGGGAAAAGGCAACGGATTTCTTTCCTTCGCCAACCTGCTCGCCCTCATAAACATCAAACAACTCGCAGCTTTCCAGAATCTTACCCGCATTCCGCATAATCACATGTTCAATCTGACCGACAAAAATACCTCTGTCCATCACCATGGACAAATCTCTGGTACTTGCCGGGAATTTGGCGATACCCTCATATTTCCGGTCAAAGCCTGCCAGCATGGTGAGTACTTCCATATTTAATACCGCCACATACGCATCCGTTTTCAGATTATAATTGTCGCCGACTTCAGGATGTATCTGCCCAACGATACCAAGCGCCAGCTTCCCTTTTTGCAGGTATGCCTGTCTCCCCGGATGCAGATACGGAATTTCCCCTGTAGGCTCGCACTCAACTCCGGTAATTCCAAGCTTCTCCATAAGCTCCTCTACCACGCCTTTCATCGTAAAGAAATCGCCTTCCCCGTACATTCCGAGGGTCAGCCTCATTTTCTCCTCTGGAAGCTCGGTAAGGGGTAATGCCTTCGGAAGATAAATATTTCCCAGCTCATAAAGACGTGCCGTTTTATTTCTCCGGTTATAATTGGTTGCCAGGGAAGTCAACATTCCGTTTAAAGATATGGTCCGCATAATCGAAAAATCTTCTCCTAACGGATTGGAGATAACGATTGCCTGACGCTCCGGCGCATCCTCCGGTAACAGCAGTTTGTCGAATACTTTAGGACTCTCAAAGGAATAGGTCATTCCCCCGGAAAATCCGTTTCGCTCACAAATTTCCCTTGCCACATCATCCACTCGCTGGTTAAACGGTTTCTTTCCTACCGTAGCCTCACCTTTTGGCAGGGAAACCGGAATATTATCATATCCGTAAAATCTTGCCACTTCCTCCGCCAAATCCGCCATGCAGCCGATATCCTGACGGAACGTCGGAATCTTCAATGTGTTCTCCGCCTCATTATAGACCAGACCAAGCCGGTCAAAATAAACCAGCATATCCTCTTTGGGAATTTCCGTTCCCAGCAATGCATTATAACGCTCTGGCTCAAAAGGTAAAATCTTCTCTTTTACCGGATTAGGGTACACGTCTACCACTCCGCCTGTCACTTCGCCGCATCCCATTTCCTCCACAAGCTGGCAGGCACGGTTGATTGCCTCGATAGCCGTATTGGGGTCAAGCCCCTTGGTGAATTTGAAGGATGCATCCGTCTGCAAACCGATTCGTTTTGAGGACAGCCGGATATTGGTTCCGTCAAAGCATGCCGCCTCAAACAGCACGGTCTTTACTTCATCGGTAATCATGGAATTTTCTCCGCCCATGATTCCGGCAATTCCGACCTCCTTCTCTCCGTCGCAAATCATCAGCACATTGGAATCCAGCTTTCTCTCCTGTCCGTCCAATGTGGTAAAGGTATCTCCGTCCGCCGCACGCTTAACAATAATCTCATGATTTGCAATCGTATCCAAATCATAGGCATGCATCGGCTGTCCGTATTCCTCCATAATATAATTGGTGATATCCACGAGATTGTTAATTGAGCGGATTCCCATTGCCTTCAGCCTGTCCTGCATCCACTTCGGGGAAGGAGCGATTTTAATATTCTCTACCACTCTCGCACAGTACCTTGTGCACAAATCACTGTCCTCAACCGTAACCTTGATGAAATCATTTACATCCTTATCGTTTGCGTTTACCTTTACTACCGGCGGATAAAATGCCTGGTTAAAGGTTGCCGCCACCTCTCTTGCCATTCCAATCATGGAAAAGCAGTCCACACGGTTAGACGTAATCTCATATTCCACTACCGTATCGTCCAAGCCAAGTGCCTTGACTGCATCATCCCCCGGCTGCACTCCCGATTCCGGCAAAAACACGTATACACCGTCCTCCGGCGCTTCGGGATAAAAATCTCTGGAGGAGCCCAGCTCTTCAATGCCGCACATCATTCCGTTGGATTCGATTCCTCTGAGCCTTCCCTTTTTAATTTTAATCCCATCCGGATATTCCGTATCGTCTCCGTGTGCTGCTGCAACCTTACCGCCGTCCAACACAATCGGCACGCAGTCCCCGGCCTTGACATTCTTTGCCCCGGTTACAATCTGTATCGTCTCCGTCCCGATATTTACCTGACAGACTACCAGCTTATCTGCATCCGGATGCTTTTCCATGGTCTCGATTTTTCCCACCACGATTTTCTCCAGATTTTTATCCTTCTTTTCATAACCCTCCACATGAGAACCTGATAAGGTCATTTTATCTACAAATTCCTGTACGTCCACATCCAAATCCGGGACATACGCTTTTAACCATGATATCGGTGTATTCATAATTTCAATTCCTTTCTATGTCTGTTTTTCGATAATTGCGAAGCTTAAGCTTTTGTAAACGCCTGTGGCATAATATAGACAAACCAACACAGGCGGCTTTAAATCGCCTGCTTAAAACTGGTTTAAAAACCGCACGTCATTTTCATAAAGAAGGCGCATGTCGTCAATCTCATACTTTAGCAGGGTTACACGCTCTAAGCCGATACCGAATGCAAAGCCCTGATATTCCTTGGAATCAATGCCGCACATATCCAACACATTCGGATGAACCATCCCACAGCCAAGAATCTCAATCCAGCCGCTTCCCTTGCACATACGGCAGCCTTTTCCACCGCATTTAAAGCAGGTTATGTCAACCTCTGCCGAAGGCTCGGTAAACGGAAAATGATGCGGTCTGAACTTTACTCTCGTTTTTTCGCCAAAAAATTCCTTTGCAAACTGCTCTAAGGTTCCCTTTAAATCTGCAAAGGTAATTCCCTTATCAATAACCAGTCCCTCCAACTGATGGAAAGACGGCGAATGGGTCGCATCTACCTCGTCGGCACGAAATACCCTGCCCGGTGAAATCATCCGAATCGGCAGCTTCCCCTGCTCCATCACTCTCGCCTGCACCGGAGAAGTCTGGGTCCTCAGCAAAATGTCCTTCGTAATATAAAAGGTATCCTGTTCATCCTTTGCCGGATGGTTTGCCGGAATATTTAACAGCTCAAAATTGTAACGGTCATACTCTACCTCTGGGCCATCAACCACTTCATAGCCCATACCGATAAATACACGCTCTAAATCCTCTAAAGCAATCTGGTTCGGATGCCTGTGTCCCCGCATATTTTTTCTGCCGGGAAGCGTAACGTCAATATTTTCCCTCTTCATTTTTTCCGTGCGCAGGAAGCGTGCAATCTTTGTCTTTTCTTCCTCCAATTTCTCTTCGATGGCGCTTCTCGCCTCATTCACCATCTGCCCCACCATCGGTCTTTCTTCTGCCGGAACATCCTTCATTCCCTTTAAGACGGCGGTTAATTCGCCTTTCTTTCCCAGAACGGCAACCTTAATCTCATTAAGCGCATCAAGGTCTTTTGCATTGTCAATTTTCGCCAATGCATCTGCTTTAATTGCCTCAAGTTTTTCTTTCATGATATATCTCCTTTTTTGTTTTTCCTTTTATAGATAAATACTCCATAAATTTTATACTGTTTAATGAATGATACCTGGAAAGCTGGCGCATATGCCCTGCAACCTCGTTTCCGCTTCGCTTCAACTCGGTCACGGCTGGTATCCTTTCGCCCTGCAACCTCGTTTCCGCTTCGCTCCAACTCGGTCACGGCTGGCATCCTTTCGCCATGCAACCTCGTTTCCGCTTCGCTCCAACTCGGTCACGGCTGGCATCCTTTCGCCATGCAACCTCGTTTCCGCTTCGCTTCAACTCGGTCACGGCTGGCGCCGTATAGGTGGAATTACCGCTAAGGCTGGCTGTGAGCAAGCTCCCGCCAGCCTTAGCGGTAATTCCACCTGCATGGCTTGCAGCTAACGTGAAAAAAGTCCGTCCCAAAAGGGACGGACATAAACCGCGGTACCACCCGGATTCCAAAGCTTTCTCACTTTGGCACTCATCATGAAATAACGTCCATGACCCGCCGGAACCTATCATTTATTCTGTAAACTTCAATTCCGGAGCTCCGGTGTGAAATTGGAATATGATGTGAACCAAAGGAAGCTTGCAGCCAATGACTTCCTCTCTCTGTTGGAACATCCGATTCTTTTGCACCATCATCGCTTTTTTATTCTGATACTCATTGTAACATTTTTTTTACCTGTGTCAAGTAGCCTTTTGACAATAAATAGTTAATTACCGCACCGATAAAGATGGAATACATACAAAAATACAGCCAGAGCATAACGATGACAATCCCCGCCAGCGAGCCGTACATCACGGAAAAATTAGGAAAATAATCAATATAAATTACCACTACCCGGGAAATCACCAGCCATGCCACCGAAGAAAATGCGGCTCCCGGCATCTGGGACTTCACTCGCCTGCCCAAATTCACCTTTTCTTCCTTACCCATGGGAAGTCCAAACCCGCCCGGAAGAATCACATACAGCATCAAAATAAAGCCGTAAAACAAAAACCATCCCATAATATAACGAATCGACAAAAACAACGGTCTAAGCCCTGAGCCTATTTCAAAAGCATCCTGGATATACAGCTTATAATAGTGAGCCACCGTAACATAAACCGACATAATTACCGCAAAGGTGATAATCAGTAAAATGGTATATATCATGGCAAGCCCGCGGGACTTGATAAAATTACTTTCCTGCCTAATCTGGTACATACTGTTAAATCCGTCTATCAATGCCGCAATTCCCTTTGATGCCGACCACAGCATGGCAATGGCAGAAATGGAAATTACGGTGGTTCCCGCCCGGCTATACAAATCGGTAATAATCCCATCCACATAAACCCTTAAATCATCCGGTATTACCTGCATAAGCAAATCCAGTACATCCTGCTGGGAAAAGGGAAGATATGTCGTTACCGCCAACAGCAGGGACGCCATAGGTACAACGGACAGCAGGATAAAAAATGCCGCCTGTGCAGCGCATGCCGCAGTATAGCTGTCGCTAATCTTTTCCCCAAACTTCCAGATAAAATTTAAACATAATTTTACTTTTGAAAAACTTTTCCGTTTCTGGAGATTATCCATCATTTTCTCCCATTCCAGACTTCAACTCCTGTCTCTTGCAAAGGACGTTATTTTCCCATCATTTCATACATATCTTTAAGCTCTACCGCCGTGTAATAATGCTCAATAATCTCTCTTGCGGTGTATCCGAGCTTTGCCATATCATTTGCACCGTTCTGGCTCATCCCGACGCCGTGCCCAAATCCTCCGCCCCGCAATGAAAATCCATTTGTCGTATCCACATAAAAATAGGCGCTTGGCAGGGTTTTCCACCCACTTACGGTAGAACCGTCCTGCTTCCTTATCGTAACATTTTCCGGACTTAAAATTGCCCTGGCATTGGTCTGTCCCTTAACCAGTATCGTCTCTTCCGTTCCGGTAATCACCATTTCCTTAATAATGCCGCTGTTTCCCCGTTCAGTAATCTCAATGTCGACGACATCCCCGATGCTGTTGATTGCTTTCTTCTCATAACTCCCCTGTGCATTTTTGGCAAGCAGATTGTCCGGCATCGCCTGAATCCGCTCATCCAGGTGGCTGTTAATTGCCTCCGTTAAATGCTCCTTGGTAAAGCCGACGCTCCAGCGGAAAAACGGCTCCTCCGCCTCAATGAACCCGGTTCCCAGCTCTCCGTCAATAAAATGCTGAAACGTCTCTTCATTGCCGAGATTGGCAATATCATTTAATTCCGTTTCCATAGTATCTAACAGGTACGGCTCCGGATTTCCTCCCCATACGTCACTGTTATTACCGGTAGCGCCGCAGGATGTCGAAAAGAAAAATGCTTCTATCACCGTATTGTCATAGCATGGTACAACGCCATAGGTATCGTCCACGGCAAAAATCCCCCGTTCATCTTCACTCACATTATTATACACCTGGCTGTTAATGCTGTCATCCAGATGCGCCCCGTACTGGGAATAGGTTTCGCTCTCCATCTGCCGGTATGCATATGCTCTCGCACAAATTGCCTGTGCCTTCAATGCCTCCATCTCATAGGAAACCGGCATCTCACTTGGCACAACACCGTATAAATATTCTTCAACCGACAGTTCATTTACCACGAGCACGCCCTTGTCGTCCCTGGAAAGCTCCAGGGTTCCCCGATAAGCCGGCGAACCGCTTTGGCGGCCAACTGACGAAATCGTAATCTTCCCCTCCTCTTCCTTTGAGGTTATCTTTGCCGTTCCCGCTTGCAGCTCCTCGCTGCCGTTCCGAAAGCTTATCCTCTCTCCGGCGGCGTATTCTTTTACCGTTTCTCCGTAAGTTACGGTAAAGTCCGTATCCGAGGTTACATTTACCTCATTATGGTAGTAGCTGCTGTAATCGGTATTGCCGATAAGCACCCGGATATTCTTTGCATAAATATCCTCGGTAATCAGGGCGGCTTCCAATATCCCGTCTTTAATGTAAAGCGATAACTGATTATACCCGATTAACGTCCCCGCCGACTGCATGGCTTTAAATGCCCCATTTACCTTATAAATATTAAATGCCTCCGAAAGGATTAACGGATTTTCGTATCCCTCAACGGATACCACACCATCCATATAAGCCGTCACCTTTGCCGTTACCAAATCCTTCGTATGGTCGATAAGCTCTTTGATTCCCTCATTGGAAACCACGACATCGCAAAGCCTGCCTTCCCCCTCCCGGCTAAACGCAGCGTCCTTTGCCACCGGAAACCGGTGCATTCCCCCATTGACATAAATCAGTATGTCCTCTTCCTCCGTTTTTGAGGAAACGTAGTATGCATTTGAAATGGTCACGTTTTCCCGGCTTTCGCCCATACATAAAATAATCTCATTATTCGATACATATAAACGGACCACCCTGCCCACATAGGATTTGTCGAGCCCATAGTCTTTCTCCATATAATATTCCCCGCTGCTGGTGCTTACCACCTCATAGACAATGCCGTCAATCTCCTTATCCTTTGTATTGTCTATATCATATATGTACAGGTTCAGATTCCGCAGACGGTCAATCTCCAATGCCTTTACCATTGAATCATAGAGGCTTTCAAACTGCTTGCGGGTAAGCGGAAGAAACCCCGGCAGATGTTCCAGACTGATATCCACCTTGTCATAGGATATCCCCGCTGCCTGAAGAAGCTTTTTTGCCGCTCCTGCCGTAAAAGAAGAACCCAGCCTGTCCGTATATTCATAATCGTTGATTCCCAGATAGGTGATTAAACGGTTCGCCTCCTGATTAGACATGGTACCGGAATCAGAAGTACCGGATAAACCCAGTTTTAAAACAGCTCCCCCTGCGATTCCTGCAATCACCAGAATGAAAACCATAACCAATAACAGCTTTTTCGGTTTCCTCTCCTTTTTCTGTCCTCTTCTCTTCATCTCATTCTCCTTCAATTCTATACTGCCGGCTTTCTATCCGCCTTTTCAGGCTGCCGCCATAAACGGAAATGCAAGAAGCAGCAATCAGACCAAGCATAAGCTTACCGCTGTCTAATGCTGCTTCATTCTTCCTTTGTTTATGTAGATTCTTCTGTATTTCTCTATTCTTAAGTAGAACAACCGGAAATGCCGTTTCCTGCATTTTGAGTCCTAGCCAAGCTAGGTGGGTGACCGCACATAAATTTCTGCCGTCCGGTACAAGCCGGCATGACATCCGTTTATAAATATTGGCATCCCATGAAAATAAATGTAGGTTCAAAATTACAGGAGTTGTCATGCATCCCAGAAGTTCTACCTTATTAACTTTCCTAAAATCTAAATAAATTATACAATAAATATGCGGAAAATACAAGAAAATATTCCTTGAATTTTCGTATTGTTTAACGTATCATAAAATATAACGTTTTATGTAACGCATACATAATGTTTTATGGAACACGCAGATAACATTTTATGGAATGCACAGATAGCATTTGGCTGAATATAAAAACAAAATATTCTGTATTTGATAAATCCATATACGATTTGAGAAAACATTGATAAGGAGAACCGCACATGTCGAAAAAAAATGTTCTTGTTGCCCAGTCCGGAGGACCAACCGTTGCCATTAATGCTTCCCTTGCCGGAGTTATATCCGGCGTTTTGAAGCATGATTCATGGGATACGGTATATGGCTCCCTTTACGGAATACTTGGTATTTTAAATGACCAGCTCATTAACCTCAGCCAGCAGGCAGACAGGCTGCCGGATTTCATTTCCACATTAAAGGTCAGTCCGGCCATGTATCTCGGCTCCTGCCGCTATAAGCTTCCCGACTATCAGAAGGATGATGCGGATTACGCTTTTATTTTTAACCAGTTTAAAAAATATAACATCGGCGCTTTTTTTTATATCGGCGGAAATGATTCCATGGACACCGTTTTAAAATTAAGCCATTATGGGGAACAGATTGGCAGTGATATCCGTATCATCGGAATCCCCAAGACGATTGACAACGACCTTTGCTTAACCGACCATACCCCCGGTTACGGCTCCGCGGCCAAATATATTGCCTCTTCCATTTTAGAAATAGCCCATGACACGTTTATCTACAGCGCCAAAAGCGTAACCATCGTAGAGATTATGGGGCGTGATGCCGGATGGCTTACCGCTTCTGCCGCTCTGGCAAGAAACGCTTACAACAGCGCCCCCCATTTAATTTATCTTCCGGAGGTTGCCTTTGACAAGGCACGTTTTATCCGGGAGGTCAATACCGAGCTTGCCAGACGCAATAACGTCATTATTGCCGTATCTGAAGGCATCCGGGACAACGAGGGCAATTATTTCAGTGCTTCCACCGCCACCAACGACCAGTTCGGACATTCCCAGTTAAGCGGAACCGGAAAATGCCTGGAATACTTCATTAAAGAATCCATCAATGTTAAGGTTCGCTCGATTGAGGTCAATGTCCTGCAGCGCTGCGCCGCCCATCTTTCCTCCCTTACCGATTTGGAAGAAGCTTTTTCCATGGGAGAAAACGCCGTTTCTTTTGCTGCGGAGGGGATGAGCAAATGCATGCTTACCTTAACCCGTACCTCCAACTCCCCTTACCGGGTTTCTATCGGCACTGCGGATATCGGGCAAGTTGCCAACAAAGCAAAATCCATTCCGCAGGAATGGATTAATGAGGCGGGCAGCGATGTCACGCCCGCCCTTATTGATTACATTAAACCGTTAATTATCGGCGAACCGGTTATCTCCTATAAAGACGGTCTGCCGGTATATCTTCCGGTAGAGCACCTGAATACCGGCAGATAACATTCAAGTCTGCCGGTTTACCATTCTGTATCTTTGATTTTTCGTAACACGGGCTTCCCGTTAAAGGTAAACTGGCACCGCGAATTTGCAATATAAATATTCTCCTCTTCGGCGCCCATATCCGAATCCAGGGAGGATTTAAATTTTGTATGTATCGTAGAATTGGTAATCTGTATTCGGGCATCCTTTTTTCCGCTGCCGATTGCCAGTGCATATTTCCCCTCTCCTGCCATATAGAGGGAGGCATATTGTATTTCTGTCTCCGCCAGCCCGTTTTCCGCACCGATTCCGCACAGACGGCTTGCCCGCATATCCATTTCTACACTGCCGTTGCAAATATCAACCTTCCCTTTCTCTCCGTCAATGGTTCCGATTCCCACAAGCTGTTCCCCGCCAAAAATAAATTTTGCCGAACTGTTTTCCATCTTTATTCCGGCGCTCTTTTCTATGGAGCCAATACCGACTCCCCTGGAAACATCCATGTTGATTTGCAAATCACACCGGATAATGTTCGTCCTTACCTCCGAATAAAAGGCTCCGATTCCGACACCTTCTTTCCCTCTCATCTCCAAAATATATTTTCCTCTGTTAATCCGGATTTCTCCTCCGTAGCCAGAACCGATTCCGACGCCCTGCATACCGTTTCCCCGTATTTCTATCGTACCGTCCTGCTCAAATTCAATTATGCCATGGTGGGATTTCAAATCGTCCCCGATTCCGAAATAACCTGCACGTTTTTCCTCTATCAGTAGATTTCCGTTTCCCTCCAAAATCAGCCTGGAGTTCTCCGGTACCCGGATTCCGCCGTTCTTAATCTCGCTATCTCCCTTTAAGACCAGCGTCACCTCACACTGTTTTCCGATGTCAATGCAGGCTTCCGCCTTTCCGCTGTCAAAAATAACATTCTCCAGTACAATTCTCCCCTGATAGCCGTCCCCTATCTGTAAAGTCATATTGGACACCAGCCCCGGAACTCCTGCAATGGTAATGTCGCGATAAGTCGTCTTCTCGTGTACAATCTCAATTTTTGCATACTTTTCCGCCACCAGCTTGGCAAGAGAGACTCTCCCCTCTTTACCGGCAACATACACCTTATGCCCCTTTTGATTCACCCTCTGTTGATTATACTGCAAAATTTGATTTACCACTTCGCTCCGGATGCCCTCCGCAATTTTTTCGGATGGCTTCGCCGTATAAAATCCCTGAATCAAATCTGCGCCGAGATAAACCACCATCTCCAGCTCCTCCGATGTCTCCACGCCCTCTGCCAGCGCCACAATATCATTGTCATGTGCAAACTCAATGATTTCCCGCACAAAATGCTGCTTTTGAGGACTATTCTGAATATCCGTCAGCAGCATCCTGTCAATCTTTACATAATTCGGCATATAGCGCAGCAGATTGGTAACATTGGAATATCCCGTTCCATAATCATCAACCGCCGTCTCAATGCCCATCTTTTCATAGCTTGCCTTCATCAACGCCAGCGCATCATCATCCAGTTCAGTCTGCTCCGTAAGCTCCACGACAATTTGCGCCGCATGCTCTCCCATTTCCTTCTCCAGTAAAGCGGCATCCTCCCCCTTAAGCCGTTTTCCCGGAATACTGTTGATAAACACCTTTTTTCCGGCAAATTTGTCCCCGTTCTCTCTAATCTGCCGGATGATGTTAAAAAATGTTGCTTTCTCCACATCATAGAGCTTTCCAAAATAGCCTGCATATTTCAAAATCTTCACCGGTGACAGCTGGGGGGTGACATTTCCCCGCATCAACGCCTCATAGGCAAAAATCTCTCCGTTTTTCGCATTGATAATGGGCTGGAAATGATAAAGAAATAAATTTTCCTCCAAAATGCGGCGGACAACCTCTGCCTCCTCCATTTCCTCTTTGGTCAGCTCTACACTGTCCGCCATCCGCTGTACGCTGATTTTATTTCCGTTTTTTCTGCTGACAGCGCTGTTGACCAAGTGCTCAAATTCCTTTATATCACTGATTTTAGCGGTATCGCTTCCGGTATATACCTGCAAGTCATAGCCTGTCCGCTGTTTTCGGTTATGCTTTTCCAACAGCCCCAGCAGCTTATCCCGAACGGCATGTATCTCCTTTTTATCCGGACCTTCCGATAAAATGGCAACCATGTATTCCCCATTGCCAAGGCAGCAGCTCATTCCGCCCTCCGCACAGTTTGCCAGAAATCTGGCTGCCCTTATAATTGCCTGATTCCCTTCCTCTCTCCCGTATTCATCATTGATTCCCGCCAGCCCTTTGATGTCTATTGCCATTGCGCTGATACAGCCACCGCATTTCCCGGCTCTTCTAATCAATGCTTCCGACTGCTGGATAAAGCCTTTGTAGTTGTATAAACCGGTAAGGGAATCCCGAATCTGGCTTTCCTGCAGCAGTTTATTGCTCTGCTGCAGCGCTTCTACCCTGCGGAAACATTCCAGCCCCTGCATGACGCTCCTCAGCCACAGCCGATAGGTATCGTTATAACATTTTGCCTCATTTCCATAGCTGATTACCGCATATCCCAGACAGCGCTCCTCAAAATGAAGCGGCGTAAAGAAAAACGCTTTCGGTTCATCTCTGTCCACATATAAGTCCGGCAGAAGAATTTTGGTATCAAACTGCTGATGGAAATCTATCTTATCCCGGTTTTCCGCCTTTGTCCCGCATTCCAGAATGTGCAGCATCCGCCGGGTGTAGTTTTTCCACCCCGCATCCGTCCGTTCCGCATCCTTTAAATTTCCCCAGTATTCATTCAGGCAAAGGTGGAAGCTGTCAAAATCCCGAATCTGGTATACATAGGAAAATATCACATTCATCAAGTCCTTAAAGCTGGACTGGGAAAGCATATCCTCCATCATGTGATTGAAGCAGGAATAAAAGCTCCCCTCCGATATGTCCGTCCCCCAGCTTTCCCGGAGGTTCAGCCTGGGAACCATACTTTCATTATGGCAGCCGCAGCTGCTTCCGATAAACAGCTCCGGTTCAAAGCAAAACTCCGGCATGGGCGCATCCTCAAACTCCGCCTTCAGACAATCAACCGTATATCCGCCTAATACCTTTGCCGGAATCGGCGCCGAGGTAATCGGTTTCGGGCTCATTCTGCCCTCTTCAACGGAATCGTAACCCACCACGGCAACATCCTCCGGCACACGGATTCCGTTATCGGTAAGCGCCTGCGCAACACCGATTGCCATACAATCATTTGCACAGGCAATCGCCTCCGGCAGGTGTTCCCTGTCCTTTAACAGCTTTTCCACCATGCTTTCCCCGCTGCTGTACCAGAAATCACCGTAAAAAACACGGTTATCCCGCACCGGCAAACCATACTCCTTCATACAGTCCATATATGCCTGTAATCTCTGTTTGGAATGAATATGCCACTCCTTTCCCGTCAGATAGGCAATATCCTTAAATCCATGCCGTTCAATCAAATGCGCAATCAACCGCTTGACCGGAGTATAATGGTCAGTCATGATTGTAGGGAAATATTTACTCTCCTTATCAATACAGAATACAGGACCCGAAAAAGAACGCTTTAACTTCTCTTCTACACGCTTCGCCACCCCCGGCGTCTGCAGCGTATCCAAAAGAACAACAACTGCATCAAACAAATCATATCGAATCAGCGAAAAAATCGTAGATTCTCCGATTTCCCTGGCAGTAGACTCCTGATATTTCTGATACATGGCAAAAATGCAGACATCATAATCCGATGCAAACGCCTTTTTCAAAAATCCCTGAATAAACAAATTCTGATAATTTTCTTCCGGCTGCCCTGCGAGCAACGCAATTCTTTTCCGATTTTTCATGTTATCACCTTATCCGTCTTTTTCAGTACTTTCCTCTGTTCACGTATCCACAATAATCTCCCTGTCCGCTAATCGAAAACCGTTTACCTGTCCCATTTATCGCACAAGCTGTTAATCTGGTCGGTAAAGCGGACTAAATCCTTGTTTGCGCCGCCCTTGTTATGGGCAATAACCATAAGCAGGCGGTTTCCTGCCGCCACAAGACGGTCAAAGATAGCCTGGGCCCGAAATGCTTTCTGGCTGATTTTCACCTTCTTAACAGCCACGCCCTGGAAGATTAACTCATTAGCTGCCAAATCAAACTCTGCGCCGGAAAACGGCGCTATTGCCTCATATCCCTCCTGCTGAATCATTTTCTTAAAGTGTTCACATACCAAATCCTCACCGTGTACCACAAATACCTTCGGTTTCGGTTCAAAGGAATGCAGCCATTTTAACAGTCCTTCCTGGTCCGCATGACCACTGATGCCGTCTAATTTTTCAATCCGGGCACATATTTCAATCTGCTCACCAAAAAGCTTCACATTTGACGCACCCTCCAATATACTGCGTCCCAGCGTTCCGTGGGCCTGATACCCCACAAACAGGATTGTACATTCCTTCCGCCAGAGGTTATGCTTTAAGTGATGCCGGATTCTTCCCGCTTCACACATTCCCGAAGCGGAAATAATTACTTTCGGCTTCAAATCAAAATTGATTGCCTTTGAGTCATCACTGGTAACTGCCGTTTTCAATCCCGGGAAAGAAATCGGATTGATTCCCTGCCTAATCAGCTCCATTGCCTCCTCGTCAAAGCAGCTCTCCACATTCCGGCTGAAGATATTGGTCGCCTCTATCGCCAGCGGACTGTCCACATATACCTCAAACCCCTCATATTCCGGCAGCAGATTATCATATTTTATCTTTCGGATGAAATATAAAAGCTCCTGCGTCCTGCCCACGGCAAATGACGGGATAACCACGTTTCCTCCTCTGTCAAAGGTTTCTTTTATTATTCTGGTAAATTCCGCAACATAATCCGGTGTCCCTCCGTGATTTCTGTCTCCATAAGTGGATTCCATCACGACATAATCCGCCTCTTTTAAATACTGGGGGTCCTTGATAATCGGCTGATTCAGATTGCCGATATCCCCGGAAAAGACTACCTTTTTTGAAACATCTCCCTCCGTCAGCCACACCTCAATGCTGGCAGAACCGAGCAGATGCCCCACATCGGAAAACCGTACCTTTATTCCCTCCGCCAAATCAATCGTCTCTTCATACTGGCAGGGAACAAAATGCTCCAGCACCCCTATGGCATCATTCATCGTATAAAGGGGTACGTATTCTTCCTCTCCTGCTCTTCGCCCTTTCCGGTTTCTCCATTCCGCTTCAAACTCCTGAATATGTGCGCTGTCACGGAGCATAATGCCGCAAAGGTCCGTCGTCGCCTTTGTCGTATATACCTGTCCCCGGAATCCCCTTGCATACATCAACGGTAAAAGCCCTGAATGGTCGATATGCGCATGGGTCAGCAATATGTAATCCACCTCCGACGGATTCATCGGAAGCTGCTGATTCTCGTACACATCCTGCCCCTGTTCCATGCCACAGTCAATCAATATATTTTTGCCGCACGCCTGCAGGCAATGACAGCTTCCTGTCACCTCATGGTCCGCTCCAATAAATGTAAGTTTCATTGTAAACACCCCTTTTCTTTTATCATTTAGCGCGAGTAAAACCCTGCTTTATTCATCGCTTAGCGCCGCTGCGAGCGACAAGCAGCGAAAGCGTGCCTGTGTTGATTTTTCTATATTGTACAACGGACGTTCGCAAAACTTATGTTCCGCAGTCGCCTAACAATTTCATTTTTTCTGCCAGCTTTACCAGTAAAGCCCCTTTGGGAAATGCAGACAGCATCTCTTTGGTATATCCTCCTATCTTAATCATTGCGGCAAAATAGACGAACACGGCGGACACAATCGCTGCCAGCACCGCCACTGCATTACTGAGCCTTTCCCCTGCCGCCATATGGAATACCCGGTAAAATACCTGATACACAAAAACTGCCACGACCCCCATAACTACAGCGGAAGCAGCCGGAACCCATATGGTCTGCTTCCATTCCATTTTAAACCGGAGTTCCTTCTTTACAAAATAATAATTCATTGCTACCACAATCACCGCATAAAATGCAGTCGCAAATATCAGCGAATAGATTCCGATTTTTGCTATTCCAATCAGCGGCACAAGCAGCAGTACATGAACCACCAGTGCCGTTGCCGCACTAATTACCGGAATATTGACTTTCCCAATTCCCTGTAATACGCCGTTTAATACACTGGAAATTCCGTACAGGATAATCGAAATTCCGCCAAACAACAGCATCGCTGCCACAATATGGGTATCCTCACCGGACAGGCTGTAATAGAGCAGGCGCACAATCGGTCTGCCAAGCACGGCAAATCCGACGGCACAGGGCACCGTCAGCACCATGGTAAGCTGCATCGACTGGGAAATCCGGCGGTTACACTCCTGCCTGCTGCCGGATGCATAGGCGCTGGATACCCCGGGAATAACCGCAGACGCCACCGCCGCTGCCATGGCAATCGGCACATTAGCCAATACCAGATACATCCGGCTGTATAATCCGTACTGGCCGTCAATGATTTCACCGCTCATCCCCATGGATGCCGCCATTTTTTGAAAAATAGTCATATCCAACGTCACATTTACATTATAAATAAACGAACTGAAAATAATCGGAGTGGCAATCATCAGCAAAAGCTTAATCACCTCTTGATAGGACAGCAGTGCATTGGTCGTATCCGCTTTCATTTTCTGTCTCAGCTCCCTTTTCTCCCCATGGAAGAGAAAAATCATATAGAAAAGCCCTGCCAGCACTGCCACACCGGTTCCCAGCGTTCCTCCCGCTGCGCCATATTTTGCAGCATCCGTCCCGTTTCCCACTGTCTTAGCCCACTGCATAAATGCCAGAGCTGCCGCAATGCTGAAGATTGCGTTAAAAATCTGTTCTACAATCTGGGAAACCGAAGTTGGCACCATGTTTCCGTAGGCCTGAAAATACCCGCGGTATACGCTGAGAAATCCCGATAAGAAAATCGTCGGTGCCAGAAGCCTCAAGGAAAGCACGGCATTTTCCGTGACAAAATGCGGAGCAAACAGATAGGTAACCACTGCCGCAATTCCGCCTACCACAAAGACATACAGCATTGCACCGTTAAAAATTCGTTTCACATTCCGGTATTCCCCTTTTTCAATCTTCTCCGCCATAATCTTGGAAACTGCTGCCGGAATACTGAAGGTTGCAATCAGTAAAATCAACGCATAAACCGTCTGCGCCGCACCGTAATAACCGTTTCCCTCCTTACTGAGGATGTTGGCAAAAGGAATGTTATATAACATTCCGATTAATTTTGATACCACGCTTGCCACTGCCAGAATCGTTGCCTGCATGGCAAAACCGCCGGATATTTTTTTCTTTTTCTTCATTCTGTCATTTCCTGTCATTCACTAATTAAAGGATATGATTACCGTTTTTAAAAGCTGTATACCACATCCGAACTTTCTTTTATAAAGTATACCATATCTTCCCCTTTATTAAAAGCTTATCCCCAAAAAAGCGGAAATTTTTACCACCCCATGCTTATTTTCCGAAAGAGAAAAGGCTGTCGCCTTAACGAATGAAAATTCGTAAAGCGGCAGCCTGCCATACCTCATTATCTGCGGTTATAGTTAATCAGACATCCTTTCAGAATAATTTCCCGCTCATCGTCAGTCAAATCACCCAAATGGAAAGTTAATTCTTTCATCTCCTTATTTACCACATACGCTTTGATATCGTCGTTCTTTTCCCTTACCGCCTTTGCGATATCCGGAATAAAGATATAGTCGTCAATCTCAAATGCATACTCCTCCGGCATAAGGAACGGAAGCATTCCCCAGTTAATTAAATTGGAGCGATACCGCTTTGTGGCATATTCCTTTGCCACGTTTGCCCATCCACCAAGCACCTTCTGACAGGATGCAGCCTGTTCACGGGCAGAACCGTCTCCCGGCTTCACTGCAAAAATCGTTGAACCGACACCGGTATTTTGATGGTTGACCTCCGGAAAACGTGCCTTGACGGCTTTCATAATCGGTTTCATTTCCGGAGCGCAGTCACAAATACACTTGTCCTCTTCTCTCGCCTTCTCGATTACCTGAACAGCCTTTGCCCTTCCCACATATTCCGGGTCCTTTCTTGACAGGGTAAATTCTGCCAGTCCCAATGGATTGGAGCGGTAAGAGGATGTCTCACCGGAGGGAATCAGCTCATCCGTTGTGGTAACCGGGTCGTTGATTACCGATGCTACTTTCAAAATCAAATTATCCGTTAACGCCACCATAGCGGGCCAGTCCTTAATATTGGGACCAAATTTTATCTCTACGGAAGAATCCGCCTTGCCGACACCGTCATAAACACGGTTTTCATAAATTGTCCGGTCAAAGAAATACTTCGGATTAGTGAAATTCACATCCACATCCGTTGCCGCCGTCAAATAACCCTTATTCGCTGCGGTTGCCGCAATGGAGCGGGCATCCATCAGGGCTACCGAGGATATCTGCCCGTTCTGAACCTTGGAGCCCTCGCGGTTCGGGAAGTTTCTGGTGGAATGCCGGATAGAAAATGCATTATTGGCAGGAGTATCGCCCGCACCAAAGCAGGGACCGCAGAATGCAGTCTTTACCACTGCTCCCGTTGCCAGTAAATCCGCCAGTCTTCCGTTCTTTGCCAATTCCATGTAAATCGGTGTTGATGCCGGATAAACGCTTAAGGTAAACTCGTCTGCACCGATGCTTGCGCCCTTCAGGATATCGGCAGCCGCACAAATATTCTCAAATCCGCCGCCGGCGCAGCCCGCAATAATTCCCTGGTCTACATACAGCTTACCGTTACGCACTTTATCCTTCAGGGTGAAGTCCACTTTGCCGTCCAGGCTTACCAGTGCCCGTTTCTCACAATCCTCCAAAATATCCATGAGATTTGCATTTAATTCTTCAATGGTATACGTATTACTGGGATGAAACGGCATCGCAATCATTGGCTTCACCTTACTTAAATCCACATAAACCAGTCCGTCATAATAAGTTACCGCCCCGGGGTTAAGCTCCTTATAGCACTCGCTTCTTCCATGTATATCGTAAAATTCCTTTATCTTCGCATCCGTTTTCCAGATGGAAGAAAGACAGGTCGTTTCCGTTGTCATTACATCAATACCAATCCGGTAATCCGCACTTAAGCTGTCCACACCTGGACCGACAAACTCCATAACCTTATTCTTCACATAACCGTTGGCAAACACTTCTCCAATAATGGCAAGCGCAACATCCTGGGGACCAACCCCCGCATCCGGCTTACCGTCCAGATATATTCCGACCACTCCCGGCATTTTTACATCATAGGTCTGACCAAGCAGCTGTTTCACCAGTTCACCGCCGCCTTCACCAACTGCCATCGTCCCCAATGCGCCATAACGGGTATGGGAATCCGAACCCAGTATCATTGCCCCGCATTCCGCCAGCATCTCTCTCGCATACTGATGGATGACCGCCTGATGAGGCGGAACGTATACCCCGCCGTATTTCTTTGCACAGGTAAGCCCAAACATATGGTCATCCTCGTTAATGGTACCGCCCACTGCACAAAGCGAATTATGGCAGTTGGTCAACACATAAGGAATCGGAAACTCTTCCAGCCCCGACGCCCTGGCTGTCTGGATAATTCCGACAAAAGTAATATCATGAGAGGTTAATTTATCAAATTTAACCTGAAGCTTTTCCATATTATCCGAAGTATTGTGTGCCTTCAGGATATTGTATGCAATCGTATTCTTTGCCGCTTCTTCCTTAGCAGTCACACTTCCCGTCCTGTTCTTTAACATCTCCTCCTGGTTTTCGCCGTCTTCAATGATTTCCGTACCGTTTACTAAATAGGCTCCACCTTGATATAATTTAATCACGCACTTATCCTCCTTATTCTATACTTAAAAATGCATTCTAAGCCATTGTAGCATAAGACCTGCCACATTTCAAATCATTTGCAGGGAAACCGCCAAAACAGGATTATTCTCCAATTCGATAGAGGGGATAGGAACAAGGTGCTTTGGGCAGCGAAGAAATCCTCTTAGAAACCGGCTTTCCATGACCGGGAAAATCACTGTCTGCTTTCAGAAAATAGCGATAGCTGTTCCCGGTGTCATCCCATGTCACATCTACATTATACCATGCCCCTCCAAGCTTAACCATATTCCATGCATGCCCTTGTCCCACGACATAAACACAGGGAATCTTCATTTCCTGCAAAATTCTCTGATAAGCAAGGGCATACGCCATGCAGCTCCCTTTTCCTTTCTTAAATGCAGAATACGGTGTATATCCGCGTTCGTCATAGCGCATGTGCTTAATCAGATAATCATGCGCCCGCTTTGCCCGGACCGCCCTGCTTCCTCCGCCTAATTTCCGGGCAATCCTCCTCACCTTTTGGTTAATATAGTGTTCCTGTTTCTTTGTGGTAATATATCCGAATTGGATGCTGACATACGGCTTCTCTCCACCACAGACCATAACCGACACACCGGATATGCCCCCTGCAAGATAACCGTCCTTTAACGATAATTTTTCCAGAAAAGCAGAATAGCCTTTTCCCTTTTTCCGGTACCCGGCAAAATCCTTTTCAATACCCGGGTAAGAATAAATGAAATCAGTCTGATGCCTGCGCATACCATTGATAATTCCCCTGAGCATCTGGTTTTCATTCTTTACAACAATAATCTTCTCCAAATCCCCACGCTGCTGCGCCGATACACCGTTTACCGGATAAGCGGAGAAAAGTACCCAGAGAAAAAATGCGGCTATGTACCCTCTCCCATACATGCCAAGCTTTAACAATAACTGTTTCATATGCGACACCCCTTTCTTTTGTATCCGGTTATTCCCGACAATGGTTCTCCCTATTCCCGAATAACCCGGTTACTTTTGTGATACTTACAGTATACACAAACAGGTGTCCTGAAAAACGGACTTGCTTAATCCGTTTTTTATTTCTCCGTTCCGTTTTTCCTTATTCAAAATTTATTAAGAATTATTTACACAATTATCATAATAATTAAGACGCTGTCCATTGAAATTCATATTTTTATTTTCTATAATGCAGACAAGTAATTACTTAATTCTTATCATTTCTATATTCATCTTTTGCTGCTATCCGCCATTGGTCTGTACAGTGGAGGATAGCAGCTGTCTCTCTGCCATGGAATATCCTTCTACAGGAATACTGCATTATAAAATCTGGTCACTGACTTCCTCCACTGTGATTCCAAGATAAACACATAAGCGTAAAAAATCATCTGCCTGCAGTTCTTTTCCTTCCTCCGCCTGCGCCTGTAAATCAATACCTGTTTCCTGCTTTATCCTCTCAAGAGAGAGGTTATGCTCCGCAATGTGCTTTAATAAGTATTTCTCAGCCTTCATCCTTATCTCCCCTTTCCATGTTAAATAGAATATATTATCCTTCTTCCCTATTATATTCTACTTTTAATAGAAATGCAATTCTTTTTTTCTTTACTTTCCAGCAAATTTATTGACACGGGAAAGCAGTTACTATAAGATAAGGTCAACGGTACACTATTAAACAACGAAATGGAGACTACTATGAAAAATCCTAATCTTGGCAGAATGCTGCGCTATCACCGGAAAGCTAACCGCTATTCGGTACAGAATGTTGTAGACAAATTGAAGGGGGAATATGATATTTCCATCTCTCCCAAAACCTTATACGGCTGGGAAAACAGCCAGAACCAGCCCTCTGCGGATACGCTTCTGGTCCTGTGTAAGCTCTATAAAATCAATAATGTATTAGAATCCCTGGGCTACGAGGGTGTTCCCGAACAGGCACCGCTGATTTTGACACCCGAGGAGCGGGAAATTATTCTCAAATACCGTTCCCGCAAATATTATAATTCGGCAATCCGTAAATTACTGGACATTGAAGAATAATTCTGTTAAGGCTTATGGGGCTGCGCACAAAACAGATATTTTCCCTGTGCGGCAGCTCCATAAACATAACACATTATTCCGGACAGATTTTTTTGCCAGTCATTTTTGGTTAAAGGGCTCATTAAGCATATCGCAGCCCGCTAATACAAATCTGCCGTCCCTGATAATCTCTACTTCTGTTCCGTCCTGATGAATGCTGATAATTCTGGCAATCTCATCATAGGGAATGGTAATGTCGGTATGGCAGTTAAAATAAGCGTTTTCCCCATCAGTATCCCTAAGCCTTGAGCACTCATTATCCTTTGCCACAATCTCTTTTCCGTCTGGATTATAAAGCCTTATCTCTTCACTATGACTGTAGCAGGTATCCCCCACTGCAAAATGCGGTCCCATTTTCTCCACAATCAAAATAGGAAGCTGATATACGATATCAAATGCATTTGCCATAACATAAGCCGTGGTATTTGTTCCGATGGCAAATTCCCCAATCGGAAGCGTATCCCGGTTAAACAGTATATTTTCTTTGATATATGCCCTGTTTTCCTCTGCATCGGAAAAATTATCACAGGTATAATCAACGATTTTTCCCTCCTCAAAGGTAAAAAGCAGATTTTTGAATTTCAATTCGTTTAAATAGACCTCCGATACATTCAGCTTTCCCTTTGTGCCGGTAAGCATCGGAGAGGTAAACACCTCGCCTAAGGGTATATTGACATCCGCCGTGCAGTTTTCAAAATTTGTCTCCTTATCCGGATGCTCCAAATCATGCATCTGTACCAGCATATCCGTTTTGTTATTTCCCTTTCCAAGCACCCTTACCGTTACCGCCTTGTCCAGCTCGTCAATAATCGTCTGCTGGACCTTCTGGTACGCCGTATTATCCAGCGTATTTACCTCCACAATTTTTGCAAAAATTTCTTCAAACTGATTTCCGATTTCCGGAACCGGGTAGGCAATAATCGTAAAGCTGTATTCACTCTGCGGAATATACGTATTGACGATTTCCGCACTTTCCGCTGCCGCCTGTACGGACAGTTTTTGCTGTTCGTCAGACAAACGCAGGCTTTCGGATTTGTTGACTGGCTCAAAGGGTTTCTCCCCAAACACTTCTATAACGGCGGGACCCGCATAGGTCCCGGCAAGCTGTTTACGGCTTTCATAGGCATTTTTCAAAACCTCTGTCTTTCTCTTGACAAATGCCTTCGTTAAAAACAGCGCATCATCCCCCCGATGGTCGTACTCATACTGTTTATTGGCGGAGGTTCCGCAGTATCCCGTTTTTATTGTCCCCTTTCTGTTTATCCGGGCAATGGGCGACCTGTAGATAACCGGTTCAAGCCCCATTTTCCTAAACTGCCGGATTGCCGCCCTGACCATCCGCTCCTGGCCAATGGCATAACGGATATTCACCGTCTTCTTTTTCGACAAATCGATTCCGGCAATACGAAAGCCCTCCTCATAGCCATGGGTAAAGGTATATGCCATTTTTTCAATCTCCTCTTCCTCCATGGAATTTAAAAATTCTGCCATACGGATTTCATTGTCCGTAATATACTCCCCATAACGGAACAGATAGCGTAAATCAGCCAGATTGCTTTTCATTACAATATCCGTTGCAAAGTCAAGGGAAGAATCCAAAATCTCCCTGACCCGGTAGTCTATTGTAAGGTCCGCATAATCACTGACAAAAAAGCTAAGCGTCTCTTTCAATACGCTAACCGGTGGGTTTTCTTCCTCAAAGAGGCATAACACCTGCACAAACAGCTCTGCATGGATGGTTAAATCAACCAGCCGCTGCTCCACCGCATAAACGATATCTCCGCGAAGCTCTGCATACAAAAAGCTAAGAAGCTGTCCATAGTCCCTGCCGAGCGTCTTCACCGCATAGGCGGGATTGGCATAGCTTTTCTCATAAGCGCCCGTTTCTGCCAGAATATCACGATAAAGCATACGGTTATACTCCTGCATTTCCGGAAAATCCGCCTGCTTTAACTCTTCCTTATCGACGGTTTGCTTTAACTCATCCATCATCTGTAAAAAAGAAGCTGTACGGACAAAATAATCCAAAAACGGCTCCTCGATTTGTGTCTCACCTGCTAAAAAGGTACGAATCCGCTCCATTGCCAGTCCGTACCGCTCTGCTACATGTCCATTTTCTTCCTTCAATAATTTGCTATATCCCAAAATATACCTCTTTCCTTTCCATCCTGCCTTTTCGCCATCCGCTTTATGCGTCCTTCAAATTCCCCAAATCCCTGTTCTTCTCTACCAGCGCTTTTACATAATTCCATAGTTCCTCCGAGCCCAGATGCGTATTCCGGTTCCGGTCAAGCACCTGCGAAGCCGCAACCTCATGCTCCCTCCACGCCTTTCCGCCGGTCCAATCATTCAGCATAATCGGCTGCACCCGGTCAAGGGCATTGGCAAACCTTGCCTCCGGTGTCTCATTCGCCTCAAACTCTTCCCATAGCTCCCGCATTTCCCCCGCCTGGTCCTCCGGCAGAAGAGAAAAGATACGGTCTGCCGCCTTCTCCTCCCGCTGCCTTTTTGTCGCATTTCCCGCTTCGTCATAGGCATAGGTGTCTCCGGCATCAATTTCCACGGCATCATGAATAAGCACCATTTTCATAACCTGCAGCATATCTGTCTGCTCATTGGCATACTCGTTAAACAGCATTGCCATCAGCGCCAAATGCCACGAGTGCTCGGCATCATTTTCCCTCCGGCTTCCGTCCGCCACATAGGACTGCCGCTTAACCGATTTAAGCTTGTCCAGCTCCAAAACAAAATCAAACTGTTTTTGCAGTCTTTCTTTATCTTCCATATTCTCCCCCTCTTTACAGCCAGCCTGCAAAATAAAACAGGACTGCCGCTAACAGCGGAAGAGCATTCAATACACAGGCCGCCTGTTTCATCCTTACGCCTCCGTCCACCGATTTCCACGCATATACCATAAAAATAATTCCCACAACTGCCATAAGCAGACCGGCAATCCCTAACAGCCCTACTGCCGCAGGGCCTTTTCCGTCATACAAATAAGATGCCAGCACAGCCCCCGCCATGGAAAGAACGGAAAGACCACCCAGCACGCAGGAAATTACCGCATCTGTACTGATACTCTTCACACGATACGCACTATCCTTAATCATTCCCGCTCACTCCTCCTGTTAATCAGTAATAACAGATAATATACCAAAAATCCCAACAATCCGCCTAATGTATTGAGAATTAAATCGTCTACGTCAAATACGCCGACCCTTGCCGCAAGCTGCAAAAGCTCCACACAAAAGCTGAACAAAAACGTATACCCCACTGCCTGAAACCATCTGGTTTTCCGGTCAAGCACCCAGCGAATCAATGCGCCAAAGGGCATAAACGCTGCCACGTTGCCGAAAAGATTTATCATTACACTGGCGAAATCAATATAATCCCTGTACCGGATGAACCGAATAATTTCCTTAAAGGGAATCAGATTATAGCGAAATTCACTTCCCTGGCTTCTCCCAAACCCATCGCTTAACAGCAGCAGGTAGACTAAAACAATCATATATATAACAAAACAGATTCTTGATATCCGTCTGATAATCTTTCTTTTTTTCATGATTTAAATCCTGTCTTTATGTTCTGCCATTTATTCTACCACAAAATCCTGTTTGAAAAAAGACTTATTCCGCTTTTCTTTCTTCCGTCCGGGTTTCTGTTGTCGTATTCTTTAAGGCTTCCTCTTCGGCCTGCGTATCTGCGTTTTCCGCCTCATTGATGGAAAGCGTATTTGTCATGGACAAAACAACATGGTCGTCGCCTGCCTGCGCCACATAAAACTCCCTTCCGTTCTCAAACTCCTCTAAAGCAACGGTAACTGTCCGATTATTCATCCAGAAGGTATCCACTGATTTCCCGTCAATATATACCTCGGAAAACTCATTAAACCCTTCTCCGTGAATGTGCACAACATCCCCGCGAATTTCATAATCGCTGACGGAAATATCCCGTATTCCCATTTTCATCTCTATCTGCGGAAACGGGCTTTTACCGTCATAGGCATAATTTTCTCCATACAGGGTATCATACTCCAGCATTTCCAGCTTCTCCAGATAAGCCTCTTCGCTGACCGTATTCATATATTTATTGTGAAAGCTCTGCATCAGTCCCTGGGGCAGACGCAAACGGTTAAAAATATATGTGCTCGCCTGATATGCCATCATATCCTTTTTCTCCACTTCCAGACCGATGTTGTCCCACATCACCCATTCCGTCTGGTACAGATTGATACCGTCCAAATCCTCATCCTCCAGATTCAGGCTCGGCAAATGGTCGCCGTACATAAAAATCACCGTAGGCTCATCCATTTCCTCAATCCCGGAAATCAAGTCTGCAATCATATCGTCCGTCTCCTTGCACATATTGATGTAATACCGCCATGCCGCCTGTTTTTCTGCGTCATCCGCATATTTACCGGTAAAATAACAGTCAATATCCGTAAGGGTCTTCGTATACTTCTTCGGATACCGTCCATGCGCCTGCACGGTGATTGTAGTGATATAATCCCTTCCCTCTGTCTGTTTCATCCGCTCCAGCATAATATCGTCCAACACGTTATCCTTCGCCCAGCCGCGGGGAGTATAATTTAACAAGTACATATGCTCTATTCCGGCAAAGACATCAAAGCCTAAATTCGCATAATCCAGATACCGCTCATAAAAGGTCGCATCGTTATTGTGAAACCCTGCCGTTGCATATCCCTCGCGTTTTAAATCGTATCCCATACTGTCACAGGTGGTATCCCGCATAACTGTCTTAAACGGGTATTCGCCTGCGCCGAAAAACTGGGTACTCATCCCCGTCTGCACCTCGAACTCAGTGTTTGCCGTACCTGCACCCACCGCTGGAACGGTAAACAGCCCGGAAGAATATCTTCTCTTCAGGTTGGCAAACGTGGGCATGGGATTTTCCGAAGCATAGAAATCCTTCATGTATTTTGTATCAAAAATAGATTCCAGCTGAATAATAATAATATTCGGATGCTCCCTTGTTGCGTTTTCATTCTTATAATACTGAATAGGGGCTTCCGTATCCGTCCCATCCTCCTCCGGTATTTCCTCCCGGGAGGCCTCTGTCCGGTTATTACCGGTTTCATCGGCATGGTCAATGATATCCGTATCGTCTTCAGCCGTCATTTCCGCCGTTTTCCCTTCCTCGGCCGGCTTCTCCTGCTGCTCTGCCTCTTCCCTTGTCAGAAGCACCACGTCACGCTTATCATAATCCAATTCCCCTACAATTTCCTTAACTGCTTCCTCACTGTAATCCCTCGGTTTACTGATACCCACATCAATAATACTGTTGGAAAAGCAATAGGCAAAACCATAATCATTATACGCATAGGCAAGATTGCCGAAATTATCGGAAACCGTCTGCGTTTCCACTGCCACCTTAGTTAACGTAACCACCATGACAATGCACATACAGACATAGGCAGAGGCACGGAACGGCCGCCGCTTACTCTTGGACTTTGGCAGGCGGATATACAGATAAATTAAAAGGGCAATCAGCAGCGCTATGCCAACCACACTAATCACAATCTGCCATTTTGTCATATATTTATCCAGCATGGTCATGACATTTCTAATCATCAAAACATCAATCGCCGAAAACGGCGTTGTCCTGAAGCATAACACTATCCAGTTTGCAAAAGCGGATACTATCCAGGCCACACAGACAAAGATTGTCGCAAACACCCTTCTCTTCGCAAACAGTACCAGCGAAAGAGTCACAAAAATGATAAATGAATTATAAAGATATACCAGCGGTGATTCTCCGACAAACATAGCCGCTTTTAAAAAAGAATGCCTGCTTAGTACCTCAAGCACAAAATTTAAGCTGCATGCCAGAAGCAGATAACCGATAAAAGGAATCTTTACCGTCCGGATTACCGCACTTCCCACTTTTGTAGCCGCCAGTTTGCGGAAGGGAGTCCCCAGAACATGAAATCCACCCTCTATCGCTTCTCTTACCTTCACAATTCCTTTCTTCACATTGCCAAACAAGTTTTTCATTTTCTATTCTCTACTTTCCCTTTCTGCTATTCGTTAGTAAGTATTCTGTTCGATTCATTTCCTATGCTAATATATCACGCTTATCAAAAAAAGCAAGCGTATTCACAATTTATTAAGAATTTTTTATGACTGTGAATAGTAGAGCTTTGCATAAAATCCGTTTTTCTTAAGAAGGCTTTCATGGCTTCCCTGTTCAATGATATCTCCGTCCTTCATTACCAGAATAACATCCGCTTCCTTAATCGTAGAGAGCCGGTGCGCTACAATAAAGCTGGTTCTGCCCTTCATCAGTTTGGCAAAAGCGTTCTGTACACGGATTTCTGTACGGGTATCAATAGAGGACGTTGCCTCATCTAAAATCAGCATCGGCGGAATCTCCAGCATAACCCGGGCGATGCAGAGCAGCTGCTTCTGTCCCTGGGAAAGGGTTCCTCCGTCTTCCCCGATTACCGTATCATAGCCGTCGGGCATACGCCGGATAAAGCTGTGGGCATGGCATGCCTTCGCCGCTTCCACGATTTCCTCCCTGGATGCCTCCGGCCGTCCATAGGCAATATTTTCCGCAATCGTTCCCGACTTTAACCAGGTCTCCTGCAGCACCATTCCATAGTTTTCCCGAAGGCTGTCCCTTGTGATTTTGTAAATACTGGTACCGTTAATGGCGATACTCCCGTCATCAATATCATAAAACCGCATCAACAGGTTAATCAGCGTGGATTTCCCACAGCCGGTAGGTCCCACAATCGCCACCCGCTGTCCCTTTCTTACGCTTAAATTTAAGTCCGTGATTAACGGTTTTTCTTTCTGGTAAGAAAATGCCACATGCTTCAGCTCAATATTGCTTTCCCGCTCAACCGCTTCCTTGGAAAGCACCATGCTGTCGGCAGCATCCGGCAGCTCCACCGGTTCGTCCAACAGTTCAAACACCCGGGCGGCGCAGGCTATCGCATTCTGCACCTCCGTGATTACTCCGGATATCTCATTAAAAGGTTTTGTATACTGATTGGCATAGCTTAAAAAACAGGAAAGCTGCCCTACCGTAATCCCTCCTCGTACTGCAATAAATGCGCCTACAATCCCTACCCCCGCATAAACCAGGCTGTTTACAAAACGGGTCGCCGGATTGGTCAGCGAGGAAAAAAAGATTGCCCGCAGGCTGTATCCCGAAAGCTCTTCGTTAATACCGTCAAATCTCCGCATTGCATCATCCTCATAACCAAATGCCTGTACGATTTTCTGATTGCCTACCATTTCCTCCACCAATGCCGTCATATCTCCCCTGCTCTGTGACTGCAGCCGGAACATGGAATAGGTTTTTTTCGCAATAAAGCCTGCCACAAACAGCGATACCGGCGTAATCAATACCACCACCAGCGTAATCTGCCAGTTTACCAGAAGCATAAACAGTAACGTCCCCAGTATCGTAATCATTCCGGTGAACAGCTGGGTAAATCCCATCAGCAGACCCTCGGAAAACTGGTCCACGTCATTGATAATGCGGGAAACCACTTCCCCATACTGCCGGTTATCAATATACTTAAGCGGCAGATGGTTAAGCCGGTCAAACACCTTAGTCCGGATATCCTTAACCACCCGGTAGGTAATCCTATTATTGCAGAGGCTCATCAGCCACTGGCTCAACGCCGTAATTAAAATCACTACCGAGAATTTGATTAACAACGGCTTTAAGCCGGTAAAATCCACCCTTCCCTTGTCGACAATAAAATCTATGGCATTACCGGTGACAATCGGCGCATAAAGCGTCGTCACTACGGTAATCAGGGCAAAAAGCAGGGACATCCAGACAAAAAAACGGTACGGCTTAATAAAATCCAGCACGCGTTTAACCGTAGCCTTCTGATTTTCTTTCAACCTCTTATCTGCCATCCTGCTTTTCCTCCTTTTCTTCCTGAATCTTCTTTTCGCTTCCGCCCCCGGTCTCTTTTCTTCCTCCGGCGCTTTGTCCGTCCTCCTGGGAACGAACAATTTCCTGGTAAACCTCACAGGACTGCATCAGCTCCTGATGGGTTCCTATCCCTGCCATGCTTCCATCCTCCAGGACAATTATCTGGTCCGCCTGTTTTATCGTGGACGCCCGCTGGGACACAATAAATACGGTCATCCCCTTTGTCTCTTCACGGATAGCCTTTCTGAGCCTGGCATCGGTTGCAAAATCCAAAGCGGAGGCAGAGTCATCCAAAATCAAGATTTCCGGTTCCTTCACCAATGCCCTGGCAATCGTAAGCCGCTGTCGCTGTCCGCCGGATAAATTTTTCCCTCCCTGCAGAATCATTTCCTCAAAACCGCTCGCCTTACTGGCAATGACGTCCTCCGCCTGGGCAATTTTTATCGCCCTCTCCATTTCCTCTCTTGTAGCGTCTTCTTTTCCCCATTTCAGATTTTCCGCAATGGTCCCGTTAAACAGGACTGCTTTCTGGGGAACTATGCCAATGCGGTTTCTGAGCTGTTGAAACGGATACCGTTTGACATCAGCCTTATCAACCAGCACCGCCCCCTCCGTCACGTCATAAAATCTGGGTATCAGATTAACCAGCGTGGATTTTCCGCAGCCCGTTCCGCCGATAATTCCAATGGTCTGTCCCTCCTTTGCCGTAAAGGAAATATCCTTAAGCGCCGGTTCCTTTGCCCCCCGATAAGCAAAGGTAACATGTTGGAATACCACCTTATCCTGCACCCGTTTAATATCCACTCCGCTTCCCTGCTCCACCACCGAAGGCTCCATCGCAAAGACCTCCGCCACACGCTTAGAGCACGCCGCCGCTTTGGTCAGCAAAATAATCAGATTTGCCAGCTTAACCAGCTCCACCAAAATCTGCGACATATAATTGACAAGGGCAATCACCTCACCCTGGGTAAGGCTTCCTGCATTTACCTGTACTCCGCCAACCCAGATAATCACGATTATCGCTGCGTTTACGATAATATACGTAACCGGATTCATCACTGCAGAAATTTTGCCCACAAAGGTCTGCATCTGCATCAGCCCATCGCTGCCCTCCCGGTAATCCCGTTTCTCATCCTCCTGTCTGCAAAACGCACGGATTACTCTTGCACCCACCAGATTTTCCCTGGTCATCAGCAAAACATAATCCAGCGCCTTTTGCACCCGCTGGTAAAGCGGGATAGAATATAACATAATCCCAAAAACCACAAGGGAAAGAAGCGGAATTGCCACAACAAACACAAGCGCCGCCTTTACATCCACAGTAAATGCCATAATCATTGCGCCGATAACAATAAAAGGAGACCGCAGAAACAGCCGCAGAAACATATTGACTCCCGATTGCAGCTGGTTAATATCATTCGTCATCCGGGTAATCAGCGTAGAGGTTCCTGCCTGGTCAAGCTCCGCATAGGATAAGGAATTGATATGGGCAAACAAATCCTTTCTCACGCTTTTCCCAAAGCCCACTGAGGCTTTCGCCGCAAAATACTGCGCTGTAATGGAGCAGGTCAGTCCGATTGCCGCCAGTAAAAGTAAAACCCCTCCCATCCGCAGGATGTAGCCGCTGTCCTGGTTTTTAATTCCCGTATCGACAATCTCTGCCATGACCAGCGGCACAAACAGTTCAAAGCTCGCCTCCAGCATTTTAAACAACGGAGCAATAATACTTTCTTTTTTGTATTCCTTTAAATAATTGGTTATCTTATACATCGTTGACTCCCTTATCCTGATTTATGCTCTGTCCCGCAAAAGCCTGCGGATAAACCGCCCGGCTTCCACCCAGGCTTCTTTTGCCTCTGGGTACAGCAAAAGCCCCATCTGGAAAACATGGAACATCCCCTTGTACACATGTTCCTTTACGGCAACTCCCGCTTCTCTTGCTTTTGCGGCTACTGTTAATGTATCACTTAACAGCATTTCATATTCACCCACCTGCATCAGCATGGGCGGAAAATCATAATACTCTCCATTAATCGGCGAAATATACGGATTTTCCGGATTGGCATTCCGGTAATATCCCTCCTTGTACACCAGGGAATCCGTTGTCCCGCCAAAAACGGGGTCAATCTCAAAATTCTCCTGGTAGGATTCCCCGCTTTTCGTCAAATCTGTCCACGCAGACATGGTAATGATTCCTTTCGGAAGCGGCATACCGTAATCCCGCAGATAAAGGCACATTGCCAGCGCCAGCCCTCCTCCTGCGGAATCCCCTGCCACAAACAGCCTGTCCGCATCATAGCCCTCGTCCAAAATCCACTGATAAGCGGCAACCGCATCCTCTAACGCCGCCGGAAACGGATACTGGGGAGCCACCCGGTAATCCACACTCAGCACATCCAGACCCTGGCTCACCTCACTGTACATTGCCGCCATATCCCGGTAAGTGTTGTGCAGCCTGCCATAATAGCCGCCCCCGTGAAGCTGAAGGATAATCCCTTTTTCCTCCTGCCGCTTTTCCTCTTCTTTTCCGCTTAACAGCTCCATTAAAAAATGCTCCGTTTTTATTGTCTGAAGCTGTAAATGCTCCGGACATTCCCACTTTTTTTCTTTTTCCCTTAATTTCTGCCGCAGTTCACCGCTTTTTGCCCTTGCGCCGATTACCGGAAAATGATTTGCCAGCCGTACCATACGCCTTGCGGTTCTCCCCCGGATACTGATTTTTGCTTCCGTCTCAAACATGAAATCTCCTCTTTAATTCCCTTGCCAGCTCCCGGTCACCGAAAATAATCGTGCCCAGCAGATATACCCCGGTCACGCCTGCACAGATAACCGGCAAAACCAGATTTTCAATTTTCCCTGCAAAATATAAGCTGATGATTGCCACACTGCATATCGCAATCAGTAAAAGCAGCACGGTATAGCTGTACCAATGCTGTCGGTTTAACATCATAAGAAAAAACACAATCGCATCCCCGAATAAAATTACTCCCGGTATCGCCCACTGCAGCGACCACCCTGCCATGCCGGTAAAGTAATCGATACCGAATAACAGCATTATGGTTAAAATCAGCTGTAAGCCTATTTTTGCCGCATAGCCGGCATCATGGTTAATCCAGTATACCATGGAGAGATAGATATAAATCATTGCCGCCCCGCTTATTCCCGACCACCAGAATCCGGGGGTTACAAAACGGTTGATTACGATAAGCGCAATTTCTGCAATAATAAAAAGAAACAAAATCAGCCTCACGAAAAAATGAAGCCGTTTGGCTCTCGCCCGCACATTCGGATAGGGCGCCCCCTTTCCGAACCGTCCCTCCGCCTCTTTTAGCTCCTCTGTATTCATTTCGTCCAGCACCCTGTGGCACAGCGGGCAGGCTTCCGCATCGTCATATACAATTATGTTACACTGTTGGCATTTATTCATCATACGCACCGTTACTTTCTATTGCAACAGAAACTCCGTCCTTTGCAATGGTCTGAAAAAAACACTTCTGGATAGACAAATCCACCAGCACGGAACTGAAGGTGAAGGTCAGTATTCCGTTGTAGGAGCATATTCCCCCTTTCATATTCTGCCCCTTTGACATGGAGAGGGTAACATAAAAATGCTCCACATACTGCCGGTACATTTCCTTTAATTCAATGTTTCCAATATTGGTCACCGTAGCGGAGGTTGCGCCTGCCGAGGCGCCATACACCCGTTTGATAAAAAAATTTTTAATCACAAGCGGAACCACCCGCAAAATCCAATTCTTTTCATTGGATACATTATACGACATAATCTGGTTAAGATTTTCCGCCGTAATCTGCTCTTTTAAGCTTGCAGACACAATTTTCAGTACCTCTTCAAAGCTGTACTGCTCCTTTTCCGGTCTGAAATCCGCCGACACCATGGCAAAAAAATTCTTCATTGTATGCGAATCGTAATAGGGTCTCAAATTAACCGGTACGCAGCAGCTGATAGGCACCTTAGACGGCTGCTGCTGCAAATACTCACGGTAAATCGAATAGACAAATACTCCCACGAGATATTGGTTAATGGTCACACCGTATTTTTTACTGACCGCCTTTAACTGTTCAACAGGAAAATAACCGTGGACCACACCCATTTCCCCTTTCGGGAGCATTTCCCCATGAAGGGTAACCGCCTTGCTGGATTTATAAGCCTTCCCATGCTTCGCATTTCCCTTTTTGAAATTCTTAATATAGCTATCCTCTTTATCCAGAAAAATACCGGAAGAAATTTTATCCTTATCTTCCTTTAAAATATCCGGATATTTCAGCCGGAGATACTGGTAAACCAGCTCCTTTAAAAAGGTAATCCCCCCGGCTCCGTCCGTCAGGGCATGAAAAACCTCCAAATTAATCCTGCACCGGTAATAGGTCACCCGGAACATATAATGGTTGTTCCTGCTCTTATCAATATAGGCGCCGGGATAGGAATATTCCTCCCTCACTATAGGGGCGGGTCTTGTGTTTTCTTCAAAATAATACCAGAACATTCCCATGCGCAGACGCATGCGGAAAACCGAAAACTGCGGAAGAATCCGGTTTAATGCCTCCTGTAAAAGCACCCGGTCAATCTCCTCCGTCAGCGTAACCGATATCCGGTATACATTGGTCATCTCCTCCGTGGCAATAACCGGAAACAAATTCGCCGTATTATCCAGCTTATCCCATGCAAGCTGTTCATTCCGGAGGCTTCTCCTTCCTCCGCTTTTCTTCTCATTCTTCTTCATCCCTGCTCTGTCCTTTTACTTTTTCTTCCAGCAAATCATTAAAATCTTCCTAAGTATACCATTATTCCGTCAAAAAAAAAAGCCATCCGCCGCATAAATGTGGCAGACAGCCTTCCGAATTATCTGTCTTTCCGGATATCCCGTTATTTATTTATTTTTGCCCGTTTTCTTAAGGTAGGATCCAAAATCTTTTTCCGTATGCGGATATGCTCCGGCGTAATCTCCAGCAGCTCATCAGTATCAATAAATTCCAACGCCTGTTCCAGGCTCAGGATTTTCGGCGGGGTAAGCTTCAAGGCATCATCCGCACCCGAGGAACGGGTATTGGTCAGATGCTTTGCCTTACACACATTGATTTCAATATCCTCTGCCTTACCGGTTTGTCCAATTACCATCCCTGCATATACCTGTTCGCCGGGACCAATAAACAGCGTTCCCCTGTCCTGTGCATTAAACAGACCGTAGGTGATGGAGGTTCCCGTTTCAAAAGCAATCAGCGAGCCTTGATTCCTATACATCATATCGCCCTTATACGGACCATAGCCGTCGAAAATGGTATTGATAATTCCGGTTCCCTTGGTAGAAGTCATAAAATCACCTCTGAATCCAATCAAACCGCGGGCAGGAATACGAAACTCCAAGCGCACCGTCCCGTCATGCGCCGGGGTCATCGCCTGTAATTCCCCCTTACGCTCGTTTAACATGCTGATAATCGTCCCGGAAAATTCTTCCGGCACATCGATATAAGCATTTTCCATCGGCTCCAATTTCTTCCCATTCTCATCTGTTTTATAGATAACCTCTGCCTTACTCACCGCAAACTCATAACCCTCACGGCGCATATTTTCAATCAACACCGACAAATGCAGTTCGCCCCGTCCGGACACCTTATAGGTATCTGTCCCATCCGTTTCCTCTACACGTAAGGAAACATCTGTATTCAGCTCTCTGAACAGTCTGTCCCGCAAATGTCTGGAGGTGACAAATTTTCCTTCCTTTCCGGCAAGCGGAGAATCGTTGACCATAAAATTCATGGAAATCGTCGGCTCGGAAATCTTTTGGAAAGGTATCGGCTGCGGGTTATCCAAAGAGCACAGGGTATCACCGATATGGATATCTGCGATACCGGAAATAGCTACAATCGAACCGACCTCCGCTTCCTTTACCTCTACCTTGTCAAGCCCCTCAAATTCATACAGCTTGCTGACCTTCACCTTTTTACATTTGCTCTCGTCATTGGCGTTAACCAGCAGAACCTCCTGATTCAATTTAATGGTTCCGTTATCCACTTTCCCCACGCCGATGCGTCCCACATATTCATTATAGTCAATGGTGGAAATCAGTACCTGTGTATCAGCGTCCGGGTCTCCCTTCGGCGCTGGGATATAATCAATAATCGTCTCAAAAAGGGGCGACATATCCACCGCTTCGTCATCCATGCCGATTTTTGCCACGCCGTCCTTTGCCGACGCATACACAAAGGGACAGTCCAGCTGCTCGTCCGTCGCCTCAAGGTCAAGCAAAAGCTCCAGCACCTCTTCCTCTACCTCTTCCACCCGTGCCTCCGGGCGGTCAATCTTATTCACGCATACAATAACTGGAAGATTTAACTCCAATGCCTTTTTTAATACAAATTTGGTCTGCGGCATCGCTCCCTCAAATGCATCTACCACCAGAACTACACCATTGACCATCTTAAGGACACGCTCAACCTCGCCGCCAAAATCCGCATGCCCCGGAGTATCGATAATATTAATCTTCGTCCCCATATAGTCTACTGCCGTATTTTTAGAAAGAATGGTAATCCCACGTTCTCTTTCAATATCATTGGAATCCATGACACGCTCTGCCACTTCCTGGTTTTCGCGAAAAACTCCACTTTGTTTTAACAGCTCATCCACCAATGTGGTTTTTCCATGGTCTACGTGGGCGATAATCGCTATATTGCGAACCTCTTCTCTTGAAATCTGCATAATCTTTTCCTCTACACCTTTAAACATTTTCTAAATTGCCTGTACGCAACGTTTACAAGTGTAGCATAAAGTCTGGCGGCTTTCAAGAACATTTTTTTCTACTTTTTCCGCTTACTCAATACAGCAGCCGTATCAATCCCGCTGACGCTTTATTTTTTTTGTTTTCCCGACGGCTTCGCCTTACTTCCCTTAGGAAGCGCTTTTGCGCCCGCAGGCTTCTTTGGTGCATCCTCTTTATAGTCATACTTAAACACCGTAACCGACAGCGGCGGTAAATGCATGGAAATAGAATGCTTTCTTCCGTTCCACGGCTCATCCGCTGCCTTAATCGGCTCCCCGTTCAGCCTTCCATGCCCGCCAAACTCTACCGCATCAGAATTAAGAATCTCGGTATATTTTCCGGGACAGGGAACGCCTACAATAAATCCATCCCTATCAACCGGTGTAAAGTTACAGACAAACAGCAGCTGGTCCTTAGCCGTTGAACCGCGGCGGATAAAGGAAATAATACTGCTTTGCGGGTCATCACAGCTTATCCACTCAAATCCCATCTGGTCCTGGTCATTGAAGTACATTGCGTCATAATCATGATACAGCTTATTCAATGCTTTCACATAATTCTGGATTCCCTGGTGGCTCTTTGCGTCCTCTCCCTCTAACAGGAACCAGTCCAGGCTTCTTGCCTCACTCCACTCCCTGAGCTGCGCAAATTCCTGTCCCATAAAGAGAAGCTTCTTTCCCGGATGCCCGTACATAAATCCGTAGGCTGTACGAAGATTCGCAAACTTATCATCATGAAGCCCCGGCATCTTATTGAGCATGGAGCATTTCAGATGCACCACCTCATCATGGGAGATTACCAGAATAAAATTCTCCGAATAAGCATACATCAGGCTGAAGGTCAGACGATTATGATTAAACTGCCGGAAATAGGGGTCCAGCTTCATATACTCCAAAAAGTCATTCATCCATCCCATGTTCCATTTAAACATAAAACCGAGACCGTCCATCGCCACCGGCGCCGTAACGCCTGCCCAGGAGGTAGATTCCTCCGCTATGACAAACACACCCATATTCAGTTCTTCAACCGTTTTATTCAACTTCATCAGCAGCTTAATGGCATCATAGTTTTCATTGCCGCCATCCTCATTGGGAAGCCAGTTGCCGTCCTGTTTTCCGTAATCCAGATACAGCATGGACGCAACCGCATCCACCCGGAGCGCATCAATATGATACTCTTTTGCCCAGAAAATCGCATTGGCAATCAGGAAATTAGACACCTCATTGCGTCCATAGTCAAAGATATAGGTACCCCAGTCCGGATGCTCCCCTCTTCTGGAATCCGGATGCTCAAAAAGCGCCATTCCGTCAAATTTTCCAAGCCCGTGGGCATCTCGCGGAAAATGCGCCGGTACCCAGTCTAAAATCACACTGATTCCATTCTTGTGCATATAATCCACAAAATACATGAAATCCTCCGGGTCTCCGTATCTTCTGGTCGGTGCATAATAATTGGTTACCTGGTATCCCCATGAACCGTCATAGGGATATTCTGCAATTCCCATTAACTCGATATGGGTATAACCCATTTCCTTTACATAATCGGCAACCATATGCGCCAGCTCGCGATAACCGAAGAATCCGTTATCATCATCCTCCACCCTTTTCTTCCATGAGCCCAAATGCATCTCATAAATTGCCATCGGTTTTCTCATGGCATCCGTTCTGGAAACCTTTTTACGATTCTCCATCCATGCCGCATCCTTCCAATGATACCTGGTAATATCCTTTACAACATTGGCATTATCCGGCCGGAACTGACAGCAGTTTCCAAAAGGGTCCGCCTTATAGATTTCCTCCCCGTAGCGGGTCAGTATATTGAACTTATACACCGCATCCTCGCCCACGTCGGGGATAAACAGCTCATAAATTCCTGATGTTCCCATCATATTCATCGGATGCAGTGCACCGTCCCACATATTAAAGTCGCCGACAACCGATACCCGTCTTGCATGCGGCGCCCACACGGCAAAATAAGTTCCTGCCACCCCGTCAATCTTCATCGGGTGTGCACCCAGTTTTTTGTAAATATCCCAGTGGTTTCCCTCCGAAAACAGGTAGATATCCATAGCGCCAATCTGGCTTTCAAAGCTATATGGGTCGGCAGAAACCACGGTAGAGCCATCCTGGTAATTGGTTACCAGACGATACTTGCTGCCTGCAAATTTCTTTTTCGGAAGATAAAGCGCATAAAATCCCTTATCATCAACCTTTTCCATATTATATTCCGTCTTGCCGGTAGGCGCAATCACCTTACAGCTTTCGGAATGCGGCTTAAATGCAGTAATCATCTGACCATCACCATAGTCATGATTCCCCAGTAAATGTTTAGGCGCATTAATTTTTCCTTCCATCAACTCGTCATAAAGTATCCAGTTCATCCACTGCTCAATCTTTACGTTCATAAAAACCTCCCTAATCATCATATTCGCATAACACACTATGGTACAATTCCCATTCCACTTCATCCGGAACAGGAAAATCATCTGCTCCTATCATACCACTTTTTGCATTTTCTGTAAATGCAATCCGGCAAGTTTATAGACGCTCGTCTATTTTTTAATGGTGGAATAAACGAATCCCGGTAAACGCCATCACCATATCGTACTGGTCACAGCATTCTATCACGGCATCGTCACGGACTGAGCCTCCCGGCTGGGCAATATAATTTACCCCACTCTTATGTGCCCGCTCAATATTATCGGAAAATGGGAAAAAAGCATCCGAACCCAGCGTAACTCCGGTATTGCCATCCAGCCATGCCCGCTTTTCTTCTCTGGTAAATACCTCCGGTTTTACCTTAAACCGCTTCTGCCACTCACCCTCACGAAGCACGTCCTCATACTCGTCCCCAATGTAAACATCAATGGCATTGTCCCTGTCTGCACGTCCCAATCCGTCCACAAATTGAAGCTTCAAAACCTTTGGCGACTGCCGCAGATACCAGTTATCCGCTTTCCGCCCTGCCAGCCTGGTGCAATGAATACGCGACTGCTGTCCGGCGCCGATACCGATTGCCTGTCCTCCCTTAACATAGCACACCGAATTGGACTGTGTATATTTTAAAGTAATCAGAGCAATCTTAATGTCAATCAGGGCGCTTTCCGGAATCTCCTTATTCTTTGTCACAATATTGGACAACAAATCCGCATCAATATTTAATTCATTTCTTCCCTGCTCAAAGGTAATTCCGTAAATCTGCTTCTTTTCCAATTTTGCAGGCTCGTAGCTCTCGTCAATCCGGATAATATTATATCCGCCCTTCTTTTTTGCTTTCAGCAGCTCCAATGCTTCCTCCGTATATCCCGGCGCAATAACACCGTCGGAAACCTCACGCTTAATCAGCTTCGCCGTATCGGCATCGCAGATATCTGACAACGCAATGAAATCACCGAAGGAAGACATCCGGTCGGCGCCTCTTGCCCTGGCATATGCACAGGCAAGCGGCGATAATTCTCCAAGGTCATCCACCCAGTATATCTTTGCCAGCGTATCCTCCAGCGGAAGACCGACTGCCGCTCCTGCAGGCGACACATGTTTAAAAGAAGTCGCAGCCGGCAGTCCCGTTGCTTCCTTCAATTCTTTTACCAGCTGCCAGCCGTTAAATGCGTCCAGGAAGTTGATATATCCCGGTTTTCCGTTTAACACGGTAACCGGTAAATCGCTGCCGTCCTCCATATATATTCTTGATGGTTTCTGATTCGGATTACATCCGTATTTTAATTGAATCTCGTTCATCTTGTCCTCCTGTTTCCCTCATCCGTTACTGGTTCTTGTTTACGATTCTTGTTTCATATTTCCCGGTTTCAATATCAATGAACCGGACAAACAAAGACACCTTATTTTCCTCATTCAGGCTGTTCCATATCCTGCCGGTAAGCTCATCAATGTCACCGTCAATCTCTACCCGTTTCGGTTCCCCCAAAAAGCTTGGAAGCGGTTCCTCATTTCTGGCATAGGTATGGATAAACCGTCCCTCCCCGGCTTTGGGATTTTCATAAGTAAAGGTGTACCGGTTACAGGAAGTCCCCTCTCTGTCGCCGCTTTTTAAAATCGACATGGCATAGGCATACGCACCGTCTGCTATATGCATGACTCCGGAAATGCGCGGTGTATAATTCGGTGCGTCCGGCTCAAACTCCCTCTGCCGCAATGCCTGCTCAAAGCTAAGCCCCCTCTCCAGACCGTCATAAATCGTGTCCGTCTGGTCTCCATTGGTTACAATGGTTCTCTCTCCCAGCACACGAACAGGCGCATAAATAATCAGGCTTGGGTCCTCAAGCTTATCCGGATTATATGCCTCCGTGCGAATCCCCTCACCCTCCGTAACAAATACACGGTTACGGCTGTTTGCGCTTCTTCCCATGATAAAATAAGCTGTAACTGCTTTTTTACCGTCCTTTGACCTGCCAATCACAATTCCCCTGCCGGGATATGCATTCTCTTTCAGTTCCTTCTCTAAAGATATCCTGTTCATCCGGTATATATCCTCCTTAATCCTGCCGTTTTTACCTATTTTGTTCCCGTGTTAATCTATTTTCGGAAGCTGGCTGACTGACTGGGCTAATTCATCATCCGTAGGAATATAATCTGCCATCTCTCCGTCATTATACTTCTGATATGCCACCATATCAAAATAGCCGGTTCCCGTAAGCCCGAATACAATATTTTTCGCTTCGCCTGTCTCCTTACATTTCATCGCCTCATCAATGGCAACCTTGATGGCATGGCTGCTTTCCGGTGCAGGAAGAATCCCTTCCACTCTCGCAAAGGTTTCCGCCGCCTTAAAGACATCCGTCTGTTCCACACTTCTCGCCGTCAGCAGACCCTGGTCATAAAGCTCAGATACCGTAGAGCTCATTCCATGATAGCGAAGCCCTCCCGCATGGTTTGCTGAAGGAATAAACCCGCTTCCCAAAGTATACATTTTTGCCAGCGGACAAACCTTACCGGTATCACAGAAATCATATGCATATACTCCTCTGGTCAGACTCGGACAGGATGCCGGTTCAACCGCTATCATTTCATACTCGGCTTCTCCCCGCAGGATTTCGCCGGCAAAGGGGGAAATCAAGCCGCCCAGATTAGAACCGCCGCCGGCGCAGCCGATAATCATATCCGCTTTCACTCCATATTTATCCAATGCTGCTTTGGTTTCCAGACCGATTACCGACTGATGCAGTAAAACCTGTGCCAGGACCGAGCCTAAAACATACCGGTATCCCTCCTGGCTGGTAGCCGCCTCTACCGCCTCGGAAATGGCGCAGCCAAGGCTTCCGGTAGTCCCGGGAAACTCCTCGTTAATTTTACGTCCCACCGCCGTATTCATTGAAGGCGACGGTGTTACCTGCGCACCGTATGTACGCATAACCTCTCTCCGGAACGGTTTCTGCTCGTAGGAACATTTTACCATATACACCTGGCAGTCCAAATCAAAGTAAGAGCACGCCATGGAAAGTGCGGTTCCCCACTGTCCTGCGCCCGTCTCCGTTGTCACTCCCTTTAACCCCTGTTTTTTGGCATAGTATGCCTGGGCAATCGCCGAATTTAACTTATGGCTTCCGGAGGTATTATTTCCCTCAAATTTGTAATAAATATGCGCCGGCGTATCCAGCTTTTTCTCAAGGCAGTATGCCCGGACAAGGGGGGACGGCCGGTACATTTTATAAAAATTACGGATTTCTTCCGGTATATCAAAATACGCCGTGGTATCGTCCAGCTCCTGCCTGGCAAGCTCTTCGCAAAAAATGCCGGAGAGCTCCTGTACCGTTACCGGCTTTAAACTCCCGGGATTTAAAATCGGCGCCGGCTTCTTTTTCATATCCGCACGCACGTTATACCACTGGCGGGGCATTTCCTGTTCTTCCAAATAAATTTTATAGGGGATTTTTGATTCCATATTCTATCCCATCCTTTCCTTAATAATGTAACGGACAGCCGCTTTTTTCTTTCGTCACGATATTACTAAGATATGCGGTTTCCTTTTCTTTGTCAAGCCCTTTCCCGGCAAGATTACAGGATAAATGTTTCTTCTTTCCAATATCTTCTCCCATCAGAATATCAGATAGACAAAATACGCCGCATAACCAATCAGCATGATAATTCCTCCAGCACGTTTCAGCTTCTGCTCCTTCATGACGCATATCCATAACAAAATACCTGCCGCCAGCGAAATTGCCGAATCAATCAGGAAATTTTTTTCAAAAACAACCGGTGTAATCAGTGCTGTGGTTCCCACAACAAACAGCAGATTAAAAAGATTACTTCCGACAATATTGCCGATGGCAATATCCGCTTTTCCCTTCAACGCTGCGGAAACCGAGGTAACCAGCTCCGGCAGGGAGGTTCCGAATGCCACAATGGTAAGTCCGATAAACCGCTCGCTTAAGCCGGCCGCCTTGGCAATCGTGGTTGCTGCATTTACCGTTACGTCACTTCCCTTAACGACCAGAACCATACCTACAATCCCTAAAACAATCAACAGCCAGACAGGGCGCTTTTTTGCTTCTTCCTCTGCCGCCTCTTTATTTTTCTTCGCCATATAAAACAGATAGATAAAATAAATAATAAAAGCAGCCCAGAGTACCACGCCTTCAATGAAGGATATGTTCCCCCCCGTATAGCCGAATACCATCAATAATACGGTAATCAGCAGCATATAGGGTATCTCATAACGGATGGTTGATTTTGCAACGGCAACAGGAATAATTACCGCCGTGATTCCCAAAATAACCAAAATATTCATAATATTGCTGCCGACGATGTTTCCGATGGTAATCCCGGCATTTCCTTTTAATGCCGCAGTAATACTGACCGCCGCCTCCGGTGCACTGGTTCCCATGGCCACAATCGTAAGACCGATTACCAGCTGGGGAATCCCGAATTTATCCGCAATCCCTGCCGCTCCGTCCACAAACCAGTCGGCACCTTTTACCAGCATCACAAAACCAAGAATCAACAATAAAAATTGTACAAGCATTTCCATAATCATATCCTCCTTTTTCCGCTCGTTCATCCAATTCACTGTATTGAATCGCTTTTTAACAGGATATCCGTTCCAAAAGAATGTTAAACAGAAAAGAACGAGACTTTTATTGCGTACAAAAAACACAATAAAAGTCTCGTTCTTATTTCAGTATGCATCCCGGCCTTCCGGCGTGATGACGATATGCATAACATTCAATATGAATGCGAACTACTCCCTAATATCAGTATTAAAGTAGCACAGAACACTGTAAAAGTCAACTATAAATTCCAAAAAAGCTAGTGTAAATGCGGACAGCCCAATAACAATCATTATCGCATTTATTACTTCTTTATCAGCTTAATCACTGCTGTGTTTGCATATGTCAGCGGCTCATTATGTACAAAAAATGCAACTCTGTTAAACGGTGCATAAATCGTTTCGATAATATTCCCCTCATATGGATTCAGAATATTGGCAAGCGGCTGACCGACGCTGACCTCCTCACCTGCCTTTACCATAGGCTCAAAAATCCCGGATTTCGCTGTTTTAATGCAAATCATGTCATCATCATATACCACTTTGGAATCCAGTCTTTCCGGTATACTGTATTTTATCATTCCCTGCATGGACAAAAAATTCATCACCGCCAAAACTGCCTGTCCGGCGCTGTTCCTGTCAATCCGCACAGTGGTTGTCGTATATAAGGAAAATGCCTGTGTATCCCATACCTGCCAGTTATAATTCAAGGTTGCCGTGTCATAAGGTCTTACCCTGCGGATAATAACATAAGGCAGACCAAACTGTTTCGCTATTTCGGGACTGCTGTATCCCTCATCCATCAGCCGCACATGCGGGACAAAATCTCCCGGCATATAAAAAGAAGCAAACTGGATACCAAACTGATACTCTGAAATTTCCCTGAAAACACCATCGGCAATTCTCTGAGTGGTTTCCCCCAAATTATATCCGGGAAACATCCGGTTGATATCCGTGTTATCCGTTGACCAGAACCTTTTCTGTATATTCATGGAATATGGATTAACAGATGGAATAATCAAAATCTTATGCCCCTCTGTGATTCTCCCCTCCTCCTCCAGCTGTTTCATTTTTTTTACCAGCTGAGAGCAGCAGTACATCTGCTGTACCTCATTTCCTCTGGTGCTTCCCACAATACAGACTGATGGATTTCCTGTACCAAATTCATATCCGGTCACACGGAATGTATCCCGGTATAATCCTTTCAATTCATAAACTGTTCTTCTATTCATATCCGCACACCTCCTTTTTCAGCAGCCGTCCCATAAGGGAACCCTCAACAACAATGGGATAATCCCTTATCGTAAACAGCATGCCCTCTTCCGGTGCGCATACTTCATCAAGCACCTCCCCGCATAGCGGGTCTACAATCCGCCCTATCATTTCACCCTTTTTCATTTTCGCGCCATGGCGTACCGCCGGAATAAACACACCGCCGACACTGGCATTTAAATAACTGACATCCTCCGGGTTTCGGGAAATAATCGGTTTTCTGACCGGATTTACTTCCCCAGTCCAAATCCCCATTTTTTTCATCAAATTAAAAATCCCATCTACCATCTGTTCTCCATAGCTCTGCGTAATCCGCATCCCCACACCCATTTCCACTACCAGCACTGGCGTCCCTGTACTGTTTAAGCTGTATGCAAAGGTTGCCTCCAATACCGTGCTGGCTCCATGTACCCAGATAAAATCAACATTTGCTTCCTCTGCCATCGGCACCAAGGTATCCTGATGCAGTTCATTGATACGGATTTGCGGTATCTCTGTCAGGTAAATATTACTTGCATGGATATCAAGCACACAGTCTGAGCCTGCCACATCCGCCATAATCCGGGCAGCCACATACTCCATCATACTGCCATTGACATCTCCGGGAAACAACCGGTTCATATCCAAATCAAATGCCGGGATTCCTCTGGTAATGGAATCAATCCCCAATGGATTCATTGCCGGATAAATATCGACAATTCCGTTAAGGCATTCCCTGTTCTGCTCGATACGCCGCTGCAATTCAAAGCACACATACTGCCCCTCCAGCTCATCTCCATGGATACCAGTGACAACGCTGATTCGTTTCATATCATCTATGGATGACATGGCTTTTTCAGGGAGAATGCGGTTCTTTTTAATTTCAAGTTTCTCATCCACCGGCAGTCCCACCGATGCTATTGTCTTTATCATCGTTTTCTGTCCTTTCTGTTTCTCAAATCCGTTTTTTCACCAAAGCTTCTATCTTTTGCGACTGCGCTCCGCTATTCCACATCAGTCCGCGATTGATGGCACAGTCTGCCGCATCCCTGCCGTGTCCCAGCTTTATGTAATGGTCTAACACCAGACAGTCATTGGTAGGGTCAAACGCCACCCATCGATTATCGCAAAGCGCCTCTGCCCATGCATGGCTCGCTCCCTCGCCGATAATCAACCCGCACACATAACGGGCGGGGATTCCCGCCAGACGAAGCAGCGTAACGTAAATATGGGCATAATCCTGACAGACGCCTTTGCCCAGTCCCCAGGCTTCCTCCGCCGTGGTCCGCACCTGCGTAACCCCCGGCACATAAGAAAAATCCTGATACAGCCGGTGCATCCATGCCATGCATATCTCGTAAGGGCTGCTGCACGTTGAAAAATCATAAGATTTGTAATATTCCAAAAGTCCGGAACCGGGTATACATTTTCCATGGGGAACACAAAAAATCCCTGCCATTTCCTCCTGAACCTCCTCATATTCCGTCTGAAGGATTTCCACATCACCGGATGTCTGAAAGACAAACTGCTTATGCGGTTCTGTCTCACAGCCATAAATCTGTCTGTTTCCAAAGGAATCCTCTCCAAAAGAATACTCTGTCTCCGGCAGCAGGGAAATTTCCATCCCCAGCAGGCGCTGCCTTGCATCTTCCCTTGGAATACACTTGATTGTAAAATAGCACCTGCCGACAGACTCCTCATAGTTTATTTCCATCTTATACTCAAAATGCAGTACCTCCATGAAATCACCCCTAACCTGTTACTATATAATTGCCTCAACATTCGATACAATTTTATAGTAATCCAAATCAGGATTTTCCACAAGTCTTTTCACTTCTTCGAGCCTGTCCCTGTGATAAGCCAGCCCACTCCGTTCTACCCGCGGAATCATACGGCATACTTCTCTTATCAGTTCCTCCTGTGATTTCTTCAGCCGTGCATACATATCAATGCGCTCAATCCTCTTCCCCGCCTTAATCATATTCCGCACCTGCTCCGAGTCAATCTGGTCATCAGCAACTCCCCAGAACGACAAAATATGGTCCAGGAGATACTGCAGCTCTATCAGCGGGGACTTGCTGACTGCCGCCTTATTGATGTCATATACCGCAAGCTGAATATAGGAAAGCGTCTCGGAGCCGATGCTCTCCCTAAGTACAATCGCATTATCATATGCCCGGTTAAGATTACTGATGATGGAATCCGGATTTTCCGCATCAAAGGGATAACGCCTCAGAAAATCTTCCTTTGATAAATAAATATTCGGTATATCAATGGATTCACAAAATGTCTGATAACTGTCAACCTTTTCATCAATCATGCTGTCAAATCTTGGAAAATAAAGACGAAGTGTGGTATACACACGTTCCGTATATCTTCCCAGCCAAAATAAATGGTCTGCCTGTTCTACTGATATAATACCCATGTGTCCTTAAAGCCTCCTCCCTGTGATGAATTCACGATAAACGAATCCTTATTTCTGGAAAACCGTGTCAAGCCGCTTTTCCACACCATTGGCTCTTCTGCCATCAGCACAAAAGCACGAAGGTCTGCTTTCCTCGGTACAATTTCTCCCTCATCTACAATGTCCAAATCCTGAAAATCAATGACCTCCTGTGCAATGAACCGTCTTGGTTCCCTCTTTAACAGGGTAATAAAATCCTTTTTCTGCTGTTTTGTCATGGAGCTGCCAAACACAACGCCATATCCGCCTGCCTCGGCTACATCTTTTAATACCAGATTATCAAAATGGGACAAAACATATTGCATATCCTCTTCATAAAAAGGCAGGTATGTCGGCGCATTGCTGAGAATCGGCTCTTCCTCTAAGTAATACCGAATCATCTTGGGAACAAAATAGTAAATTCCCTTATCATCTGCCACACCGTTTCCCGGCGCATTTAAAAGCGCTACATTTCCTTTCCGGAACACTTCATAAATATGCGGAATGCCAATCAGGGACTCCGGATTGAAATTCATCGGGTCCAGATATTCATCCGATATGCGGCGGTATACAGCCCCCACCCGCTCTTTCGTCCCGCCGGATGAAATATAGTACAGCATATCCTTTTCCACAATCAACTCTGAACCGGTTGCAAGATGCGCCCCCGTCTTTTCTGCCAGATAGGAATGCTCAAAATAGGCTGCGTTATACCTGCCCGGCGTCAAAATCACAGTGTGCCCGCCCGGATTCACATAATCCATTGCCTTTCGCAATAAATCTGCATAATTTCTATTATCCTCCAGCCTGTAGTCATGAAAGGTATCCGGAGAGCTTCTCCTGCACAAATCCCTGGCAATCATAGGATATGATGCACCGGAAGGCACCCTTAAATTATCCTCCAGTATGTACCAGTTCCCATCTTTTCCCTTTACCAAATCTATACCGGATATATGGGAATAAATCCCCTTTGGCGGAACCGTTCCCTCACACTCCGCCATATACCCGCTTGAAGCAAAAATAAAATCCTCTGGTACAATCCCATCCTTCACAATCTGTTTCTTACTGTAAATATCCTTTAAAAATAAATTCAAAGCCATAA
>JAMPFJ010000016.1 GCA_023664535.1 Bacteroidales bacterium
CACCAAAACCGCCTTAGATTTACACCACTTTTACACCATTTCACTGAAAAAATATACAAATTTATAAGAAAATAATCCTCACTGGCACATTCCCTGACTTCTTGTAATCCCTCTGTTTACAGTCTTTTGCAGACTTTTGACAAGAGGTAAAAATCCCCCAATTCTTACAAAATTGTAAGCTTATTGTAAGCCGAATCAATGGCAGATAAGAAAAAAGAGGACTATGATACAGGTAAGAAAAAGGAAAGGATGAGTGCAGAATGAAACATGTACTGGAAGTAAAGCAAATTGAAAAATATTATGGGAATAAGTCCAATCTGACAAGAGCCATTGATAATATCAGCTTCGAGGTGGACGAGGGGGAATTTGTCGGAATCATGGGCGCCAGCGGGAGCGGTAAAACGACACTGTTGAATTGCATCTCGACGATTGACAGAGTGACGGCAGGGCATATTTTAATCAATGACGAGGATATCACGACGCTGAAAGGAAACCGGCTGAATAAATTCAGGCGGGAGAGGCTGGGATTCATTTTTCAGGATTTTAATTTATTGGATACGTTGACTGCTTATGAAAATATTGCTTTAGCGCTCACCATTCAGAGGGTAAAACCAATAGAGATTGACCAGAGGGTAAAAGAGATTGCGTCGAAATTGGATATTGTGGATATTTTAAACAAATATCCGTATCAGCTTTCCGGCGGGCAGAAGCAGAGGACCGCATCGGCAAGGGCGATTATCACGAACCCTGAAATCATTCTGGCAGACGAGCCCACCGGCGCATTGGACTCCAAATCGGCAAGACAGCTTCTGGAAAGCTTTGAGACGTTGAACCGAAAAATGGGAGCAACTATATTGATGGTAACGCATGATGCTTATACAGCGAGCTATGCAGAAAGAATTTTGTTTATCAAGGATGGGTTGATTTTTAACGAATTGTTCCGGGGGAGTGATACCAGAAAGGAATTTTTTGAAAAGATTATTGAGATTGTTACCCTGCTTGGAGGTGAGCTTAATGATGCTATTTAAGTTATCTGTTAAGAATATCAGGAAAAGCATTAAGGACTATACCATATATTTTCTGACATTGATTCTTGCTGTTGCAATTTTTTATATGTTCAATTCTTTGGACAGCCAGCAGGCAATGCTGGTGATGAGCAGTTCTACCAGAACAGTTGTGGAGCTGATGGTTGATTTGATTGCCGGGGTATCGGTATTTGTGGCGGTGATTTTGGGTTTCCTGATTATTTACGCCAATAACTTTTTGATTAAAAGGCGGAAAAAGGAATTTGGTCTTTATATGACACTGGGAATGGGAAAAGGGAAAATTTCCCGGATATTGTTGATTGAAACGGTATTTATCGGATTGTTTTCTTTGACAGTCGGCTTGCTGATTGGAATATTCGGCTCGCAGCTTATGTCGATTTTGGTAGGAAAGCTTTTTATGGCGGATATGAGCGAGTTCAAATTCATCTTCTCCAAAGAGGCACTGCTGAAAACCTGTTTATATTTTGGCATAATGTACGTTGCGGTTATGCTGTTTAATGCAGTAACGATTTCTAAATGTAAGCTGATTGATTTGCTGACGGCAAGCAGGAAAAATGAAAAAGTGAAAATGAAAAATCCTGTGCTGTGCGTGGCAGTATTTTTAACCGCAGTCAGTTTGTTGGGATATGCCTATTATAAAGTAACAGGGGACATTGAAAGTCTTGACACAATCGACAAATTGACCGGACCTGTTCTTATGGGGTGTGTGTCCACGTTTTTGATTTTCTGGTCAATGTCCGGCTTTATATTAAGGCTTGTGCAGTCCCGGAAAAATGTATATTTAAGGGGGACGAACCTCTTTGTGCTGCGGCAGATTCACAACAAAATCAATACAACCGTAGTCAGCATGACTATTATCTGCCTGTTGCTTTTTATGACGATATCCGTACTGTCTTCGTCGTTGTCGTTAAATAATTCCATGACAAAAGATTTAGAGGAAATGACGCCGGTAGATATTAATTTATATAAGACGGCAAATCTGCCGGAGACGGATGAATATACAAAAGTGCAAATTGAAGATTCCAGGTTAAGCGTAAGTGACACATTAAAAAACGCCGGTATGGATATGAGCCTGTTAAAGGACGTAGTAGAGATAAATATATATGCCACAAATGAACTGACATTAAAGGATACCCTTGGAGATGTCTGTGATGAAATAAGGGAAGAATATCCGTTTTTTCCCTATGATACGGCGCAGGAAATCGTCCGGCTGTCGGACTATAACCGGATTGCAAAGGAATACGGAATCCCCGAATATGAATTGAGGGAAGACGAATATATCATTCTCTGTAATTATGATTATATAAAGGATAATGCAAGGGACAGGGCATTGGCAGCCGGAAGCAAAATTACCGTTGCCGGACAGGAATACAACAGCAGATATAAGGAGTGCCAGCCGGGATTTATTGAGATGTCAACCTCTCATACTAACAGTGGAATCATACTGGTTCCGGATAGCTGCAAATTGACGGACGAGATGAAAAAACTGCATTTTCTGAGCGCCAATTATAACGTGGATACCCAGGAGGAAAAAGAAAAAATCGAGAGCATATTTGTGAATTACGGAGAGAACTCCGAGGATTACGGGGAAAATTCTGAGGTGCTTGATAAAATCCTGGATTCCGGGATTCAGCTGGACGGCATGACAAAGATAGCAATAGTGGAATCCAGCAGGGGAGTAGCGGTAATCATAATTTTTGTCGCCATCTATCTGGGCGTTATTTTTCTGATAGCCAGCTCGGCGATTCTGGCATTAAAGGAGCTGACGGAAAATTCAGATAATAAGCAGCGGTATACGGTGCTTCGCAGAATTGGTGTGGACGAAGGGATGATAAACCAGGCGTTGTTTAGGCAGATAGGTATTTTCTTTTTGCTGCCGCTGGTGTTGGCAGTCATTCACTCCGTATTCGGAATCCAGTTTGCGTTAAAGCTGATAGCATTACAGGTGAAGCCGGAAGACATGCTGCCGTCGGTAATCGGCACAGCCGTATTTCTGGTCGCTGTCTATGGCGGATACTTTCTGGCAACTTATACGGGGAGTAAAAATATTATAAAAGAGGATTGACAGGAAAGAGCGGTTGCAATTTCGGGCGTTTAATACTATACTTACAGTGCAGGGGAAGTTAATAAACCCTATGTAGAATACGATGGACGGAAAGCGGGAAAGAGTGGGATGAACGGACGTAAGAATGAAGAATTAGAAGGCGTAACATTGTTGGGAAATCAGGGAACAAAATATCCGCAGGATTATGCACCGGAGATTCTGGAAACATTTTTGAATAAACATACGGATAATGATTATTTTGTTAAGTTTAACTGCCCGGAATTTACTTCCCTTTGTCCGATTACCGGACAGCCGGATTTTGCGACGATTTATATTTCCTATGTTCCCGACAAGCTTATGGTAGAATCCAAATCATTGAAGCTGTATTTATTCAGCTTCCGGAACCACGGCGATTTCCATGAGGACTGCGTGAATATTATCATGAAGGATTTGATTAAGCTGATGGAGCCGAAATATATTGAAGTGTGGGGGAAATTTACTCCGAGGGGCGGAATTTCCATAGACCCATATTGCAACTATGGCAGACCGGGAACAAAATGGGAGGAGGCTGCGTGGAACCGTCTTGCAAATCATGACCTGTATCCGGAGAAAATCGATAACCGGTAACAGGCGGAACGGAGACTGTGATGAGTTATCAGGAATGTGTGGATTACCTTTTATCGGTTCCCCTGTTTGCGGACAAACTGGGAACCGATAACTTAAATCGAATATTGGATATTATGGGGCATCCGGAGAGAAGTTATCCGGTTATCCATGTGGCAGGTACGAATGGAAAAGGCTCTACCTGCTCTTTTTTGGCGTCAATTCTGGAGCAGTCAGGGAAAAGGGTCGGCTTGTTTACTTCACCGCATCTTTTAAGAATCAATGAGCGGCTCCGAATAAACCGGGATATCATTTCCGATGAAGATTTTATGGAAGTGTTTGAAGAGACAATGAAGGGCGTCCGGCTGGCAAAGGATAGGGGAATTTCCCACCCGTCCTTTTTTGAATTGCTGTTTTTAATGGCGGCGGTTTATTTCCGTAAACAGGGGGTGGACTACGCCGTTTTTGAAACGGGAATGGGCGGCAGGCTGGATGCGACCAATGTGGTAAAGCCGGTACTCTGTATTCTGACGTCGGTAGGGCTGGACCATATGCAGTATCTGGGGAATACCCTTGAGCAGATTGCACAGGAAAAAGCGGGTATTATGAAAACAGGTGTTCCGGTAGTTTTTTTTGACCGGAAGGACGCAGCAACCCCAGTAATTTACAGATATTCCCAAAAAATAGGGGCAAAACTGCATACTGTCGAAAATTCTCAGTATAATTTATTAAAAATTACGGAAAAAGCCATTGATTTTTCTTTCAATAGTGGTTATTATAGGTATTGTAGTTTAAAAATTAGAAAAACTGCGCTTTACCAGATTGAAAATGCCATATTGGCGGTAAAAGCGTATGAACTATTGTTAAATATGACAGAGAGTATCGGCAATGAAGCTTTGGAGGAAACAACGGAAGCCGGTTGCCGGTTAACAGATAGAAATATAACAGATATCCAGACTGGGTTATATCAAATGGTCTGGAGGGGCAGAATGGAGTGTATTGCAGAACGTGTATACATAGACGGTGCGCACAACTGTGACGCCATTGATGCATTTTGCCGGACACTGGAGACACTGTTCCCTGGTGAACAGAAGATTTTATTATTTGCCGTTTCAAAGGATAAGGATTACGAGGGCATGGTTGAACGGCTTTGCAGGATTTCTTTTGAGGAGATTATTCTTGTACGTTACAAAGGAAGCCGTGCAGCAGAGTTTGATGCGGTAGAAGCAGCATTTAGACGTTTTTCTGGTAGTAAGATTACCGGTTTTGAAGATATAAGAGAAGGCTTTTTGTATGGGAAAAGCCATGTTAAAGATTCGTATTTATTTTGTGTTGGCTCGTTATATCTGGCAGGTGACTTACTCGGTTTAGGAGTATAGATTATGATAAATTTTGACGAAGAGGTTAGAAAGTTTAAGCCCTGCCTTGAGTTGTCTCAGGCAGAGGATGCGATATATAAAAATGATGTAAAGGATATTACGGATGTATTAGAGGAAATGTTATTACAGTTGAATGGTAAGAAAGGCAAATAGGCGGTGAAGAATATGGAGTGTTTGAATTGTGGAGCACCTGTATTGGAGAACGGACACTGCAGCGAATGCGGAATGAACTATCAGCTGTTAGCAAAAGCCTATAATACATCAAATTATTATTACAATTTAGGATTGGACAGAGCGAGTGTCAGAGACCTTACAGGTGCAGTGGATGCACTGAATTTAGCGTTGAAATACAATAAACAGAATATCAACGCAAGGAATTTATTAGGACTTATTCATTATGAGATGGGGGAAACAGTTTTAGGGCTGACCCAGTGGGTAATCAGTAACAATTATTATCCCGGTGAAGAGAATATTGCGGGGGAGTACATTAAAGAAGTACAGGCGGATACCCAGAGGCTGGAGGAGGCAAATCAGCTTGCCAAGCAGTTTAACCAGGCTTTAGGGCATGCTAAGCATGGAACAAAGGATTTGGCGTTTATTCAGTTGAAAAGGATTTTATCCAGCTATCCGCATTTCGTAAAGGGATATTTGCTGCTGGCGCTTTTGTATATGGATAACGGTAATCCGGACAAAGCAAAAAAAGCCCTGAAAAGAGTGCTTCGGATTGATAAGAATAATACGCTTGCAGTAAAATATCTGGCGGAAATGGGCGTTGCGCCAAGAGATATTATCGGAATGAAGGAAAGCAGTGTACGGATTGATGTGGATTCCGCTTATTCGGACGAGGACCAGTTTAAATCGGATTTGGAAACCTTTGTGCAAAAAGGGCTTGCGGATATAGATAATCCGGATTTGTCGGTCGGTTCCTACAAGGAAATCAATCATAACAAATTTAACCTGGTCTACGTTTCGGTAGGCTTGATTGTAGGGATTTTAGCGTTCTGGCTGCTGATTCTTCCGACTAAGTTAAATTCAGCAAATCAGCAGAACCGGAAGCAACAGCTGGATTACAGTGAAGAAATTTCCAAGAAGAACGTAACCATATCCGATTTGGAGAGCCGGATTAGCGATTTGGAGGAGCAGATTGCGGAGGCGGAAGAAAAATCCTCCGAAGATGCACAGGAAGAGAAGGATTCCAAGGAAGCTTTTCAAATCATTAAAAACAGTATGCCCAATACGGCATATGAAACATTATGTACGGAAGCGGCAAAAGCGATTGAAGCACGGATGTATACGAAAGCGATTGATATGTGCAATGTTGCTCTCCAGATACAGGAGGGAGAAGAAGCCTATTATTGCCTTGGACGGGCATACGCCGGTAACCAGGATGAGGAAAAGGCAAAGTCTGCCTTTACCACATTGAAAGACAACTATCCTGAAAGTAGTCATATCGAAGAGATATCTGATTACCTTTCAGAGTAGATAAATTTAACTGTAGACAAATTTTAAAATGTTGATGTGAGCTTCCTGTAAAATGGAGGAGGGACGCCTGGCAAAAATACATTGCGATAAATAAATAAGATACGAAAGAAAAACAGTAGATCTGTCTGGACAGGTCTATTGTTTTTTTGATTTTTAATAGAAAGTGAAGGGATGATTATGAAGCAGGAACAATTATTTGAAGTGTCAGGAGAAACCCTGATTATCAATCTGCCTGAGGAGCTGGACCACCATACTGCCGGAAAGATTAGGGAAGAAACGGATTATCTGTTTACCTGTAAGAAAATACGTGATGTTATTTTTGATTACCAGAATACGCATTTTATGGACAGCTCCGGTATCGGGCTGGTGATGGGAAGATATCGGGAGGTGAGATACCTGAAAGGGGATGTTTATATTGTGGGAATCAATAAAAAGATTTCCAGAATATTAGAGATATCCGGTCTTTATCGGGTTGCGAGGGCAAAGAACAATGTGAAAGAGGCAATGCATGATATCCAGGGGAAATATAAAAATTAACTATAGTTAAAAATAGAAAAGGGGAATAAAGATGGAACATTTTAATAATCATATGATGGTGGAGTTTGACAGTATTTCAAAAAATGAAAGCTTTGCCAGAGTGGTAGTAGCAGCTTTCGTGACAAGGTTAAATCCTACGCTGGAGGAAATCGCAGATATTAAGACGGCGGTATCAGAGGCAGTGACAAATTCAATTATTCATGGCTATGAAAACAGCGAGGGACGTATTCAGATTGAAACGCATATCGTAGAGGATACGGTCACGGTAATTGTCAGGGATTATGGTGTGGGAATTGCGGATGTTGATAAGGCGATGGAGCCGTTATATACCTCAAAGCCGGAGCTGGAACGCTCGGGGATGGGATTTGCATTTATGGAGGCATTTATGGATGAGCTGTTTGTGGAATCCGAGGTGGGGAAAGGAACCAAGGTGACGATGCGTAAAGTTATCAAACCGGAAAATCATCAATCTGGGGGAGAAACAGGAAAAGAAAACAGATAGCAGGAGGCGTCATGGACAAGACTTTAGAATTAATAAGGCTTGCAAAAGAGGGAAACCAGGACGCAAAAGAACAGCTTGTTACGGACAATCTGGGGCTGGTATGGGCGGTGGCAAGAAGATTTATCGGAAGAGGCCATGACTTAGAGGACCTGTATCAAATTGGCTGTATCGGGTTAATAAAATGCATTGATAAATTTGATTTATCCTATGACGTGAAATTTTCTACTTATGCCGTGCCAATGATTAGCGGAGAAATAAAAAGATTTCTCCGGGACGACGGATTGATTAAGGTCAGCCGGACGTTGAAGGAGACGGCGTATAAGGTGAAAAAGGCAAGGGAGGAAATCATAAACCGGACGGGAATAGAACCGAAGCTGGAAGAGCTTTCTGAAATTTTGGAAATTGACGTGGAGGAAATTGTTGCATCCCTTGAGGCGAATGTAGAGGTGGAATCGATTCATAAAACAATTTATCAAAATGACGGAAATGCAGTATATCTTGCGGACAAGATTGCCGACGAGAAAAATGAAAATGAAAAGCTGCTCAATCATATGGTAGTGGAGGGATTGCTTTCCCAGTTAAATGAAGTGGAAGAGAAAATTATAAAGCTGCGTTATTTTGAAAGCAAGACCCAGACGGAAATTGCAAAGGAGGTAGGAATTTCACAGGTACAGGTGAGCCGGATGGAAAAGAAAATATTGTTGAAAATGCGGGAAAGCTATAAATGATTTATGTTTGTTATCCGATATAAAAGATAATGGGGAAATTGCAGTGTGTGGTTTCTTTTGCAAATTGGCAGTGGAAAAGTGCAATTTCGACCTTATCAAATCAGAAGAAGGCGGTAAACAAATGTCAAAGTTGGATTTAACACCGAGTGAAACGGAATGGCTGGTGATGGAGGTGCTCTGGGAAAGCACCGTCCCCATGGCGTCGATTGAGATTATCGGAAAGCTGCAGGCAATCAGGGAAATGTCACCGAAAACCGTGAGGGTTTTGCTCAATCGTTTGTATCAGAAAGGGATTATTGATTATACGGTTGATAAAAGGGATGCAAGAGTCTACCATTATTTTGCCGTAAAATCAAAGAGCGACTGTTTACGGGAAAAGAGCCGGAGATTTGCAGAGAGCTATTTTTCCGGAAATAAGACCGGTGCATTGGCAGCCTTGATTCAGACCTGTGACCTGACCGGGGAGCAGATTGCCGAACTGGAAGAAATTCTGGAGAAGAGTAAAGAGGGAGGACAATAATGGACTTGGAGAACGGTTTGCTTAAATGGATTGGCTTTTTTGATGCGGCATGTCTTTATTATGTCGTACAGCTTGGCAGGGCGGTGATAATTTCTCTGGGTATGCTTGCGTTGATTCTCGTTTTTCGGAAAACCGTTCTGAAAAACAGGATTTTTCTAAGAGGGGCGGTTTGGAGTATTTTATTGCTGGCACCCTTTATGGGAAAGCTGCGGGCGATTTATGAAACAAAATTGGGCGTGAGGCTGTTGTACTACTGGCAGGACATCTGCGGGAAGCACAGATGGATTCCGTGGATTTATATTCTTGGCATGGTTTTTACGGCTTTATGGATAGTGGGAAAGCGAAGACGGCTGAAAAGAACCGTCAGGAGCATGGACAGGACAGAGCTTCTGGGAACGGAAATTGCAATCAGCGATTATGCGGTTTCCCCGTTTATCACCGGAGTGTTTCGCCCGGTGATTGTTATGCCGGAGATAATGCTTAGGAGCATGCCGGAGAAGGAGCTTAAGGTGATTTTGATGCATGAGCAGCTTCATATTCGCTTAGGACATTTATTATACTTTGGGCTCTGGGACATATTGAGGGTGCTGCTTTGGATAAATCCGCTGCTGCAGCTTTGTACAGGTTTATTCCATTCGGATATGGAGGATATCTGCGACAGGGTAACCATGCAGAAAGGTCGGAACTCCGGATACATATATGGAAACCTGCTGTTAAAAAGCATGCAGATGATTACCGGAAAACAAAAGGGAATAGAATCCTCCGCAGCCTTTGCAGGGGAAAGAAATTATAGAAAAGTGAAACGGAGAATGGAGCAGGTGGCAGCGTTTAAGCCCTATAGCAGCAGTAAGGCGAGGCTGTTTGCTGCCGGCCTTTGCTGCACGGTGGTTTTCGCTTTTACCGCCGTGATGAAATTTTCGTATCCGAAGTATACTCCCTTTGACACAATTCAGCTTTATAACCGGACCGGTCAAAAGGTACTGGCGGAGGACAGCGACGAGCTTCGGGAGGCGGTAAAAATCGGTAGGGATAAAGTTTATATTAACCGGAAAAAATTGGACGGTATTTTGGAAAAGCAGAATGTGGAGGAAGAGATAGTTTTCCTCTTTTGGGGCGGATATATGAAAATGCCGGGAATCGGCGGCGGAGGCGACGGTATATTTGTAGAATATAAAGAGGGGGAGGAAAATCTGGAACTGCCCTATATCAGCAGCGATACGGACCCGGCAAGCTGGCTGTTTAAAAGATTGTAGGCTTTTTGGCAGGCCGGAAAATTTATATGGTCGTTTCGTGCGGTCGAATGGTCATTTCATGCTTTTGCGGTGTGCCTGATTTGCCGGAATAACCGATAACAATAGAGAAGAACTGTCGAGATACCAGATTGTTTTTTGATGTCAGCATGGAATAATGGATAATCTGGAATATACGCTTGATGAATGTATGGAGGATATTTTGAAGGAAATCAGAAAAGAAGAGCGGACTGTCTGTTTTCCCTTTGTGGAGGGTGAGACTACGCTGAAGACGGATGATATCATTTATATTGAAACAAATAAGCATAGAAACCTGTTCTATACAAAGCAGGGCACTTACAGTATATATCGTAAGCTTAATGAGATTGAGGAAGACCTTGCCGGTATGGATTTTCTCCGGATACATCAAAGCTTTCTGGTGAACATGCGGTATGTGGGCAAAATCAGCAGCTATATTATGAAGCTGACAACCGGCGAAGAGCTGTCGGTACCGAAATCCCGTTACCAGTATGTGAAGCAGGAGTATGCGCTGTATAGAGGCGATAAATAGGCAGAAAGAGGGGAATGAAATATGGGAATTACAGAAATTGGTACAGCCTATGGCTGCCGGGGAAGCTTTGGTGCGAGGCGGGAGACAGAGAAAGCTTCTGCTGAAGGAAAAACGGCGGGCGAAAAGCTGACCAGGGAAGAAATGTTTGAGCGGATTGCCGAGCGGACACAGGAAATCTATGAAAAGATAAAAAATAATGATACTGAACCGAGTTTTCAGATTGGAAGCCAATCCTTTACCGTAAAGGAATGGGATAAGCTTTTGGAACGGTTTGACGCATTGCAGAACGAAACAAGGGAGAAGATGCGCGAGGAACAGGAAAAACGGCAAAAGGAAGCGATAATAAAGGAACAAAGAAAAAAAGAAATAGCAGAATAAATGCATAAAAAATAATGGATTAAGTGTTATACTAAGAAAAAGTCTGGTATAGCACTTTTTTTGTCCGTTTGCGTCGGTAATTCGGCTAATCACGCTGTTTATATCAATTCGGGATTTTGCGGTTCCGATATAAGGAATGAGGCGGAAACGCTGATAAGCGGTGCACGGAGGAAAACATATATTGGCGGGAATATCAGGGCTGGGAGAAAAACATGGTGAAAATAGCAATTTGTGATGATGAGAAAAATAGCAGGGCTTACCTTTCTTCTTTAATAAAAAGACAAAACGGCAGCTGGGGCATAACGGAATATGCTTCGGCAAAGGATTATCTTGCGGATGGGAAACCATATGATTTGCTGTTTTTGGATATTGAGATGAAAAATGCCGGGGACGGTTTGGACGGGGTGGCTCTGGCACGGAAAATCCGTGAAGCAGAAAAGGGAAAACAGCCTGTAATTATTTTTGTTACGGGTTATGAAGAATATGTGTATGATGCGTTTGACGTGGAGGCATTTCATTATCTGTTAAAGCCGGTAGACGAAGAAAAATTTGCTGTGGTTTTCCGCCGGGCGGTTGCGAAGACGCAAAGACAGGCGGCGTTAAAGCCGGAGACGCTGATTTTGCAGTTTGCCAACTCCACAAAAGCTATTTCTCTTGACAGCATTTACTATGTGGAGAGCGAGGGGCATAAGGTAAAGCTGTATCTGAAAAACGGGACGTTTTCTTCCTATGTTAAAATCGGGGATTTGGAGAAACAACTTTCAGGGCGGTTCTTCCGGATTCACCGGGGATATTTGATTAATCTGTCCTATGTGGAGGAATATAACCGGAGTGAGGTTGTCATGACTAACGGAGAGCATATCCTGATGTCAAAGTATAAGTACCAGGAGTTTGTCAGGGCATATTTGCGGTACATGAGGTAAGCGGAAATGGAAAAGGAACAGTATGAAATCAGCCAGTATATACTCGATGTATATAGAAATGTATTGCAGGTGGTGATGCTTGTCTGGTTATGGAAAATCTTTATTCCTGTCGGAAAGGGCGGCAGAAAGTGGGTTGGCTTTGGACTGGTGTTTGCTGTCAATGTACTTTGCGGATTGTGGCAGGAAGGTCCCAGGTGGCTCCGCCTGTTATTGTCCGTAATCGTCATTCTCATTTATGGCATGGCGGAGGGCGGCAAAGGGAAAACAGACGCTGAGGGCAGGATAAAAGCATTAGCGGCGCCGGTTTTTGTGACATTGCTGTTCTATAATCTGGGCTCCCTCAGCTTTTTAATGCAGCTTGGAATCTATCAGCCGATAGAAAAGCTTTTGCTGGCGGATGTGGATACGGGAAGAAGTATGGAGGATATTTTACGGTGGTATCATCAGATTACCATAGGCCTATATTTGCAGATGGTTTGTTATACCGCTTTTTTCGCTATCATGACCGCTTTGCTGGGCAGGCTGGTAAAAAAGCCCTTGCGGATGAATTGGCAGGATGCAGTCTTTTTGTCGGTGTTAAATGTTGTTGGGATAATGTTTGCAACAGTGGTTGCCCATATTATCGTGGTTCCCGGCAGTAAGGAGATGTTCTATCTCTTTGAGCTGCGGACGGAAATGGTGTGGAAGATTCCCTGTGTTGCTGCATTGCTGTTCGCCGGCGAAGGTACTGCTGTTTATATTTATCAGAAGTACCATGCCCTTTTGCAGGAGAGGGAAAAGCATTTTATGGAAAGGCAGCAGATTTATGTGATGCAGGAGAGGATGAAGGAGGTGGAGCAGTTTTATGACAGTATCCGCCGGGTGAAGCATGAGATGCGGAACCATCTGAACAATATGAAAGGGCTTGCGGTAAGCGGCAGCCTTCAGGAAATGGAAAGGTATGTGGAAAGAATGGATAGCAGCCTGACGGAATTTGATTTTTCGGTTCAGACGGGAAATGCCGTTACGGATGTGATTGTCAACGACCGGAAAAAACAGGCGGAACGGCGGCAGGTGGTTTTCCAATCGGAATTTGCCTATCCGCGGGATGCCGGTTTTGATGCCTATGACATCGGAATCATTTTGTCCAATCTTCTTCAGAATGCGTTGGAGGCCTGTGAATTTGTAGAGGGGAGGGATACGTTTATTACCATATCTGCCAGAAAGAGAAAGAGATTTTTTCTGATTGAAGTGAAAAATTCTTTTTCCGGAGAGACGGAGTTTGATGAAGCTACTGGCCTTCCCGTTTCTACCAAGAGAGATAATTCCCTGCATGGCCTGGGATTGTCTAATGTAAAATATGTGGTGGAAAAATATATGGGGGATATGGAAATTAAGACAGAGGGGGACGTGTTCTGCGTAACGGTTCTGTTACAGGAAAATGCAGGGAATAAAGGCAATGCCAGAGCATGAATTGGCTGCTGCAAAAAAATACAGGATTTAATTAAAACGGAGTTTATTTTATTTCAAGGAGGAAAAAATTATGGCGATAACAGGGATAAGCAATTACGGCAATGTGTATGAGGGGACATACAGCCCCCGGCAGAAAAAAGAGTCGGAGACAGCTAAACCAGGCAGTCGAACGGAAGTGGAAAATTCCGCAAAACGGGAAGAGGCGGTGAGGAAAACCGGCAATGAAGAATATCTCAAAACCATACAAAGCCAGGTATCCGCAGTCACACTGGAAACCGGTATGGGATTGAATATGAGAAAAGACAGGAAGATGGGCACAATAACGATTAACCCGGCGCTTCTGGAAAAAATGCAGAATGATTCGGAAGCGGAAAAGAAGTATACGCAGCTCATTAAGGATATTGAGAGGGCGGAAAAAACGGTTACCGCTTATTACAATGCTCTTGGCGGCGTAGTGGAGCGGAGCAGCCACTGGTATATCGATGAAGACGGAAAGTATTGTCATTTTGGCTATGTCCGCCGTGATGACAGACTGAACAAAAAGCTCCGTGAGGAGGCGAAGAAAAATACGGAAGAGCTGATTGCAAGGACAAGGGAAAAGGCGGCGGAAAAAAAGGAAGCGCTTAGAGAGACTTTGGAGAAAAAAGCAGAGGAGAAAAAAGCAGAGGAGAAAAAAGCGGAGCAGGATAAGAGTGGGAATGTAGAGAAGCTGCTTGCCGATAAATTAGAGGGAGGTAAGGACGGAACGGTTCTTCTTTATTCGGAAGATATTGAAGAAATTATAGAGGCGGTAAAGAAAGAGGAAAGAGCAGGCGGAAACACGGTGGAGGAAGTGGTTGGCGCAAATCTCGATAGGAGAGTGTAAGCTGTTTTTTAAACGGTAAACGGTTGTATATCCAGGGGAAATGGTCTATAATATCAACGTAAATGCGATAGAGGAGAACGGATATGGGAACATTTCAAGTGGAATTAAAAAAAGTAGTGGATGACAGCTATGAAATTGAGACAGGATTCAAGCTGGAGCATAAGCTGCTCGACGACCTGAAAAACGGTCTGGTGGGAAAGCTTCATAAATTTGCGGTAATCACAGACAGCGTGGTCAGGGATTTATATGCAGAGCCTGTTTTGGCACTGTTGAAAGAAGCGGGGTATCAGGCGGATTTATTTGTATTTGCAGCGGGGGAAAAACAGAAATCCCGGAAAACAAAGGAAGAAATTGAGGATGCGATGCTGGAAAAGGGATACCGCAGAGACTGCTGTATAATTGCGGTAGGCGGTGGTGTGGTAACCGATTTGGCAGGCTTTATCGCCGGAACCTTCGGCAGGGGCGTCCCCTTTATCAATTATGCAACGACATTGCTGGCGGCAGCAGATGCTTCGGTAGGCGGGAAAACGGCTGTGGATACTCCGTTAGCTACCAATCTGATTGGCTTGTTTAATCAGCCCCAAAAAGTGTATCTGGATATTGCAACATGGAAAACGCTGCCGGAGCGGCAGGTAGTAAGCGGTCTCGCCGAGACGATTAAACATGCCTGCCTTGCAAGCCGTGAGTTTTTTGACTATCTGGATGAACATATTGAGGACATTCTTTCACTGAATCGGGAAGCGTGTGAACATATTGCCGAGGAAAACTGTAAGATAAAATATGCAGTGGTGATGAAGGATGAGAGGGAGAGCGGACTGCGGGAGGTTTTAAATCTCGGACACACGGTGGGACGCGCCATTGAGACGGTCAGCGATTACCGGCTATACCACGGGGAGGCGGTAGCTATCGGTATGGTTGCGGAGGTAAAGCTGGCATATCATCTGGGCTATGTGACCGATAAAGAAAGGGACGCAGTCATTGCGCTGCTTGCCAAGGCGAAGCTTCCGACGGCTGTTCCGGAGTATATCGACCGGGAGGCGCTGGTGAAGAAGCTGTATACGGATAAAAAAGTCAGGGACGGAAGACTGAGGTTTGTGGTGCAGAAAGGAATTGGCAGTATTGTAGAATTTGAACCGGGGGTATTCGCCACTCCGATTGAGGAGAGCCTGGCAAGGGAAATCATTATGGACATGTAGGAATCAGATTGAGGTAACAGATAATCTGGGAATGAAGGTGGCGGCGGCTTCCGCCAGCGGGGGGCATCTCGGAAAAATGAGAAAAAATTTCTGCTTTTTCTGTCAAAAAGGTTAATTGTTTACACTTGTTATCCGATAATAGTAAAAAGATATGTGTCTTGTGGCGATAGTATGGCTACGTGGACATTTTGCAAATGCAAAAAAGGATTACAAGTGTAAACAGGAGGTGCGTAATGGAGATTGGAAACACCTATACAGGCTATGCTGCCGGCTGGCAGAGGATAGCAGAAACGAAAACGCTGGGAAGCAGGGAGGCCGAACCGGAGGACAAGGAGGAAGCAGCCCGCAAAACAGAGAATGCGGAAGCTTCGGAGAAGTCCCAAAAGCAGGGGTTCCGCAATACGCGAGAACTCCGGGAGTACTTATCAAAAACCTATGATACAGTGAGAAGAGGGATGGTCAGGATTTCCGGAAGTTATCTCAGGGAATGTCTGGAGGATGAAACGAAAATGCAGGAGCTGCTCGATAATCTGAAGGACGCCGATGCCATGGAGAAAAATGCAAAGGATGAGGTGAAGGGTTATCAGGGGATGAAGATAACCATTGACGAAGAAGGGAAGATGCAGACGGAAACCTATGGCGGCTCCGTAGCCTTTAATGAGGCGAAGCGGGCAAGGCAGCTTGCGGCGGCAAAAAGTGTGGCGGATGTTCAGGCGGTAATGGCACTGTTGAACAAGGATTTATCCGACTGCCAAAGCGGGCTGCAAAGCGGAATGTGTGATGAAAATGAGGTGAGAAAGGTCAAGGCGATGATTGCGCAGGCAAACAAACGCATGAGTGAGTTGTCTGTAGCAGCCAGAGGAAAAAATCAGGAAAATACAGAAGTGAGTGTCATCAATATGTTGATTTGATGCGGCAAAAATGTATGTCCGGATAGTCGTTTTGTGATTTGGCTATTGTCCGGACAGGTAAGATGGTATATAATGGTAGCGAATAAATCAGTATATCTGATTTAGATAAAGAAGAACAGGTAAAGGATTACGAAAAAAATCAAGGAGGAATGTGAAATGGAAATTGGAAATGTTAACGGTTATGCAGCTGGATATGATACTGCGGCACAGGTTGATAATGAGGCAAAGGTAAACAGCGCAGCCAAGAATGAAGCGGTAAAGGTAGAGGAGACTAAGGATAAGCAGGCTTCCGAAGCCGTTGTTTATGACAAAAATTCTGCACAGGAAAGTAAGGCAACGTATTCAATAAACAAAATGAGTAAAGAGGACAGAGCCGCTTTGGTTGAGCAGTTAAAGGCTGACCAGGCGTCCAGAGAGAAGAATCTTGTCGATATTGTCAGCAAGATGATGTCCCAGCAGACTAATAAATACGGGCAGGCAAAGGATATCTGGAAATTTATTGCCAGCGGAAACTATACGGTAGATGCGGCAACAAAGGCTCAGGCGCAGGAGGATATTTCAGAGGACGGCTATTATGGAGTGAAGCAGACATCACAGAGATTATTTGATTTTGCCAGTGCTCTTGCCGGAGACGATGTAGAAAAAATGAAGAAGATGCAGGCGGCGGTAGAAAAAGGATATAAGCTGGCAGAAAAGGCATGGGGCGGAGAGCTTCCGGGAATTTCACAGGATACCCTTGCTGCAACGAATAAGCTGTTTGAAGATTATTATGCATCAAAAGAGAGTGAAGAACAATAATCCTTGGCAGGATGAGACAAGAAGAAGCTTCGGTGAACCGGGGCTTCTTTTATGTAAAAAGGAAATATTTTCTGGTGCTTCATGCATTTTTCCAAGCCTTTATCGGAGGAAGAATTTCTGAAAAGGAAAAATTTGTAGCCGTTTCGTGCTGCCGATAGTCGTTTCATGCAACGGCTATGGACAGGTTTATAAAAATTTCCGATACTAGTTAAGAGAGAAAATTTTGAGCAATAAGGAGGATGAACTATGCGGATTACAACACAAATGCTGGCGCAGACATCAAGAGAAACAGGGATTCCACTGGCACAGGGAAGCTTGCTGGATGTTCTGAATAAAAAGAATACCAAGGAAAGCCTGTTCGATACCTATAATAAGACGCAGGATGCAAAGAAGGCATCCGCTATCCGGAAGGAATACCAGAAGCTTGGCAGTGCGGCAGAGGATTTGGGAAAAAGCGCCTCCCGCCTAACAGATACGGAGGAGGATGCGCTCTTTACTAAAGCCGGGGAAAACGGCGAGACAAAGGATATTCTTTCCGAGGTAAAGGATATGCTGGAGGCATACAACAAGACGCTGGAGCTGTTGAAAGGAGCAGACGGCTCGCTGAATCAGTATTATTACCGGGAGTTGAAAAATGCCGCTACGGTAAATGCAGAGCAGTTGAAAACGGTAGGGATTACCCGTGGAAAGGACGGTTCCATGGCAGTCGAGGAAAAAGTACTGGAGAATGCGGATTATGATACCCTGAAGAAAGTTTTTGGCAGCGATTCTGATTTTGTCAAGAAAGCGGATTATATCGGCGGCAGGATAGCTGAAAACGCACAGGCAGGTGTGGCAAGTATTTCCAGCCAGTATAATGCAAAGGGAATGTCCTATCAGGATTCCACCGAGGCAAACAAGTATAACTTTTTTGGATAGGAAGGGTTTGTACTATCATAAATGCCTTTCGGTTGATTAGGTTAATCAATCGGAAGGCAAAACTATAGAACCGGTGTACGAAATAAAATTCAATATTTCGTGCGCCGGTTCTATAGTTTACGGTTTTACAAATTGCTCGATAAATTGTTTGTAGGGACAGGGCTTTCCATAATAAAAGCCCTGGCTGTAATCCGGAGACAGACTTTGCATCTTAAGCTCCTCTGCCTGTGTTTCAATCCCCTCAACACACATTTTCAGATTAAGGTTATGGATTAAATCACTCATCAGGGAGAGCAGGTTATATTCGTATTCGTTGCTTAATGCTTTGGCAACAAAGGAACGGTCAATTTTGATGATATCCGGTTTTAAATCGTATAAATAATGGAAATTTGAATAACCGGTGCCGAAGTCGTCCAGTGCAAGGCGGATGCCAATATCCTTTAATCTCTCCCACAGCTTGGAAAAGTGAATATCCGATTCTAATATACCGCTTTCCGTTAATTCAATGACCACATTGGACGGGGGAACGTCATATTCTTTAACGGCGGAGATAATATCGTCAATGATGCTGCTTTTCAGAATTTGGATACTGGACACATTAATCGTAATCTGAAAGTCGGGAACCCATCGGATAATCTGCCGGCAGGCGTTTAATGCCTGATGGAGTATCCAGCGTCCCAGTGGAATGATGAGACCGGTTTCCTCTAAAACAGGGATAAATTCTGCCGGGGATACGGCGTCCTTTGTATTCGGGCGGAAGCGCATCAGGGTTTCCGCACCGTAAAGCTTATGTCCGTTAGCTGTAAACAGCGGCTGGAAATATGCCTCGAATCCGGCAAAATTATTGCGGGCAGCCTGTCTCAACAGCCCGGACAGATTTTTTTTGCGCAGGAAAGCATCGTAATCCTCCTGTAAGAAGGTATAGTACTGGTTTCTTCCACGGCGTTTCGCTTCGTTAAGGGCAAATTCGGAAAGTCGCATGGTATCGGGAAAAGAAAAATCTTCAAGCTTGCTGCTTTCCAAAATACCTGCGGATATGGTGAATACGACCTCATATTGATTTTCTTCCACAAACCGGTCAATCATGATTCGGATATGCTTGTACAAATTGACAGCATGCTCCAGTCCGTCCCCCAGAAAATCCAAAATCATAAATTCATCGGCGACAAGTCGGTAAAGCTGCTGTCCCGGTAAAATACAGGAGGAAATGCAGTCCGCCGTTTTCCGGAGAATCATATCGCCGTATTCGGTACCCATTTTTTCGTTGATGCCCTTAAAGTCATCAATGCCCAGACGCAGCAGATATCCGGTAGGAAAGAAAGGATAAAAGGACTGCAAATATTTCTGCAGGCTGGATTCACTGAGCAGACCGCTGATGTTATCCGCTTTTTGCTGGGTTCCGATTTCGTTAATACAGCCAATCATGTAAAGCGGCTGGCTGCCGTCTTTTACAACGAAGCCTTTACAGTTTATCCAGACCGGATTTCCGTCGGTGTCAATCCAGCGGTATTCCATATTATGAAAATCCTTTGTTCCGTCCAGTAATTGGTTGATATCTTCCTGTAATGCTGGAAAATCCGGCGGGTAAACAAAAAAGTTCAGATTGTCTGCCACATCATGAAAACTATTGGAGGATATCCGGAAACGCTGAACTGCAGTTGGGGCTATGTAGTAAAAGTCATTGACCAAATCAAATACATATAGATAATCATCCATGCAGGGATAGATTAAATCGATTACTTCACAAAGCTGCTGGACGGTAATATGTTGAAAATTGTGTTCCATAAAAATACATTCTCCCTTCAAATCTGGGTCACAATAAAATATTCCGGTAACCTGAACGGCAGGAATTTACCGGACACATACAATTATTATATTGAAATCGGAAGAAGAATGCAATGCTTAAATAAAGAAAAATTTTCCAAATAAAAAAATTGGGGCTTGAAGCCGGAAGGAGGGAAAAGGGCGGCGGTTTACCACCACCCAAACATATTCCCGAAATAATAGATAAGTCCTAAAAGCCAGCTGGTAAATATACCGTAGAGAATGACGGGGCCGGCGATGGTAAAGATTTTTACCCCGATACCGAATACCTGCCCTTCCTTCTGATATTCGATTGCCGGAGCCGCTACGGAATTGGCAAATCCGGTAATGGGAACCAATGCGCCGGCGCCCCCAAGCCTGGCAATGTGTCCGTAAATATTAAATCCGGTAAGAATAACACTAAACAGGACAAGAAGCATGGATTCAAAGCTTGCGGCATCATCCTCCGGCATTCCCATGCCGGTTTTAAAAAAAGTGAAAATTAATTCTCCGAGGATGCAGATTAACCCGCCTATCCAGAATGCGTTAAAACAGTTTTTCCAAACGCTGTAGGTCGGGGTGATTTGCTCCACATAATCGTTATATTCTTCGTTACTGATTTTCTGCTTCACGGTTTTTCCTCCTTTATTATTGTTGCCTGTGAATAGTATGGCATTTACTGCATTTTCTATGCAAAAAAACAGATAGTGGCGATTATCCGTCTAACAGAAGAAACTGGAGGAGGATGAACAGTCCTTTTCCCAGTGAAAGAAAGAAGATAACCAGGCTGATTTGCTTACTGATATGGGTCATGCGGGCATATATGGGGATAATGTTAAGCACCTCGGATAATCCGCCGATGAGGAAACCGATATAAATACCGCCGAACAGTCCGATGAAAATCAGTATGGCGGCGCCAAGCCATGAGGGCGGCAGCGTACCCTCCGTTATCCCGGCGGACAAGTAAGAGGAAAAGAACTGTAAAAAGGTAGCGGTAAGGATTCCCAGAATCAGACAGTTTTCATAAAGAATACATTCGCCGGCAGTTTTGGTTTTGGCGGCAAATTTGGGAAAAATACCCAGCATGGCAATAAAGGCAACATAAGCGGCCGCCGTGATAAAACCGGCGGAAAGACCGCTGATGATTAAAAGGATATAACGGATGGCCTGCATGGAAAACCTCCTTTCGGCTCTGGTTGGTTCTTGGAAAACGTTATTGCTTAATTTCTATATTTTCACTGCGGCGGCTGGTATCTTTTATGATGGTGGTGCCAATATCCTTTTCGTATAACCGCATTTGCACCTCCAGCGGAGTAGGGTCCGAAGTCAGCTTCTTATTTCCGAGATGGTTAAAAAACAGAATCATACCAAGGGCAAGACCGATGGAATAGGTGATGCACAGGTAGAGAACACCGGATTTGGCATTGCCTAGAAACAGCATGGACAGATAGGTGAAGAGCTCTTTTGCCCCCACGTCCGTGTTATAAGCCATAATGGCATAGCCGCCTCCGAAAAAGGCGACCATGCAGATAAACACCGTGGAAAAAATTTCTTTGGCTTTTTCGTATCCGGAGACCGGCTGGTAGGAGAGGATGAAATCCCCTTCGCCCAGATTATCAATTTCCGTATCCGGATAGCTGCCGGTAATCATTTCAATTATTTTTAATATCGATACGACCAGCTGTCCTTTCTTTTCTTTGGGAAAAGTATAAAAGGGCATGGAAAGAAGGCTGTCTTTCAGCTTTTCGTCAGCGGTATATACGGTCAGAAAATCCCCAAGGACTACGTCGGGATGCTTTACTTCTATGCATTGCGGCGCTTTAATGTAAACGGTTGTCTCCATGCTTTCTCCCTTCTACTACATTTATGGCATAAATTTTTGGCTTATCACTGATAAAGCTTATCGGGCTTTTGCTTAGTATGCAGAAAATTCATTGATTTATACACGGAAAAATGTTGAGAATCTGTGTTATCTGTGATATCATAAAAAATTGTTAAATCAATAGTAATTACAGGGGGAAAGATAATGGAGTGGAGAAGGCTTGTTGATTTGTTAAAACATCATACCGTATATTTACAGACCCATAATTTTCCGGACCCGGATGCCCTTGCTTCCGCTTACGGAATGCAGGTATTTTTAAAGGCGAACGGTGTGGATTCCACAATCTGCTATGCGGGTAAGATTGAAAAGAACAGCACAAAGCGTATGATAGAAGAATTTAAGATAGAGGCTGTACATATTGACGACCTTCCGCATATGGTGGAGGAGGATTATATTGTCACTATCGACGCCCAGAAATATAATTCCAATATTACTGATTTTATCGGAAACGAGGTGGCATGTATCGACCATCATCCGACTACGGTACCCTGTGCGTATGAATACAGCGATATCCGCATCTGCGGCGCCTGTTGCTCCATCGTGACCGATTATTTTATTGAGAGCGGTACGTCAATGGACAGCAACACGGCAACGGCGCTGCTCTACGGACTGAAAATGGATACGGATTCCTTTAACCGCGGGGTGACGGATTTTGATATTGACATGTTCGCCTATCTGCATAAAAAGGCGGATAACCAGAAAATTATTTCCATGTACAATAACAATATGGAAATTGAAGATTTATATGCCTACGGCGAGGCAATCCGGACAATCCGGATATATGAAAATGTGGGGTTTGCCTGGATATCCTTTGACTGTCCGGACGGTCTGATTGCGATGATTTCCGATTTTATTCTCGGACTGGATATCGTAGAATTTTCGGTGGTCTATGCGCTGCGTGACGGTGGATACAAATTTTCCGTGCGGAATGAGACGGAGATTTATCATGCGGGAAGCATTACACAAAAGGCGCTGGCGGATTTGGGCGGCGGCGGCGGACATTTTTCCATGGCGGGCGGCGTCATTACGAAGGACAAGGTAAAAAACCTTGGCAGCAATCCCGAATTTGCAATCCGGGAACGCTTTTTAGAGGCAATCCGGCAGGAAAAGATAAATGTGCCGAATGCGCTTAAGGCATGAGAAAAAACAGGGGCAGTATGCCCGAAGGAGTATAAAATGGACAAACAGAGGATTGTCGTTAAGGTGGGGACATCGACATTGACAGGTGAGAACGGAGCCCCTAACTTCCGGACGATTGACAAACTGGCGCAGGTGCTTTCAACGCTGCATAATGAGGGGAACCAGATGATTTTAGTATCCTCCGGTGCGATTGCGGTGGGGGTGAATAAAATGCGGCTTCCCATGAAGCCGGAGGATGTGTGCATGAAACAGGCAGCAGCCGCTGTCGGACAGTGCGAGCTGATGCATATTTATGATAAATGCTTTGGGGAATACGGCAATATCGTCGGGCAGATTCTGTTGACGGCAGAGGATATTGCGGTAAAAAGTAAGCGGAGAAATTTAAAAAACACCTTTGAAGCGTTGCTGGAAAACGGGATGATTCCGGTGGTAAATGAAAATGATTCCGTCAGCCATGCGGAAATCGAATCGGAAAAGAAGGTGTTTGGCGATAACGACATGCTTTCTGCCATTGTGGCTAATCTGTGCGAGGCGGACCGGCTGATTATCCTATCGGATATTGAGGGGTTATATGACAGCAATCCCCATGAAAACGAAAATGCAGAGTTGCTTTACCGGGTTTCGGAAATTACGGAGGAAATCAGGAATCTGGGCTTCGGTTCCGGCTCCAACCGCGGAACAGGCGGAATGGCAACCAAGCTGGAGGCGGCGGAGTATGCGGTTAATCACGGTATGGATATGCATATTGCCCACGGTAATGACCCGGAAAATATTTATCGGATTATAGAAGGAGAGGCAGTGGGAACCTGGTTTGTACGCCGGTATTAGCAGGCTCCAAATAAGCGAAAAAGAGGAATAGGAAAATGAAATACACAACGGCATCATTTTATAAGGACTTTCATTGTATTGGAGGAATCTGTGAGGATTCCTGTTGTGAAAACTGGGAAATCGATTTGGATGATGCATCCCTTAAACGGTATATGAAGCAGGGCGGTGAATTTGGAAAACGGTTGAAGGACAATACCCGGGTAAAAGAGAAGCAGTTTATCTTAAACGGGACAAGGTGTCCGTTTCTGAACGAAGACAACCTTTGCGACATTTATATCGAAATGGGGGAGGAGTGTCTTTGTGAAACCTGTACGAATTTCCCGAGACATATTGAGGAATTTGAAGAACTGAAGGAAGTCAGCCTTACCATGTCCTGCCCGGAGGCAAGCCGGATTATGCTTGGACAAAAAGAAAAGATACGGTTTATCTGTAAAGAGGGCTCGGATGAGGAATACGGCCTGAAGCATTCGGAACAGGCAAGAACCTTTGCCTTTTGGAGAAGAGGGCATGCGAATAAACTGGATAAGCCATTGTTCTCCCTGTTATTTGATGTCAGGGGGCTGATGTTTGAGATATTGCAAAACAGGGATGAGCCTGTTGCAAAAAGAGCGGCCACCGTTTTGCTGCTGGGATATGAAATCCAGGAATTTATTGAGCATAAAGAGTACGATAAGATTGTGATGAAAATGGAGAATTACCGGAAACCGGAGAAGAAGCTTCTGCTGGAAAATTATTTTGCAAAGCATGAGAAGCGGGTGACGGAAAAAGAGGAGTGGATGCGCCAGATTCTGAATATGTTTGACGGACTGGAGACGATTAAAGAGGAATGGAAGGAGCTGCTTGAGGGCGGGATGAAAACCATGCACGGCAGGGATGATGTGACCGGAATCCTTGTGGCAGCGGGAATGCTGGAGGAAAAGGAACCGGGAGAGGAGGCGGACAGCTTCTTACGCCAGTATACCCTCGCTTACCAGGAATTTCAGCATTATTATCAGGAAAAGGAATACGAATTTGAACATATTCTGGTATATTATCTGTTTAACTATTTTCTGGGGGCTTCCTATGACCATGACGCCTATACCAAGGTGAAATTTGCCGTGATATCGTATCTGGTGGTTAAAGAGCTGGATATTGCCCTCTGGTTAAGGCAGCAGAAGGAGTTTTTATTTGAGGACCAGGTGCTGGTGGCGCATGCCTACTCCAAGGAGGTAGAGCATTCCGATAATAACTACGAGTCGCTGCAGCTTGTGTTGTCTGCGCATCCGATACTGGATGTCGAGCATATTTTGATAGGACTGTTGTCCTAGTGTAACGACTTTTCGGATAAAGAAAAGGGAATTGCATATGTGTAAGGGAAGAGGAATAAAATAGAAAGAGACAGGAAAAGAAGAAGATTGGAAATGGCATTGTTTTTTCGAAACGCAGGGCGTGCAATCCGTGAGAGAAAGGGAGTCTTTATTTTATACCTGTTGTTGCGAATTTCCGTCATTTGGGTTATGCTTGCGCAGTTTTTTAACCGTAATTATGAAAATGTATTTCTCTGCCTGTTGACGCTGGTTTTGTTTATTGTACCGACAGTGATTGGGAAAAAGCTCCGTATCCGGTTTCCGGATACCATGGAGATTGTTATTTTACTTTTTATTTATGCGGCGGAAATTCTTGGTGAAATTCATGCAATGTACATCCGCATTCCGGTGTGGGATACCATTTTGCACACGCTGAACGGTTTTTTGGCGGCAGCGATTGGTTTTTGCCTTGTGGATTTGCTGAACCGTGACGACAATTTTAGGTTTAAACTGTCGCCGGCATATCTTGCCCTGGTCGCATTCTGCTTTTCCATGACGATTGGGGTGCTGTGGGAGTTTTTTGAATTTGGCATGGACAGATGTTTTAAGATGGATATGCAAAAGGATACGGTGCTTGCGACCATATCTTCGGTTGCCTTAGACCAGGAGAGGCTTAACCGTCCGGTAGTGCTTGAGGATATTGAAACGGTTTCCGTTAACGGAGAGGAGCTTCCGGTAAACGGTTACCTGGATATTGGACTGTATGATACCATGGAAGATTTATTTGTTAATTTCATCGGGGCGGTAGTATTTTCCGTAATCGGATTCTTTTACGTAAAGGGTAAGGGGAAAAAGGGTAGGCTTGCGGAGCGGTTTATTCCGGAGGTGTACTAAAAAACAGGAGGAAATCTATGGGTAGATTAAGGGTAGCGTTGTTTGTCAGTGAATTTGAGGACCCCTATACGGAAGCGCTGTGTAAGGGGGCGGTTAAAGCGGCAAAGGAGAGGGGATATGATTTATATATCTTTCCGGGAAAATTTCTGGACAGCGAAAAGAACTCGATTTTAGACAGTTATGCGTATCAGAATAACTGTCTCTTTGAGTTTGTCCTTGCGCAGAATATGGACATTGTGATTGTCAATACCGGAAATATTGCGGCAAACTTAGATGCCGGGGAGAAAAGGCGTTTTCTGGAGAAATTCTCCATCCCGATTATTCTGATATCGGATACCCTGCCGGGCTATTCCAGCGTCAACTTTGATAATTATACCGGAATGATTTCCGGAATCGAGCATCTGGTGAAAAAGCACGGAAAAAGAAAATTTGGCTATGTCAGCGGCCCGAAGCACAATACGGATGCCATGGAGCGGTATGACATATTTTTGCAGAGCATGCGGGCGAACGGGATATCGCCCGAGCAGTATAAGATTGTGGAGGGAGATTTTTCTTACAGCAGTGCGGCGGTTGTGGAACAGCTGCTGGACGAATACCCGGACATGGACGCATTGATTTGTGCAAACGATATGATGTGCTATGGGGCGTATCAGGTGTTGGAGGCAAGAAACATTAAGGTAGGGGAAGACATTGCCGTGATGGGATTTGACGACACGCCGTATTCCAGTGAAATTGAGCCGGGACTTTCAACGGTAAAAGCCAATTCCGCCCTGCTGGGATATGAGGCGGTATACCTGTGTGAGGAGGCTCTTGAGGGGAAAATAGAGGAAAAGCTGATAGACACTACCTTTGTTGTACGAAAATCCTGCGGGTGCATGAGCGGGGAACGGGCAGAGAACAGAAACAGACCGGGAAAGAAAGCCCATTTGGAATCGCTGAACAATACCCTGGTTTCCATTTCCAGAAATGTGCTGGACTATGAGGAGGAAAACAATAAGATATATTCGATGATTTTAAACAGCCTGTGCAGCATGAATATACAGAGTATCTATCTGTATACATTTAAGGAGGAAATCGAATACAAAAGCGGGCAGAAATGGGACAGACCGGAATATGTACAGTTAAGGGCGTATTACCGGGAGCCGGGAAAAAGAAAGCCTAATATTATTTACCGTCCGATGCCTCTTTATTACTATCCGGTAGATATGAAGGATATAAAGGAAATTGACGTGGCAAAACAGGATATTTTGTTTGAAGAAATCTTTTCTAACGAATATTGTAATCATACCGAGCCGGAAATTAAGGTGGTTACCCTGCTGTATGCCGGTGAGAGCCAGTACGGCTTTTTGCTGTGGGAAATGGATGACAGGTATTTTGGTTATACCGGGCAGTTGACCTATCAGATTGCAAATGCGCTGAAAACCAACCGCCTGTTACATAAAAAGAGCCAGATGGCATCGGCTTTGGCGGAAAGCCTGCTTCAGGTAAAGGAGAAAAATTCGATTTTAGAGGAAATCTCCAAGGTAGATGAACTGACGCAGATTTATAACCGGAGAGGCTTTTTGGATAACATGAAGAGAAATGTAATCGCAAAAGAGAACGAGGGACGAAGGGCGGTTGCGATTTATGCCGACATGAATAATCTGAAGCTGGTTAACGATAAGTTCGGACACGAGGAGGGAGATTATGCCCTTCGTGCCATCGGACAGATTTTGTATGATGCGGTACATGGAATGGAAGGCAGAGGAGAGGTGGGAAGAATCGGCGGCGATGAGTTCTGTGCATATCTGATTACGGATATGGGGGACAGTGAGGAACGGCTTCGGAAAAGAATCGATGAGATTACCGAAACCCTTAACGCCGGAAATGATAAGCTTTATTATGTGAGCATGAGCGTTGGGATAAAGCATTTTATCTGTTCGGAGGACGTGGATATATCGGTGGAATTGGAGCAGGCGGACGCACAATTATATATCTATAAACAGAAAAAACGGAAAAGTATACTAAAGTAACAAAAAGAGATATAATTTTTATTGGAAATTACTACTTTTTTTCTCAGAATACTTGAAAATTTCGTCGATATTATATAAAATATGTGTATGTTATGTAAAGCACAGGATGAAATGATAAAAATCACGATTTGTCGTAGGATATTATATGTTATAAGGTGAGGAGTTGATGGGATATGAATCTGTTTTCAAGGAATAAGCGGATTGCGATAGGGCTGGTTATGGTTCTTCTGTTTACGATTATGCCCGTAAACTATGATATTGCCGGAGAGGGAACGGCAATTACGGATAATCTGACGGAATATGTTGCCGGAGAACAGAACGAGCCGGGGGGGACAGCGGAGGTCTCCACGGAAACGGCGGCAAGGGAGAGTATCGTACCGGAGAGGGAGAATACCGAGACAACGGAAGCAGAGACAAAGGATATACCGCCAGCCCTAAGAGAGGTATTGGAGAAGCTTAAGACGGGGAAAAACAATATTTCCGGGGAAGAGGGAAGCACCGAATCCGGAAAAACGAAAAAGGATGACCTGCTGGAAGAAACGTTGGACAGCAGGCTTGCCGACGGAGCGGCGGATTTGTTTGATAATACGACTATCCGGCTGGACAGTCTGACCCTGGAGGCTGCTTATAAAGATGAAAACGGTAAGAAGCAGGTAGTCAATCTGTCCACTACAGAGACCATTACGCTCCCCAATGATGCGGATATCAGTATGGATTTCCGTTTTGTCATGGGAAACGGTAACGCTGTGGATTGCAGTAAGCAATATGTATATCAGATACCGGATGGGGTACGTGTAGATGTAAATGCAACGCACGAATTGATGGATGCCGAAGGAAAATCCATCGGACGTGTTGTGATTTCACAGGATGGCACCATGACCTTTACCTTTTACGAGAGTGCGATAAAGGACCAGCCTAACGTTCCGTTTTATGTAAGATTTGAGGGTGGATTTTCTTCTGATTTGCAGCAGGATATGGGGAAGCATGACCTTTCTTTTCCCACTGCATCGGGACAGTTTACCTATAGCGTAGATATTACCGGAAGCAATAACGAGAACGAAGATAAAGAGCCCGGAGAATTAAAGACCTATAAAAGCGGAAGCAAGGTAACCCGGGACGGTAAACCGTACATAGAGTGGACCGTGGAAGTGGATTTGAACGGCCGTGAATATTTGACTGCCGATGTGGTGGATGCTTTGCCGGCAGGACTTACCTATGTGCCGGGGTCGGCGGCACTTGCCGACGAGCGCTATGGTTCTACGGGAAGCGTTACGGCTTCCGAGCAGAACGGAAGGGTAGTTTTCCATGTCCAGGATTCCAGACCGAACTGGCGGACACGGCTTACGTTTCTGACCAGCTATGACACGGATATTTTTCCGGACAAGATTACGAATAACAGCGGAGCAATGGTGAATAATACGGTGGCGGTAAATCCGGAGAACGAGTCGCAGTCCAGTGTAACCGGGTCCGGCAGCGTTTATATTGTGCCGTCTGTTCTGGAAAAAGGCGGGAGACTGGATATTACCCGCAAAACCATTGTCTGGACAGTTACCCTTAACAAGGATAAGATGGATATTGGCGGAACGACGTATACGGACACCTTTGGGAACGGAGTTGCGCTGGCGGACGGGGATACGCCGAGGATAACCTCCGGCGGCGGAACCATTACCAGGACAGATGAAGGATTTACCTGGCAGGCACCTGCTTCACCGTATAACGAGCAGGTGGTGATTACCTATGAGACGCCGGTGGAAAATATTTCGCAGCCTAATTTCAAAAACACAGGTAAATTAACCGGTGATAAGTATGATGTATCGACTGAGGCGAATGTAAGGGGTATGGATTTAATCCAGAAAGCGGCTACCGCATATAACGAGATTACCCGGCAGTTTACCTGGACCATTACCGTAAATGATGCCGGAGCAGAGCTGGAAAATGCAAAAGTAGAGGATATGTTCAGCAGCGAGGATATGACATTGGTTGATATACAGGTTGCCAATGCCAACGGCTCCGCATACACCGGAGGGACGGTAAACGGTAATACGATTACGCTGGGAACAATTACTGATAAAAAGATAATTACCGTTGTGACCAAGTTAAAGGAGCCAAGCTCCAAGTGGCAGCAGGACGGCTGGTACTCGGTAAATAACAGGGCTACGCTGACGTGGGGTGACGGTAATACGGCAACGGCTGAAGCCAGCCGGAATTTCCAGTATAAGGAGCCGGATTTATTCAGTAAGAACGGTGAAGTAACGAAAAACGGAACGGTTTTGTGGACATTGGAGATAAAGGAGCCGCAGCTTAAGCAGGAGGGGATTAAGCTTTCAGATAAACTGCCGGCGGGGATGGAATATGTAGAGGGAAGCTTCCAGTTGAAGTATTTTTCATGGGCATGGGATAGCAGCCAGATGATGAAGGTGAATCCGACCTATGACAAGACGAGCAATACCCTGTCCTATGAGTTGAAAAGGGGCGCCCTGTCGGATTCTTACTATATTGACCATTCATTTATCATACAGTATGAAACCAGACTGACCAGCATTGCCAATGCAGACAAACAGGGAAAATATACGAATAACGCCACTATTGAGGTGGATTATGAGGGCGATGTCAAGGTAACCGATACGGCGACAAAAACGGTAGAGGGAACTGTGGGCGGAACCGTCGGAAAAGAATTTGCCTATACCGGCGGTAACGATTATGTTGACTGGACGGTAAAGATTAATGAAGCCGGGTATGATATGTCGGCAATTAAGAACCCGATAATTAAGGACCGCCTGGAGAGTTATTTTGATTATGTGTCCGGTAAATTATATAAAATAGTGGGAGGGCAAAGGCAGGAAGTGCCGGCATCGGAATATACGGTGGTGGCAGTCAATAGGAATATTACGGTTAAGCTTCCGAATATCGGAAAAGATACTTATGAATTTGAATTTAGGACGAAGTTTAATATATCGGATAACCGTCTGGAGAGCATGACAATCAAGAATACGGTGGATTTCACCGGTGACGGTTATCAGGAGTCCGTTACCTCGGATGAAGTAAAGAATGTGTCGTTTTCTTCGTCCTCTGCGGGTTCTGTTTTGGAGAAGGAGCTGCGGATTAGAAAGGTAGACGCAGCTAAGGGAACCGCTTTGGCGGGAGCAAAGTTTGAACTTTTCTATGACGGAGTATCCGTAGGAACCGCAGTATCCGGTGCGGACGGTTATGCAGTATTTTCCGGCATCAATTCCGCAACGACAGGAATTACCTATTCCCTTGTGGAGACGGAGGCGCCGGACGGCTATGTGAAGAATGAGGGCGAGGAAGAGGTTACGGTTTTTGACGGTCAGTTGAAAACAGATACCTCCGGTGTCCGCTATATTGAGCATGTGGTAAACAATCAGCCAATTAAAAAGCAGACACAGTTGAATATTTATAAGACGGACACGGAGAATAAAATTCTTGCAGAAGCAGAGTTTGGCTTATACCGCGATGCGGCCTGTAAAGATTTGATGGCAAGCAGAATTTCCGGCACGGACGGAATGGTTACATTTTCTGTGGAATACAGTGATGCGGAGGCGGTGACCTACTATCTGAAAGAACTAAATCCGCCGGCAGGATATTTAAAAGAGGATGTGCCGACGGTTTATTCCGCCACAGTGGGAACGGACGGAACGGTTACGTATAGTGCGAATGCGGAAACCGTTAACGGTTTGACCGTACTTCATGTTAAAAACGTTAAGGGAGAAGCTAAGTTAAAGCTTCGCAAAGTGAAAAAGGGGGATGAATCCGTGCGGGTGGCAGGGGCAACCTTTACCATTTACCGGGATTCGGCATGTACGGACGTAGTGGACAGAGAGACCACGGATGCGGACGGAATGCTTACCTTTGCTAACATGGAATTGGGAAGAACCTACTATTATCGTGAGACTGCGGCTCCGGAAGGGTATGAAATTGATTCGACAATACATTCCATTACCGTGGGAGACGGAACGGAGAATGTGAATGTCGAAAGGGAAATCACGGTAGAGAATGAGGTTTCCCTTGGATATATTGAAATTACCAAAACGGATGATGCGGTTCCGGCAAACCCCTTAAGCGGGATTACCTTTGCGCTGTATGAGGCGGACGGAACTACCGCTTACATGAGAAACGGTGTGCAATATACGGCTGCGACGGATTCCGCAGGCAAGGCGGTATTTACGGATTTGGAATACGGAACCTATATCGTTAAGGAAACCGGGACGAAAGCAGGATATGTTGCCAATACGGAGGATATTAGAGCCGTTGTCGATTCTACCCGTGGAGTAAAAATGAGCGTAATCAATACAAGGATGAAGTTTAACATTAAAGTGCGCAAAACCGATGACAGCAGTCCGGCAAAACCGCTGGAGGGGGTTACCTTTGTCCTGTATACCAAAGAGGGAAAAATTGTCAAGAACGGGAAAACGGATGCCAACGGAGAACTGACTTTTTCCGATATTGCCTATGGAAACTACTATGTAAAAGAGACAGCGGGAGTTAAGGGGTATATTGTCTCTGACGAAGAGTGGCAGATTAAGGAAGAAAATATTTTAGCCGATGACCAGACGTTGACGAAAACCTATGTGAACAAAAAGGAAAATGCGAGCATCCGCTTTACGAAAAAGGATGGCGCCAATGCCGGGAATATTTTAGCGGGAGCAGAGTTTACCATCTATGACAGCAACGGATTAGTGGTGGACAGTGCTTCTTCCGATGAAAACGGAGTAGTGCTTTTCAGCCATCTGATTTATGATACCTATACGATTCGGGAAACAACAGCGCCGGAGGACTATAAGCTGGATAATACGGTATGGGTTGTTAAAGTGGATGCGAATAATGTCTATCAAGAGATGTATACAGGCAGCCTTACGGGAACAAGAGTCTCTGAAGTTGTCAATGAAAGGCTCGAGCTGGGCGACCGGTATTTGTCATTCCATGTACTGAAAATGGATGAGAACAATATGCCTTTGCAGGGCGCCAGATTTTCACTTTCCAAGCAGGAAAAAGGCTCCAAGGACTGGGAGGTGCTGGCAAATGCGGTTTCCGATAAGAACGGAATCGTACAGTTCCATAATATCGCCATTGATAAGGATGATTCGGGGACAAAGTATAAGCTGGAGGAGGTGGCGGCACCGCCTGGTTACAGACTGGATTCAAAAAACAGCAGCAAGATTTACAGCTACAGCGACATTACGCAGATGCAGATACCGGACCATGACCGGGTAGGGCATTTTGACTGGAAAACTGACTTTACCTTAGTACCGATAATTAATACCTATAAGAATCAGCAAATTTTTGGAAAAATCCGCATAGTAAAAACGGGACTTACCACGCTGACCAAGCTGCAGGGGGCAGAATTTACCCTGTATGAGGAGGACGGAACCACCGCTTACCGGAAAGAGGACGGAACCGTTTATAAGGCGGTTACCGATGCCAACGGTATTGCCGTGTTTGAACATCTGCCTTTAGGCTATTATGTGGTAAAGGAAACCGATGAACCGGATGGATATCTGTTGAATTCACTGTATATGCCGAGTGTTGACATGGTGGTGAAGGATACGGATGGTGATGTTCAGGAGATTGTTCGGGAGATTAATTTCCGGGATACGCCGATTAGCGTTTCTGTCAGCAAAATGGCGGTAGGCGGTTCCGTAGGCTTGGAGGGAGCCAAGCTGGCAGTGTACGACAGTGCAGACAATCTGATTGATTCATGGGAAACAACGGATGAGAGCCACAGGCTGCCGGCAACGAAGCTGAAGACAGGGGAAATTTATACACTGAAGGAAATAAAAGCGCCGGACGGTTACCGTTTTGCTAATCCGGTTAAGTTTATAATTAGGGACGACGGTTCGGTGGAATATAAGGAGGGCGACGGCTCGGTTAGTGAGAATCACGTCATTATGCGTGACAGTGAGCTTTCCCTGCGTATCCGGAAGCTGGATGAGAAAGGGCAGGATTTAGTCGGCGCACTGTTAGAGCTGGTGGAGGACGCTACCGGGGAAGTGGTATACAGCTTTACTTCGGATGGCAGAACCAGAAGTATACCAAGCAATGTGTTAAAGGTGCCGGAGGAAGGAACGGAATATACCTATTATACGATACGGGAAAAGAGTGCCCCTATGGAATACGAGCTGGCGGAGGACATTAAGCTTGCCATCGACAGAAACGGTAAAATTTATCTGGTAAACGGCACAAGCCTAAGCGCTGCGCCAAATCCGATAGTGATGACGGATAATCTTAAGACAGACTTTTACTTTAGCAAAGCGGATATTGCCGATGACAGCCGGCTTCCGGGGGCGAAACTGGAAATCGTAGAACTTCCGTCCGGTGAGCAGAAGTACGAGTGGGTCAGTGGTTCGGCGCCAAAGAAGTTTACTTTGGAGGACGGAACCTATGCGTTAAGGGAAAAGGCAGCGCCAGACGGATATACCGTGGCAAAGGATGAGGTTAAGTTTACCGTTGAAACTGTTGACAATAAACAGGTAATCACCAGCATGAGCGGTGATGCGGGAAGCTTAAGCTACGATAAAATGACGCTGGCTATCCGCGACGCAGCGATAAGCGTCAGAGTCAGGAAGCTGACGGAAAATACGGTAATTTTACCGGGAGCCTCCTTTGAGCTTTACCAGTCGGACGAAAACGGAACACAGGGAGAAAAGCTGGAAAGCTTTGTGACCACAGAGGAATCTACGGATTTGGATTATAGAAATCTGAAGCTGGAGACATACTATTTACTGGTGGAGACGGAAGCACCAAAGGGATATGAACTTGTGGCGCCGATATTGTTTTATATCGATAAGGACGGAGTCGTAAGAGATCAGTCCGGTGAAGTGTTTGAAAATAATCTGATTGAGGTTGTAGATGGTGAGAAACGGTTGAGCGTCCAGAAAACAGATGCGTCGACCGGAAATCCTCTTTCGGGAGTGAGACTGATGATTAGCTCCCAGGATGATGAGGACTTCCAGGCGGTTGACTGGTTGACAGACGGTAAGGCAAAGGAGTTTGAGTATTCCTTGTTTAAGCGGAACGTAACCTATACCTTATCGGAGGTTTCCACTGTGAATGGATATACTTATGCGGATGCCGTTGACTTTATGATTACGGATGAGGATAAGTGTGTATATGCAAACGGAACGCCGATAGCAGGAGACCGGATTGTGATGAAAAACAGCGGATTTGAGATTGCTGTCCGTAAAATGTCCTTAAAGACAAAGCGTGACCTTGCGGGCGCTAAGCTGGCAGTCAGGGATGCAGCGGGTAATCTGGTAGAGCAATGGGTTTCCGACGGCTCATCCCATAAGCTGGACGCGGCAAAGTTCCATGTTTCTAAGGGCGGCGATGAGTATGTATATACATTATCGGAGGTTGAAGCACCGGAATTATACGGTCTGGCACAGCCGATAGCCTTTGTGATTGACGAAAAGGGAAAAGTGAAACGGTTGGATAACGAAAGTGCGGCCAATAATACCATTATCATGAATGATGAATACCGTGGACTATCCTTTAGCAAAAAGGATACGGGCGGTAAGGAGGTTCCGGGAGCGATACTTACCATTACCTCTGCGGAGGATACCGATTTTAAAACACTGACATGGGAGAGCACGGATACACCAAAGGATTGGAGTCTGGATTTGTTCAAGCGGAATACGGATTATACGCTTACGGAGGAAGCGGCTCCTAATGGATACGCCTATGCAGAGAGTATTACCTTTAGAATTGATGATAACGGGATAATATATGTAAATGGAACGGCGGTGGATAATCAGACGGTAACCATGGTGGATGAAGTCCTGTCGGTGACCGTGGAGAAAAAGGTAAAGGGAACGAAAAAGTTCCTGTCCGGAGCAAGCTTATCCGTTGTGGAAGAAAAAACCGGAACGGTTATCCATACATGGAAAACAAAGGAAAAAGCAGTGAAGATTCCGGCAAAGCGATTAACTGCCAGTAAAGGAGATAACAAGGTTATTTACATTCTGCGGGAAAATAAGGCACCGGAGGGATATAACCTGGCAAAGGATATCCGGTTCTATCTTGACGAACAGGGCATCGTATATACGATAGATGAAGACGGTAACGAAAAGAAGCTTAATGGTAATGCGGTTATCATGTACGATGCAAAGAAAAAACGGCAGGTAACGACAACAGAAGCGACGACGGCAAAGACGACGGAAGCGACTACAGCGGCTTCCACAGAAGCGCCGAAGACCAGTGAAAGTGTGAAGACAGATAAGGGGGCAAAAACGGGAGACGCCAGTCCCATTGACTGGGTAATGCGTATGCTGTTCCTTTCTGCCAGCGCAGGCTGTGGATTGTTATACTACAGAAAGAAAAGACATTGACAAGCAAAAAGCACTAGGCTATAATAGCCACAAATGGCGATGACGAAGAGAAGTAGCCGGGATTATCGCTTACAGTGAGTGGGAGACAGTGAAAACCCCATAGAGTGAATCCTGGTGAATAACACTTTATCAGCTGCAATCTGAACATTTAATCTGCATGGGATAACCGGAGCAGAAGGAATCAGTAGGTGCGCCGCAGGCTGTGCGTGAAACAGCGGGTTTTGGATAGAATATTCTATTCGGAAACCATGAGGGACTGCAAAGAGCAGTAATTCAGGTGGTACCGCGGATATAGAAAAATCCGTCCTGAGCGAGATTCGTTTGGGATGGATTTTTTTCATGTGAATAAGAGAAAAATAGATAAAGGAGAATGAGATGAACACAAATAACATGTATCGTAATCGTACACTTGACCGGATTAGTGAAGAAGATGTGGGGGCAACGTTAAAGGCTGCAGGGTGGATTGAAAATATCCGCGACCACGGCGGCGTATCCTTTGTGGATTTAAGGGATATGTATGGAATTATGCAGGTGGTTATGCGGGATACCTCTTTACTGGAGGGACTGAACAAGGAAGATTGTATCTCTGTTGAGGGTGTGATTGAGCACCGTGACGAGGAAACCTATAATCCGAAAATTCCCACGGGGACGATTGAATTGGAGGCGCATAAGGTAGAGATTCTGGGTAAGGTATACCGTCAGCTTCCCTTTGAAGTGATGACTTCAAAAGAGACGAGGGAGGATGTCCGGCTGAAATACCGTTATCTGGATTTACGGAATGCAAAGGTTCGTGATAATATGATTTTCCGTTCTAAGGTAATCAGCTTTCTCAGACAGAAGATGACGGATATGGGATTTTTGGAGATGCAGACACCGATTCTTTGTGCATCCTCTCCGGAGGGAGCAAGGGATTATATTGTGCCGTCCCGTAAATTTAAGGGAAAATTCTATGCCCTTCCACAGGCACCGCAGCAATATAAGCAGCTTCTTATGGTGTCCGGCTTTGATAAATATTTCCAGATTGCGCCCTGCTTCCGGGACGAGGACGCAAGAGCAGACCGTAGTCCGGGAGAGTTTTATCAGTTGGATTTTGAGATGAGCTTTGCTACCCAGGAGGATGTGTTTAAGGTGGGCGAGGAGGTTCTGTTTGAGACCTTTACCAGGTTTGCCCCGGAGGGAGCAAAGATTACCCAGACGCCGTTTCCGGTAATCAGCTATAAGCAGGCGATGCTGGAATACGGAACGGACAAGCCGGATTTGCGTAATCCTCTTCGCATTATTGATGTTACGGAGTTTTTCTCAAGATGTACCTTTAAGCCGTTCCAGGATAAGACGGTGCGGGCAATCAATGTACATGCCAAGCTTTCAAAGGGGCAGCATGAGAAATTATTAAAGTATGCGCAGTCCATTGGAATGGGTGGACTGGGATATCTGGAAGTATTAGAGGATATGAGTTATAAGGGTCCCATTGATAAATTCATTCCGGAGGAGATGAAGACGGAAATTCGTGATTTGGCAGGATTACAGGCAGGCGATACGATTTTCTTCATTGCGGATGTGGAAGAGCTGGCTGCCGATTATGCGGGACAGCTTCGCACGGAGATTGCCAATCGTCTGGACTTGTTGGAGAAGAATGCATACCGTTTCTGTTACATCAATGATTTTCCGATGTATGAGTATGATAAAGAGAGCAAAAAGATTATTTTTACCCATAATCCGTTTTCGATGCCTCAGGGAGGGCTGACAGCGTTAAAGGAGAAAGACCCTACAGAGATTCTTGCTTATCAGTATGATATTGTCTGTAACGGGGTGGAGTTATCTTCAGGGGCGGTTCGTAACCATAATCTGGATATTATGGTAAAGGCATTTGAGATTGCGGGATATACCGAAGAGGATTTAAAAGAAAAGTTTGGTGCGCTTTATCATGCGTTCCAGTTTGGTGCGCCTCCGCATGCGGGAATGGCACCGGGGATTGACCGTATGATTATGCTGCTTCGTAACGAAGAGAATATTCGCGAGGTGATTCCGTTCCCGATGAACGGAAATGCACAGGATTTAATGTGCGGGGCGCCGGGAGAGGTGACGGAACAGCAGCTTCGGGAAGTACACATTAAAGTGAGACAGTAGAGGAGGGCAGCGTACTCGTGAATATCAGAGTCATAGTGCTGCCATTTTGACCATTCCGGCTCATACAAGGAAGGTTGGGGTAAGAAGATATGCTTCTTTATCATGCAGGTAAAATGATGAATGTCAAATGATTTCACAGAAAGTTCAGTGTGCAAAAAGAATTGTCCGATGTATAATAAAAATTGAAAGAAGGTGATTTTTTGACTACAACGGAGCAGATGCACCAACAGGATTTAGAGCGTGTGAAATTATTTCGGTATATGGATGATGATTTTATGACGGTCTGCCTTGCAGATAACTTTGAGGGTGTGGAGTTAATCCTCCGTATTGTTTTGGAGCGGACAGATATAACGGTTAAATCCGTTCGGGTACAGGAGATAATGAAGAATCTGCAGGGGCGTTCTGTTGTTTTAGATGTTCATGCAGTTGACAGTACCGACAAAGAATTTGATGTGGAAATTCAGCGGTCCGATGCAGGGGCAGGCGCAAAAAGGGCAAGGCATAACAGTAGTCTGCTGGATGCACATATATTGAAGCCTGGAGAGGATACAGAGGATATTCCTGACAGCTATGTTATTTTTATTACGGAAAATGATGTAATGGGAGGTAATCAGCCGATATATTCGGTAGAGAGATATGTTACTATCGGGGAAAATAAAGTATTATTCGGTGATGGTTCACATATCCTATATGTAAATGGTAAATACAGAGGTGATGATGAAATCGGCAAATTGATGTACGATTTTTCATGCATCAATCCGGATGATATGAATTATGAAGTGCTTGCCAGGAGGGCAAGACATTTCAAGCAGGATAAGGAAGGAGTGGCTGCCATGTGTAAGATAATGGAAGATATGAGGAAAGAAGCGGCAAGGGAAGCAGCGAGGGAAGCGGAATATAATAAAGCCAGGAGGACAGCGGTTCGTTTAATAAAATTAGGCAAGATGTCTTTAGAAGAAATAGCAGAAGCAACGGAATTACCTCTTGATATGGTAAAAGAGTTGGAAAACCAATCTATACAGTCAGCATAGTTGGGCATATCAAATCTTTCCACTTGGAAATCCAACTAGAACCGCATCTGTAATTTCAAAATTAACAGTTTCTTTTTCTATCTTATCCTGTCGGCAAAAATATCTGTGAAACTCGACAGTATTTTCAATAATTTTGATATAGGTACTACTTTTCAGGTAAACACATTTTCCCGTAATGAATTGACAAAAAAGTGGGAATGTTTTACATGAAACAGGTAAAAAAAGAGAATGATACCAGGTAAGAATGTGTATTGAGGAAATACACGGGAAAGAGTAAGAGGTATAAAGATGGATGTGATAAACACTTTATTTGGCTTGCTTGGCGGATTGTCTTTATTTTTATTTGGAATGGAAATGATGAGCGACGGACTGCAAAAGGCGGCGGGAAACCGAATGAAGCATATCTTAGGGCTGCTGACGAAAAATCCGGTAATGGGGGTGCTTGCAGGGGCAGTTACCACCACCGTTTTACAGAGCAGCAGCGCCACAACGGTTATGGTGATTGGTTTTGCCAGTGCGGGACTGATGAATCTGCCGCAGGCAATCTCGGTGATTATGGGTGCAAATATCGGGACGACAATTACCGCACAGATTATTGCTTTTCATATTGACGAGTACATTTTCCCCATTCTATTCATCGGTTTTTTTATTGCATTTGTGGCGAAGAGGGAAACGGTAAAGTATGTTGGAAATACCATTTTTGGCTTCGGGATATTGTTTATCGGAATCGAGGTAATGGGGAGTGCAATGAAACCGATAGCGGACAGTCCGGTAGTGTTAAATTTAATCGCAAGGGTGGCGGATATTCCAATCCTGGGGATGTTGTTCGGAGCAGGAATAACTGTGCTTGTGCAGAGTTCTTCAGCAGTGATTGCCATATTACAGAATTTTGCTTCCCAGGCGGGACCGGATGGCATGTCCTCTGTTTTAGGTCTGCGGGGGGCAATTCCGATTTTACTGGGAAGTAATATCGGGACGACAATTACCGCTTTGTTAGCGTGTATTGGACAGCCGAAGGATGCGAAACGGACAGCGGCGGCCCATAGTATATTCAATATCACTGGTTCCGTTTTTTTCCTGTTTATCCTGCCGTGGTTTGCCGAACTGATTACCGCTGTTTCACCGTCCGGAGCAGAGGTGGAAATAATTTCAAGGCAGATTGCCAATGCCCATACGGTGTTTAATATAGGAAATACCCTGGTGTGGATTCCGTTAATCCGGCTCATGGTGAAAATGGTGATGTGGATTTTACCGGATGAGAAGAAGGATGAACCGGAAAAGGCAGGCTTGCAGTTTCTGGATGTGAAGGTGTCAAATCAGCCGGTGGCTGCCCTGCATCTGGTCTCTAAAGAAATAATGCATTATACAAAGCAGTTGGAAGATTTTTTAGCAGAAATAAAAAAGGCGCTGTTAGACGGAGGACAGGAGAATTTGCTTCAGGCTGATTGCATGGCGGAACAGGCGGCGCATGCGCAGGAAGAAATTAGTAATTATCTGCTGGGATTATTTTCGTCGGGCAGCATGAATGAAGAACAGGCGGCACATACAACGGAGATGATGTATATTGTGGAGGATTTGGGGAGGATTGCCAGAGGGATGAGGGAGCTGCTGGAGTGTGCGAGGGAGAAAGCGCAAAAAGGAGTTCGGTTTTCCAAAAAGGCAATGGCGGAAATTGCGGAAAGTCTGGAGATTGTTACGGTAATGTATAGAGAATCGGTAGATTTGATTCAATACGGAGATAAGGCGGCGATGTCAGATACCGAGCGGTATTTGAAGAGGATTGTGAAGCTGGAAAAGCATGTGCGTAAAAACCACAAAAAACGCATTAAAGAAGGGAAATGCAGACCGGAATTTACCAATATATTTGCGAATATCTTTCACAGCATGGAAAGGATTGGGGAAAACTGCGGCAGTATTACCGAATCGGCGGCGGAGGACATGTATTTAAAGTATCTGCCGGAGGAAAATAGTCAGCTGTTCAGCTGACGCAGCGTTGTGTTTTACAAGACGGCAGATGGCATGCTATAATGTCATTATCTAAATAGAGACATTCAGGAAAGGAAATGATGCTATGGCATGGTTAAAAAAGAAAAAATCTACCGTTGCGGTTCCGGAATCCTGTAAGGATTTTGCAATAGAGGTGGATAAAAGCATCTGTACCGGAGAGATGACGGTGGGGTTCCGTGACCCGGCATCCGGTAAACTGAAATTTGCGGAGCTGGCAAAAAGTGAAGCGGATATTGAGGCGTATAAAAGCAAATATGGAAGATAGAGGAAACGGAAAAAACAGGCATTATTCGTTTAAGTAATTTTTTAAATTCTCAGAAATTTTTGTCAACGCATGGTAAAATACAGTCCGTTCCGCATCGGTAAGTCCATCGCTTCCGGCAAGAACCGCTTCGGTAACCATTTCATCCACCCGGTCTGCCGTGGACTGTCCCTTTGCGGTTAATAAAATTGGAGCGCGGTATTTTTTCTTGGAGTCGGTGGTGACGAGTCCGCGTTTGACCAAATCGGAAACGGTTCGGGAGACAGCCGCCTTGTCTTCGCCGCATAACTGGCTTAACTGGGTCACGGTAAGTCCGTCCTTGTTCCGGTTAAGCTCAAACAGGCACATGACATGTGCGCCCTTCAACTGAAATTCTGCCATTTCCTGCATTTTAATCCGTTGAAGATTCTTATAAATTTGTCCGATGGTAGTGGTAAATAATTCAAATCGTTCAATCATGGCTATTCCTCATTTTTGACAGATGTTGATATATCAACAATAACATAGCAAATGGATGAGGGTTTGTCAACCGGGATTATCGGGAAGAATATGGGATAATTATCAAATTTGCAGGCATTGACAATTTCCAATAAACATGTAATGATAAAAACGCCAGGGCAGGATAACAAAGAGACAGTATTATCCGGCGAAGTAAAGGGCAGAGAGGAAAGGATATGAGAGATACAGATTTAAGGGATTGTTTAAGAAGGATAGACCACAGAGGCTATCCGGCATATAAGGATACGAAGGGAAAATATCAGTTTGCGGATTATGTTTTATCCATTGACCATGTACAGGGAGACCCTTTTGCGGCACCGTCTAAGGTGAGTGTGCATTTGTCGGGGAAAAAGGCGGGCTTTGCTGGAAGCCTGTACGATAATGCCTGCAAACGAATTGCTTTACAGGACCATCTGCTTAGAAGAATGGCAGCGAAGGTGAAAGGATTTTCCTTTAAGGCAAAGGGGTCCGGCAAAAGCGGACTCATTAGCGTAAGCCAGCCGGGACAGGAAATTTTAGACAGAAGCGCATGTGTCATTCATCCCGATTCCGGTGATATTGTCCTTCGGATGGAAATCGGTTTTCCGGCTAACGGAAGAACAATAAATGCCGGGGAATTAGAGAAAATTTTATTTGAATTTCTGCCGGTATGTGTAAGGCAGACGCTGTTTTGCCGTGCATATCCGGAAGAGGAGCTGGTCAGGACGGCTAATCTTGCCGAGGACCAGGAATATATCCGAAACCGGCTTTCCGAAATGAATCTGGCGGCGTTTGTCGCAAACGGTGCGGTTCTTCCGCGAAAATCGGGGGTATCCCAGCTTCCGATGAAAGAGGCGGTACCCTTTAAAGCACCGGAATCCATGGAGGTAACCTTAACGCTTCCCCATTACGGTATGATAAAGGGAATGGGAATCAAAAGGGGAATCACGCTGATTGTAGGCGGCGGTTATCATGGCAAATCCACGCTGTTAAAAGCATTGGAAGCTGGAGTGTATAACCACGTTGCGGGAGACGGCAGGGAATATGTGATAACGGACGATACGGCGGTAAAGCTTCGTGCCGAGGACGGCAGAAACATTCAAAAGGTGGATATTTCCATGTTCATCCGGAATCTGCCAAACGGAAAAGACACGGTGGCATTTTATTCGGAAGATGCCAGCGGAAGCACATCGCAGGCGGCGAACACCGTGGAGGCGATAGAGGCGGGAGCGAAGGTATTTTTAATTGACGAGGATACCAGCGCTACAAACTTTATGATTCGTGACGAGCTGATGCAGAGAGTGGTACAAAGGGAGGTGGAGCCCATTATCCCGTTTATTGACCGGGTGCAGGAATTGTATGAAAGCACCGGCATCTCAACTATTCTGGTAGCGGGCAGCTCAGGGTCATATTTTCACAAAGCGGATTGTGTTTTACAGATGAACCGTTACGTGCCGATGGAAATCACGGAGCTGGCGAAAAAGGAGGCGGAAAGCTTCCCGATTGCGGCGGACGGAATAGAGCAGGCGGATAAGCCGGTAATGAAACGGATAGTGAAAAGGGACGGCGCATTTCTTAAGGAAAGCCGCATTAAGACGAAGGCCATGGGAAAGGAAAGTATTTCCATAAACAAAGAAACCGTAGACTTGCGTTATGTCGAGCAGCTTGTAGATACCGAGCAGCTGGCGGCGTTGGTACAGATTGTAAAATACATGAAGCTGCACTGCTTTGACGGAACAAAGACCCTGGGAGAGGCAGTGGAGGAAATGGAAAGGAGCATAAGTGCGAACGGGTTTGCCGCATTTTGTGATGGCAGCATTCCCGGCAATATGGTCATTCCGAGAAAGCAGGAAATCTATGCTGCCCTTAACCGGTGCAGAGGACTGTTAAGGATTGAGTGATGGTTAAAACGAACTAAGGAGGAAAGGGAATGTATGAATGTCCGAATTGCGGGGGAAACCTGCGGTTTGATATTGCCTCACAGCAGCTGGCGTGCGGGTATTGTAATGAACAGTATGACCCGTATGCGATAACGAAGGATAAGGATGCCGAGGAGGGTACGGATTATGAGGTAACGGTATTTACCTGTCCCCAGTGTGCCGGTGAGATATACAGCACCGACAACACGGCGGCGGGTTTTTGCAGCTTTTGCGGTGCGTCGACCATACTGGACAGCCGGCTGCGGGAGGAAAAACGGCCGGATTTTATTATACCGTTTAAGAAGACAAAAGAGGACTGTAAGACAGCCTATATCAAAAGGGTGAAGAAAGCGGTTTTTGCGCCGAAGGAATTGAAGAATGAGAAATATATTGACAGCTTTCGGGGAATTTATATGCCCTACTGGGTTTATGATTTCACCCAGCAGGGTCCCCTGTGCCTGGGCGGAACGACAGAGCACAGGAGCGGGGATTACATTATTACCAGGCTTTACACGCTGAGAGGAGATTTGGACAATTGTTACCAGGGTCTATCTTATGATGCGTCCTCTTCCTTTGCCGATAATATCAGTGAACGGATTGCCCCCTTTGATGTGAAGAAGATGCAGCCCTTTACGCCTTCCATTTTAAGCGGATTTTATGCGGATATACCGGATGTTGGGCAGGAAATTTATGCGCCGGAAGCCGAGACCATGGTAAATGAGCAGACGAAGCGTTACCTGGAAGTCTCAAAAGAGATGAGTAAATATAAGATAAAAATCAGTGCAAATCCTTCGGAGGAATATCATACGAAATGTGAGAATACGGAAATTTCCATGTTTCCGGTATGGTTTATGTCTTATCGGAATAAAGGACGTGTTGCCTATGCCACGGTCAACGGGGAAAGCGGGAAGGTGGTGGCAGACCTTCCGGTGGATATTAAGAAATATCTGCTGGGTTCCGTTTTGCTCGCCGTTCCGTTGGTTTTTCTGTTGAATCTGTTTCTGACGGTGGTTCCCTTTGTGCTGCTTGGCATAACGGCTGCCATTTCTTTGCTGGTGACGGTATTGTATGGGATGGAAATCAGAAGCATTGCCAAAAAGGAGAGCTATGAAGAGGATAAGGGCATACAGGAGGCGCTGAGAAAGAAGCGGCAGGCAGAAAGTGAAGCCGCAGCTGCCCTGGATGGAATGGCGCCTTATGTGATGACGGAAGAGCAGGTGGGTGCGGAGGGAAAAAAGAAAAAGGGTGTTGTGACGGCAGGCTGTTTTTCCCTCGGGGTTTCTGCTTTCGCTATGCTTTTAGTGCCGGCACTGATAATATTCCCTGTACTGATAGAGGAAATGGGAGTTCCCGGTACATGCAGCATATGCATCTATATATTACTGGCGTTTACCCTGGGTTTTGGCATGAAAAGCATAGCTGATGCGAAGAAGGTCAGAGCGAAAAAGGGAATACCGGGTTCGGTATGGACAATGGCAGCCGTATTGTTAGCGGCAATTCTTGCCTTTATCCGGCCGGCATCGGATATTTACTATTATGCCGGCAATCTGATTTGCCTGGCGGCGGTGTTTTTTGCCCTGCTGGATTTAATTTCGGATTATAATCTTCTTGCGACAAGACCACTTCCGCAGTTTGAATACAGAGGGGGTGATGACCGTGCTTAAGTCTATGCCGGATAACAGAGGGAAGGTTCGTTTTCGTTGGTGGCAGACGGGGATATGGGGTATGCTGTTTGTTTTCCTGGCGGCATTTATGCTTTGCAAAACTGCCGCACAGGCGATGACGCTGGACAGCTATGTAAATGCCGGCACCGGTTTTGAAGCGGCGGTGGTGGATGATGCGGAGCTGCTGACAGAGGAAGAGGGAAAGCTGCTGTTAGAGCAGATGAAAGGCATTACGGAATATGGAAATGTGCTTTTCTACAGTACGGCAGAAAATGCGGGTACCGCCGGTGCCTATGCGGAATATCTGTACCATAGCCGATACGGAAATGCCAGCGGCACATTGTTTCTGATTGACATGGCTAACCGCGAGATTTATATCTTCAGTGACGGGGCGGTTTACCGGACGATAACGAAGGGATATGCCAACACGATAACGGATAACGTATACCGATATGCAACGAATGCGGATTACTATACCTGCGCATCCCAGGCATTTGAGCAGGAGCTTCTGCTGTTACAGGGACAGAAAATTGCGCAGCCGATGAAATACGTCAGTAATGTATTGTTAGCCGTTATCCTGGCGCTGCTGATAAACTATTTTGTGGTCAGGGCGACATCCCGGCAGGCGAAGCCCTCCGATTATGAGCTGATGCAGGGGATGGCAGTAAAGCAGCAGTTGAATAATTTTAAGGTGAAATTTATCAATGAGACCAGAAAATATTCTCCGCAAAGCTCCGGTGGCGGAGGCTCCAGCGGCGGCGGAGGGGGTGGTGGCGGAGGAGGCGGTGGCGGACACAGCTTCTGATACCGGAACCGCCTGCCAATCCGACCGGAAAGAGCTAAGGGCAATTTGGCTTTGACATGTATCGGCTATTGCGATAAAATGATTACATAAGCATGAATGCTGCTTTGAAGATAACATTCGTGGAAGAGAAGCGTAATGGAGACAGAAGTTATTGGGGAGGTGTTTTTATGGAGTCAGAGGGAATGCATGGGTACAGCAGCAGTGAGATGCTGGCATGGGTAGGCAATTTTGCGGACCGTATGGGGGTAAGTCCGGAAAAGATTAAAATGCTGAATATTTGCGGAAAGAAGAAAAATGTGCTTCCGACGATTGAAACCCACAAACGGGTGATGATTTTTGCCGATGAGAGCCAGCCGGATTTATTTTATGAATTGTGGGAGGGCGGCTATGGCGACTATGATATGTGGATTGGAATGGGCGTCAGTGCAAATGATGAGGTAAAGACCTGTAAAGTTAAGGAATTTGTAGACAGGAAGATTACGGAACCGCTGGTGGTCTTTATTATCAATGAAAATACAAGGGAAGCCTCACGCTACGGAATACGGAATGAATTTTTTTCAAAGGGCTCCGTTAATTATGTAGGACATGAGATTCGTGCGGTAATTATGAATATGCTGTCCTGTGATGTCGGGGATACCATTTGTATCGTAAGCGGGGAGAGTATTGCCATTGAAGCGGCGATAGAGGCCAGTGAGGGAACAATTATCGCCGTGGAGCCGGATGCAAGGGATATGCATTCCCTGCAGGATAATGTCAGTAAGTTTGGCGTACATAATATTGAGATTATTGCCAATGTGACGGAGGAGAATATGGCGAAGGTGCCGGTGCCGCGGCTTGCATTTATTGTAGCATCTAAACGGCTGGAGGATGAGATTAAGGTACTTCTGAAGGTAAACCCGAAATGCCAGTTTATCATTTACACGTTAGAGCTGGATATGGTTGTCAGTATTAAAAATATTTTTGCAAAATATAATATAGAAAATACCGAGGTTTTACAGATTGCCGTATCCAAGAGCGATAAGCGGAGTGTTATGGTGGCGCAGCCGTCTCCGTGGATGATTAGCGGCGAGGCGAGGTAAAGGGCAGGAAGGAGAGTTTTTTCTTGAAATTGAAAAAGAGGATGAAAAAAGCAGGTTTATGTGCAATGCTGGCATTGGTATTCTGTATGGCGGCAGGCTGTGGAAACAGCGGAACAAAGAACCGTCTGAAAACCGGGGAAGAGCGGGCAGTGGAGCTTAAGGAGGACGCCAGAGAGGTGGTTGGTGAAGTAAACGAAGAGACGGATAACATCAACCAGACCGTGGACAGCCTGGAGGAAGAGTGAAAACAATAAAAAATTTGTCCGGTTTTTATCGGAATAGATTGATAAAAAAAAGAGATACTAGAAATGAGGAAAAAGGTGTTATCGAAAGATAGCACCTTTTTGCGTTTGGAAAAATTCAAGGCAAAATGACAAAAAGGAGTTGAGGTAAAAGGATGACAACAGGATTACAGGTTGGAAAACAAAGTCTTTCTTTTGAAAAACCGGTATACATCATGTCAGCGGCATGTATTGTGGGACCGAAAGAGGGAGAAGGACCGTTAAAGGATACCTTTGACGAGGTGGTGGAGGATGCCACCTTCGGCAAGGGGTCGTGGGAGGAGGGAGAAAGCGAGCTGATGAAGCAGACCTCGCTGCTGGCACTTCGCAAAGCAAAGATTAAGACGGAGGACGTGCGCTATCTGTTTGCAGGGGATTTGCTTGGACAGCTGATTGCAACGACCTTTGGTCTGATGGATTTTAATATTCCGCTGTTTGGGCTTTATGGAGCCTGTTCAACTATGGGGGAGGCACTTTCCCTGGGGGCAATGACGATTCATGCGGGATATGCGGATACCGTGCTGGCGGTGGCATCCAGCCATTTCGGAGGGGCGGAAAAGCAATTCCGGTTTCCTCTGGAATACGGGAATCAAAGACCGATGTCCTCTACATGGACGGTTACCGGCTGCGGCTCCTTTGTATTGTCAAAGGAGTATGGCGATACGATGATTACCGGGATTACTACCGGAAAGGTAGTGGATTACGGTGTAAAGGATTCCCTGAATATGGGAGCCTGCATGGCGCCGGCAGCGGCAGACATTATTTACCAGCATTTAAAGGATTTCAAACGGAAGCCGGAGGATTATGACCGGATTGTAACCGGCGATTTGGGTATTGTAGGGAAAGAAATATTATGTAAACTACTGGAGGACCAGGGAATCGATATTTCGGCAGTGCATATGGACTGCGGTATGGAAATTTTTGATGACCCGGAGCAGGATACCCATGCCGGGGGCTCAGGCTGCGGCTGTTCTGCCGTTACGCTGGCAGGTAAGCTGCTGGGGGAAATCCGCCAGGGTAAGCTTAACCGGATATTGTTTGTGCCTACCGGGGCATTGCTGTCAACGGTAAGTTATAATGAAGGACAATCCGTTCCGGGCATTGCCCATGCCGTGGTGATTGAGAAGCGGAAAGAGGCTTAGCGGCAAAGCTGAGCAAAAAGCTTAAGCTTCGCAATCACTTAAAAAATTATGGAAGAGAGAGGGAATAAATATGGCTTATGTCAAAGCATTTATCATTGGAGGACTGATTTGTGCGGCTGCACAGGTGTTGATGGAAAAAACAAAGCTGATGCCGGGGCGGATTATGGTTATTCTGGTATGTACCGGTGCGATACTGGGAGCATTGCAGATATATGAACCGTTTTTGGACTTTGCCGGCAGCGGGGCGTCTGTTCCCCTTACTGGATTTGGCTACAATCTCTGGAAAGGAATCAAGGAAGCCGTGGATACGGACGGACTGATTGGATTGTTTAGAGGAGGATTTAAAATGGCGGCAGTGGGAACCTCGGCGGCATTGATTTTTTCTTATCTTGCTTCGCTGATTTTTCAGCCGAAGATGAGCAAGTAAAAAGCCGATGGCGAAGCTCTTGATTTGTATAAGCAAATACAGGGAGCTTCGCCATCAGTTTTTTGTCAGGTGATATGGAAAAACGGTTTAATACCGATAATGAACCGGGTAAAAAGGTTTATCGGATATTTTGGAACGGAATATCCGTTATAAAAATTGTCGTCCGGCGGGGCTTCATTTCCGGTGCTTGCCACAAAGGTGACGACAACGGTATGATTACTTTTAATCTTTCTAAAGGTGTAGGAGGAAACTGCACCTACCGCTACACCGTCTACGGTAACATTGGATATGACGTAGCCGTCGTTCGGCGTAAAGGTCAGTTTGACGGTTTCTCCCGCCTTTGCCTCTGTTTTACCGGAAATGCTTCCGCCACCCTCCACCAGAGTGGAAATGGTATAGACGATATCGGAGCCGGGGGATGCATCGCCCGGTCCAGAGCCGCCGGCGGAATCCGGGTCTTCCGTACTCATGGATTGCTCGGTATGAATTGGACATTCGGTATCTATGAAATCAATCGGAGGGTTAAAGTCCGCATCGGTTAAGGAAACCCTGCCGTTATCGTCTACCTGATAGTGATAGATAGTTGTCTCCGGGCAATAGGCGCCGGCTTTATAGTGGCTTTCATTACACAGCGTTACGGTCTGGTGTAAATCACAGGTCTTTGTCGGCTCCGTATCCTTGGCAAAATATTCGTTTACCACGGTGGTACATTGGTTTTCCGCAGGCAGCATACCGGATGTGGAGCATATCTTTGCTGTGACGATATCGCTTGGCTTTTCAAAGGTGGCAGAGGTGTCCTGTCCCTCCATTTCCACGATTTTATCCATGATTTTCCGCCAGATTGCTTTGTGGGAATTACTGTTGGAAAAATCCGTATTGGCGTCATAGCCCATCCAGATGCCCGCAGTATAATAGGGCGTTGAACCGCAGAACCAATAATCGTAGTTGCTGGAAGTGGTTCCGGTCTTTCCGGCAACTACCATTCCGCTGGAAAGCCGGGCGGTAGTACCGGTTCCGGAAGTGACAACATCCTGCATGGCGTTGTTAATCAGCCAGGCGGTAGTTGATTTCATGACCTGCTTGGTATCCGGGGCGTTATCAATTAAAATGTTTCCGTTATGGTCCAGCACCTTGGTATAGAAGGTGGGCTGTACATAGGTTCCGCTGTTGGCGATGGAGGCAAAGGCACCGGTCAGCTCCAGATTGGTTACTCCTTCGGTGAGTCCTCCTAAACACATGGATTCATTGATATCATTTTCGGCAATGCCGTTGATAGAAGTTTCCCCGTTCTTTAACGTGGTAATTCCCATATTGCACAGGTAGTCATATCCGACCTGGGGCGTTACCTCCTGAAAGCATTTTACCGTGATAATGTTCATGGAATCCTTGATTGCCGTCCGGATGGTCTGTCTGCCCCGGTAATCCCCATACCAGTTTTTTATCGGGGTGCCGTTGCTGTAATCGGTGGGCTCATCCACAAAGCTTGACGCTAAGGTCATACCGGAAGTATCCAGAGCCGGAACATACGTGGATAACACCTTAAAGGTGGAGCCCGGCTGACGCTTGGATTCGGTTGCCCGGTTTAAGGTCAGGTTACCGGTTTTCTCTCCCCTGCCGCCGCAGATTGCTTTGACATATCCGGTTGCCTGGTCCAGAATGACAAAAGAGCTTTGCGGCTGTATCGTCGTGGAAAAGGTCTCTGCCAGCTCCTTGTATCCGGTCTGCTCGATTACCGCATTTTTATATTCGTCTGCGGCGGCCCTTGCCGTTTCCTCACTGGAATAGATAAGGTTATATTTTGGATTTTCGGTTTTTTCTTTATAATAATTGACCAGATGGTTAGAGGAATAATTATATAATTCGCCGTTGGTCGGGTCGGTGAGGGTCAGTGCGTAATTGAGGGCGACGCTGGTACCGGCAGGATAGTTATCCGGATTGTTGATTTCACTGTCGCAGATTTCCTGAATGGCCGCATCCTGGTTGATATAAATGCTTAAACCCCCGGAATAAATAGCGTTATATGCCTGGGTTTCCGTATAATCCATCTCCTCCACCAGCTGATTGGTCAAGGTATTGATAACCGTGTCAATATAATAGGAATTATAGGTTTTGTTTGCCGTATCGTCCTTTTTGTCCAGCGCCAGTCTCGCATAGACATTGTCCGCCATGGCAGAATCGTATTCGGCAGTATTGATAAGCTCCTGTTCCAGCATTTTCTGTAATACGGTGTTCTTCCGCTTTACATTGTTTTCCGGATAAAGGGTAGGGTCGTAGACCGTGGGGCTCTGGGTAATTGCGGCAATAACTGCACATTCGGAAAGGGTAAGCTCGTTCAGATTTTCCTTGCCGAAATAGGTTTCGGCGGCGGTTTTGATTCCGTTAGCGCCCTGTCCGAGATAGATGGCGTTTAAGTAAAGCTCCAGAATATCCTTTTTATCGATTTGCTTTTCCAGCTCCACAGCCAGGTACTGCTCCTGAATTTTCCGCTTTAAGGAGTCCATAAAGGAGGATTCATTTAACCCCACATTGAAAATCTGGTTTTTAATTAACTGCTGGGTAATCGTAGAGGCGCCTTCGGAAAAATTGCGGTTTTTAATTCCCACAAAGAAAGCCCTTAAAATACCTCTGGCATCGACGCCGTTGTGCTCCCAGAACCGCTCGTCTTCTATGGCAATAAACGCATTGATTAGATTTTCAGGAATATCTTCGTATTCCACATAGATTCGATTGGAATTTGCGGTGGATAAAGTGGTAATTTCCTCACCCGCCTGATTATATATTGTCGTCTGGAAGCCTTCCAGCTGGACGCTTTCCTTAATGTCGGTAATATCCGGTGCAGTACTGATAATAGAGGTAAACATGCCAAGACCGGCTCCGGCGCCAACCACAACGACAAGGATGAAGAGAAACACAAAGGTTTTATAAAGAAGATAGGTTATCTTATGCTGGTTTTTGGTATGCTTTGATACTAAATTCTTTTGTTTTTTGGTTATATTTTGTTTAGAATAATTCATATACTGCCTCCTGCCTGGTAACCAATTTTGCTATGTAAAAGGTTCTGACTGCCTGTCTGCAAAATGCTGCGTCAAATGTCACTTTCCTATTTATCCCAATATTATATCCTAGTATATCAAATATGAACATAAATTGCCATCTTTATTCAAGAATATATTGCTTGACAAAAGAAAAGAACAGTATATAATAAATAATTGCCCAGGGAAATAGTTGCCTTAGGAAACTATTAAAACCTGTGGAATAGTATGGCGTTTCCGGCGGAAATCTGCTATGATAGCAGAGATAAGAAAAATGAGGAGAAAGACCATGCTCAAGCGTTATGTTACGGTTTTGGAACCGGGAACAGAAGAAATTATTGAAAAAAAGTCCAGATTTATCGGCTATATCCGTCATGTGGAAAGTGAGGAGGAGGCAGCCGGATTTATCGCTTCAATAAAGAAAAAGCATTACGATGCAAGGCATAACTGTTATGCCTATTCCGTCGGGAAGGAGCAGCCGCTGCTTAAATTCAGTGATGACGGTGAGCCCTCGGGGACGGCGGGGAAACCGATTCTGGAGGTGATTACGGGGCAGAAGCTTTGTGACGTCTGTATTGTGGTGACCCGCTATTTTGGCGGAACACTCTTAGGAACCGGCGGACTGGTGCGGGCCTATACCGGAGCGGCTAAAGCCTGTATTGCAGCGACGGAAGTGGTGACGGAGCAGATGGTGGTTCCCGTAACCGTTACGACAGATTATACGGATTTGGGGAAGGTGCAGTATCTGTTCGGCAGTGAAGGAATAGAAATTTCAGACAGTGAATATGGGGAAAAGGTTATATTGCACGTCGAAATTTTTATTGATGATGTGGAGAGAATGAAGAAGGCTCTGACAGAGGCAACGGCGGGAAGAGCCGGTTTTATACAGGGGGATAAAGGATATTCAGTTATCGGGGAGGAAAGATGAAAAAAAGGAGATACTGCCTGTACATATTCGGTTTATTATCGGGATGCCTGCTTTGCGGGTGCTCGGTTTTAGAAAAAGAGACAAAAAAGGAAAGTGAAATAGAAATCGAACTGGTTTCCGAAAATACGGAGAAAGAGAAAAATAAAGAAAATGCCGATTTTTCCCGGGGGGATTTGGTTACCATGTTTGAGGAAATGAATAATGAAAGCGTAATGGATTTTCTGTACAATGATTATAATCTGGACGGAATGCATGAGGCTTTTGTTATTACGAAGGAGGAGAGCTACAAATTATGGTATATGTCGGCTGCAGGCTGTGAGCTGGTTAAGGACGAGCTGACGATGGAAGAGGATGCTTCCGCAGAGATTTTAAATTACAGCACAAAGGGATATTTGCTGTTACAGCTGAAAAAAGGCAATGCCAATAATACCCTGGTATATACGGTGGACAATGACAATTCGGTTATTGAAGCGGATATTTCGGGTGCCGGCTATATCTGGCAGAATGAGGACCGGCAGCTGCTTTTGCAGGTTCCAATTAGTGACCGGGGGAAAAAGCCGTCCTATCTTACTTATTATCTGCATTATATGCTGGATGAGGGATTTAAAGAATATGGGGCAATCCCTATCAGTGAAGAACAGTTTCTGGAATTTGAAGGGGCGCAGGATATTTTGGATAAGATTGACGAAACGTATCCGGAGGAAGAGATTACCCTGTCCTTTTTGTACCGCTCCAATCATTATATCAATTTGAATGTAATCGTCGGAACAAAGGACGGTACAGAATATAAGACAATGACGTTAAAATATGACACGGGAAAGGTTTTTCCGCTGTCGGAGGAGCTTGAGGATGGGCGCATGGAGACTGCATGTATTTTGGAGATAGCAACGTTTCCGACAGCATTTAAACATCCGGAACGGCAAATACAACAATAAGTGGAGGAGATTATGATTTCAAAGTTTAGTGTCAAAAAGGCATACACGGTAATTGTAGGAATTATACTGGTGATGATATTGGGAGCAGTCGCCTATACCAAGATGACGGTGGATTTACTGCCCAGTATGGAGCTACCCTATGCGATTGTGCTTACCACCTATCCGGGAGCCAGTCCGGAGGCGGTGGAAACCGGAGTGACGAGACCGATTGAACAGTCGGTGGCAACGATTGATAATATCGAAAACATACAGTCCATTTCCTCCGAAAATTTTTCTATGGTAATTCTGGAATTTAATTCCGATGCGAATATGGATACCGCAACGATTGATATGCGGGAAAATCTGGACCAGGTCAGCAGTTATTTTGATGACAGTGTGGGAAATCCGATAATTATGAAGCTGAATCCGAATATGATGCCAGTTATGATTGCGGCGGTGGATAAAGCGGGTACCGACAGCATTGAGCTTAGCGAATATGTGGAGGATACGCTTTCACCGGCGATTGAAGGCTTGGAGGGTGTGGCTTCGGTAACCGTTATGGGCGCTGTTGAGGAATCCGTTCAGGTAATCATCAGAGAGGATAAGCTGGAAAAAGTAAACAAACAGGTAAAAAAGGCGCTGGATGACAAGTTTGCGGAGGCAGAGGATGCGCTGGCAGAGGGAAAGAGCCAGATAAGCAGCGGGAAAAGCCAGCTGAAAAGCGGACAGGCGGCAGCAAACCAGCAGTTTGCGGCAGCGGAGGTGCAAATCAACGATGCAAAATATGAGCTGTTAAAATCCGAACAGGAAATCAATGATGCGTTAAAGGAATTGGCAGCACAGGATGCGGAGCTTGCTAAGGCAGAGGAGCAGAAACCGCAGATTAAGAAAGCGATTTCTTCTTTGCAGGAGCTGCTGAAAAGCTATCGGGCACTGGCGGCGCAAAAGGAGCAGCTGGAGGCAGCGGTAGCGGCAAATCCGGAGGATGTGGCATCGGCGGCGCAGCTGCAGGCGGTAACGGGCGCCATGCAGACAATGGAGCAAAAGCTTGCCGAGCAGCAGGACCAGGAGGGAAATCCGCTTACCTTTGATTCCCTTCCGGCATACATAAAATCGCTGCAGACATCGATTACCCAGATGGAAAAGGGAAGAACGGAAATTGAGCAAGGGAAGGAACAGTTAAATGCCGCATTGCTTCAGATAACCGACGGAAAGAAGAGTATTAACGACAGTTATGTGCAGTTAAAGACCAAGCAGGGTGAGGCGGACAGCCAGATGGCGCAGGCACAGGCAAAGCTGGAGCAGGGGGAAAGCAGCCTGGAGGAGCAGGAGGCGAATTTTGAAAATGCGAAGGAAGCGGCTTATGAGGGCGCAGACATGGAAAGCATTATTACCAAATCCATGATTTCCGGGATTCTTACCGCACAGAATTTTGATTATCCGGCAGGATATATTACGGAAGACGATGTGGATTATCTGGTGCGCGTGGGAGAGAAATTCGATGATGTGGACGGTCTTTCCGGCTTCGTTCTCCTGGATTTAAATATGGACGGAGTGGCTCCGGTAAAGCTTTCGGATGTGGCGGACGTGTTTGTGGCAAACAATGCAGACCAGTTTTATACCAGAATAAATAAAAATCCGGGGATTGTTTTATCCATTGCCAAGCAAAATGAATATTCAACCAAGGAAGTTTCGGACAGGGTCGTTGAACGGTTTGAGAAAATTTCAAAGGAGGACGACACCGTGACCTTTACCAGTCTGATGAACCAGGGCATGTATATTGATTTGGTGTCCGGCTCAGTGCTGGAAAATCTGTTGTTCGGCGCAGTTCTTGCCATACTGATTCTGCTGCTGTTCTTAAAGGATATCCGGCCGACGGGAATTATTGCCGTATCCATTCCGGTATCGGTTATCTTTGCCATCGTGCTGATGTATTTCAGCGGAGTGACATTAAATGTCATTTCCCTGTCCGGTCTTGCGCTGGGCGTCGGTATGCTGGTGGATAACTCCATTGTGGTTATTGAAAATATTTACCGTTTGCGGAAGGACGGATATTCGGTGAAGGAAGCGTCAATAAAAGGCGCCTCACAGATGGTAGGCGCTATTACGGCATCCACGCTTACCACGGTCTGCGTATTTCTACCGATTGTATTTACTTCGGGAATTACCAGGCAGTTGTTTACCGATATGGGACTGACCATCGCCTATTCCCTGTTTGCCAGTCTGATTGTGGCGGTTACCTTTGTTCCCATGGCGGCTTCTAAAACCTTTAACCGGATATCGGAAAAGGAAAATAAGCTGATTAACCGAATCAGTGAGGGCTATGCGGCAATTCTGCCCAAGGTGTTAAACCACAAGGCGGTAGTATTTGTTTTGACGCTCGTTTTGTTTGTGGGGAGTATGGGCTTGTCGCTTTCCAAGGGCTTCTCCTTTATTCCGGAGATGGACTCCACACAGATGACCATGAGCTTAATTATGCCGGAGGATACCAAGACGCTGCAGCAGACGGCGGAAATGTCGGATAAGGTCATTGAAAAGGTTTTGGAGATAGAGGATATCAAGACCGTTGGTGCGCTGACCGGAGGAAGCACCATGGCTATGCTGGGACTTGGCTCCGATGACAGCTTCAACTCCGTAAGCTACTATATTGAGTGTAAGGAAGACAAAACGCATACCAATGAAGAAATTGCCGACATGATTCGGGAGAAGACGAAGGATTTTGACTGTGAAATCAGTGTGTCAGCCTCAAGCATGGATATGAGCGCCCTGATGACCGCCGGCATATCCATCCGGGTAAAGGGCGATGAGATGGATACGCTCCAGGATTTGGCGAAACAGGTAGGGGAAAAGCTGAAAAAAGTTGACGGACTGACCGAGGTAGAGGACGGTTTAGAGGATGCAACACCGGAATACCGGTTGATTGTCGATAAGAAAAGGGCAGCGGAATACGGACTTACTGTTGCGCAGGTTTATCAGAAAATTCAAGGGGCGCTTGCGGAGGCATCCTCGTCCACTACCCTGACGACTGGTACGAAGGAGTATCCGGTTTATGTCAAAGATGAGGAAGAGGAGCAGTATACCCTAAAGGATGTGAAGAACCTTACGATTGAGGGGAGTAAGGGGGAAGAGAAGGTGCAGGTGAAGGTCAGCAAAATTGCGGATGTCGAAGATGCACAGTCCCTGTCTGCCATAAGCAGGATTAACCAGGTGCGTTACATCACGGTAAGCGCAAAGGTAAAGGAAGGGTATACAACAACTGCGGTATCGAATGAGGTGAAGCGGGTGGTAGACGGTATTTCCCTGCCCGGCGGCTGTCAGATTGAATATGACGGCGAAAACGAAACCGTTATGGAGGCGATGGGGCAGGTTATGCTGATGATGCTTCTGGCAGTTGCGTTTATGTATTTAATTATGGTGGCGCAGTTCCAGTCCTTCAAGAATCCGTTTATCATTATGTTTACCCTGCCGCTTGCATTTACCGGCGGTTTCGCCGCACTGTTTTTAACCGGAAATGATGTCAGTGTTATTGCCATGATTGGTATGGTTATGCTTGCCGGTATCATTGTTAATAACGGTATTGTTTTTGTGGATTCGGTAAACCAGCTGATGGAAGAGGGAATGGAAATGCGGGAGGCGATTGTCCTTACCGGAAAGAATCGTCTGCGCCCGATTACGATGACTGCCCTTACCACAATTCTTGGTCTGTCGACGATGGCGGTCGGATATGGCATGGGTGCAGATATGGCGCAGCCGATGGCGCTTGTGGTTGTAGGAGGATTGATTTATGGTACCCTGTTAACCCTTATCGTCGTACCCTGTATTTATGAAGCATTCAACTTCCGGAAGAGAAGGAGGAGCGCGGAAGAGGATATTGCCGTGGATGAAGAGGAAGAAACCGACGATGGAGACGAAGAAACCGTCAGCGGAGACGAGGAATAAAAATCAGTATCGACAGGTGACGAACTGCCGCATTAAGAAGAAACGGAATCTTAATGCGGCAGTTTCCGGTATTTTGGATATGGAATTGCCAGGAATAGGGACTGGCACAATCATAAAAACTGTGTTAGAATGACTAAGGCGTGATAAACGAAAGTTTTTTTTCATACATTTAGAGAGAATATGGAATTTCGGGAAATAACGAAATACTGAGGAAAAAGAGGTATTGACATGAGAATAGGGTTAGATGTAGGCTCCACAACATTAAAGTGTGTAGTACTGGATAGTCAGGATAAGATTGTGTATAAGGATTATCAGAGGCATTTTTCGCAGATTACCGCTAAAACAGTGGGAATGCTCGACGATATTATGAAACAGTTTCCTGACGAGAAGGAGATGAGTCTTTGCATATCCGGGTCAGCGGGGATGGGAATTGCAGATTCTCTGGGGATTCCCTTTGAACAGGAGGTATATGCGACCAGGGTAGCAGTAAATCAAAGGATTCCCGGTACAGATGTTGTCATCGAGTTAGGCGGGGAGGATGCCAAGATTTTATTTTTGACCGATGGTCTTGAGGTACGGATGAACGGGAGCTGTGCCGGGGGAACCGGTGCATTTATCGACCAGATGGCGACGCTGCTGGGCATGGAGGCAGGAGAAATGAATGAGGCGGCAAAACAGTATGACAAGGTGTATACCATTGCCAGCCGCTGCGGAGTGTTTGCTAAATCCGATGTTCAGCCTCTTCTTAATCAGGGAGCGCAGAAAAACGATATATCAGCAAGTATTTTCTACGCCGTGGTTAACCAGACCATAGCAGGTCTTGCCCAGGGGCGTGAGATTGAGGGAAAAGTAGTCTACTTAGGTGGTCCGCTGACCTTTTTATCCGAGCTTCGCAGAGCCTTTGACAAAACGTTAAAGCTGGAGGGAATTGCACCGGAGGATTCGCTTTATTTTGTTGCGATAGGGGCGGCACTTAAGAAGGACAGCAAAAGCTTCAGTTTAAGCGAACTGAGGGAAAAGATTGACGGTTATACGGCAGCCGGAGGCTATGTGAGCTGTAAGCCGCTGTTCACTTCCGAGGAAGATTATGAAGCGTTTCTGGAACGGCATAAGAGAAATTCAGAGCATATCCGGCAGGTAGACAGCCTGTCCGGACTGGCATATTTAGGGATAGATGCAGGTTCAACTACGGTTAAAGCGGTTGTAGTGGATGAGGACGCCAATATTTTACGCTCCGAGTATCTTCCCAACGGTGGAAATCCGGTACCGATTATCAAGAATTTTTTAGAGAAGCTTTATGACGAATATCCGGATATCCGTATTGGGGCGGCGGCGGTAACCGGTTACGGTGAGGAAATGATAATGAATGCCTTCGGTGTGGACTTTGGCATTGTGGAAACCGTGGCGCATTTTACCGCAGCGAAGAAATTTCAGCCGGATGTGGATTTTATTATTGATATTGGCGGTCAGGACATCAAATGCTTCCAGATTCGCAATAATGCCATTGACAATATTTTCTTAAACGAGGCCTGCTCCTCCGGATGTGGTTCGTTCTTACAGACCTTTGCAGGCGCTTTAGGATATCCGATTGCGGATTTTGCCCGGCTCGGGCTGTTTGCGGATAAGCCGGTGGACCTTGGTTCAAGATGTACCGTATTCATGAATTCTTCCGTGAAACAGGCGCAAAAGGATGGCGCCACGATTGAAAATATATCGGCAGGATTATCCATTTCCGTTGTGAAAAACGCATTGTACAAGGTTATCCGTGCGGCTTCCGCCAGACAGCTTGGCGAGCATATTGTCGTACAGGGGGGGACGTTTCTGAATAATGCGGTGCTGAGAGCCTTTGAGCAGGAAATTGGTCATGACGTGGTCAGACCGGAGATGGCGGGAATTATGGGCGCCTATGGCGCAGCGCTGTATGCGAGGGAAAACAGTACGGGGAAAAGTACGATTCTGGATGCCGAGGGGCTTGCGGGTTTTAAGCATGAGATTACAATGACAACCTGTAACGGCTGCAATAACCATTGCAAGCTGACGGTGAATACCTTTGATAGTGGAAGAAGGTTTATCAGCGGAAACCGCTGTGACAAGCCGACGGCGAAGAAAGCCGACGGTGCGCAGTATGATTTATATGATTATAAGTTAAGGCTTTTGGAGGATTACCGGCATTCCGGTATTCCGAAAGAAAAGGCAAGGGGAACCATAGGGATTCCGATGGGGCTGAATATGTATGAGCTTCTGCCCTTTTGGTATACCCTGTTTACGAGACTGGGCTTTAACGTGGTAACGTCGCCCAATTCCAGCAGAAGCCTCTATTTAAGCGGACAGCACACGATACCCTCCGATACCGTATGCTTTCCTGCCAAGCTGATGCACGGGCATATTGAAGCGTTGTTAAAAGAGGATGTGGACGCTATTTTTTATCCCTGCTTAAGCTATAATTTTGACGAGGGAATCGGGGATAACCATTATAATTGTCCGGTGGTTGCTTACTATCCGGAGGTACTGGAGGCAAATGTAAAGGCATTAAAAGAGGTTACGTTTATTTATGAGTATTTAGGTATCCACAGAAGAAAAGATTTTACGAAAAAGTTTCATGCGGTACTGGAAAAATATTTCGGTAAGATAAAGCTGTCCGATGTGATGATGGCGTGTAATTATGCCTATGATGAGCATGATAAGCACATGCGCCTGGTACGCATGGAGGGAAGAAAGTATCTGCGCATCGCGAAACGGGAGGGAAGACCGGTTATTGTACTGGCAGGACGCCCCTATCATCTGGATCCGGAAATCAATCATGGAATCAGTAAACTGATTTGTGATTTGGGTGCGGTTGTGGTAACGGAGGATTCTGTATCGGATATGGCGGAGCATGTTGACACGAAGGTATTGAATCAGTGGATGTATCATTCGAGAATGTATGCGGCGGCGCAGTATGTAGCCGATGAACAGAATCCGAATTTGAATCTGGTGCAGCTGGTATCCTTCGGCTGTGGCGTGGATGCAATAACAACGGATGAAGTGAGACGTATTTTAGAGGAAAAGGGAAAAATCTATACCCAGATTAAAATTGACGAGATTACGAATCTTGGCGCAGTTAAGATTCGTCTTAGAAGCTTGTTTGCAGCAACGAAGCAGAAGGGGGCAGAGCAGGAATGAGTGAAATGCAGGAACAGTCTTCATGTGCCGTACCGGCCGAGACAGCGGTCAGTGCAGAACGTGTAGAATTTACAAAGGAAATGAAAAAGGACTATACCATATTGATTCCGGATATGCTGCCGGTACATTTTAAATTGCTGCGCAATATTTTTATCCAGCAGGGGTATCGGGTGGGATTGTTGAAAAACACCGGAAGAAAGGTTGTGGATACCGGGCTTAAGTATGTGCATAATGATACCTGTTATCCGGCGCTTTTAGTCATTGGGCAGATGATTAGTGCATTACAGAGCGGAAAGTATGACGTAAATAAGGTTGCGCTGATGATTACCCAGACGGGCGGCGGGTGCAGAGCCTCCAATTATATTCATCTGCTGCGAAAAGCATTACAGAAGGCGGGGCTTGGCCAGGTACCCGTTATTTCCCTGAACCTGTCTGGGCTGGAAAGCAACAGTGGATTCCACCTTACGCCGGAAATGCTTTACCAGGCGTTGATTGGGTTAACCTACGGAGATTTATTTATGCTGTTGAAGAATCAGGTGCGTTCCTATGAGGTGAACAGGGGGGATGCGGATGAACTGATTAACCGATGGGTAAAGGAGCTCTCCCATCAGTTTAAGCACCGCAAAGGATATACGCCAAAGGGAATGGAGAAGAATATGCGGGCAATTGTGGAAGAGTTTGCGGGGATTCCCTTAAATAAGACGGCAAAAACAAGGGTTGGTGTGGTAGGAGAAATTTATGTGAAATATTCTTCCATGGCAAACAACAATCTGGAAAGCTTTCTGGTGGAGCAGGGGTGTGAGGTTATGGTTCCGGGAGTTATGGGCTTTATGATGTTTAAGATTGACAACCGGATTGAGGACATCAATCTCTATGGCGGAAATCCGGCAAAGAAAAAGGTGGTCCAGGCGTTGATGAAATACTGTGAAATGCTGGAAAACGCATTATACGAGGCGGTTTCCAAATACAGTGATTTTATGCCGCCGTCAAAATATGCCCATATCAAATCCCTTGTTTCCGGAGTGGTTGGACTTGGAAATAAAATGGGAGAAGGCTGGCTGCTGACGGCAGAGATGCTGGAGCTGGCGGAATCCGGTTACGGCAATATTATCTGTGCCCAGCCCTTTGGCTGTCTTCCTAATCATATTGTGGGCAAGGGAATGGTTAGAAAGGTGAAGGAGATTTATCCGAAAGCGAATATTGTTCCCATTGACTATGACCCGGGAGCAACAAAGGTTAACCAGGAAAACAGAATTAAGCTGATGCTTGCGGTGGCAAAGGAGGGGGAAAATGCACCGGAAGAAAATTAGTTAATTATTGCTGGCTTCTTTAATGACAATATGCTATAATATGGGCATCAAAACTAGACAGATATGAGGTGTGGCTATGGAAAATACAATTCGACTGAGAAGAAAAAATGAAACGGCACTAAAGATTGTGATTGCATTGTCTGCTATTCGCTTGATTTTATCGGCGGTAAGCAGTAATTATCTGGCTAGTAAGGTCTGGATGATTATACAGATTGTGTTATGTGTGGCGTTAGCCGCCGGATGTGTAGTGATGTATATGCAGATGACAGACAGTGAACTGACAAAATTCATTGCCTGTTTTTCCTATGTTTTAGTAGCGGCAATATCGGTGTTTAATAATGATGATGTGCATAATATGCTGCCGTTTTGTGCGATTATTGTGGTGACGCTGGTATATCTGGATGAGATGTTTAGCTTGATGTGTGCCGGAGCCTGTTGTGTTGTCATTATCATTAAAGCAATTCTGATGTTTGTTTCCAGTGGTGTCGCAGCCGGAGGAAGCTGGATTTTGGCGCTGATTCTATTTATGGTTATGGCATATTCCCTTTATGTGACGGCAAGCAGTGTGGTGAGGGCGCAGGAAACCGACCAGCAGGAGATTAAATATCATCTGATGTATCAGGAAGAGATTACGCAGAATATGGTGGAGGTTGTGGAAAAGGGTAACCAGCATATTGAGCTGCTTCAGTCCAAGCTGGACAGCTTCCAGGATGCTACGGATGAGGTGGCAAAGAGTGTTGATGCAATTTCCCAGGGAGTAACCGATACGGTTACCAATATGGAGAGCCAGACGGATATGACTGCGCAGATTCAAGGGATTATTGATGATTTGATTCGGGTAAAGGATTATACGCTTTCTTCTGCCAATGAGGCGGTTACTGCTACGGAAGCTGGCGGAAAGCTGGTGGAACAGTTAAAAGAAAAATCAGATGCCATTACAGTTGCAAACCAGAGTGTGAAAGAAGTGGCGCATGAATTACAGGAAAAAATCAGTTCGGCAGAGGAGATTACCCAGATTATCTACCAGGTATCCTCCCAGACCAACCTGTTGGCATTAAATGCTTCCATTGAAGCGGCAAGGGCAGGAGAGGCAGGAAGAGGATTTTCGGTTGTGGCAGACGAGATTCGTAAGCTGGCGGATAATACTAAACAGTCTATTGATAAGATTACGAATCTGCTGCAGGGCGTTACGAAGCTGGCGGATCAGACCTCGGATTTGGTTATGCATTCCGTGCAGGCATCGGAGGCGCAGGCGAAGTATATTGATGAAGTAACGGGAGCCTTCAGCAGTATCGCCAGAGTGGTGGATATGCTTCACCAGAATATGACCAGTCTGGATTCGTTAAGCGGCAATTTGCATGAAAGCAATAATGTAATTATTGACAGCCTTGCGAACCAGCAGGCAGCCAGTGAAGAGATAGCGGCAAACGCCCAGTCTTCGGCAGAGCTTAGCCAATGTAATCTTGATGATTTGGGTGACGTTATCGGCGAGTTAAATGAAATTGCCGAAATCATAGGAAGCCTTAGCCAGATGGAAGGCATGGCGGGAGCATCGGGAGCGGGTGCAGCGGCTCCGGAAGCAGGGGGCTTTACCCCACCCAGCTCGGAGGCATTGATGGCGGAAGCGGGAGGCTTTACCCCGCCCAGTCCAGAGGCATTGATGGCGGAAGCGGGAGGCTTTACCCCGCCCAGTCCGGAGGCATTGATGGCAGAAGCAGGAGAAGCAATACCGCCGGAGACAGAGGAGGAAAAGGAGCCGGCCGTTGAAGAAACGGAGGATGAGGATTCGGCAGAGGAATATGATGATGATTGGGGAGAAAAGATTTAATACATGCCGGGTTGTGTGATGAAACGGAGTAGAACGGATTATGCGGATTTGGGGAAAGATAATGAAAGAAAACAGGCTGCTAAGGGATATGGTAGTAGATATTGGCGACAGCAGCTTATCCAGAACCAAAAAGGTGTATAAGGCATTAGATGAGCTTTGTTATGCATTTGATTTGGCAAAACCCATATGGCTGGATACCAATATTGATGATTTTAAACGGCACGCCAGAACGAAATTCACTACCGACAGCTTTATTGAGGATATTGAATTTGATTATCTGGATTTCCAGGTGATAGAAGAGGATTTTTGAATAACGCATGAAGAAAAGGGGACCTTGCCGGTCCCCTTTTGGTTAGAAAAAGAATTAGCAGCCGCAGCCACATCCAGAATTGCCGTTGTTGCCACAGCAGAAGAAGAGAAGCAGGATAATGATAATCCAGCTGCAGTTTCCACCACCGAAGCCGTCATTTCCGCCAAAGAGACCGCTTCCGCAGCCGTTGTCATTTCCACAGCAGCTGCTGAGAAGGAGTAAAATGATGATCCATGTGCAGCAGCTGTTTCCGCCGAAGCCGCTTCCACAGCCGCCTGTTGCTGATAAATCTCCCATAAGGAATTCCTCCAATTATCTTTACACTGTTATATTATGCAGGGGCAGGGCTGGTGTGACAGATTTTACAGACAATAATTTGCAGTTGAAGAGATAAATAACATTTGCTAAAATGAAAGAATAAGGCATAAAGGAAAATGGAGGTAAAAATATGGCGGATGCAAGTATGGCAGATTTTGAGGAGGAATTGACGAAATCTTTTCGGGTGATTAGAGAGGGAGATATCCTTAAGGGAGTGATTGTAGATATTGACGATGAAGCGGTGACGCTGGATTTGGGGTATTATGCGCCGGGAGTGGTTCCGCTTTTGGAGTTGTCGGATGACCCGGATTTTTCTGCAATGAAGGAGCTGAAAATCGGGGATACGATGGAAGCGGTGGTCCTGCAGACGGATGACGGTAAAGGAAATGTGGAGCTTTCCCGAAAAGAGGCAAACCGGCAGACTGCATGGGAGAAGCTGAACAGTCTGATGCAGGAGGAAACGGTTGTTACGGTGAAGGTTAGGGAAAGTGTTAACCAGGGGGTGGTTGCTTATCTTGAAGGAATCCGGGCGTTTATTCCGGCATCACAGCTTGCCGTTGGATTCGTGGAGGATACGGCGGAATATGTGGGGCGTCAGCTTTCGGTCAAAGTAATCACGGTGGATGAAAGAAAAGAGAAGCTTGTCCTGTCGGCAAAGGCAGTGTTAAAGGAGCAGGAAGAGGAGCAGAACAGGAGAAAAATGGCGATGATTACTCCTGGCTCTGTTTTTGAGGGAACAGTGGAATCGCTGATGCCTTACGGCGCCTTTGTGCAATTAGATAACGGCTTGACCGGTTTGGTTCATATTTCTAAAATTTCGATGAAGCGAATCGGTAAACCCTCCGAAGTGTTGTCTGTCGGGCAAAGGGTAAAGGTTAAGGTGCTTCAGGTAAAGGACGGGAAAATCAGTCTGAGTATACGGGATGTGGAGATGAATACTTCGGATGTGGTAACAGAGACGGTGGAGGAATTTAATTATCAGGATGAAGAAATACCCAATAATCCGTTTAGCGCACTGTTAGCGGGAATCCAGCTGGATAATTAAAATAAGAGGGAAAGAGGTTGATGGGGTGAAGCGAAGGAATATTCTGCGCGGGATAGGAATAATATTACTTATGATGAATTTATATGCGATTCCTATTTATGCAAAAAGTCCGATAACGAAAGTAAAACCGGTTGGCGTAATGGCAACGGCGGTGAATACGGATGTTGCCGTGTCGTGGGAGCCTGTGGCAGGTGCGACAGGATATCAGGTATATGAGGCAGTCTTGGAGGTGCCGGGGAAGAAAGCAAAAAACCGGCAGGCGAAGTACGGCCGTTTCAAGCCAATCAAAAAGACTAAGCAGACGAAATGTGTGCTGAAAGGAAGAAAAAAGGGAAAAACATATTGTTACTTTGTCCGTGCGTATAAAATAAAGGGAAAAAACAGGAAATTTTACAGTAAGGCAAGTAAAAAGGTATCGACAACCGTGGCAAAGCGGGGAAGCTCCACCATTAAGAATTTTTTAAAGACAGCCATTGCGCCTGTCGGTTCTACGATGTATGTCTGGGGCGGCGGCTGGAATGAAGAGGATACCGGGGCAGGAAAGGATGCGAGAAGGATTGGGTTAAGCGCAGTCTGGAGAGCGTTTGCAAAGGATAAGGATGCCGGGTATAACTATCGTGATTACCGGTATCAGATTCATAACGGTCTGGATTGTTCGGGATATGTGGGCTGGTGCGTATATAATGTTTTGAATACCAAAAACAACCAGCCCGGTTATGTGTGTGATGCCTCGGAGCAGGCAATCCGGTTTTCGTGGCTTGGCTTTGGGAATTATTATTATCCGGGACAGGTACAGAATTATTGTGCCGGGGATGTGATGAGTTCAGCCTGCACGGATTGCGGGCATGTCTGGATTGTAATCGGACAGTGCAGCGACGGCAGTGTGGTGCTGGTGCATTCTTCTCCCTCCGGGGTGCAGCTGTGCGGGACGGCGACACCGTCGGGAGAAATTTACAGCATGGCATACGGACTTGCCGAACAGTACATGAAGAAATACTACCCGTCATGGTATACCCGGTATCCGAATGTGGGCAGAGGAACCTCCTATCTTTCCCATTATGGGCAGATGCGGTGGAAAACATCCGGAAAAGGGGTGGTTTTATCCGACCCGGACGGTTACCAGAAGATGAGTGCGCAAGAGGTGCTTGAAGATTTGTTTGCACAGTAAGGCGATAAATCCCATACTTTATTATATATCGATAAAGTGTGGGATTTTCTATGACGGAAAGTAAGATTAGTCCCGAATTAAATATGGCGCTGGGGCTTAACGAAGAGGAACGGGAAAAAAGCCTGAATTTGAATGTGGGTTACAGTGATTTATTTGAGGAGTGGGAGTTGATTATCCGGTATACGGGAAGTCTGGACAGCATCAGGGAAGAAATGGATATCTCCATAGAGGAATTATTGGGCGGTTATGCGGTAGTCCGGATTCCCCAGTATCTTATCGGGCGGCTTTCGGATTATCCGCAGATTGATTACATCGAAAAGCCGAAGGCGCTTCTGCTGGAAGAGATGGAAGGAATCGGCGTCTCCTGCATTAACAGGGTGAGGCTGCCGAATTATAATTTAACCGGTGCGGGAACGCTGGTGGCCTGTCTGGATTCCGGCGTGGATTTTTATCATCCGGATTTCCGGAACAGAGACGGAACGACCAGAATTGTGACAATGTGGGACCAGACAACGCCGGGAAATCCGCCGGAGGGATTTAGTACGGGAAGTGTGTACGGTGCAGAGGAAATCAATGCGGCCATTCTGGCGGAAGAGAGGAGAAATGAATCCTTAGTGCCAGCCGGGCAGATTGACGGATTACAGGAAACCGTATCGATAAGGGGGCGGGACATTGTCCCTGAGTTTGACACTACAGGACACGGAACGGCAGTGCTTGGGATAATGGCAGGGAACGGCTTGTCCTCCGAGGCGAGAATCGTCGGGGTGGCACCGGAAGCGGAAATTATTGTGGTAAAGCTTGGAAATCCTGACAGCAGGGGTTTTCCGAGAACTACACAGCTTATGCTGGCGATTGATTTTGCAGTACGATATGCAATGGGAACGGGAAAGCCGCTGGCAATAAATATCAGCTTCGGAAACAATTACGGCAGCCATAACGGAAATTCCATATTGGAGCGGTATGTGGATACGGTTTCCAACCTTTACCGGCTGTCTATTGTTACCGGAACCGGAAATGACGGGAGGACAGCAAGGCATACGTCGGGCAATCTATCCGGAGGACAGCGGGAAACCGTTGAAATTTATGTGGCGGATTATATGAAATCCTTTAATTTGCAGATTTGGAAGCATTATCTGGATTTATTTGATATTACGATTGAATCCCCGGTAAATCGCAGAATCGGACCGCTTTCCAGTTATTCAAAAGTACAGAATTATATTTTGCCGGAGGATATCGTTTCCGTTTATTACAGTGAGCCCACACCCTATGACCCCGAACAGGAAATCTATATTTCCTGGATTCCGAGGGGAGATTATATTACATCGGGAATCTGGAAAATTTATCTGGAGCCCCGGAGAATTGTGTCAGGGGATTACAATATGTGGCTGCCGGTAGCGGGAAGCACTTCTTCGGAGGTGTCTTTTGTCAGACCTGCTATTTTTAATACACTGCTGATTCCCTCTACGGCAAGATATGTGATTTCTGTTGCTGCATATGATTCCAGAAATGATACCTTTGCCGTATTCTCGGGGAGGGGACCGAGCTTGGAATACGGTCTGCCGCCAGCTGTAGGCAAACCGGATTTGGCAGCGCCGGGGGTGGCAATCAATACCTGTAAGTCTGGCGGTGGATATGGTGAATTTTCGGGAACCTCCTTTGCTGCTCCGTTTGTAACCGGGGCAGCGGCGCTTCTTATGCAGTATGGAATCGTGGAGGGAAGAGACCCGTATCTGTATGGAGAAAAGATAAGGGCAAGCTTAATCAAGGGGGCGAGAAGGCTGCCGTTTCAGCAGGAGCAGCCAAGTCCGCTGGTTGGCTGGGGCGCCCTTTGCGTCAGAAACAGCCTGCCGGAATAGTAGTCAGAAACAGCCGGACGAAAGAAAAACTTGACACGTCATGAAAAAAAGAATATACTGTATTTTGTTTGAGAGCAAAGGCGTTCTGCGGTAAGCAGAGCGCCTTTTGGCGTTTTGCGGAATTACATGAAAGGAGGAATTGCCATGCAGCAGTTGGAATTACTAAGGCATACAGACGAAATCAATGAACTGTTGGCACGTTACGGAGTAAAGTTTGGTATTTATAAAAATAATGTTTTTAAAGAACAGCTATTCCCTTTTGACTCCATACCGAGAATTATTAAGCATGATGAATTTAGCTTTTTGGAAAAGGGTCTGAAGCAGCGTGTTATGGCTTTGAATTTATTTTTAAAGGATATTTACAGTAAGAAACAGATTGTGAA
>JAMPFJ010000017.1 GCA_023664535.1 Bacteroidales bacterium
AAAGGATAAGTGCATAACCACTCATTTCTATTGGCTATACACTTATTATACGAGAGAATAAAGATATGGGACGATATTCAGATGAAGAGCTGGACAGCATGTTCCAGGAGCAGGCAGGAAAGAACAGAAAGGCAGTTTTATCGATTGTAACGGTAATTGCCGTATTTTTGTTTTGTCCGCTATTATTAGGTATACTATATATAGGCTTTGGCAGCATTGTTACGATAATCGGTTTTTTTGTGCTGGTATACGTAATGGTGGTGTATATTAAGAAAAATTTTCACCGGAATATGTTCAGTTCAACGGATATTCTGCATGATTATTTGATTCCTGATTGTGTGCAGGAAATGTTTGGGGAAGATGCGGTTTACCGCAGGAAAGAAGGTATTCCAAAGGAATGGATAAGCATTTCGCATTTGATAGGGAAAGAATGGAATTTGTATCAGGGAAAGAGTCTGATTAGGGGAACTTACCGGGGCATAGCTTTCGTGCAGGCGGATGTGACGCTGGTAGACCATTCGGAATATAAAGATTCCGAGGGCAATAAACAAAGCCATGATGTAACTGTATTTAAAGGACCGTGGGCAGTTTTGGATTTTAAGAAGCCGTTTTCTACCAATCTGGTTGTACGGGAACGTGGCGAGAAAATCTGGGATAAATGGGGGGATGATAAGTCTACGGTAGATATGGAGGACGTGAATTTCAATAAAAAGTTTATTGTGCTTGCGGAGGATGCCCATAATGCTTTTTATCTTCTCACCCCGCAGATGATGGAGCATATTCTGGAGACGGAAAAGCGGTTTAAGGGAAGGATATATTTATGTTTTATGGATGGGAAAATTCATATTGCAATCGATAACGGGAAGAGCAGCTTTGACGGCATCGCCATGATAAACGGTGCGGCGAACGAGAGAAAAAGGATTCGGGAAAGATTAAGTCTGGTTCCGGAATTGATGAAGCAGATGGATATATAATAAGTGAATGGGTTGTTCCGGAAAGGCTGAAATCCTGGCGAATCAGCCGGATTGCGGACGGTAAAACAGATGAAATACGAAGACATTGTGCATGGCAAATTTCATAGCAGATTGAACCGGTTTATTGCGAAGGTATGGATAGACGGAAAATTGGAGACTGTCCATGTGAAAAATACGGGAAGATGTAAAGAACTGCTGCTTCCGGATGCCGAGGTGGTCTTAGCGGTTTCCGATAATCCGAATCGTAAGACAAGATATGATTTGATTTGTGTATATAAAACCGGGCTTGGCTGGGTTAATATTGACAGTCAGGCGCCAAACAGGGTGGTAAAGGAGTGGCTGGAACAACAGGGTTATACTCTGATAAAACCCGAATATACCTATGGGAATTCACGGATTGATTTTTACATGGAAAGGGATAATCTGCCGGATGGTTTGGAGAGATATTTAATGGAGGTTAAGGGCTGTACGTTGGAAATGGATGGTATCGGTTATTTTCCCGATGCACCAACCGAGCGGGGAGTGAAGCATTTGAGGGAGCTTGCCAGGGCGGCGGAAGAGGGGATTCATTGTTATGTGGCATTTGTTATTCAGATGGAGGGGGTTAATGAAGTGCGGGCAAATGTGGCAACCCATGAAGAATTTGGAGAGGCTTTAGAAGCAGCTAAGGCGGCAGGGGTAGACATTCTCTGTCTGGGATGCCGGGTGACGGAGGATATGCTGGAAATAAACAGGGTTTATTGAGGTGGTCTGTTATCACGCTGCGTTTATGCTGCCGGTAAGATAATATGATTATTTTTTTAATTATTGTCATAAATTTTTCATAATTTTTAAGAGAAAAAACAGAATAATTCATAGGATATTTATTGCTATTTAAGATAGGAATTGCTATAATTACTCTATTAAAAATAGAAGAATCGGCTTGCGGATAATAGATTATGGAGGTAATTACTATGTTAACAAAGAAAGATTTAGCAGATATTAAGCAGTTAATGAGTGAGCAGATAAACGGTGTCAATAATCAAGTTCATGGTATCAGTAATCAACTCAATAGCATCGAAGAGCGATTTGTCGGTATTGATAAACAGTTTGACAGCATCGAAGAGCGATTCGTCGGTATCGATAAACAGTTTGACAGCATCGAAGAGCGATTCGTCGGTATCGATAAACGATTTGATGGCATCGATAAGCGATTTGACGGTATTGATAAGCGGCTTGACGATATGGATAAACGATTTGACGGCATTGATAATCGACTTGACGATATGGATAAACGATTTGACGGCATTGATAATCGACTTGACGCCATGGATAAACGATTTGATGATATCGATGTGCAAATTAGCAGTATTAATAAAAGAGTATCCAATCTGGAAGATGAAGTGGCAGAGATTAAAGAGAATATGGTACAAAAAGAAGAGTTTATTGGGTTAAGACAGGTAGTATACGAATGGAGAGACTACTCACATAGCAAGTTTATTATGCTTGAAAATGAAGTGATACCAAAGATTTCGGCGCTTTATGAAATGTCCGATCTCTATGTTAAGCAGATGGAATGTAGAAAGAACAGGGAGAAGGCGGATAAGAGGCTTGATTGTATTGAGCCGTTGAAAACGACGGCAAAATCACATAGTGAGCGGCTTGCAAAGCATGATGAGATACTGGAAAAGCTTGTAACAAACGCAGGCTAGATTTTTTGCCCCTCTGAATAATCTTTCATGTCTTTAAGGAATCCTTAATTTTCACCTCTATCCTTTAAGATGCCTTTTTTCTTTATTCTCGTATACGTAATGAGCCAAGCGCACGCATGTATGCGTGCATCTGACTGCGTTTTTTTCATACGTTACTTGACACTTTCCTAAGATGGATTTACTTTAGCATGCCGGTGTTTTATTGGTCGAGAAAAGCGGTGTATGCGATATTGGTTGTGTTGCTTATTACAGTGGGATGTGTTGTGAAAGAGGAAAAAAGGGCGGGCTCAAAAATGGAACAGGATTGTTATAACATAGAAACAAATTTTGATTGAGCCATGTCGGATTATACTTTATAATAAGATAACAAACAACGAAGGGAGAAGGAAAATGTATCTGGTATTCGATGTGGGGGCAACCTTTGTAAAATACGCATGGATGACGGCGGAAGGCGGGATTGAGGAAAAGGGAAAGATACCGACAAGAAATAAAAAGGGAGAGGATATCCATGATTTTTTGGATTCACTGACCGAAATATATAACCGTTATAAGGGAAAGGGCAATATAGAAGGAATCGCTATGGGACTTCCGGGACAGGTTGATGTGGATAACGGAATAGTCTATGGCGGTGGCGGAATCCGTTATATGAATAATGTACCTCTGCGGGATTTGTTATCCGAACGATGCGACGGGATAAGGGTATCTATAGAAAATGACGGGAAATGTGCGGCGCTTGCAGAAGTCTGGATGGGAAATGCAAAAGAAGCAGAGGATGCCTGCGTTCTGGTATTCGGAACAGGAATTGGCGGAGGAATCGTTAAGGACAGGAAAATACACAGGGGAAAGAGAATGCTGGCGGGAGAACTGTCCTTTACCGTAGAAAATATGACAAGAGGGGATTTGGAAAAAATCCGGTGCTGTGAAGAGATGAATATGCTGGATGCAATAGAGCAGATGCCGTTTATGTGGTCCGCCCATGCGGCAACGGGTTCTCTGTGCTATTGGATGGCAAAGAAGAAAGGGCTTTCGCCAGAGGAAGTGACCGGTGAAAAAATTTATCAATGGGCAAAGGCGGGAGACAAGGAAGCGATAGAGGCATTGGAGGAGATGTATTTCAGTATCGCAAAGCAGTGCTGTAATCTTTATGTGGCTTTTGACCCGGAGGTAATTCTGATTGGCGGCGGTATCAGTGCGGAGCCGGCTTTTGTTGAAGGCATTAAGCGATATGTGGACAGGTTAAAGGAAATTTCCCTTATTTATAAGGAAATCCGAATTGATGTATGTAAATACCGGAATGATTCCAACCTGTTAGGGGCATTATATAATTTTAAACAGCTTTATCATCTGTAAGAAAGGCAGTTAGTGCTTAAAATCAATAATGAAAAGGAGGATTGGTCATGATTTTAACACGGGAAAAGACATTACCGGACGGTTTTTTATGGGGGGCATCCACCAGCGCTTATCAGGTGGAGGGCGCTAATTTAACGCATGGGAAAGGTCCAAGTATTCAGGATATTAAGAAGGTGCCGGAGGGCACCAGTGAATTGGACGTATGCGCTGATTTTTATCATCATTATAAAGAAGATATTGCACTGATGGCGGAGATGGGATTTAAAACTTTTCGGTTTTCTATTGCATGGTCAAGAATACTTCCGGAGGGAACCGGTGAGGTGAATCCGGAAGGAATTGAATTTTACAATAATGTAATTGACGAGTGCCTGAAGTATGGAATAGAACCCCTTGTCACCATGTTCCATTTTGACCTTCCCGCTGCATTGGAGAAAAAGGGCGGATGGTCAAGAAGGGAAAGCATTGACGAGTTTGTCAATTTCGCAAAGGTCATGTATGAAAATTATGGGGACAGAGTAAAATACTGGCTTACCATCAATGAACAGAATATGCTTACGCTGGTCGGAGAGGTAATCGGAACCTGTAATATGGAAGGGGTGACCAATAAGTATAAAAAGCTGTATCAGGAGAATCATCATATGCTTCTTGCGCAGGCAAAAGCGATGAAGCTGTGTCATGAAATGCTGCCGGGAGCAAAGATTGGACCGGCGCCGAACATCTCCCTGGTTTATCCGGCAAGCTGTAAGCCGCAGGATGTGCTGGCTGCCCAGAATTTTAACGCTATCCGTAACTGGCTGTATCTGGATATGGCGGTATACGGAAGATATAACAATCTGGTATGGAAGTTTTTAGAAGAGCATGACGCCGTTCCGGAAATGAAAGAGGACGATATGCAGATAATGAAAGAGGGGCATCCGGATTTTATCGGATTTAATTATTATTCTACTGCTACGGTGGAATGGGACGACGGCAGCGGAGAAGCCGGTTCTGTGGACCAGCAGAACGGGGGAAGTGAGCGTGGAGTATATCGTTCTTTTGCCAATCCGAATCTGCTCCGTACAGAATTTGGATGGGAGATTGACCCGGAAGGCTTCCGGGCAACGATGCGGGAGATGTACAGCCGCTATCATTTGCCGATGATTGTAACAGAAAACGGGCTTGGCGCTTATGATAAGCTGACGGAGGATGGAAAAATACATGACAATTACCGGATTGAGTATCTTCGCCGGCATATTGAGCAGATTAAGCTTGCCGTTTCGGAAGGGGTGGAAATGATGGGATACTGTCCGTGGTCTGCCATTGATTTGATTTCTACCCATGAGGGGATGGTAAAGCGTTATGGATTTATTTATGTGAACCGTGAAGAGTTTGATTTAAAGGATATGGCGCGTTACCGCAAGGACTCCTTCTACTGGTATAAAAAGGTCATTGAGACAAACGGAAAAGATTTGGCGGATTAAAGGCTGAAAGATAGTTTAAAAGCACCGTATTTCCGGGCAGCTATTTATTGCAGAATAAGTCTGTAGCAATAACTGTGCATAGGGATACGGTGCTTTTGGGTATTCAAGATTTTTTTCGTTTTCTGACCGCTTCGGACAGCAGATATTCAATTTGTCCGTTAATGGAACGGAAATCATCATCTGCCCATTTGGCAAGTTCGTTCCAAAGTGCGGGGGACAGGCGGAGTAATATCTGCTTTTTTGATTTTTCTTTCTCTTTTACCGATTTTTCTCGTGTTCGAATATCCTGTTCCAGCTCCTCCAACCGCTTGAGACGGGCTTGAAGTTCAGCTTCCCGCTGCGTTATATCCTTATCTTTTTCTGCCATGAAATTCCCCTTTCTGAGATGGTTGCTGTGGTTTGGGGTAAACGGTAGAAGAGTATCAGTAGATAGAGCTGCTGTTAACTACCGGCTGGGCTTCTTTGTTACCGCAAAGAACCACCAGCAGATTGCTGACCATAGCAGCTTTGCGTTCTTCATCAAGTACGACAATTTCCTCTTCACCGAGCTGCTTGATTGCCAAATCGACCATGCCTACGGCACCCTCTACAATTTTCCTGCGGGCGGCAATAACTGCGGTTGCCTGTTGCTTTTGCAGCATGGCGGCGGCAATTTCTTCCGAATAGGCGAGATGGGTAATCCGGACCTCCTTTACCTCAATTCCTGCCTCCTCAACACGCTGTTGTAATTCACTGCGCATAAATTCCGCAATTTCCTGGCTGCTGCTGCGGAGCGTCCGCTCGTGTTCTTCTTCATTTTCATTCTCTTCCAACAAATCATAAGGATAAAGGCGGGTAATTTTGCGGATTGTCGAGTCGCACTGGATAGATAAAAAAGTACGGTAATTGTCTACATTGAATACCGCTTTTGTGGGGTCCACAATTTTCCAGATAACAACGGCACCGATGATAATCGGGTTACCCAGCTTATCGTTAACCTTTTGCTGACGGTTGTTCAGCGTCATGGTTTTTAACGATATTTTTTTGTTGGTAAGTATATTGAGATTTATGTTCGTGGTTATTTCTTTACCCTGAATAGACAATTCGGAGCTTGGGTCCGGCTCATTTGCTTCCGGCGCAATACATGCGGCGAAAGGGTTGGTATGGTAGTAACCGGGTGTCCGAATTGTTCCATAGTAATTACCAAACAGGGTCAGGACAATGGCTTCATTGGGGTTGACGATATGGAATCCCGCCCACATAAAGGAAAAAACAATGATACCTGCCGTGGCAAGGAGGAGCAGTATAGTGCCGGGAACGGGGGCGTCTGCATGATAAGCAAAGCCGCAGGCAATGTATCCGGCGATACATAAGAGATAACCACAGAGGACAAAAAAGAGCATGCCCATACCGTTTGCTTTGGTAATCAGTCGTTCAGTTACATCGGTTTGTTTCAATTCAGTATTCATAAGAACTTCCATTTCCTGTACATTGCGTACAATGTGCGATTGGTTCGGTAAAAATATAGCCTGCCTGTAGTAAGGAGTAATCAAGGCATACATTTACCGAGCATTATAAATGATATCAATTTGATATCATAATAATATACTTTGCAAATGGAATTGTCAAGATGAAATAAAAAGTGATGCAGATAATAAAAAGACTGCCGCAGGAAAGAGAAAATGGAGAATCATCCTTCATGCGGCAGCCTTAAACAGGTTTATGTCGGTGAACAGGTATTTATACGGCAGCTAAAGCCTGTTCTAAATCGGCAAGAATATCGTCTATATCTTCAATCCCTACAGAAAGCCGGATAAGGTCCGGCAGTACGCCTGCTTCAAGCAGCTGCTCATCACTTAACTGGCGGTGGGTATGGCTTGCCGGATGAAGTACGCAGGAGCGGGCGTCTGCAACATGGGTAACAATGGAAATCATATTAAGGGCATTGGTAAAACGCATAGCGCCTTCTTTTCCGCCTGCAGGTCCAAAGCAGAGAACCCCGCACACGCCGTTTGGCATATATTTTTTTGCCAGTGGATAGTATTTACTGCTTTCCAGTCCGGCATATTCTACCCAGGCAACCTTTTCATGATTCTCCAGGTATTTTGCTACAGCCAGTGCATTTTCGCAATGGCGGGGAATACGCAGGTGCAGGGTCTCCAGACCGAGGTTGGTAAGGAATGCATTTTGCGGTGACTGGCAGGCGCCCATGTCCCGCATAAGCTGTGCGGTCGCCTTTGTAATAAACGCACCTTTTCCGAAACGCTCGGTATAAATGATTCCGTGATAGGAGTCATCCGGTGTGGTAAGCCCCGGATATTTGTCGGCATGGGCATTCCAGTCAAAGTTGCCGCTGTCCACAATGCATCCGCCGGTGGAGGTAGCATGTCCGTCCATATATTTTGTGGTGGAATGTACGATAATATCCGCACCGAAAGTAAACGGGCGGCAGTTAATCGGGGTGGCAAAGGTATTGTCACAAATCATGGGAACACCGTGATTATGGGCGGCGGTCACGAATTTGTCGATGTCCAGAATAACGCCGGAAGGATTGGATATAGTTTCTGCAAAGACTGCCTTGGTGTTGGGTTTGAAGCATTGCGCTAATTCTTCTGCGCTGACATCCTGGTCCACCAGGGTGGTATCGATACCAAAACGTTTCAAGGTGACCGATAACAGATTTGAAGTTCCGCCGTAGACTTTAGCAGCACAGATAACATGGTCGCCCGCTTCACAGATATTGGTTACGGCAAGCATGGTAGCTGACTGCCCGGAGGAGGTGAGCATGGCGGCAGCCCCGCCTTCCAAATCGCAGATTTTTTTTGCCACCAAATCACAGGTGGGATTTTGAAGCCGGGAATAGAAATAACCTTCCTTTTCCAAATCGAACAGCTTTCCCATCTCTTCGCTGGTTTCGTAACGGAATGTGGTGCTTTGATAAATAGGAAGAACGCGGGGTTCTCCGTTTTTGGGTTCCCATCCGCCTTGTACGCAGATGGAGTCAGGTTTTAATGCCATGGTTAATCTCCTTTTTCATAACTTATTAGAGTACAAATAGATTTTCTGTTGTTGGAAATTATAGCATATTTTTCATTGTGCGTCTATCGGATAAATGACTACAGAAATCAGTCGTTATAAAAAATAAAAATTTTGTAACGAATCCATTTTTCATGTATCATATATTTTGAGAGGTAAAAAAAGACCATGGACATTTTGCTTCCGCAGATACGGGCGGTATGATGATTTTATCCGCTGCCATGAGGGTTTGCACGTTCTATTCCTGGAGCTGGGTGTCGGGGCAAATACCCCGGGAATTATAAAGTATCCTTTCTGGGAGATGACAGCAGCGAATCCAAGGGCGGTTTATGTCTGTATCAATTATGGAGAGGCAGTCTGCCCGGAGCGGATTGCAAAGCAGTCTGTCTGTATTGATGCCGATATTGGAAAGGTGCTGTCAAAAATCAGCGAGTGCCCTGATTTTTCATCCGGCAGTTGACCATCATGTGCCAGTCATTTACATTTTCACATCAGGAATGAACCTTTTTCCGTTTTGCCACAATATTATAGTAAAGATACTGTATGGTATGCTTATCGGATAAGGAGGATAAAAATGGGATGCTTGGGAAATATACTTTGGATGATATTCGGCGGACTGGAGAGTGCTTTCGGGTGGTTTATCCACGGATGCCTCTGGTCGATTACGATTGTGGGAATCCCAATCGGGCGGCAATGCTTTAAATTTGCAGGGCTGTCCCTGTGCCCTTTTGGAAAAGAGGTAGAGTATGGCGGAGGTGATATTTCTCTGATTGCCAATGTCATCTGGATGATAGTTACCGGAATCCCGATGGCGGCAGGACAGTTTTTAATGGGATGTGTCCTTTGTATCACCGTTATCGGAATCCCGTTTGGACTACAGGAATTTAAGCTGGCAAAGCTTGCCCTGATGCCCTTTGGCACGAAGGTAAGTTGAGTGGCTGGTCACGAAATCGACAGAATCTGCAAAGTTGTCTTTGCAGATTTTTTTCGTTGTGTGCCAGTTTATACACAATATTTCCGCTAATTCAGTAAAGGCAAATTATCCGGAGAAGGGTGTTCAAACATGGTAAACTGTGGTACAATAAACTTGTTTATGCGTAAAGTTAATTCGGGAATCCATATGGCGGCAGAACAGACTATATGGCAGCAGATAAATATCATAGAAAAGAAGTTGAAGAGATGGGTTTATTAGATGCAGAGATAATTGAAGATTTGTTACATAGCTCCAGTATTTCCAAGGGAATTGAGCGAACCATGGAAAGAATGATTAACGAGTTAGAGATTGATAGCATGTATATTATTCGTTATGAAGAGGATATTTTTCAGCCGGAGACGGTTTTTGACTGGGAAAGCGGAGAAAAGGAGAGAGGGATTGACTTTCTGTCCTATATTAAGCGGATTGAAGAGTGGTATCATTTCGACGAGGAGGACATGTTTGTTGCGAGGGCGACAACGGTTCTTCCGTCTGCGGAAAAACAATTTTATCTGGAATGCGGTTATGAAGCGGCAGTGGAATACCGGATGACAAATCATGGAAAGGCGATTGGCTATATCCTGATTGGATGGAACCGGATTAAGGATTTATCGGATGAAGATTTGAATGCCATTCATATATTGCTGAAGCTGATGAATGAGAAATTAATCGGGTTGTTCCACAGGGATATCATGGGAGAAAATGACTGGCATTTATTCAAGCTGTTAGGCAATATGACCGGAACAATGCTTTATATGATTGATGAGGATTATAAAATCCAGTACTGCAACAGCTATGCAAGGAAGGAATACCCGGACATAAAAGCGGGAGACTATTGTTATAAGGCACTGCAAAAGAAAGGAGAGCCCTGTAAAAATTGTCCGATTCGGGAACTGGAGGGACAGCAGATGGTTGAGGCAAACATCTACCTGTCCTATCTGGAGGATTCCTTTCATACCTGTTTTACCGAGATTCAAACGCAGGATAACCGGAACGGCTATGCATTGACCCTGCAAAGGTTATCGGATTTAAGCATGGTGGAAAAGAATGGGATAACCGGGAAAAAGTTTATTTTTGCCCTGCAGCATTTGTATAAGGATATTATTGCAGTAGAGCTGCGAAGGGATAACTTTTATAATCTGATTACAGAAAATGTGGAAAATAAATATTCTTATAGCCTGGATTTTGTATTGAAATGGCTTTCAAAGGTGCATCTGGATGACAAACAGAAATTTCTGGAATGCTTTGATATCAGTTTTTTGCAGAATGACTATGCCGCAGGGATAAAGCAAAAGGAGATTGATTTCCGGTACAGGACCCATGAAGGAAGTTATCATTGCATGAATGGTCAGATTTTATTTGAACAGAATATAAATAAAGACGTTATGGCATTTATTTTGTTTCAGGATGTGGAGCAGATTCGGAGCGTTCAGATTGAGGAATACAAGCAGCTTCGGGATTCGCTAATGGCGGCAAGGTCTTCGGCGGAGTTAAAGGGACAGGTTCTCGCCAACATTTCCCATGAGATACGTAATCCGATGGGCGGCATTATCAGTATGTCCAGCGTAGCCAGGCAGGTATATAAAAATGAAGAACGCCTGCTGGAATGTCTGTCCAATATTGATGATTATGCGGACCATATGATGCAGGTGATGGATTCCTTGCTGGAAACGGTGAAGGTGGATGATAATGCCATTATTATTGCCAGACAGCCATTCCGTCTGGAGAGCTTGCTAAATAACGTAGATATTGTGGTCAGAGAGAAAATCGAGAAGAAAAATGTGCAGTTTTATGTGGATTCCTATTGCCAGTACAACCAGCTGTTAGGGGATGCAATAAGGCTTCAGCAGGCGCTTACCTATCTGATAAACAATGCCGTTTCCTATGTTCCCATTTCAGGAGAAATACGGCTTACGGCAAAACAGGTGGCGGTAGACAGCAAAACTGTATACATCCGGTTTTTTCTGGATGATACAGGAAACGGAATGACGGAAAAAATGAAAAAAAGTATTTTCGGCTTTTCCAATGATATGGAAAACGGCATTATTGAGGAGCAGCATTTTGATTTATCACTGGCTTCCAGAATTGTGCAGCTAATGGGCGGGCAGATTGGTATGGAAATTAACGGAAGCGGAACCCATTTAAATTTTACGCTGCCCTTTGAATTGCAGGAGCAGGAAAAAAATAAGTCGTCAAAGCGAAAAAAGGCTTCAGAGACAGGAAACTTTGACGGTAAAAAAATTCTGCTTGCAGAGGACAGCGACTTAGCGCAGGATGCAATCCGGGCAGTGCTGGAGATTGTCGGCTTTACCGTTGACACGGTAGAGAACGGAAGAAAAGCGGTTGTGCGCTTTGTTTCCCAGCCTGCATTTACCTATGATGCAATTCTTATGGACGTGCATATGCCGTTTATGGACGGGAGGGAAGCAACAAAATGTATCCGGATATCCGGCAAGGAGGATGGCGAAACGATACCGATAATCGGATTGATGGCGAATACCTATGACCAGGATATTGAGGAGTCTTTAAAGGCGGGCATGCAGGCACATTTGGCAAAGCCGGTGGATGTGGATACGTTATACCGGGTATTAAAAAAGGTTATTCCGGATAAGGAAGAGCAGCCGGAATGAAATAAAGTTAAAGCAGAATGAGGAGGCGAAGAGATGAGTTATACGTTAGCAAGTGATGCAACCCTTGATTTACCGATGGATTTGGTGGAGAAATACCATATTGCCGTCGTGCCGATGGCATTTAATCTGGACGGGGAGGAGATTTTGCATTATCCGGACGAACGGAATATGACAACCGAGGATTTTTATTCTGCTTTAAAAGCGGGAAAGACCTCGTCCACTTCCCAGATTAATCCTGCGGTATACGTGGAGTTTTTTACCCCCATTTTGGAAAAGGGGGAGGATATACTCTATATATGCTTTACGTCGGGGTTGAGCGGGACATACCAATCGGCTTTGCTTGCCAGGGATATGTTAAAGGAGGATTTTCCGGAGAGGGAAATTTGTGTGGTGGATTCCCTGTGTGCTTCGGCGGGACAGGGTTACTTTGTTTATCTGGCGGCAAAGAAGAAGGAAGAGGGTCTGTCCATGGAAGAGCTGGAGGCATGGGCAGTGGAAAACCGCAACAGGATTGCACATTGGTTTACGGTAGACGATTTGTTTCATCTGCAACGGGGCGGCAGGCTGTCCTTCGCCGAGGCGATGCTGGGAAGTGCATTAAAAATAAAACCGATTATCAGTGTGGACGATGAGGGAAAGCTTTATGTGGAGAATAAGGTCCGCGGGAATAAAAAAAGCGTGGAATATATGATTCAGAAAGTAAATGATACGATGGATGAAAAGGAGCATACCCTATTTATCGGACATGGTGACGCAGAGGAGCGGGCATTGGAGCTTAAGGAAAAATTACTGGAGCGTACCGAGGCTCGGGATATACGGATTACAAAGATTGGACCGATTATCGGAAGCCATACCGGTCCGGGGATGCTGGCGGTATTGTTTACGGAAAAAGGCACACTTTAGAAAATACTATCATATTATAAGGTAAAGAAAAGAAACAAGGAGGATTTTCTTGGAACCTTATTGTAATATGAATTCTTCAAACGGAAGAAATTATCGAAATGCAATGAACCAAGGCGGCAGAGCCTGTTCCAATCCGCGGGGCGGAGCAGATAACAGAGCTGGTGCAAGGTCTTGTCCCGACAGGCAGAATCAGATGATGCAGGACCGCTCCGGAAGGAGTATGGAGGTTGAATGTGTATGCCAGAGTAAAATGAAACGGAATTGTCATCAGAATGACCCGATGGAGAGACTTGGTGAACAGTTTCCGTTAGTTATGGCATATGTTCCCTGGCAGCAGTGGGGGGACTTGTATGATGCCGAGTGCGGACTGATGCAGGGAACGATATTTAAGGATTTGAATTTCATCTTTTGTGGAGTGAGGTGCTGATGATGGAGAATATGTGCAAAGAAGATTTATTTAAGCTGATTCAGAGTACAAATTTTGCTATCATTGAATTGGCATTGTATTTGGATACCCACCCGGATTGTTCCTGTGCATTAAACACTTATCATGATTATCATCATACCTTTAAGGAGGCTGTTTCCGAATATCAGAGACGGTTTGAGCCGATTACTATTTATGGTGTGAATAGTGAGGATTATTGGACATGGGGAAATGAACCCTGGCCATGGCAGAAAGGGTGTGATTGTTAATGTGGACGTATATGAAAATGTTGGAATATCCGGTGAATATTAAAACCACCAACGCAAAGCTCGCCATGGCAATCATGAGTCAGCTGGGTGGTCAGGACGGAGAAAAGGGAGCGGCCACCAGGTATCTTTCCCAGCGTTATGCCATGACCGATAACCGGGTTATTGGTGCATTGACGGATATCGGCACGGAAGAGTTAGGGCATGAGGAGATGGTTTCCAGTATCATCACCATGCTCACGAAAAACCTTAGCATGAATGAGATAGAAGATTCCGGATTTTATCAGTACTATGTAGACCATACCACCGGTATCTGGCCGCAGAATGCAGCCGGAGTACCGTTTTCTACGGCAACACTTCAGTCAACCGGAGACCCGATTACCGATTTGCATGAAGATATGGCAGCAGAGCAGAAGGCACGGTTAACCTATGACAATATCTTACGGCTTTGTAAGGACGAACCGGATGTGTATGATGCAATCAAGTTCTTAAGAGAGCGGGAAATGGTGCATTATCAGAGATTCGGGGAAAGCCTTCGTCTGATTCAGGATGATTTGGATGCAAAGAACTTCTATGCATTTAATTCGGCTTTTGATAAAAAGGCAACCTGTTTATAAAAAAATACAGCAAAAAGAATGGCGCATCCTTTGCGGGTGCGCCGTTTTAGTGATAGGAAAAGAGGAACTGCCATTGTGCAGCAGCTCTTTTATCAAGAGGAGACAGATATCTAATATGGGTATGCGCTCCGATAACCGACAGAATATCGATTGAAAAAATATAAAGAGAAATCTTCAAGAATAGAATCATCCCAGACCATACCTGCTTGATATAGTCTGGGATGATTATATATTCTAAACTACATTCGTACAACTCCTTAACACAAGTGTTTTCCTGCTCAAATGCTTGTGTCAGGTTACTTTGTGAAAAAGATTACTTGGACGCCGCTTTTGTGGCGAAGCGGTTATCCACCAGTTTTTCGTGGGGAACCCGGTTTTCCAGTTCTCCGGCGCTGCTCAAAATATTTTGCAGCAGGTCAAAGCTGCTTTCCTCGAATACCAGCGAGTCCTTCCACGTATCCTGCTCGTGATATCGGGTTACAATCGTTTCAATGGTCTGCAGGTCGGTTTCTTCAAACTGCGGGGCGATGACCTCGGCAATTTCGGCGGGGGTATGGGTGTTAACATATTCCATGCCTTTTTGCAGCGCATTGGTGAAACGCTGGATAATGTCCTCGTTTTTCTCCAGATAACTTTTGGTAACGGAATAGGAGGTATAGGGGACATACCCGGAATCCACACCGAGGGAAGCGACGACATAGCCTTCTCCGGCTGTCTCCAAAGCGGTTGCCGACGGCTCAAATTCCACGGTGAAATCGCCCTGTCCTCCGGAAAAAGCGGCGGCAGTACTGCCGAAATCGATACTCTGGTCAATGGAGACATCTGCTGCCGGGTCAATGCCGTTTTTATTCAGGATGTATTCAAAGACCATTTCAGGCATACCGCCCTTTCTTCCGCCCAGTACATTTTTACCCTTTAACATATCCCAGGTAAAATTGTCAACAGGCTCTCTGGCAACAAGGAAATTTCCGGCGCGCTGGGTTAATTGTGCAAAATTAACGGCATAGTCGGAAGCGCCTTCGCTGTAGAGGTAAATGGATGATTCTGCACCCATAAAGCCGATATCCGCTTCTCCGGCAATGAGGGCAGACATGGTCTTGTCTGCACCAAATCCGGTCACCAGCTCGAGGGCAATCCCCTCCTCCTCAAAATATCCGTTTTCAATAGCAACATACTGTGGAGCATAGAAAATGGAGTGGGCAACCTCGTTTAAGGTAACTTTAGTAAGCCCGCTGTCTTTTTTTCCGCATCCTGCGCACAGGCTGAGGATACCGGCAAATACAAAGGCGGCGGTCAGAGCACGTTTTGCAATTTTTTGATGGTTCATCAAAAACTCCCAACATTTTTTAGTAGTATATTCAGTTTATGGATAAATGTTCGCCAATTTTGTCTTGCATATATGCCAATAATCCGATACACTGAACAGTAGGAGAAAGGGGGAAGCGCAGCTTGGCATTGACTTAACAAAGGTGGTTATGGTTATACTAAGCCAGGAGCATTATGAACATGCCGACGGGATTTTGACGCTGGCAAAGAAAAATCAGGACACTGTACCGGGGAATATCCTGATGAGGTGATGAGAAAAATTATGGGAGAGCAGCTGATTTATGTGCATAGTGGAGACGAGATAGTGATTTGAAGCATAATAAAATAGCAGGAAAAGGCAGGTAGAATATGAAAAAATATGCGGTAATTACCGGAGCAAGCGCCGGGCTTGGAACAGAGTTTGCAAAAAGGCTGTCGGCAAAAGGATATAATCTGGTACTGGTTGCCAGAAGAGAAGAACGGCTGAAGAAACTGGCATCACATCTGAAAACAGAATGCGAGATTATAGCGGCGGATTTGACAAAGGAAGAAGAATGCCGGCGGGTATACGGGCAAATCAGGGAAATGGATGTGGAAATCTTTATTAATAATGCGGGATTTGGAGACTGCGGAAACTTTACCGGGACGGAATTAAGGAAAGAAATAGATATGATACAGCTGAATATCAAAGCGGTGCATCTGTTTACCAAGCTAATGCTGCAGGAAATGCAGAGGCGGGATGAGGGATATATTCTGAACGTAGCTTCCTGTGCGGGGCTGATGCCGGCAGGTCCCTACATGGCGACGTATTATGCAACAAAGGCATATGTCACTAGCTTTACAAGAGCTGTTGCGGAGGAACTGCGGGAGTGCGGAAGTCATGTTTATGTAGGCTGTTTGTGTCCGGGTCCGGTGAATACGGAGTTTAACCGTGTGGCGAACGTCAGGTTCATGATGCGGGGGATTTCGGCGGATTACTGCGTCCGGTATGCGTTAAGCCGGATGGCGGAGAAGAAGGTGGTGATTATTCCCGGCGTTATCGTGAAGCTTGCACTGGCGTTTGGACGGCTTCTTCCGGGAGGGGTTTATGTTCATCTGGCGGCAAAGCAGCAGGTGCAAAAAATTCAATAACGGAAAAATCAGATAATCAGGAAACACTTATTGGTACGGAGTAAGCATTGTGACGGAAATGCGTCGGGTATTGATAAGTGTTTTTTTGTAACTTATATGGGCTTTTTTGCAGGTTACCTGTTTTTGCTTGTACTGCCGTTAAAACTGGTATATGATAGCAAAAAATAATGGTATTATCCGGAGGGGAGTTGTAAAAGGATGGCGGAAATGAGTGAAGCGATAACGGTTAGAGGATTGAAAAAATATTACCGGGAAGTAAAGGCGGTGGACGATGTCAGCTTTACCGTAAAAAAAGGGGAGCTGTTCGGTTTTTTAGGGGTAAACGGTGCAGGAAAATCCACCACGATAAATATGCTCTGTACGCTTTTGGCGCCGACGGAGGGGGAGGCGCTGATAAACGGTATGGAGCTTGGTAAGGATAATGAAGAGATAAAGAAGCATATCGGAATCGTTTACCAGAATAATTGTCTGGATAATCTTCTGACCGTACAGGAGAATCTGCTGCTTCGGGGAGGGTTATACGAACAGGATAAGGAAAAGCTGCGGCGGAGCTTTAGCCGGGTAATCGAAATTCTGGATTTATCCGGTTTGTTAAAACGCCCTTTCGGGAAGCTGTCGGGGGGACAAAAAAGAAGATGCGAGATTGCCAGGGCGTTGATGCATACACCGGATATTCTGTTTCTGGATGAACCGACTACCGGGCTTGACCCGGCAACCAGAAAAAGCGTATGGGAGACGGTGTATGCCCTGCAAAAGGAGATGCGGATGACGGTATTTCTGACGACCCATTATATGGAGGAGGCGGCAAACGCAGACCATATCGGGATTATGGACCATGGACATTTAGTGGAATACGGAACGCCCTTTTCCCTGAAGGAGACTTATGCAAGGGATAAATTATATCTGATTCCGAAACCGGAGCATCGGGAGAAAGTTATAGCAAAACTGGACGGGAAACATCTGGAGTACTCCGTTTTTGACGAGCGGATTCTGGTGAAAATAACGGGGACGCTTTCTTCGCTGCCGCTGGTTAGGGAAATGGAGGAAATGCTGCAGGGCTTTGAGGTGGTGCAGGGCACAATGGACGATGTATTTTTGAATGTGACGGCAGATGAGAATGCACGGCAGTAGGAAAGTATATTGATAATGAAGGATAGAAAAAATAGCAGTCTGCCTTGCAGGCAGAATTGATATAAATCAGGAGGAATGGGTATGAACAGGTATATTAGTTTAACTAAACGAAATTGTCTGGTGTTTTTGCGGGACAGGGGAGCAGTATTTTTTTCCATGCTTACCATGCTGATTGTGTTGGTGTTAATGGGGATTTTTCTCGGCGATATGAACGAGGAAAACGTGGTTGAGCTGTTGAAGGAATATGGCGGAAGCAGGGATGCACTGGAGGATGCGGAAAATGCGAAGCATCTGGTGCAGTACTGGACGCTGGCAGGGATTTTGGTCGTAAATGCGGTTACCGTTACGCTGACGGTGATGGGAAATATGGTCAATGATTTGCATGAGGGAAAGCTTGCAAGCCTGTATTCTGCTCCTGTCGGGCGCAGCATAATTGCGCTGTCCTATATTACCTCGGCGGTATTGATTGGTATTTTTCTGTGTACAATAACCCTTGCCGCAGCGCTTTGTTATATTGTGGGAACCGGAGGGGACATGCTGACTGGGAAAATGCTCGGTAAGATTTTTCTGCTTATTATCTTAACGGTTTGCATTTTTTCTGTTATGATGTACCTGGCAGCGTTATTGGTGAAGAGCAGCAGTGCCTGGAACGGCATCGGGACGGTGGTAGGAACGCTGGTTGGTTTTGTGGGAGCAATTTATCTTCCGGTGGGTAATCTGCCGGAAGGAGTAGCAACAGTATTGAAATACATACCGGTTTTACACGGAACTGCGCTGATGCGCGCCGCCTGCTGCGAGCAGGCGCTGAAGGATACATTTGCCGACGTGCCGCAGGAATTGATTACCGGGTACAAGGAGTATATGGGAATACAGGTTAAGATGGGGGATTCCATGGTATCGGAATCATTTCAGGTGCTGTTTCTTATCGGCTGCGGGGTAATTGCCTTTATTGCAATTTTACTCCTGCAAAAGAAAAGGAATATTGATGACCGGTAAAAGAGCAGCGCAGGGCAGAGGACAGAAGCTTAAAGGACGAAACGGGTAAGTACTTATCGGAAATTTTCGGACAGGGACAGGAAGTGTAATTATGGAACAGTTAAGCTTATTTGATAACAGAGAAAAAACCGCTCCTCTTGCGAGCCGGTTAAGACCCGATACATTAGAGGATTATGTGGGGCAAAAACATTTGATTGGGAAAGGGAAAATTCTGAGACGGTTAATTGAGGATGACCAGATTTCCTCTATGATTTTCTGGGGACCGCCGGGGGTGGGAAAAACCACGCTGGCTAGAATTATCGCCAGGCAGACGAAGGCGGAATTTATGGAATTTAGTGCAGTTACCAGTGGGATTAAGGAAATTAAAGAAGTGATGGTGCAGGCGGAGCAAAATCGGAAAATGGGCATTCGGACATTGCTGTTTGCGGATGAGATTCACCGGTTCAACAAGGCGCAGCAGGATGCTTTTCTTCCTTTTGTGGAAAAAGGGAGTATTATTTTGGTGGGTGCTACGACAGAGAATCCGTCCTTTGAAATCAATTCCGCACTGTTGTCCCGCTGCAAGGTATTTATTTTAAAAGCATTGGAGGAGCAGGATTTAACAGAGCTGCTGGAGCATGCGTTGGAAAGTCCGAAAGGATTGGGAGACATGCGGATTTCCATAGAGGATTTCCAGCTGTCGGCGATTGCCCGGTTTGCTAACGGGGATGCCAGAACGGCGTTGAATACGCTGGAAATGGCAGTATTTAACGGCAGGATGAATGAGGAGGCGGTTTTGTGTGTGGACGAGGAGGTCCTGGCACAGTGTATGAACCGGCGCTCCCTGCTGTATGATAAGAGTGGTGAGGAGCATTACAATCTGATTTCCGCACTGCACAAATCCATGCGGAACAGTGACCCGGATGCGGCGGTTTACTGGATGTACCGGATGCTGGATGGCGGGGAAGACCCGCTGTATATTGCAAGGCGGCTGGTGCGGTTTGCCAGTGAGGATGTGGGGATGGCGGATTCCCATGCCTTGCAGGTAGCAGTGGCGGCATATCAGGCATGTCATTTTTTAGGGATGCCGGAGTGCGATGTACATCTGGCGCATGCGGCAGTCTATCTGGCAATGGCGCCAAAATCCAATGCGCTTTATCTGGCCTGCGAGACCTGTAAGGCGGATATAAAGGAGCAGCCGGCGGAACCGGTTCCGCTTCAGATTTGTAATGCACCGACGAAGCTGATGAAGGAAATGAATTACGGAAAAGGCTACATTTATGCCCATGATACCGAGGAGAAATTGGCGAAGATGCAATGCCTGCCGGATGCACTGGCAAATCAGCGGTATTATTTTCCGACGGAGCAGGGGCAGGAAAAACAGGTAAAGGAGAGGTTAGAGGCAATTTTGGAATGGAAAAAAACAGAAAACACAGGGCAGCATCCAGGTACGGAGGTTTAAAACTATCCGGGAAAAGACATACTAATACGGAATAATGGATATTGCCGGTTGATGAAACAGCCAGACAGTCTTATGCCATGACTCTTCACAAAAGAAAAACTTTATGCTATGATACATAGTAAATGATACTATGTAATGTGGTGATTTGTACAAAACTATTAACCAGGATTGTGAGGATAATTTATGAAGTTTAAGATTGTAGGGGACAGCTGTACCGATTTTGTACCGGAGGACTTAAAGAAAGAATATGTGGTATCGGTTCCGCTTACCATTGATGTGGGCGGTTACGAGGTGGTGGATGACGAGAGCTTTGACCAGGCGGATTTTTTGAGGAGAGTGGAAGCGTGTCCGGAATGCCCGAAATCGGCATGTCCGTCGCCGGAAAGCTATATGGAGAGCTTTCGGGATGCCGAACAAATCTATGTGGTTACACTTTCCGCAAAGCTCAGCGGTTCTTATAACAGCGCTGAGCTTGCAAAAAGAATGTATCAGGAGGAACACCCGGAGGTGAAGATACATGTTTTTGATTCCAAATCCGCTTCCTGCGGACAACTTCTGCTGGCTTACCTGATTGAGCGGTATGCCCTGGAGGGTGCGGATTTTGAGGAGATTGTGAAAAGGGTTACGGCATTTCGCGATGGAATGCAGACAGCCTTTGTTCTGGAATCCTTAGAGACTCTGCGGAAGAACGGACGGCTGACCGGCGTAAGGGCTTTGGTGGCGTCCGCCTTAAATATTAAGCCGTACATGAAAGCAGAAGACGGTGCCATTGCGCAGGAGGGGCAGGCAAGGGGAATTAAGAAAGCGCTTGCAAAAATGGTTGACTATATCGGGGAAGTGGGAGATAATTTTCCGGAGAAGACAGTGATTATTGCCCACTGTAATTGTAAGGAACGGGCGAGGGAGGTAGAGAATGCACTGATGGCGAGGTATCATTTTAAATCCTCCCGGATTATTGATACAAAGGGCATCAGCTCGTTATATGCCAATGACGGCGGCGTGATTGTCGCATTTTAGGAGACGGATTTTGCGTATCACGGTGCAGGGAGAACAAGGAGGGGACGATGGGGAAAACAGACACGGAAGCATGCTTTTATCAGATGATAGAAGAACTGAAATATTCGCTGAAGCAGGAAAAGCTGGTGATTTTTGTGGGAGCCGGCGTTTCCAAAAACTCGGGGATTCCCACATGGGGACAGATGGTGCGGGTGTTTGCGGAAAAGCTTGATTATCCGGTGGATAAGCTGTCAACAAATGAGTACATTCGTATTCCGCAGTACTTTTATGGAATGGATGACAGTATCGGACATCGGGAATATTATGAAACTCTGCGGGAAATACTTTCGCCGGACGCTGCGCCGAATATATTGAATGAACTGATTGCCAGGATACATCCCAGGCATATCGTGACGACCAATTATGATAAACTGATGGATAAGGTGGCAGTGGATTATGCGATTATCCGTCAGGATAAGGATTTATTCCGGGCAAATGCCAGAAATTATTTAATCAAGATGCACGGGGATATGGACAGTCTGGAGGATATTGTATTTAAGGAGAAGGATTATCTGCAGTATTCGGAAACCCACCGGTTGATGGAAACATTTCTGAAATCCCTGTTAATCGACCATGTATTTTTGTTTGTCGGGTATTCGCTGAATGATTATAATCTGAATACGTTTACCAGTTGGATTGATTTTATTGCGAAGGAAATGCAGGTAAAAGAGGATATGCACAAAAATTTCTTTTTGTCCAGCAGCAACCAGGCGGGCAAGCAGTATCTTCACCGTTATTATGAGGATAAGGGACTTCAGGTTATTGATATTTATGATTTGCCGGCGGAGGTGGATAAACGGGGGGATGAAATCCCGCTGGAGGAGGAACTGGGAAGAAAAACCTATGCTGTGCTGGAGATGCTGATAAAGTAAAGTGAAAGCGGTAACCCGGTTTTTATGGTAAAGGAAAAAGCGCCAGGGATGAGAAATCATCTCCGGCGCTTTTTTCGTAAAGCAGATGACGGGAATCGAACCCGCCTCACCAGCTTGGGAAGCTGGAGTTCTACCGATGAACTACATCTGCGTCTGTTTTTTATTATAAGGCGGTTTAAGTTATTTTGCAAGGGATAATTTGCAAAATATATGTTTTAACAAAGATTGCATAATAATTTTGGTAAGAATTTTAATGAAATTTAATTTAGAATATGGTAAACTAGTAGATAATGCAAAATAAAATAAAAAAATAAAGGAGGACCCGGATGAGAAACAAAATTCTGATTGTTGATGATGAAGAATTGAACAGGGAATTGTTGCAGCAGATTTTTGAAGAGGATTATGAAATTCTTATGGCAAAGAACGGTAAAGAAGCCATTACGCTGATTAATGAGAACGTGAAAGAACTGGCGATTATACTGTTGGATTTGATTATGCCGGTGGTAAGCGGATATCAGGTGTTACAGGTGTTGAATACTAATAGAATCCTGAATAAGATACCGGTTATCCTAATTACGGCAAATACGGATATACAGGTAGCGCTGGACTGTTATTCATTGGGTGCCGTGGATATTATCAATAAACCTTTTACTGCGCAGATTATCCACAAGCGTATTATCAATACGATTGAAATGTACCAGAATAAGGAAAGGCTGGAGAAGCTGTTACGCAAATCCAAGCAGAAGCTGGCGGAGAAGGAACAGGAACTGGAGGATTTTAACGACAGTCTGGTGGAAGCGGTCAGTAATATTGTAGAGTTCAGGGATTTAGAATCGGGAATGCACGTCAAGCGGGTAAAGGGGCTGACCCAGATTATGGCGCAGACCTACATGCAGCTCTTTCCGGAGGATGGTTTGACCACGGAGGAAATCCATACCATTGTCAGTGCTTCAGCACTTCACGATATCGGGAAGATTGTGATACCGGACAGTATTTTATTGAAGCCCGGGAGGCTGACGGACGAGGAAAGGGAGGTTATGAACAGCCATACCACAAAGGGCTGTGAACTTCTTGCTAAACTGGAAAACGTTCATCAGGATTCCAAGCAGTATCAGGCGGCTTATGATATTTGCCGGTATCATCACGAACGGTATGACGGCGGCGGGTATCCGGATAAGTTAAAGGGAGATGAAATTCCGCTTTCCGCACAGCTGGTATCGGTTGTGGACGTCTATGATGCGTTGGTCAGTGAACGCGTCTATAAGAAAGCATTTAGTAAGGAAGAGGCATATGAGATGATTATGACCGGGAAATGTGGGATTTTTTCTCCGGAGATGTTGGAGTGCTTTGAATATGCGAGACAGGTTATTGAACTGTTTTCGGATACACATCAGTAAAAATAAAGAGAAATGAGGCGAATAGTATGGATTTTGAAAAAGATTTGGATTTAGTCGGGGCAAAAGAGCGTTTTATGAAGAATGAGGGCTTGTATAAAAAGTTCCTGTTCCGTTTTCCGGAAGAAAACCGATATGACGATTTGGAGGAGCAGGTAAAAGCAGGAAATGCGGAACAGGCGTTTCAGGTGGCGCACACGATGAAGGGCGTTGTGGGAAACCTTTCGCTGCTTTCCGTGAGTGAAGTGCTGAATCCGATAGTAGAGGTGCTGCGGAGCGGAGGTCTTCCGGAGGAGGAGAAGATGAACGACCTGAAAGAGGCATGCGACCGCACGGTTGAGGTTGTCCGGTATATTAAAGAGAATGATGTCAGCTTATTTTAGCCAGCCCTTTTTACCGGTTTACGACAGGAAGTCGAAGGTTTTGGTTCTGGGGAGTTTTCCCTCTGTAAAATCGAGAGAACAGGGATTTTATTACGGGCATCCGAGAAACCGGTTTTGGAAGGTACTGGCGGCGGTTTTGTCGGCGGAAGAACCGGAAACCATTGACGAGAAAAAGAAACTGCTTTTGGAAAACCATATTGCGGTTTACGATGTGATTGAAGCCTGTGAAATTGAGGGTTCAAGCGATAGCAGTATCCGGAACGTGACGCCGGCGGATATACAGGGGATGGTTAAGGCATCGGAGATTAAAGCGGTTTTTACCAATGGAAAAACAGCGGGAAAGCTTTACCGGAAATATATGGAAAAGGATATTGCCCTGCCGATGGTGGAGCTGCCCTCTACCAGTCCGGCAAATGCAGCGTTTTCTTTGGAAAAACTGATTGACCTGTGGAAAAAAGCCATGGAGAAATACCTGTAACGGGAAAAGGGAGAACCGGAGATGAATTGTTTACATGTACCAAAGATGTTAATGCCTGAGGAAGGAATTGATTTGTATAAATGGGCGGTGATTGCCTGCGACCAGTATACGTCGCAGCCGGAGTACTGGCAGGAGACAAAGAAGATTGTGGGAGACGCACCGTCCGCCCTTAAGCTGACCCTGCCGGAAGTATATCTGGGAACGGAGGATGAGGCGGAACGGGTGAGGGAAATTCATGAAACGATGCTGCGGTATCTGGCAGACGGAATACTGAAGGAGCTTCCTGCCGGGTTTATGCTGGTGAAACGGAGCTTCGGAAAAGAAAATTGCAGATACGGCGTCGTCGTGGAAGTGGATTTGGAAACCTATGAATACAAAAAAGGAGCCCATAGCCTGATTCGTCCGACGGAAATGACTGTGGAGGAAAGAATCCCGCCCCGCCTTAAGGTGAGAGAGAATGCCGCTATTGAAATGCCGCATATCATGCTGTTGATTGATGATGCAGAATGCACGGTAATTGAACCGCTGACAGAAAAGACGGGACAGTTCAGACAGGTGTATGACACGGATTTAATGCAGGGGGGCGGACATATTTCCGGCTGGCTGATACCGGAGGGGAACGAGACGGAGGGACTGATGAACCGTATAGAGGCATTGGCAGATTCCAATCGGTTCAGAGAGAGGTATAAGCTGAAAGGGGAATATCCGTTATTGAATCTGGCGGTAGGAGACGGAAACCATTCCATGGCGACGGCAAAGGCGGCATGGGAGAAGCTGAAAAAGGAATTAAGCGACGAGGAGCTGGCGAATCATCCGGCGAGGTACTGCCTGTGTGAGATTGTCAATATCCATGACAAAAGCCTGACGGTGGAGCCTATCCACCGAGTACTCTTTGGGGTTCGGGAGGAGGAGCTGCTTTCCTGCGCAAAAGCATACTATGAGGAAAAGGGCTGTGGATTTGTCTTGGAAGAGGGAAATATTTCCCCCACGATGAAGGAGGGGGAGCACAGCTTCACTGTGTGCAGTGGCACCGGCAGTCGGACAATGCGGGTTCTTGCTCCTGTATGGGGAATTGCGGCGGCGACCTTGCAGAATTTTCTGGACGCATATTTAGAGAAGCATCCGGAATGCAGGATTGATTATATTCACGGAAGAGAGGCTCTGGAATCCCTTGGCAGGGAAGAAAAGAATCTGGGGTTCCTGCTTCCGGAGGTGAAAAAGGAGGATTTGTTTCAGGGCGTGATTTTGGACGGCGTGCTTCCGCGAAAAACCTTTTCCATGGGAGAGGCTGACGAAAAACGATATTATCTGGAAAGCAGGATGATAGGTACAGGGAAACGGTTACATTCAATTCGGGCAGAAAGAAGGGGTGGCAATGAGTAAACAAATCATTATTTCCGTGGGCAGAGAGTTTGGAAGCGGGGGACATGAAATCGCCGAGCGTCTGGCAAAGCATTATCAGATTCCCCTTTATGACAAGGAAATCTTTGACCATGTAGAGGAAAAGGGAGCGATTAGCGCAGAGGTGGCAAAATATTTTGACGAAAAACCGGTGAATCCGATTTTTTATCCGGTTGCCATGGACGGCAGTTATCTTCCGTTAGAACAGACGGTGGCGAACCATATTTTTGATTTTATCCGGACAAAGGGCGAAAAGGAAAAAGAGTCCTTTGTTATTGTGGGGAGATGTGCGGAATATGTGTTAAGAGATAACCCGAATATGCTGAGTATTTTTATTTTGGCGGACAGGGAGACAAAGCAGAAGCGGGTTATGGAAAAGTACGGTGTGGACGAGAAGAATGCGCTGAACCGGATGAAAAAGGAAGACAAGATGCGTAAGACTTACCATAATTTTTATGCCGACGGCAAGTGGGGAGACTCCCGGTCCTATGACTTGTGCGTGAACAGCGCTACCCTGGGGATAGACAAAACCCTGGAATCGCTGATTGCCTACATAGACAATTTTTTGCGCTAGGGGTTTTCTAAAATCCGGCAAAACGAAAATATTTATGACAATAACGAGGAGGATATAATATGCCATTTATTGATTCAAAGGTCAGCGTTGCCATCAGCGCAGAAAAAGAGAAGGAATTAAAAACGAGACTGGGACAGATAATCACTTTGCTTCCGGGGAAGAGTGAGGCGTGGCTGATGACAGGCTTTACGGATAATTATCATTTATATTTCAGGGGAGATAACAGTGAGGCAAGCGCATTTATTGAGGTGAAGGTATACGGCAGGGAAAATCCCGCTGCTTTTGAAGCGCTGACGGCGGAGATAACAAAAATTTACCATGAGGTGCTTGGGATTTCGCCGGACCATATTTATATCAAGTATGAGGCTGTGGCGCACTGGGGCTGGAATGGCGGAAATCTTTAATTTGAAGTAATTGATAAGTGCCGGAGAGAAAAGAGGAGCATATCGGGGGATAGCGGGATGGCAGGAGAGAAGCATCAACACCGAAAGAGTGTTCTTATTCAATATTATTATCGAAGGATAAAGCAGGATGTGTTAAGCCTGCTTAAATGGCTTTTGCTGGCATTTCTGACTGGATATGTGGTAGGGGGAATCAGCAGTTTATTTTCCTTTGTGCTGACAAAGGTGACAGCATTCCGGGAAGGGCATCTGTGGGTGTTTCTGCTTCTGCCAGCGGCTGGAATGGTCATTGTATTTTTATATGAAAAGATTGGCAGGGATGACGGCGGAACGAATCAGGTCTTTTCCACCGTGCGGGCGAAGGATGAGGTTCCTTTCCGTTCAGCGCCGCTGATTTTTGTTTCCACGGCACTTACGCATCTGGTAGGAGGTTCGGCAGGCCGTGAGGGAGCGGCGATACAGCTCGGTGGAAGTATCGGTAACCAGTTGGGGCGCTGGCTGAAGCTGGACGAAGAGGATATGCATGTAATCGTCATGTGCGGAATGAGCGCCGCCTTTTCTGCATTGTTTGGAACCCCAATGGCTGCGGCGATTTTTGCCATGGAGGTAGTCAGCGTCGGCGTGATGTATTACACAGCGCTGGCGCCCTGCGTAATATCGGCGCTGATTGCCGCGAATTTTGCGGCGGGGCTTGGGATTCATCCGGAGGTGTTCCATGTGTCGGATATCCCGGGGCTGACGATGGTTAACGGGTTGAAAATGGGAGGGATTGCCGTCGCCTGCGCAGGGGTAAGTGTTCTGTTCTGCGTGCTGTTAAAGGAGACCGGCATATTTTTCCACCGGGAGCTGAAAAATAAATATGTCCGTGTGGCGGCGGCAGGCATTGTCGTCATTTTACTGACCATACTTTTGCAGACGACAAATTATATGGGAGCAGGAATAGGAATCATTACGGATGCCATTGAACACGGAAAGGCATCGCCGCCAGCTTTTTTCTGGAAAATGATTTTAACGGTAATCACGATGCGGGCAGGCTTTAAGGGAGGGGAAATTGTACCGTCCTTTGCCATCGGCGCAGCATTTGGCTGTACCTTGGGCCGGCTGCTCGGTTTGTCTCCTTCCCTGTGTGGTGCGGCGGGAATGGTCGCAGTGTTTTGCGGGGTGACAAACTGTCCGCTTACCTCTATTCTGATTGCCTTTGAATTATTTGGCTTTGAGGGCGTTTCTTATTATCTGATTGCGGTATCCGTCAGCTATGCCGCCTCCGGATATTACAGCTTATATAAGGACCAGACCATTGTATATTCTAAATACAAAGCAAAATATGTAAACCATAAAACCCATATGTAATCTTCGGGTGAAAAACAAGGGGAAAGGAAAATGGTATATGGAAAATAAAATGCTGCAGGTAAAGGATGAAATTAAAAAGGCGGTTAAGGGGAAGGATGAGGTAATCGAAAAGGTGCTGGCGGCAATGCTTGCCGGCGGGCATGTGCTGTTGGAGGATATCCCCGGCGTGGGAAAAACAACCCTTGCCATGGCAATAGCCAAATCCATGTCTTTAAGCTACAAGCGTGTGCAGTTTACACCGGATGTGCTGCCCAGCGATATTGTAGGATTTTCCATGTACAATCAGGATACAAAAACCTTTGAATACCAGCAGGGGGCGGTTTGCTGCAATCTGTTTCTGGCGGACGAGATTAATCGTACCTCACCAAAGACGCAGTCGGCGCTTCTTGAGGTTATGGAGGAGGGGAATGTTACCGTGGACGGGGTGACGAGGGCGCTGCCGGAGCCCTTTACGGTTATTGCCACCGAGAATCCGCTGGGCTCCTCCGGTACGCAGATGCTGCCGGAATCCCAGCTGGACCGTTTTATGGTATGTCTTTCCATGGGATATCCCGCACATGAAGCGGCAGTGGATATTTTGAAGGAAAATGCAAAGAAGCCGTTGTCGCTGCTGCAAAATGCCATTACCGTGGAGGAATTGATGGAGCTTAGAAAAAAGACGAATGAGATGTTCGTCCATGATTCTATCTATGAATATATCGTTACCCTGGTGGAGGGAACCCGGACAAGCGGGTTGTTTTCCATGGGGGCAAGCCCGAGAGGAAGCATTTCCCTGCTTAGAATGGCGAAGGCGATGGCGGTGCTGGGGGGAAGAGATTATGTGACGCCGGAGGATATCCGAAATGTGCTGATTGATGTGCTGGGGCACAGGGTAAAGCTGAGCACCAGGGCGAGAGCCGAGGGAAAAAATGTAGAGGATGCACTGGGCGAACTGTTCAAAGAGGTCAAGGTTCCCAGAACATAAAAGGAGGCGGGATATGCGGCGGATACGAAATATTCTGCGTTATATGGTCGTCATTATATTAAATATTTTTGTAATGGTGGTATTCCATAGTTATATCAATTTTATCCTGCTTGTAGGGCTGATTTTGCTTCCGTTTTGCAGTATATTTGGATTGTATCAGGTAAAGCAGATGTTTTCTCTGCAAATCAGGGCGCCCGAAGAAGCCATGGAGAGAGGAAATGAATTTTATCTGCATTTTGTCCTCAGTAATCCCACATGGTTTCCCCTTGTCAATGCCACTATGCGGCTTTATATGGAAAACGGATTTTATGGGGATTTTGGTCAGCATTATCTGAATATACCGGTAAGGGCGAGAAAGAAAACCGAGACAGTCTATCCGGTGGTTATGGATTACTGCGGAAGGCTTAAGGTGAAAGTAGAAGAAATACGGCTGATGGATTTGCTCGGAATTTATGAGGTATCCGTTCCCCTGCAGACGGAAAGGGAGTGTATGGTTTTTCCGCGGGGGCAGGAGCGGAATCAGGAAGCGGGAAGAATTTATATGCGGGGAGTTTCCGAGGCGATGGAGAGCCGGGAGAAAGGGTATGATTTTTCCGAGGTAAGCGGTATTCGGGAATATATTCCCGGGGATAAGCTGCAAAATATCCATTGGAAGCTTTCGGTAAAAAAGGATGAGCTGATGGTAAAGGAGCGAATCAGCGTGTCGGCGATGCAGTTAAATGTACTGCTGGAGCTTGCCAACGATGAGGAAATGAGGCTGGAGGCGGTACTGGAGCTGGCAGACAGCATCACCCGCTCCTTTGTCAGGCAGAACCTCCCTTTTACTATATATTATTACAGTACCGGGCGGGGAGAACTGCGGGAGTGTTACATCGGCAGTGAGATAGAGCGAAGCCAGTGGATGGAGATGCTGTTATATGACCGGTGCTATGAGGGCTTCGGAAGAGTGGAGGAGTATTTTCTGCGGGAAAACCCGTCTGTACATTCCTATCTGTATATCGGTTATCTGCCGGAGGGAGAACCGGAAGAGGATAAAGTCCTGTTCGGAGAAAAACAGGCGGCAGCGGTTTTGCGTGGATAATTTGGACAATCCGGGAGTGAATGGCAATGCTTTTTAAGAAGAAAAAGAAGGAAGAAGTGCATAAAGGGGATATCTTTCTGGCGAAAGGGATATATTTGAAACAGCCGGTTTTACATAACGGAAATACGATTGTTAATTGTTTTTTGCGCTCGTTAATCGTATTTTTTCTGGTATTGGGCTCCATTGGCGGTTTTTTGTCTGCCTTTGAAATCTCCTATAACTTTGTTATGGTAGTGGTGGCATATCTGGCGCTTTCCATGTATTTCGCCTTTCTTTATGCCTCCTCCAAGCTGCTATACAGGGACCTCGGCTATATTTTATTTTTTGCGGTTTTTGTTGTGTCCATTTACGTTCTGCAGCCCTATGCCAATTCGGGATTTTATACGATTGTCAATGCGGTTTTAAGAAGAGCGCAGATGTTTTTTAACCTGTCAGGTGTCCGGGAGTATGAGGCTGCGATTAACAATGATTACCTGACGGTGGCGGTTGCGGTGATTTTTGTCGGCATGGTTATCATTATTGTGTTAAATATCTGGATTTATTCTGCAATGAGTTTATTCTGGACGGGATTGCTGACATTTCCGCTTTTACTGATTCCCCTGTATATGAAAATAACACCGGATGCATTTTATCTCATTGTACTGGGCGTCGGTTATGCGGCGGTGGTCATTTTTAAGGCAAACGGACATTATCTTGCGTTTGCATGGGATGCGTCCTTCAGAGTAAAGGGATTAAAAAAGAATCAGGTGAGTTATACCCAGGATGCGGGCATATTCCGGCAGATTCTGACCTCCCTGCTTGTGCTGGGCTTTTGCGTGGTCATTATTGTGGAAAGCATCATTCCGCCCGCTTATTTTGACACATGGTTTAAAAGCGACAGACTGCGGGAGGAAACGTCGGACGCCATAGGAAATTTTGTCCTTCTGGGATTTGCGGGACTGTATAACCATTATGCGTCCACCGGGGGAATGAGCGGCGGAAAGCTGGGCGGGATATCCAACGTAAGACCGGATTACCAGCCGGACCTTATCGTTTCCTATGTTCCCTACAGCAATGAAGCGGTTTATTTGAAGGGATATACCGGAGGAAGATATAATAAAAATCAGTGGGAAAGCCTCTATGAAAATGCGGACGGGGAAGCGGGCGGAATCGGAATGGATGATATCGCTGTCTTTCAGGAGGAAAGCATGGAGAGGGAAGCAGATTTTCTGCGTACCGAGCGGATGTCCGGCGGGGAGTACAGCGCCAGCGGACAGATGGATGTAAAAAATGTCGGGGCGGATACGGCTTATCTCTATTATCCGTATTATACTTATTTTGATGATTATACGATTTATAATAACCATGGATTATTATCTTCTGCGCAGGGAATCGGTATGCAGCAGGAGGCAAGCTACAATTTTTATCCGAAGATTGTATGGGAGGATTCTTTAGGGGAGGTTTTGGCGGAGCAGATATCCACGGAGGAAGTGGCGGAGGTCTTTTTGGAGGTTCCCGATGCCAATAAGGAGGTGCTGGAGGCGGAATGCGCAAAGATTGGCTTATCCTCCAACATGACGGAAAACGAAATCGTGGATGCGGTGGTACAGTATTTTCAGGATAATATCCCCTATACCCTTAAGCCGGGAGCGACGCCGTCGGACGAAGATGTAGTTAATTATTTTCTGACTAAGAACCGCAAAGGCTACTGTGCGCATTTTGCTTCGGCGGCAACGCTGCTCTTCCGGCAAATGGGGATTCCGGCGCGTTATGTGGAGGGATACGCCTTTTCCTTTGAGACGGTGCTGGCATCGGAAATCAATAACGGGAAGCAGGCATCGGGGTATTACCACGGATACAGCAGAATCGGAGAAGCGCCGGTAATGGATGTGGAGGTAACCGATGCCATGGCGCATGCGTGGGTGGAAATTTATATAGAGGATTTCGGCTGGAGGCTGGTAGAGGTTACCCCCAGCAGTAATGAGGCGGTGGATGAGGATGATTTCTGGTCAGCGTTTACGGATTTCTTCAACAATATCAATGGAGACGGCGGCGATGACGGAGGCGGATTCGGCGGGGTGAAGCTTAGCGAGTATACATGGTTAATCAATGTGGTGCTGGGGATAATTTCATTTATTCTGCTGGTGATGCTGCTTAAGCTGATGCTGCGGAAAATCAGACGGTACAGAAGCTGTCATCAGGAAAACGAAGGCGAAGCGGTGATTGCCTGCTATGCGGATATTTGCGATATGCTGCGGCTGTGTTATACCGGATTTAATCTCTGCAGGAGCCACCGGGAGCAGCTGGACTTTATCGGGGAGCAGTACGGAATAGACTTTAATCGGGAGGAGATGTGCAAAAGGCTTGAACGGTTAAGTTTTAGTGCGTCGGGATTATCCGGGGAAGAGTTGAAGACACTTCGGGAGCAGATTGCCGTGATGCGGAAATGTATCTGGAAACAGGCGTCGGTAAAAGAAAAAATCGGACTGTGTAAACGGTAGTGGAGCATAGAATAAAGGAAAACGGATTGGGGAAGTCAATGAGACGACGGATTTTAGCGGCGGTAGCAGTGGTTCTTGCGTTTGCGGCAGCTTTTGTCCTGCAAGCGGCGCCGGGAGAGGGGATACAGGAAACCTTTGCCGGCAAAAAACAGGAAGAAAGGCTCTATGGAAAACGCATTCGGTATGGACAGGATGAGAAAAGGATGGTTCCGGGAACCAATCTTACCCGGCTGGCTGAGAACAGTGAAGAGGAACAGCGGGAAAGGGAGAAACAAGAGGAGCGGCAGGCAGACTGTATTGCAGAATGTATCGCAGGGATGACATTGGAGGAAAAGCTGGCGCAGATGATGATTTTGACGAATGCCAGGGATATAACGGAGTTGAAGCTTAAGGAAATCCAGCCGGGAGGGATTATTTTCTTCGGGGAAGATTATAAGGGAAAAACCCCGGAGGAGGTAGCGAAGCGGGTGAGCGGTCTGCAGACCTGTGTCCGGTATCCGCTTTTTGTCGGCGTGGACGAAGAGGGAGGAAAGGTCAGCAGGATTGCGGAGCTTGACACGGAGGAACCCCATCAGTTTAAAAGTGCCAGGCGGCTTTATGAAGCAGGATTAGGCGAGGTGCAGAGCGAAACGGTAAGGAAATGTGCTTTGCTGAAGAAAATGGGGATGAATCTTAACTTTGACCCGGTGGCGGATGTGGTAGACAGTCCGAAGGCTTATATGTATGAACGTTCGGCAAGCGGGAAGGCAGAAGAGGTGGCGGAGTACGTAAAAACCGTCACTGGAGTGATGCGGGAGCAGAAGATGGGCTGCTGCCTGAAGCATTTCCCGGGGTATGGAAACCTCGGGAATACGCATAAGCGCAGTGCTTCAGACGGGCGGCTGCTGTCGGAGTATCAGGAAAAGGATTTTCTTCCGTTTCTGGCAGGGATTGAAGAAGGGGCAGATATGGTTATGGTAGCCCACATTGTAATGAAAGAGGTTGATGCGGAATATCCCGCATCGCTGTCTGTTAAGGTGCATGCCCTTTTGCGGGAACAGCTGGGATTTTCCGGAGTGATGATTGCCGATGATTTAAACATGCGTGCAGTGCTTAGCCGGATGAGTTTAAAGCAGGCGAGCGCAAGGGCGGTGGCAGCGGGAAACGATATGATATTTTCGGCGGATGCCGAGGCTTCGCTTCAGGGAATGGCGGAAGCGGTTGACAGTGGGGAAGTGCCGGAGGAGCAGATTGACGCATCCGTGGCACGGATTTTACAGATGAAGATAAATCTTGGGCTGCTCACCGTGGAGGAGATAGCCGGCGGAAATGCTTCGGAAAGCCCAAAGGACAGGAAGATTACTGGTGAATAGGGAAGAGGGGAGAATTATGGAGGAAGAAAAAGTGTATCAGGGAAAGGAGATATCCGTATCCCAGAGACAAATCTATATATTATCCCTGCTGTCACAAAATCCTATGGGTTACCGGGCGGAGGAGATTAGGGAACGGTTAAAGGCATGGGATATCGAGGTCAGCAAGCGCACAATCAGCAGGGATATCGATGAACTATCGTTAAATTATGGCATCGGGGAAGAGGAGCGCGGAGGGAAAACCTATTATTATGCAGATAAATATACGCTGAAGAACGTGGATTTTACGATTGAGGATTTAGCGTCTTTAGCCTTTGCCCGGGAGATGTTAACGGAATATGAGCATCTGGAGATGGGAAGGCATGCGATGGCATTTATCAATAAGATAGTGGAAAGCTCTGCATCGCTTAACCGGCTGCAGTTTGAGAAGCTTTGCCGCCATTTTAAGCGGGGAAATGAAATAAGCGGCGGTGTTGATGAGGTGGACGGAGCAACGGAGAGAAAAATACAGAATGCCATTGACGGAAGCAGGAAAATCGAAATGGAATATTACAGCTTTTCCAGCGACGTACTGACAAAACGGGTAATTCACCCCTATCGGATGCTGGTGATTGATTCCTATCTCTGTGTGGAGGGGTATTGTGAGCAACGGAAAGAAATAAGAAGATTCCGGCTTTCCCGGATAAAGAGCATAAATCTGCTGGACGAGAAATTCCGGATGGCGGAAGCGGACGGAGAAAACGGTGGGATGCCTTTTTTGAAGCTGGGCGGCGGAGAACCGGAGGACATTGAACTGATTTTTACCGGGGACTGCATACGCTATGTAAAGGAATATGAAGCGGGAAGGGCAAAACGGCTTAAGGAGACCGGGGAGGGACTGTACTTTTATCAGAAAGCACCGGTTGCGCCGGATGTTATCCGGTGGATTCGCAGCTTTGGTCCGGAGGTAAAGGTGGTAAAACCAAAATGGCTGGATTTGCAGCTGGAAAAAGAGGCGAAACAGCGGCTTAAGGATGACGGCTTCCAGAGGGTTCCTTCCGCTAACCGGACAAAAAAAGAGTAACCGGATACCCGATTACTCTTTTTCACTGGGGTACAAGGATTCGAACCTTGAAATGACGGAGTCAGAGTCCGTTGCCTTACCATTTGGCGATACCCCATCAGGCTTTTGCGCCACTCACAAAACATTATTATACACATTTCATTATAAAAATCAAGAGAAAATGTTAAAAAATATTTATTTATTTGTATTTTTGTTTTATACTGGAAATTGTCTGAAGAAAAAGAGGTAGCAAACATGTATGAGATGAAACAACAGGTAACATATTCCCAGGTGGGGAGCGATTTGAAGGTAGGGATGTCAGGGATTGCCCAGTATTTTCAGGACTGCACGATTTTCCATTCCGAAGCTCTGGGGAAAGGGCTGAAAGAGGTGGAGGTAAGCCATCACGCATGGTTTTTATCCGGCTGGCAGATTAAGGCTTTGCGTTATCCCGAATTTAAGGAGGAGATTACGGTGAGAACATGGCCATACGATTTTAAGGGAATCTATGGTTATCGTAATTTCGATATTGTTGACGGAACAGGCAGGCAGATTGTCAGGGCAAATTCCATCTGGATTTTTATGGATTTGGAGAACATGCGCCCCTCCAAGCCGTCGGAAGAAGATTTGGCGGGCTATGAAATGGAGGAAGCGATTAAGATGGATTATGCACCGAGAAAAATAAAGATTTTGGATGAGGAATATCGGGTGCAGACAGAGGAGGCATATCCGGTTATCGTAAAAAAATCTTTTTTGGATTCAAACCAGCACGTAAATAACGGACGTTATGTGGTGGAGGCGCTGGATTTACTGCCGGAAGAAAAAGAGATAAAGGAAATGCGGGTGGATTACCGAAAGGCGGCAACACTGGGAGAACAGATGTATCCGTCCTTATATAGAAAAGAGAATATTTGTCAGACGGTATTTTCGGATAAGGAAGGCAATCCCTTTGTGGTTGTGGAGGTTTTAGGATAACAGAGTGAAGATAAGGAGAAATTATGATTGAGATTGGAAAGTGGCAGACCCTGCAGGTCGTCCGGGAAAAAGAGTTTGGCGTATATCTGGCAGAGGAAAAGGGAGCGAAGGATGCGGTGCTTCTTCCTATCAGGCAGGTTCCCGCCGGACTGAAAACGGGGGGGAGCATAGAGGTATTTGTGTATCTGGATTCCGCCGACCGTCCCATTGCAACGGTGAACAAACCGTTGATTACACTGGGAGAAATAGCGAAGCTTAAGGTGGCAAGCGTGGGCGGTATAGGCGCTTTTATGGACTGGGGGCTGGAAAAGGATATTTTACTGCCCTTTAAGGAAATGGTCGGGGCAGTAAGGGAGGGCAGAGAATATCTGGTCTGTATGTATATGGATAAGAGCAGCCGTCCCTGTGTGACTATGCGGCTGTATGATTATTTATCCACGGATTCGCCATATCAGGGCGGGGAGCAGGTTGAGGGCTACATTTATCGGTTTAGTGAAACACTGGGAGCTTTTGTGGCAGTGGATAACCGGTATCAGGGGCTTATTCCCAGACAGGAGCTGCACAAAAAGGTGCATGTGGGGGACACGCTGTCTCTTCGGATTACTTCGGTGAGGGAGGACGGTAAGCTGAATTTAGCTGTGGGAAAGCCTGCTTATCAGCAGATGGAGGAGGACAGTGAAATGGTTTACCAGGTGATTCTTTCCTATGACGGTGCGCTGCCGTTTACGGATAAGGCATCACCGGCGGTAATTGAGCGGGAACTGGGGCTCAGTAAAAATGCCTTTAAGCGGGCAGTAGGAAGGCTGCTAAAGGAGGGCAGAATTGAAATCAGAGAACATGCCATTGTGGCAGTTGACAGGCAGACAAAGGAAAGACAGCAGGGTATACCGTCTGCAAAGAATGAATAAATGTTTAGGAGGACAAAACAATGAAGAATGTAGTGAAAACAGATAAGGCGCCGCAGGCAATAGGACCGTATTCTCAGGCGATAGAGGTAAACGGTATGGTTTATACCTCGGGAGTGGTTCCCATTGACCCGGCGACAGGTAATGTGGTAGAAGGCGATATCCGTGTTCAGGCAGCCCGTGTATTTGACAGTATGAAAGCATTGCTGGAAGCAGCGGGCTCCGATTGTGAAAGTGTAGTGAAAACTACGGTATTTATTAAGGATATGAATGATTTTGGCGCATTAAACGAGATTTATGCCGAGTATTTTACCGGCGTATTTCCGGCACGCTCCTGCGTGGAGGTGGCAAGGCTTCCAAAGGATGTTTTGATTGAGATGGAAGCGATTGCGATAAAAAAATAGAGAAAATACAGGTGAACAACAAAACGGAGGATTGAGATGGAATTGGAAGAGGTAAAGGCAGCAGGGGCTGCCGATGGGCAAAGTACAAAAAAGGAGATGAAAAATGCCGGTTTATTTTTCTTTCTCCTGTTATTGATTGAGGTACCGGTATCGGTTTTTGTTGTCATTATTCAGGGATTATTCCCCGATAATTACAGTACCCTGATATCTATTCTGCTTACGCAGGGCTATCTGCTGCTTGGCGCAGTAGTGTTTATGCTGGTGACAAAAAAGAAGCTTGGCAGGGATTTACAGGTAAGAAAGTATCGGGTTTCCAGTTTCTTTCTTTCCCTTGTTGTGCTGATTACGGCGGCACCGATGGCGACATGGCTGAATGTGTTCAGCCAGCTGTTTGCAAAAAACGAAACCAGCGGGGCGGTTTTTCAGGTGACGCAGAATGTTCCGGCATGGCTGGGTATTCTGATTATTGGCTGCCTGCCGGGCTTTATTGAGGAGACGCTTTACCGGGGAATCATGTATTCCGCATTCCGGAAGCGCTCGGTGTTAACTGGTATAGTGGTTAGTGCGCTTTCCTTCGGCTTGATGCATCTGAATTTTAATCAGATGATGTATGCGGCATATTTGGGAATTGTTTTTGCCCTGGTTGTGGAGGCTACCGGTTCATTGGCGTCAACGATGATTCTGCATATGCTGTTTAATGCGGTAAATACCGCCTATGTTTATATCCTGCCGAAGCTTTATGAGTTTCTCGGTCAGTTTTATGCGGAATATGCCAACATTGATATGGAAGAGGTGATGAACACCACCGCATCAAACAGTCAGTTAATCCCTATGCTTGTGCTGGTAACTCCTTTTGCGGTGGGAGGTATTGTACTCACCGTATTACTGATAAAGGCTATTGCAAAAATAAACGGGCGGCAGATGACATGGGCATACCTTTGTGGAAGCGAGGAGGAGAAGAAAAAAACCAGTCCGGTAAATGTATTTTTACTGCTTGGCTGGGGAATCTGTCTTGTTATTTCTGTGCTGAATCTGCTGGCGTGAGAAACTGTGTATTTCCGTGTGGAAAGCTGACCTTTAGGAGGAATGGATTTGATAGAAGCGAGAGAACTGACAAAGCAGTTTGTACGAACATTAAAAAAGGGGAAAAAGGAAGAGTTCTTTGCGGTAGACCATGTAAGCTTTGCGGCGAAGGAGGGGGAGATACTGGGCATTCTTGGTCCTAACGGAGCAGGAAAGACAACGCTTTTGCGCATGCTGGGGTCTTTGATGGAGCCTACCAGAGGACAGGTGGTGATTACCGGTAATGGGCAGCAGATAACGGAAAAGGCAGAACGGAAAAAGCATATCGGTTATCTGTCGGAGAACACAAAGCTATACGGCAGATTTACGGTACGGGAGTTGCTCGCCCTGTTCGGAGAGCTGTACGGTTTTTCCGGAGAAGAGATTGAGGAACAGCTGGAGAAAACCTGTACACTGTTAAATATGGAAGAATTTTTTGACAACCGCATTGAAAAACTGTCTACCGGACAGAAGCAGAGGACGTCGATTGCCCGATGTCTGGTGCATAATCCGGATATTTATATTTTTGACGAGCCGACGCTGGGACTGGATATTATCAGCTCCAAGGCAATCATTGATTTTATGAAGCAGGAGAAAACCCGGGGAAAAAGCGTATTATATTCCACGCATTATATGGAAGAGGCGGAATTTCTCTGTGACCGGATTATTATGATTGACCGGGGAAGGATAATTGCGGAGGGAACGCCGAAGAGCCTGAAGGAAGCTACCGAAACGGATAACCTGAGGGAAACCTTTTTTGCCTGCATGGGGAGGAGGGATTCCGAATGAATTACAGACAGCTTAAAACGCTTTACAAAAAAGAAATCATGGACGTTATACGGGATAAGAAAACCATTCTTACCATGGTGGTACTGCCTGTGATTTTATATCCGTTACTGTTTGTGGTGATTATGCAGGTAATAACGCTGATTAACACCACCCAGCAGGAGCAGACCTATTATATCGCTTATGACGGGGTGGAGGATACCCACAGGCTTGCGTTAAATGACTGGATTGCCGGAAAGGACGACGGATACGACTATGTGATTAAAGAGGTTGAATCGGAGGAGCCGCAAAAGGATTTGGAGGAGGAGACCATTGACGCATACCTGACGGTGGAGACCACCGAATCCCAAATCATATACGAGGTACATTATCTGTCGGCGGTAAACAATTCGCTGATGGTTTCCGGTATGCTGGAGGAGGAAATTGATTCGCTGGCAAAGAATATTGCGGAAAAAAATGCGAAAGAGGAGGGCTTGGATGTAAAACGGGTGCTTTATCCGGTAATGCCAAAGCTTGAGGATGCTTCCAGCAGCGAGAGCTCGGTGGGAAGCATTTTAGGGAGCGTGATTCCCTTTTTAATGATTACCAGCATTTTAATGGGGGCGATGTATCCGGCGATTGACGCTACGGCGGGAGAGAAGGAGCGGGGAACCCTGGAAACTCTGCTTACCCTTCCTGTGGGGAATATGGAGTTAATTATGAGTAAATTTTTGTCCGTAGCGACGATTGCGGTGGTGTCGGTTTTTATCAATGTACTGTCAATAGGCGGGATTGCGGCATATTTTTATGCGACTATCAGTGCGCTTACTGAAAATGCGGGGGACTTTAAGCTGGGAAGCTTTGTGCCGGCAATCCTGATTTCCTTTATCTGTGTCATTGCCTTTGCCCTGTTTATGAGCGCCGTGGTCATGTGTATCTGTGCCTTTGCGAAAAGCTTTAAGGAGGCGAATAATTATGTTACGCCGCTTACGCTGGTGGTACTGCTAACCGGTTATATCGGTTTTATTCCCAATATCGAGTTAAGTACCGCAACCGCATTGGTTCCGGTGGCGAATATTTGTCTGCTGATGAAGAACCTGCTGGTATTTAAATATGACTTTACGCTGATTTTAATGGTGCTGCTGAGCAATGTGGTTTATGCCTTTGTTGCGGTATGGGTGCTGGGAAGGATTTATAACAGCGAAACCATTCTGTTTGGGGAATCTGCCAGCGGCATCAAGCTGTTTGAACGGAGAAAAAATATTAAAAAGGGGAGCCTGCCGACAATTAAGGAAAGTCTGCTAATCATGATTGTTGCGCTGCTGTTAATGGTTTATCTGGGGGGGCTGATGAGTTTAGAGCAGCCGTTGATGGGGGTGATTATCCCGCAGTTTTTTATCGGTGTGCTGCCTGTACTTGCCTGCGTATATATAAAAGGGGACGGCAGAAAAATATTTGCCCTGCACTGCCCGAAGGGAAAAGATATTTTCGGCGGATTAATCCTGTTAATCGGTGCGGGAAGCCTCAGTCTTTTAATCAGCAATCTGCTTACGTATTTATTTTCTGCCCAGAGTGAGAATTTAAATGAAGAATATCTGGAGCTTCTCGATGGAGTACCGTTTGCAGGGGCGCTGCTGTTGATTGCCCTGCTGCCGGCAGTTTGTGAGGAGCTGATGTACCGAGGCTATATGTTTACGGCATTTAAACAGAAAATGAGCCTGCGGCGCGCAATATTTTTTGTGGCGGTTTTGTTCGGAATCAGCCACATGAGTCTGATTAAAATTATTCCCACCGCTATTTTAGGCGCTGCTCTGGCGTATGCCATGCACAAAGCGGACAGTATAGTGGTTTCCGGAATGATGCATTTCCTCAATAATGCATTTTCAGTATTCGTTTTGTATTATGGGGAGAAAGTGGCTGTTTTTCAGGATGAGCAAATGAGCGGGGCGCTGATTGCGGGGCTTTGCCTGCTGGCGGCTGTCGGTATACCGGCGGGAATCCGGCTGCTTAATGGAAAAAAGGAAAGAATAGAAGAAGCATAGCGGAAAATAATAAAAGGTACCGTCTCTTTTCGTGTAGTCCGTGGGGAACGGATGGGGGAGAAACGGTACCTTTTTCGGGGTAAATGATTTATTCGATAGCAATATAATGCTCTTCTTCCACCTTCGGCTGCTCGGTAATTTTCGGAACCGTGATGGTCAAAATCCCGTTGTTAAAGGATGCATGAATGAGGTCCTGTGTAACCTGTTCGCCGACATAGAAGCTTCTCTGGCATTTACCGGTAAAGCATTCCTTACGGATGTACTTTCCATTTTTCTCTTTAATTTCATTGTCTGCATGGCGTTCTGCCTCGATACTCAGATAGCCTTCCTTGAGGCTTGCAGATACATCTTCCTTTTCGTATCCCGGAAGCTCAATACCCAGCTCATACTTATCCTCATATTCCTTGATATCCGTATTCATCAAAGCTCTGGAATCTGCCGAATGGATAAAACGGTCAGACGGTTTGTAAGTGTCATTGAAAAAGGTGTCAAATAAATCGTTTGAAAAAATACTTGGTACTAACATAAAAATTCCTCCTTTAATTTGTCTATAGATATGGTCTGTAGGCATTACCTGTTTTATTCAGGCTGGATTCTCTTTTTCCTAACCTGTGATTATGTTATAGCACGTGTTGTTAGCACTGTCAACAGGTGAGTGCTAATATTCACATTTTCTTCACAAATTGTTGAAATAGTCTGATAAAATAAAGAAAAATAATGCATAATCAGACGGGAATATGGAGCATATAGTAAAATAATGAAGAAAATATAAAGATTTGGGAAGAATTGGGAAAGTGGTTGCATTTTAAAGAAAAGCACCGTAAGATGTTAAGTAGAGCTGTACATATACGGCGGATTGAATTTCGGGAAGAGGCGAATGGGATGAACGAGTACAAAGGAAAAGGGTTAAAAGAAGCAATTTTATTAACACTGTTTTGTTTATTATGTCTGGGGCGGCAGGTGTATGCCGCAGGTACCATGGGATTAGAAGGAGAGGTTACTTCCTCCAATGGGGTTTTATTGACGTGGCAGTCAGACAATGCGCAAAACGTCTTTCAGATTGAAAAATCACAGAGGGCGGACGGGGGATTTAAAACGCTGGCGGAGGTTTCCGGACAGTCGGGAAGCATCAAATGTTATGATTATTCGGTGAAAGCCGGAAAAACGTATTATTACCGGATAAGCCGGATAGAAAACGGGGAGGCTGTAGAGCAGAGTGCCGCAGTAAAAATAAAAGTGGTGCTGAGTATACCGCAGAAGCTGCGGGCAAAGAAAATTACGGAAGAGAGGGTAGAGCTTTCCTGGGAGAGCGTTTACCAGGCAGCGGAATACCGGATATACAGAAGTACGGAAAAAAATGGAAAGTACAGAAAAATCGGCTCTTCGAAAAAGGAATCCTTTGTGGATACCACAATGAAGAAAGGGAGGGCATATTATTATAAGGTAAGGGCGGCAGGAAAACAAAAGTCGGCAGACAGTAAGGTGAGTGACGCAGCCGCAGTTTATATAAGACCGGAGGCGTTGACGGTAGTGGGGAGCTTTGGAAACGACCGAATCCGCCTGGAATGGAATAAGGTATCCGGAGCAGATTTTTATTATGTGTATAAATTGAACAGCAAAGGCAGATTTAAAGAGGTGGGGAAGACAAAAAAACTATTTTATCAGGATAAGAAGATAAAATACGGCATGAGTTACTACTATAAGGTGGCTGCGGCATATAAGAAGGACGGTAAAATTATTAAGAGCAAACCGAATCAGGTTTATGAGGTGCGGGCATCCTGTATCGACCCGAATAAAAAAATGGTGGCGTTGACCTTTGACGATGGTCCCGGGCGGTATACCGGAGAGATTGTTAACTGCCTGCAGGCTTATCAGGCAAGAGCGACATTTTTTGTTCTGGGATGCAATGTGGACGCCTATCCGTGGGCAGTGCAGGCGGCAGATAGAATCGGATGTGAAATCGGAAACCATTCCTATAACCATAGTAATCTGACCAGATTGTCCGAACAGGGAATAGCGGGGCAGATGGCGGATACGGATTACAAGGTACAGGCGTTGACCGGAAAAATACCGACGCTGATGCGCCCGCCGGGAGGAGCGGTAAATGACAGGGTGAAAAATTCTGTCGGGAAGCCGATTATCCTGTGGTCCATTGATACCCTGGACTGGAAAACCAGAGACCGGGATAAAACGGTGCAGGCGGTATTGGCCAACGTACAGGACGGGGATATTGTGCTGATGCATGATATTCATGAACCGTCAAAGGAGGCTGCGCTTATTCTGATTCGGGAATTAAGCCAACAGGGATATCAGCTGGTAACGGTCAGCGAGCTGGCATACTACAGAGGATATCCGCTGTATAATGGAGGCGTTTACCATAGGATGGGGAGATAAGCTGCCCGTTACTAGACGAAAGTCTATTATTGTGCTATGATAGGAAAATAGACGAAAGCATGGAGAAAGGTGAGATAATGGCAGAGGATAGGAGAGTAAGAAAGACCAAGAAAGCAATTCAGGATGTGTTCTGTGAGTTGACGAAAGAGAAGCGGTTAAATGAGATTACCGTAAAAGAGCTTTGTGCCAAAGCGGATATCAATAAAAGCACCTTTTACTTACACTATCGGGATATCTATGATTTGGCAAATTCAATCCAGAGCATATTGATTGAGGATGTTTGCGCAATTATTGACGAGTACCCATATGATGAAACCATCAGCAAGGCGCCGGAAATGTGGTCCCGCATTGCGCAGACGCATTTTAAGGATTCTAAGGATTTGGGCGTGCTGATGGGACGGCCGGGCATGCTGTCCATGGTCTGGGAGCTGGAAGCTGCGGTTGTGGATACTATCATGAAGAAGTTTGTTAACGCAGGAATGAAAGAAAATTCCGCCGCTTATTTCCAGCATCATTTGTATGTTACATTCATTATCAACGGATATTTGGGTGTATTGAGAGCCTTTGATGTATCGGAAATGGAAGAGGCAATGTTAGAGGTATCAAAACGGATTAGTACGGGCTTTAACGTGGAAATTGGCTGACGGGCAGAAAATGGAGGAAGAGATGGGAATTACGACAAGAAGATTTTCCCTGCAGTCAAAATGGGACGGCGTTTTGCTGAAAGGGATTTGTATGATTCCGGAAAATCCCATTGGCATATTGCAGATGGTGCATGGGATGTGCGAGCACAAGGAGCGGTATCTGCATATGATGGAATACATGGCGGGACTGGGATACATTACGTTACTCCATGATAACCGGGGGCATGGCGAGAGCGTAAAGGATAAGGAAGATATCGGATATTGTTATAAGACTGAAGAGAAGGGGTTTGTAGAAGACATTTTTTTAATAACCAGAAGGATTCGTAAAAAATTTCCGGGGCTGCCGCTGGTTTTATACGGGCACAGTATGGGCTCCCTGGCGGTACGGGCGTATCTCGCCCGGCATGATGATGCCATTGACGGCTTGATTATTGCCGGCAGCCCGGCGTACAGCGACGGCGTACCCCTCGGAAGCTTTCTGGTGAGGCGGATGATTCGGATAAAGGGAGAGCGGTACCGTTCGGCGGGGATGCAGAATCTGGTATTGGGAAATTTTGAGAAGCGGTACAAAAAGGAAAACCGTCCCAGTGCATGGCTGGCGGCAAAGGAGTCGGTTGCAGAGGAATTTGAACGGGATTCCCTTTGTAAATTTACCTATACCTTAAACGGTTTTGAGACCCTGTTAAATTTGGAGCGTATTGTCTATCGGGCAGGCGGGTTTCAGATGAAAAATCCGGAGCTGCCAATACTGCTGGTTTCCGGAGCGGACGACCCCTGCTACATCAGCGAAAGGAAGTGGCAGCAGACAGTGGACCGGCTGCTGAATCTGGGATACGGACAGGTTACGGCTGTCCGGTTTGAAGGGATGCGGCATGAAATCCATAACGAGGACGGGAAAGAAAAGGTATTTTTGGAGTTGGACAAATTCTGCCGGGAGGTTATGGGATATGCTGACGGAGAGGATGAGGATACCGGGAGATAAAACCGGGGGATAAAACTTGTGGTCCGGGGTTGTCATTTTGCCCAAAATGCGTTATACTTATGGTTAATCTGAAAAAAAGGAGTAATGTTTATGGAAATTCAAGGGTTGGGATTATCAAATACCGTTTTGGCAAATGCCAATCTGAATTCTGCTATCGGAATGGCATTATTGGACAAAGCGATTGAGACGGATGAGATGAACGGGGATATGCTGGCAGGTATGTTGGAGCGTTCCGTGAATCCGCTTCTGGGACAGAATATTGATATCCGTATATAAGAAAACGGCAAACGGAAAGAAATAGAGAATAAAACGATTTGAGTTATACAAATACGGATGGAGATGGAGGAAGATTATTGTGAAAAAAAGTACGATTTTGGGCATCGCTTTTATGACGGCAGGCGCAATCAGCACGCTGGGCAGTTCATTTGTCAGCCATGCGGAGGTGTTGGATGATACCACTACCGGTATTACCTATGCATTGGATAAATATGTAGAGAATCTGGCGGTAAAGGAAATAAAAGAGGAGGATGTCCAAAAGGAGGAAGCTCCCACCTGCAAATATCCGGAGTTTGAGGGAAAATGTCTGGCTTATGTGGAAGAGGCAGTAAATGTACGAAAAGAGCCGGATGAAAATTCGGAACGCGTAGGCAGTCTTCCGGTGCACGGTATTGCTTTAGTTGTAGAAAAAGGTGATACATGGACGAAGATTGAGTCCGGCATTACGCTGGGTTATGTCAGAAACGATTATCTCCTGTTCGGGGATGCGGCAGGTTCATATGCGGAACAGACCTGTCCAAAGGTGGCAAAGGTAAATACCACTACGCTTTATGTCCGTGCAGGGCAGGATGAGACCAGTGATTGTCTGACCATGATACCGGAGGGAGAATCCTATGAGGTTATCCCGCGGGATAATGATGTGGACGGCTGGACATATATTCGTGTAGATTCGGATATCGAGGGATATGTGTCTTCTGATTATGTAGATATTTCTTATGGATTTTCTCATGCACTTTCCGTGGCGGAGGAAGAAGAGATTCGGAGGCGTGAGGAAGAAGCGGCGGCAGCAAGGCTTGCAGAAATGACAAGCTCAAGGCGGCAGGAGGTTGTCAATTATGCTCTCCAGTTTGTCGGCAATCCATATGTATATGGAGGAACCAGTCTGACCAACGGTACAGACTGTTCGGGCTTTACGATGAGCGTGTATGCGCATTTCGGATATGGGCTTCCGCGGACAGCGGCAGCACAGATGCAGGGATTATCCAGTGTGGATTTAGCGTCCATCCAGCCGGGAGATTTGCTGTTTTACCGGGGCTCTGACGGCTCGATTGGTCACGTGACCATGTATATCGGCGGCGGGCAGGTGGTTCATGCCAGCAGCAGTACAACCGGAATTATTATTTCTAATGTAGGTTACCGTACTCCTTGTGGAGCAGCAAGAATAATTTGGGATTGATTTAGATGAAATGAAGAGGCAGGGCATATTCGTATGTGCTGTCTTTTTTTGTTTAGGTAATACGAACCCCAATATCTTGAGTTGCTATACAATTTTTTAATTGTTTTTAAATTATCTTATTATTTATTTTTTGTTTGTCCATATCGCTTTGGGTGAAATGCACAAAAAATAATCCACATTATCCACTTTTTAAAGTGGATAATATTATGTAAAGTGATTATGAAATCTAGTTTTGCACAAAAAAAAGCGGGAAAAAGCTTGTAAACAGGACTTATGCACAGAGTTATCCACATTATCCACAAAAAAAGGCCGGATATTTTGGAAAAAAGTGGGAGGAAATAAGAATGCACGTTCTGTATAAAATGCCGAAAAAAAACTTATCCCAAAAATAAATTGACAAATAAAATGTCGAATAACGTAGGATAAATAATGAAGTTGACAGACATTTTGCGATTAAAGGCAAAAAAATCAAGAAGATTTTGCAGTTATAGATTGAAAAAAATACAAGATATGGTATAATATTTATACAATTAGCTGATGCAAAGAGTGCAGGACGGTACTGTGATATTAAGCTCTTTGTGGGAGGAACGGGGAAAAGGCTGATTGGAAAAAGACAGAGAAGGAGTTGTCAGAAATGAAATATATAATTAGTGGAAAGAATATTGAAGTGACGGAAGGATTGAAAGCATCTGTTTATGACAAGCTGGGGAGGCTGGAAAAATATTTTAATGAAGATACAGAGGTTCAGGTAACATTTTCTGTGGAGAAGGACAGACAGAAGATGGAGGTAACGATTCCGATTAAGGGGAATATTATTCGGGCAGAGCAGGTAAGCGACGATATGTATGTATCCATTGATTTGGTGACGGAGGTGATTGAGCGCCAAATTTCCAGACATAAAAAGAAACTGGTAGACCAGGCACAGAGCGCTGCTTTTTTGCAGAAATCATTTATGGAGGAAGATATCCCGGACGATGACGAGATTAATATTATCCGAAGCAAAAAATTTGCAGTGAAGCCGATGGACCCGGAAGAGGCATGCGTACAGATGGATTTGCTGGGGCACAGCTTCTTTGTATTCCGTAATTCGGAGACGGATGAAGTAAACGTAGTCTATAAGAGAAAAGGAAACACATACGGTTTGATTGAACCGGAGTGCTGAGTGGATAGAAGCAAGGCATAGATAAGGATTGAAAGGGTTGTCGATATTTCGGCAGCCCTTTACTTTTACCACAAATGATGTTAAAATGTTAGCCGTATGATTATCTTTAAATAAATAGGAGTGTTAGTATGAGCATTTTCGAGAAAGTATTCGGGACACATAGTGAAAAAGAAATTAAGAGGATAACACCATTGGTTGACCAGATAGAGGCATTGGATGAATCCATGCAGGCGTTGAGTGATGATGAATTAAAAGCAAAAACGGAGGAATTTAAGAAAAGGCTGAAGGAGGGGGAAACTCTTGACGACCTTTTGGTAGAAGCTTTCGCTGTGGTCAGGGAGGCGGCGGTCAGAACGCTGGGAATGAAGCATTACCGGGTCCAGCTGATGGGTGGTATTCTTCTTCATCAAGGGAGAATACCGGAGATGCGTACCGGTGAAGGAAAAACGTTGGTTTCCACTTTGCCTGCCTATCTGAATGCGTTGGAGGAAAAAGGCGTTCATATTGTTACGGTTAATGATTATCTGGCAAAGCGTGATGCGGAATGGATGGGTCAGATTCATGAATTTCTGGGGCTTAAGGTCGGCGTTATTCTGAATAGTTATAATAATGACGAGCGCAGAGAGGCTTACGATTGTGATATTACCTATGTGACGAATAATGAGCTGGGCTTTGATTATCTTAGGGACAATATGGTAATTTACAAGGAACAGCTTGTGCAAAGGGAACTGCATTATGCGATTGTGGATGAGGTGGACTCGGTATTGATTGACGAGGCGAGAACACCGTTAATTATCTCCGGACAGAGCGGAAAATCTACGGAATTATATAGAATGTGCGATTTACTTGCCAGCAGGATGAAGCGCGGGCAGGGAGACGGGGAGCTTTCCAAAATGGATGCCCTGATGGGAAATGACGTGGAGGAAGACGGAGATTTTCTGGTGAATGAGAAAGACAAGCAGGTTGTGCTTACGGCGCAGGGTGTTAAAGAGGTCGAGAGCTTCTTTCATATCGAGAATCTTGCGGATTCCGACAATCTGGAGATTCAGCATAATATCATTCTGGCGCTTCGTGCCCATAACCTGATGTTTAAGGATAAGGATTATATCGTAAAGGATGACGAGGTACTGATTGTCGATGAGTTTACCGGACGTGTAATGCCGGGAAGGCGGTTTTCCGACGGTCTCCATCAGGCAATCGAAGCAAAGGAACATGTGAAGGTGCGCAGGGAGAGTAAAACGCTTGCCACCATCACCTTCCAGAATTTCTTTAATAAATATAAGAAGAAAGCCGGTATGACCGGTACCGCCCTCACTGAGGAAAATGAGTTTCGGGAAATTTACGGCATGGACGTTGTGGAGGTGCCGACGAATCTTCCGGTTGCCAGAATAGATGAAAATGATTCCGTATTCTGCACGAAGAAAGAGAAGCTGACAGCTATCGTTGAAGATATCAACGGGTGCTATCGAAAGGGACAGCCGGTTTTAGTGGGTACGATAACGATTGATGCTTCTGAGGAATTAAGCAGGCTGCTTACGAAAAAGCATATCCCACATAAAGTGTTGAATGCAAAGTTTCATGAGATGGAGGCAGAGATTATCGCCGAGGCGGGACAGATGAATGCGGTTACCATTGCTACCAATATGGCAGGGCGTGGTACGGATATCAGGCTGGGCGAAGGCGTTAAGGAGTTAGGCGGACTGCGGATTATCGGTACTGAACGCCATGAGTCGCGGCGTATTGACAATCAGCTGCGGGGACGTTCCGGTCGTCAGGGAGACCCGGGGCAATCCAAGTTTTATCTGTCCTTGGAGGATGATTTGATGCGTCTGTTCGGCTCTGAGCGGGTGATGGCGATGTACACTGCGCTGAATATTCCAGAGGGAGAAGAGATTCAGCATAAGACCATTACCAGCTTTATTGAGAAAGCGCAGAAAAAGATTGAAAATAACAATTTTGGAATCCGTAAAAACCTGTTGGATTATGACCAGGTAATGAACGAGCAGAGAGAGGTCATTTATAAGGAGCGCAGGCGTGTGCTGGATGGCGAAAATATGCGTGACGTTATCTTCCAGATGATTAATGAAACCGTTGAAGAAATTGTAAACCGCACGATTTCCGAGGATTTGATGCCGGAGGAGTGGGATATCAAGGCGCTTAACCAGGAGCTTTTGGATATTTTCCCAATAGAAAAAATCAAGCTTTCGGAAGAGGATTTAAAGAAGATACAAAAGCAGGATTTAATCCAGCGCATTAAGGAGACGGCGAATAAGCTCTATGAGGAGAAGGAGACCGAGTTCCCTGAGGAAGAGATGATTAGAGAGGCGGAGCGCGTTATCCTCTTAAAGGTGATTGACCGGAAGTGGATGGACCACATTGACGATATGGAGCAGATGCGTCAGAGCATCGGACTTCGTGCGTATGGTCAGCGGGATCCGCTGGTGGAATACAAGTTTGCCGGATTCGATATGTTTGAAGAAATGACGGCAGCTATCCGCCAGGATACCGTTAAGGCAATGCTCCACATCCGCGTAGAGCAGAAGGTTGAGCGTGAAGAGGTTGCCAAGGTGACTGGCACCAATAAGGACGACACGTCGGTGAAAGAGCCGGTGAGAAGAAAAAGTGCAAAGATAGGAAGAAACGACCCCTGCCCATGTGGTTCGGGATTGAAATACAAACAATGCTGCGGTAAAAATTCATAAATTTAAATAAAGAAAGAGGTGATTCTGTGATCGAGACAGACGCGTTTAAGGCCGAACTAGCTCAATATGAGACTCCATTACAGGAAGTGAGGGATTCACTTTGACATCCCTGTCAAAAAGGATAAGGTAGCAGAGCTGGAAGCGGATATGGAAGCTCCCGATTTCTGGAATGATGTGGAGCATTCCAACGAAGTGATGAAAACGGTAAAAAATTTAAAGGATACTCTGGCGGCATTCGATACGGTTGCGGATGAGTATGAGGAATTAGAGGTTCTGATTGAAATGGCGGACGAGGAGAATGATTCTTCCCTTCTTCCTGAAATTGAGGAACTGATGGGACGTTTCCGGGAGCATTTTGAAGAATTGCGGATACAGACGTTATTATCCGGTGAATTTGATAAGGATAATGCGATTGTTACCCTGCATGCGGGCGCAGGGGGGACCGAAAGCTGCGACTGGACAGGAATGCTTATGCGGATGTATACGAGATGGGCGGAAAAGAAAGGATTCTCCACGGAAATGCTGGATTATTTAGAGGGTGACGAGGCGGGGGTAAAATCCGTTACGCTTCAGATTAACGGAGAGAATGCTTACGGCTATCTGAAGTCGGAAAAAGGGGTTCACCGGCTGGTTCGCATTTCGCCGTTTAATGCGGCGGGAAAACGGCAGACATCCTTTTCCTCCTGTGACGTTATGCCGGATATTGAGGAGGATATCTCAATAGATATTAAGGAGGATGATTTGCGGATTGATACCTATCGCTCCAGCGGGGCAGGCGGACAGCATATCAACAAGACTTCATCGGCAATCCGGATTACGCATTTACCGACCGGTATTGTCGTACAGTGCCAGAATGAGCGTTCCCAGCATCAGAATAAAGAAAAAGCGATGAAAATGTTAACATCCAAGCTGTATCTGTTAAAGCAGCAGGAAAACCAGGAGAAGCTTGACGATATACGGGGAGACGTTTCCGAGAACGGATTCGGTTCCCAAATCCGCTCTTATGTCATGCAGCCATATACAATGGTAAAGGACCACCGGACGGGCGCTGAAATCAGCAATGTAAACGGGGTGCTTGACGGAAACGTGGAGCCGTTTATGAATGCATATCTGAAGTGGATGAATCTGAATAAGGAGTAGGGGTATGGAGGAACAAAAGTATGTAGTATTTCAGCTTGGAGAGCAGAAATACGGAATGAGTCTGATATTTATCAACGGAATTGAACAGGATTATCATATTATTCCGGTGCCGAATGCGCCTGAGGGAGTAAAGGGGATTATCAATCTTCGCGGAGAGGTGATTCCAGTGTATAGCCTGCGGGTACGTTTTGGTATGGAGAGCAGAATTGACAATGAGGAGAAGAGCCTTCTGGTGACTACCAGCTCCGGAACGGCATTGGCATACGAGGTGGATGCGGTACTTTCCATTGACGAAATTCAGCAGGGAGACATTAGCGATATGCCGTCCATTGCTTCAAACGAGGAGACGGAATTTATGGAACAGGTACTCCATGTCGGGGAGGATATCGTGATTGCCATCAATGTGAATAAGATATTATCCGAAGAAACAAGACTCTCTCTGAATCAGATAATTGAGGATAATAAATAGAAAAAACGGCGGAGAAAAGGAGGTTAATATGGTTAATATAGCAGTGTTAGGATATGGTACAGTAGGTTCCGGCGTGGTGGAGGTTATTAACACAAACCATGACAGTATCAATAAAAGGGCAGGTCAGGATATTCAGATTAAATATGTTCTGGATTTACGGGATTTTGAAGGAGATCCGGTGCAGAATATACTGGTGCATGATTATAATATTATTTTGGAGGACCCGGAAGTGAATATTGTAGTGGAGGTAATGGGCGGAGTGGAGCCGGCATATACCTTTACTAAACAGGCGCTTATGGCAGGGAAGAGTGTGTGTACCTCTAATAAAGAGCTGGTGGCGAAGCATGGAGCGGAATTACTGGCGCTGGCAAAGAAGAATCGGTTGAACTATCTGTTTGAGGCGTCTGTTGGCGGCGGTATTCCGATTATCCGTCCGTTGAACAGTTCGTTAACCGCAGATGAAATTACCGAGATAACCGGTATTTTAAACGGAACAACAAATTATATTCTGACGGAAATGGCGGAAAAGGGCGCTGATTTCGAGAATGTGTTAAAGGATGCGCAGGAAAAAGGATATGCGGAGCGTAATCCCGAGGCGGATATAGAGGGATATGATGCCTGCCGGAAAATTGCTATTCTGACTTCGCTGGTAGCTGGGGCGCAGGTTGACTACGAGGATGTGCATACGGAGGGAATCACTAAGCTGACAGAGACGGACTTTAAATATGCAAAGGCGCTTAAGGCGTCGATTAAGCTTTTGGGAACCAGCCAGAAAATAGGAGATACCTATTATTCCATGGTGGCGCCGGTGATGATTGGCGACAATCATCCGCTGATTGGCGTAAGCGGTGTGTTTAACGGAATATTTGTTCATGGAAACGTACTGGATGACGTTATGTTTTACGGACGGGGAGCAGGAAAGCTGCCAACGGCGAGTGCGGTTGTTTCCGATGTGGTGGATGCGGTGAAGCATATGCATACAAATATAATGACTATCTGGGAAGAAAGAAAAACAAAGCTGGGCGCTTTTGAGGATTTTGAAAACAGATTTTTTGTCCGGATGAAGGACAAGGGTCTGGATGACGACCAGATGTTTGGGATTAAGGAGTCCTTTGGAGACGTGTTATATGTCAAAGCGCCGGAGGTAAATGATGAGCTGGCATTTATTACGGAACCGATGCGGGAGGGTGATTTTGCGGAGCGCATCACAAAGTTTGAGGATGTTTACAGCGTCATCCGTGTAGGATTTTAGAGGACGGATAAGGGAGAATGAGCATGAAATATGTAATTGTTTTAGGCGATGGGATGGCAGATTATCCGATAGAGGAGATTGGTAACGAGACGGTTATCGAGCATGCGGATACGCCGACCTTAGATGAACTGGCAGGGGAATCGGAAGTGGGAATGGTGTTGACGGTACCGGAGGGAATGAGCCCGGGGAGCGACACGGCAAATCTTTCAGTAATCGGATACGACCCGAAGAAATACTATTCCGGACGCTCTCCGTTAGAGGCGTTGTCTATCGGAGTGGACATGAAGCCAACCGATATCTCTTTTCGCTGTAACCTTGTGACGGTCAGCGGCGAGGAGGAAGATTATAAAGACAAAACCATTATTGACCATAGTTCCTCCGAAATTTCCACCGAGGATGCGGCTGTGCTGTTAAAGGCGGTCAGCGACATGCTGGAGAAAGAGTATAGCGGTTACAAATTTTATGTGGGAACCAGTTACCGGCATTTAACCATATGGGATGGCGGGGAGGTTTTGCCGCTTACCCCGCCCCATGATATTTTGGGAAAAACCATTGGGGAGTATCTTCCGGAGGATGCGGTTCTTCGGGAAATGATGGAAAAAAGTTATGCCGTTTTAGAAAATCATCCTATCAATACGGAGAGAAGAAAGAAAGGGCTGAATCCGGCAAATTCCCTCTGGTTCTGGGGAGCGGGAACCAGACCGGCACTTTCTGGTTTTAAAGAGAAAAACGGGAAAAGCGGGGTGATGATTTCTGCGGTGGATTTGTTAAAAGGCATTGCAGTAGGTGCAGGAATGAAGGTTGTGGAGGTGGAAGGCGCTAACGGCGGTCTTCATACCAACTATACCGGAAAAGCGATGGCGGCAGTTAAGGCACTTTGTGATGACGGTTACGATTTTGCCTATATCCACGTTGAGGCGCCGGACGAGATGGGGCATCAGGGAAGCCTGGAAAGGAAGCTGCAGGCAGTGGAATATCTGGATAAGCAGGTTATCCGGGTGGTGAAGGAGCAGCTGGAGGAAAAAGGAGAAGATTTCCGTCTGCTGGTATTGCCGGACCATCCGACGCCGATTTGTCTGCGGACCCATGTCGGGGAGCCGGTACCCTATCTGTTATATGACAGTACGGATAAAAAGACATCGGATTTGCATTATAACGAAAAAGATGCAAAAAAATCCGGGATTTATATAGAAAATGGTTATAAAATGATTGACCATTTGTTTGAAAAGTAGTAACCTAGGCTGGGTAACTTAAACACGAGGAGGAAACAAATTAAATGTTAATCGTAAAGAAGTTTGGTGGTACTTCTGTCGCAAACAAGGAGAGAATGTATAATGTGGCGAACAGATGTATTGAAGACTATAAGAAAGGCAATGATGTGGTGGTGGTTTTATCCGCAATGGGTAAATACACCGATGAGCTGATTGATATGGCAAAGGATATGAATCCAAATCCACCTAAGAGGGAAATGGATATGCTTTATACTATCGGCGAACAGATGTCTGTTGCTTTGATGGGAATGGTAATGAATAATTTAGGCGTTCCCGCCGTTTCGCTGAATGCATTTCAGGTTGCCATGCATACTACCTCAGTATATGGCAATGCGAGATTAAAACGAATTGACAGTGAGAGAATCCGTCATGAATTAGACCAGAGAAAAATTGTAATTGTAACCGGTTTTCAGGGAATCAACAAATTTGACGACTATACGACCTTAGGGCGTGGCGGCTCTGATACAACAGCAGTAGCGCTTGCGGCAGCATTAAATGCAGATTCATGTGAGATTTATACCGATGTGGACGGGGTCTATACTGCGGACCCGCGTAAGGTTCCCGGTGCACGTAAGCTTGAGCAGATTACTTATGATGAGATGCTGGAGCTGGCAACTCTGGGCGCAGGGGTATTGCACAATCGTTCGGTAGAGCTTGCGAAAAAGCAGGGTGTACAGTTAGTTGTTCGTTCAAGTTTAAATACTTCAGAAGGTACTGTTGTTAAGGAGGATACAAAGATGGAAAAAATGCTTGTTAGTGGAGTGGCGGCAGATAAGGATGCGGCAAGAGTTGCATTGATTGGATTAAAGGATGAGCCGGGGGTGGCATTCCGGTTATTTAATCATCTGGCAAGGCACAATATTAATGTAGATATGATTTTACAGTCTGTGGGACGTGAAAGTACAAAGGATATTTCCTTTACCGTGGCAGTGGAGAATGCCGATGAGGCAGTGGAGATTATTGAAAGACATTTCCATGAGTATGAGAAGATTGATGTTGAAAAAAATGTGGCAAAGGTTTCGATTGTCGGCGCCGGTATGATGAGCAATGCCGGAGTGGCGGCAAAGATGTTTGAGGCGCTGTATGATGAGGGAATTAATATTAAGATGATTTCCACCTCAGAAATCCGTGTGTCCGTGCTGATTGCTGAAAAGTATACGGAGAGGGCAATGAATGCGGTACATGAGAAGTTTGGACTGGGCGATAATTAAGCAGGAAGAGGAATAACCGAAAAGAGAATGGGTTCTTGTGCAAAAAGCTGCGCAGGAATCCTTTTCTTGTGTTAAGAAAGAGGAATTACGGGACAAAGTGGAGGAGGATGAAATGGACTGGCTTATTTCTTATTATCTGGTTATCAATATATTAACTTATGGTTTATACGGGCTGGATAAATGGAAAGCAAAACGGGGATATTGGAGAATCCCGGAAAAGGTATTGCTCGGAACTGCCTTTTTGGGCGGTGCAGCAGGAGCCGCAGCGGGAATGGGCAGATTCCACCATAAAACCAGAAAAATACGGTTTAAGCTTCTGGTTCCTCTCTTCATGGTTTGCCATGCCCTGCTGGTTTGTATCATTGTCTATAAAGGAGCGGCGGGCTGAACGGCGCTGCGGGGCGGAGGCTTCGGATGAATGGCGGCTGAAGCTGGGGTTTGACTATTTGCCTGCTTTCTGATAATATAAGGATAGCTTTAGAGTTCGTTAAGATATTCATAAAGTGAATTAACAGGGAAAAGGAGAATTAGGATGGAAGAAAAGAGAAGCAGAGGTCTGGAGATTTGTTCACTGGTCTTTGGTATTTTGGGAATTGTCGGATGTATTTGCTATGGTATTTTTGGCGTTGTAGGTTTGATTCTTAGTATCGTGGCGCTGGCAACAGGCAAAAAGTCTGGTCTTTCGATTGCCGGTTTGATTTGCTCTATTGTCGGCATCCTTATGACGATTGGTATTTATGCGTATACCTTTTCGCAGCCGCAGTATCAGGAGATGCTTCGTGAGGCAGTACAGTCTGCACAGTAAGGAAACAGCTAACCATATAGGTGAGATGGCATGAAAATCCAAAGAATGCGGGAATCCTGCTGACTTTGGATTTTTGTTGTGATAGAATGTTTACGTTGCCTACCATTTTATGGTATGATAAAAAATAAGCCAAATCGGTTATAATTGGGGAGGTACATGAGATGAAGCGGGAAGATTATTTAAGCTGGGACCAGTATTTTATGGGTATTGCACTACTTTCAGCGGAGCGCAGCAAGGACCCGAATACCCAGGTGGGTGCCTGTATTGTAGGTGCAAACAATAAGATTTTATCGGTAGGGTATAACGGTATGCCCTCCGGCTGCAACGACGACGATATGCCCTGGGGCAGAGTGGGGAAACCACTGGAGAATAAATATTTTTTTGTGTGCCATGCAGAGCTGAATGCTATTTTAAATTACAGCGGCGGCTCCCTTTCGGGCGCGACATGCTATTCCACGCTGTTTCCGTGTAACGAATGTGCTAAGGCAATTATTCAGAGTGGAATTAAGGAAATAGTGTATCTTTCCGACAAATATTCGGATACGGAAGCAACCATGGCGTCGAAGATGATGTTTAATATGGCAGGGGTTACCTACCGTGCATTTGAGGAGAAGGATAAGAAAATCGAGTTGAGCTTGTAGTGTTTTATGTATAGACGACAGATTAATGATATATCGAGGAAAGTTTGAGGTTTTAGAAGCATGGATATTGCAAAAGTAATCGCACAGGAACTGGAAATCAGGGCAGGTCAGGCGGAGGCGGCAATTAAGCTGATTGACGAGGGCTCCACGATACCGTTTATTGCAAGATATCGTAAAGAAGTTACCGGTTCGTTAAACGATGAGGTTTTGCGTAATTTATATGAGCGTTTGAATTATTTGAGAAATCTTGAGGAACGCAAAGAAACTGTAATTGCCAGTATTACGGAGCAGGAGAAATTAACTCCTGAATTGGAAAAGCAGATTCGGGAGGCGATGACGCTGGTTGCAGTGGAGGATTTATACCGCCCGTATAAGCAAAAGAGACGGACGAGGGCGACTATCGCCAAAGAAAAAGGGCTGGAGGGGCTTGCCAACATCATCTGTCTGCAAATGACGGACAAACCGATTGAGCGGGAGGCGGAAGCATTTTTATCAGAGGAAAAGGAAGTGGCTTCCGTGGAAGACGCCATTGCCGGAGCACTGGATATTATTGCGGAAAATATTTCCGATGAAGCGGAATACCGTACCTATATCCGGGATATTACGGTAAAAGAAGGCAGACTGGTGACGGCGGCGAAGGATTCCGAAGTAAAGTCTGTCTATGAAATGTATTATGATTTTGAGGAACCCATCGGGAAAGCGGCAGGTTACCGGGTGCTGGCAATTAACCGCGGGGAGAAGGAAAAGCTGCTGACGGTTAAGGTGGTGGCTCCCGAAGAACGGATTTTGGGTTATCTGGAAAAGAAGATAGTAATCCGGGACAACCCGTACACGACAGAGCTGCTAAGGGCGGCAATCAATGACAGCTATAAACGTCTGATTGCCGGGGCGATTGAGCGGGAAATCCGAAGTGAGCTGACGGAGAAAGCAGAAGACGGGGCGATTGCCGTATTTGGGAAAAACCTTACCCAGCTTTTGATGCAGCCGCCGATTACAGGGCAGGTTGTGCTGGGGTGGGACCCGGCGTTTCGTACCGGCTGTAAGCTCGCCGTGGTGGATGCCACCGGTAAAGTGCTGGATACGGTGGTAATCTTTCCGACGGAACCGCAAAAAAAGGTTGCAGAGGCGAAAAAGGTTGTTCACCGGTTAATTAAACAATATGGAATCACATTGATTTCCGTGGGAAACGGTACGGCGTCCAGAGAGTCGGAACAGGTGATTGTAGAGCTGTTAAAGGAAATTCCGGAAAGGGTACAGTATATTATTGTCAATGAAGCAGGGGCGTCGGTGTATTCCGCAAGCAAGCTGGCGACAGAGGAGTTTCCCAATTTTGATGTGGGACAGCGCAGTGCGGCATCCATAGCCAGACGGCTGCAGGACCCGCTGGCAGAGCTGGTGAAAATAGACCCGAAATCCATCGGCGTCGGACAGTACCAGCACGATATGAACCAGAAAAAGCTGGGAGATGCGCTTGCCGGAGTGGTAGAAGATTGTGTAAATAAAGTCGGTGTGGATTTAAATACGGCGTCAGCCTCCTTATTGGAGTATGTTTCCGGTATCACGAAAGTGATTGCCAAAAATATTGTTGCCTATCGGGAGGAAAACGGAAGGTTTACCGACCGGAAGCAGCTGTTGAAGGTAGCGAAGCTGGGACCGAAAGCGTTTGAACAGTGCGCAGGCTTTATGCGGATTCAGGACGGGGATAACCCGTTGGACGCTACCAGCGTGCATCCGGAAAGCTATGCCGCCGCTGCCGGGTTGTTGGAAAAGCTGGGCTATCAGCTAAGCGACATTACCAACCAGGGATTACTGGGACTTTCCCTGTTGGCAAAAAACCGAAGTAAGCTGGCACAGGAGCTGGGCATTGGCGAGGTGACGCTGGAGGATATTCTGAAAGAATTGGAGAAGCCGGCAAGAGACCCAAGGGATGAGATGCCGAAACCGATTTTGCGTACAGATGTACTGGAAATGAAGGATTTGTCGGAGGGAATGATATTAAAAGGAACCGTCCGCAATGTGATTGATTTCGGCGCTTTTGTAGATATTGGCGTACATCAGGACGGATTGGTACACATTTCCCAGATAACCAATAAGAAGTTTATCAAGCATCCGCTGGAGGTGGTAAGTGTCGGTGATGTGGTGGAGGTCAAGGTGCTGAGCGTGGATTTGGAGAGAAAGCGGATTCAGTTGTCCATGATTTTATAGCACGTTGGTAAATACAGCATATAGAGAAAGAGGCAGAGTGATGGAAGAGGAAAAGATTACATTTTCGGTGCAGATGACCGTAAAGGAGGTATACAGGTTTACGATGTACCATGTCTACCATGGAAATGCAGGGAGATTTGGACTTCTTATTTCGCTGGCAGCATTGGTAATGTTACTGGTATCTTTTGATTCCCTGTCGGACCAGAGCAGAGCAGTTCTGACGCTTGTCGCAGTATGGTATGTGATAATCGAACCGGTTATTATGTACCACCGTGCAAAGGGTCAGGTGAAGCGGAATAAATCCTACCAGCAGCCGCTTTGTTATCGACTGGACGGGGAAGGAATTACAGTTTCCCAGAATGAAGAACAGCATAGCATTGCATGGGATAAGCTTTTCAAAATTGTCAAAACAAAATCACAGTATCTCATTTACAGCAGTAAGATATATGCGTTTGTTTTCCCGATGAAGGATGTGGGGGATTGTGATATGCTGGAAAAAATACTTCTGCATTATACAGAGGGAACCGGGGTAAAGCGGAAAGGGGCTTTCCCAAAATGAGGAAAGGAAATGGAGAGTTGTATGGAGTATGACAGTTTTAGCCCGGAGGATACCTTTCGTCTGGCAAAAGAGATGGGAAAAAAGGCAAAAGCGGGAGATGTTTTCTGCTTAAACGGTGATTTGGGCGTCGGAAAAACCTTATTTTCACAGGGATTTGCAAAGGGACTGGGGATTGAAGAAAATGTCAGCAGCCCAACCTTTACTATTGTCCAGGAGTACGACGAGGGAAGGCTTAAGCTTTATCATTTTGATGTTTACCGGATAGAGGATGCGGAAGAGATGGAAGAAGTAGGGTTTACCGATATGGTATACGGAGACGGCGTCTGCCTGATAGAATGGGCGGAGCGGATTCTGGATATTTTGCCGGAGCACTGCCAAAATGTGGTGATTGAAAAGGATTTGGAAAAGGGTTTTGATTACCGCAGGATTTTCGTGGAAGAGGGAGATAAATGAAAATATTAGCAGTAGACAGTTCGGGTCTGGTTGCCTCTGTCGCCGTTTTGGATGAGGATAATCTGATTGCGGAATATACGATAAATTATAAGAAAACGCATTCTCAGACTTTACTGCCCATGTTGGATGAGATAGTGAGAATGACGGAAACCCGGCTTGAGGATATCGATGCCATTGCCGTTGCAAAGGGACCGGGGTCTTTTACCGGGTTAAGAATTGGCGCCGCTACGGTGAAGGGGCTGGGCTTTGCCCTGAAAAAACCAATTATCGGCATTCCCACTTTGGAGGGGCTTGCCATGAACCTTTACGGGACAGGAAGCCTGGTCTGTCCGTTAATGGATGCCAGAAGAAATCAGGTGTATACCGGAATATACCGCTTTCAGGGCGGTGTGCTTCAGGTCGTAAAGGAACAGGTTGCGATTGGAATTGAGGAGATTGTTGAGGCACTTAATCTGATTGGGGAAAGCGTTATTTTTCTGGGGGATGGCGTGCCGGTTTACCGGGAATGCATTGCAGAGAAAATGACGGTGCCCTATGCCTTTGCACCTGCACATGTCAATAAACAACGGGCGGCGGCAGTTGGAGCGAGGGCAATGGATTACTGGAAAATAGGGCTTTACAGTGATGCGGATGCATTTGAGCCGGAATATCTGCGGTTATCCCAGGCAGAGCGGGAACGTCTGGAAAAAGAGGGACGGCAGAGTAAATGAAAGGATTTAACTGATATGATTGAATTGATGCCGCTGCGGCAGGAGTATCTTGAGGCTGTTGCCCGGATTGCGGAAGAAAGCCTGACAGAGCATTGGTCATTTGAGGAGATGCAGGGAGTTCTTTGCCGTGAGGCTTATTGCTATTATCTGGCGCGGGAAAAGGATGTGGTTGCCGGATTTGCGGGAATCCTGTTGACAGCGGAGGATGCGGAATTAGTGACGATTGCGGTCAGCCAGCCGTTTCGGGAAAGAGGAATCGGTCAGAAGCTGCTGGAGAAAATGACTGCCGAGGCACAAAGGGGAGGAGCACGGAGACTGCTGCTGGAGGTAAGGGAGAGCAATGCCGCTGCAATTCGGTTATACCGGAAAAACGGGTTTAAGGAGCTGGCGGTGCGGAAAGGGTATTACCGCGACCCTGTTGAAAATGCGCTGGTTATGGAAAAAGGTCTGTAATGAACAATTATTACCACTGGATTTTAAAAGAAAAGTAGGCTACCATAATAAAGTACAGGGATTTTCTCTGTCGGGGGAAAATCCGGATGCATAGGAAAAACGATTGGTTATGGAGGGTACTATGGAACAGATTTATTGTAATAAGTGTGGTAAGGTGATTGAAATTAGCAACGGAATCCCGAGGGAGGATTTTATCCGGATTTGCAAGGAATGGGGCTATTTCTCAAAAAAGGACGGGACGACACAGGAATTTGTGCTGTGTGAGGACTGTGTGGAGAGAATGGAGGAAGAATTTATTCTTCCGGTTTCCTTTCGGAGAACCACCGAGATGATTTAATAGAATGAAATTTTAAGGAAAAGAGGAAAACGGATTGATTGATGTATGTCTGCTGGGCACAGGGGGGATGATGCCGCTGCCGTACCGGGCGCTTACCTCGCTGATGGTACGGTATAATGGAATGAATATTTTAATAGACTGTGGAGAGGGAACCCAGGTTTCCATCAAACAGCAGGGATGGAGCGTGAAGCCGATAGATGTTATCTGCTTCACCCATTTTCATGCCGACCATATCAGCGGACTTCCGGGGCTTCTGCTTACTTTGGGAAATGCAGAACGGAAAGAACCAATAACAATGATTGGACCGAAAAGACTGGAAAAGATTGTGAATGCCTTGCGGATGATTGCTCCGGAGCTTCCTTTTCCCATTCGCTTTATTGAACTGGAAAAGGAAGAGGAAAGCTTTACTTTTCACGGACTTCACCTTAATGCATTTAAGGTGAATCATAACATTACCTGCTATGGCTACAGTATGGAGCTGGAGCGTTCGGGACGCTTTGATGTGGAAAAGGCAAAGAAACTGGAAATTCCCATGCCCTATTGGAGCAGACTGCAAAAGGGAGAGAGAATTGAGGAGGAGGGAAAAGTATATACCCCGGATATGGTTTTGGGAGCGCCGAGAAAAGGAATCAAGCTTACCTATTGTACGGATTCCCGGCCGACAAAGGGAATTGTAAAGCATGCGCAAAATTCCGATTTGTTTATCTGTGAGGGAATGTACGGAGAACCGGATAAAGAGCAAAAGGCGAAAGAATATAAGCATATGACCTTTTACGAGGCGGCGGAAATGGCAAGGGAGGCGCAGGTAAAGGAAATGTGGCTCACGCATTATTCGCCCTCATTGGTGCGTCCTCAGGATTATGAGAGTAAAGTGAGGGCGATTTTTCCGAATACGGTTATTGCTAAGGACAGGAGAACGACGACGCTGCTTTTTGAAGAGGAGGGAATGGGATGAAGAAAGCGGGTACAAACGGATTTATTCTTGCGGTAGCGCTGCTGGTAATTGCAGGACTGGGATATTACATTTATCTGAATAACCATGCATCAGACAAAAAGGAGACAACGGAGCAGTCCGAGAAAGCGAAGCTGTATAACTATGATTTTACGGAAAATTATCCCAAGACGGTAAGAGAAGCAGTGAAGCTGCATTGCCGCTATTTAAAGTCAATTTATAATAGAGAATGGGAAGAAGAGGAATTGTTTGTGGCAAATCAGCAGATACGGAAACTGATGGATGATGAGCTGCTGGCAAATAATTCGGAGGAAAGCCAGCTTAAGGGATTAAAGGAAGAAATGCTGCTTTTTGAGGAAAATAAGCAGAAGATTATCAGCTATTCCATAGCGGAAACCAGTCAGATACAGTATAATACGGAAGGGAAAAACGAATACGCAAAAATAAAAGTAACGCTGGTCATGAAAACGGGTTCATCCTCTTTGTCCGGCGATGAGGAATATATCCTTCGGAAAGATAATGAAGGAAAATGGAAGATTTTGGGATGGCAGGCGGTTGCCAATAAGACTACAGAGAGTGAAGGAGCGGCGGAAAGATGAAACAGGATACATACATACTTGCCATTGAATCTTCTTGTGATGAAACTGCGGCGGCAGTGATGAAAAACGGGAGAGAGGTATGCTCCAATATTATTTTTTCCCAGATTGAACTTCATAAACTATATGGCGGGGTCGTTCCGGAAATTGCCTCCCGCAAGCATATCGAAAAGGTTAACCAGGTAATCGGAGAAGCGCTTTCCCGGGCAGAAATGATGCTTTCGGATATGGATGCCATTGCTGTCACCTATGGTCCCGGACTGGTAGGAGCGCTGCTCGTCGGTGTGGCGGAAGCGAAGGCAATTGCCTATGCGGCAGGCAAACCGTTAGTGGGGGTTCATCATATCGAGGGACATATCGCGGCAAATTACATCGAGCATCCGGAGCTGGAGCCTCCGTTTTTATGCCTTGTCGTATCGGGCGGGCATACGCATCTGGTCAAAGTGTCGGACTATGACCGATTTGAAATTATTGGGAAAACCAGAGATGATGCCGCCGGCGAGGCCTTTGATAAGGTGGCGCGGGCTATTGGACTGGGATATCCGGGGGGACCGAAAATTGATAAGCTGGCAAGGGAAGGGAATAAAGAAGCAATCATCTTTCCTAGAGCAAAGGTGGAGGGAAGTATATATGATTTCAGCTTTAGCGGGTTGAAATCGGCGGTACTGAATTATTTGAACCAATGTGAAATGAAGCAGACCAAAGTGAATTTGGCGGATGTTGCAGCGTCTTTTCAATATGCAGTGATTGACGTGCTGACGTCCCATACGGTTCTGGCGGCAAAGGAGTTTGGCCTGGGCAGGCTGGCAGTGGCGGGAGGAGTTGCCGCCAATTCTTCTCTGCGGGAGAGCATGGAGAATGCCTGCCAAAATCAGGGGATTCAATTTTATTCCCCATCGCCGGTTTATTGTACGGACAATGCGGCGATGATTGGCGCGGCAGGATATTATGCGTACCGGAAAGGCGTTCGCCATGGCTGGGATTTAAATGCGGTGCCGAATTTGAAAATCGGACAGAGGGGTTAACGGAAAATCTTTAAATGAAAGAAATCTGGTATGAATAAAGGAATTGGAACGAAGAATGGGTGAAAAAAAGAAAATAACGGCAATTATACTGGCGGCGGGAAAGGGAAACCGTATGCATTCGGAGCGTCCAAAGCAATATCTGGATTTGCTGGGGAAACCGGTTTTATATTATTCTCTGGCATGTTTTCAGCAAAGCTCTGTGGACGAAATCGTTCTGGTTGCCGGAGAGAGGGAGATTGAATACTGTAGAACAGAAATTATTGATGCGTATCGGTTGAATAAGGTAAAAACAGTAATTGCCGGTGGGAGCGAAAGGTATTGGTCGGTAAAGAACGGGTTGATGGCGGCAGCCGGCAGCGACTATGTGTTGATTCATGATGCGGCGCGCCCTTGTATTACCGTTGATATTATTGAACGTTCTATTATAGAGGTACAGCAGTCAGGGGCATGTACAGTAGGTGTTCCGGTTAAGGATACAATTAAAGTGGTGGATGATAAGGGGATGGGAATCGATACTCCGCCGAGGGATTTTCTGTGGCAGGTACAAACACCGCAGAGTTTTTTGTACCGGGATATTCTTCAGGCATATAGCAGGATGGAAGAAAGCGGAGATACCGATATCACAGACGATACAATGATTATGGAGCGCTATTTTAATAAGAAGACTAAGGTGATTTGGGGGGACTATAGTAACCTGAAAATTACAACGCCGGAGGATTTATTTATCGCTGAAAATTTTTTAGAAAAAAACAGAAAAAAATGTTGACATGGATTAAGGTTAGTGCTAATATAGTCAATGTCGCTGACGAAAGGTAAATGTCAGAAACACGGAGAGGTATCGAAGTGGTCATAACGAGGCGGTCTTGAAAACCGTTTGTCCGCAAGGGCGCGTGGGTTCGAATCCCACCCTCTCCGCTGTTCTTAAATTTCATATTAAGAACGATTAACTTGCGGCTTGGAGAAGTACCCAAGCGGCTGAAGGGGCTCCCCTGGAAAGGGAGTAGGTCGTTAATAGCGGCGCGAGGGTTCAAATCCCTCCTTCTCCGTTCAAGTAACCTGGCGCAAGTAAGAACAATGAAAACTGAATGAAGATTAAACAACAAAACAACCCTGAAAATTCTATA